>NZ_FNDH01000094.1 GCF_900100485.1 Nitrosomonas sp. Nm132 | reverse complement strand
TATGCCTTTATAAAAAGTCCGGATGTATGGCAGCAATCTTTACTTTCTCAAAATCATTAACTGAAAGCTTGGCAAAAAGTGGGCGTCCATGTATGCCTATAGCACATGCTTTCTGATTGCATCAGGCTCAACTTACGATGATGTAGGAAAAGCGTTCATGCTTCATCCATCATACTTTTTGTGAGAGACTTTTTTAGGAGTCGCCAGCGCTTTATCGATTCCCAAGCCATAGTCCAGGTACAGTGATAGCCTTGTTTGTCAAAGTCTTTCCACGTAACCTCAAGTGGCTTAACCTCACGAAACGCTACTGGCGTTGCCTGGAAGAAGCGCCACGTATCGAGCTCAACGCACGTAAGAAGCGCTTCCCATTTGGACTTGTCGTCATCGTAGCAACCGTAGGCGCAGGTGTCGATATTTGTCTGACCAAGAATGGTGAGGGGGCGTTGAATTATCGTGTGACCACTGACGATGTGACTCAGCTGGTCATTGAATATTGGAATACCGCGTGCAAAGCGATTGGCAACAATACGCTTAATCTTGTCCTCATCTGTAAGGTTGGCACGGTGGTAGAAGTCGTAATAAATGAAGCGGCTCCAAAGAAACCAGTCGCCGTTTCGATCCTGTATCTGGGCGTATTGAAGTACCTTCTGAGGATCAACCAAGTCGGTGTCGGTGATGACCTGGCCAGGTGGAAGCTCGGCGTGGATAACATGGATTTTCCTGCCACTCTTCAGCTGTACTGTGATAAGAAACGGCAGCTCGTTCACCAGATCCAGCATCTCAAAGAGTTCAAGGCTGCTGCCAGCTGGCGGTTATAGATGCCGTTTGTTCCAGTCGCTCAATGCTTTCTGGCCCCAGAAGCCACCATTCTGGAACCAGTAGTAACCCATTTCCCCACCATTGAACGCCTGCAGCATCATTTGCTCGTGATTGGAAAGTACAGCGTGAAACCACGGTTCATAGAGCAGCTCAAGGCACCGTTGGCTATCGGGTCCTCGATCAACTAGATCACCAACGCTGAAGATACGATCCTTCAGCGGGTTAAAATTCAGACCTTCCAGCAGCTTCTCCAGCGCAGTGAAGGAACCGTGCAGGTCACCGATGACGAAATCTCGGCCGTCAATATTGGGTTCAAATGATTGAATAGGGTTCTTCATCAGATAAGGGTATTGTTCAATAAACCAAAAATTGGCTAGAGTTCTCTATTATTTGCATGTGCTAGATTATGAGGAGCACGGGCATGCCTAGCAGGCCGTTGAAAAACTCGGTACTTTCAGCCTGAAACTATGTTTTTAAAGAAATGGCTGGAACGAACCTGAATTACCCGCTGATTTTTTCTTGCCCGATCAGCTTCAGCTTTGCGCATCCCACCTACTGTCTTCATCCAGTCAAATACTTCTTCGATCCGCTTGCGAGCCTTCAGACTGATCGTATAGCCTTCGCTCTGACAAATGTCATCCGGTACCGCACTGCTTTTGCGTTTGGCAGCCACGTGTGGAATTATGCCCGACTCTTGTACTGCCTTGATATGTGCATCAGTATCATAGCCGCGATCTTCTCCTGCTGTGGCTCCTGATTTGACATTAACTTGCAGCAGCTTGAACGATTCTTCCCGCTCGGCTGTGCCCCCGTCGCCGCTGATACACTTACATCCACCACCAGGCCATTACGATTCTCCATCAGCACATGGCCCATGTAGCAGAGACGGCTGGCATCACCGTCACTCTTGCATACCAGGCGAGCACCAGGATCAGTGGTAGATTCATGGATGGCATTTACTCTGCTTTTCTCCTTTAAAGTCACGACTTGAATTGCGCGTCACTGCTCAGTTCCGACCACGATGCCAGTTCCTTGACACCCGTGAAAAAATGCCCAGCCATCTTGTTGCCCAACAGACGATCGCGGTTCTGCGTAAAGGTGCTGTAATTCCATACCGCTTCGTCTATGCCCAGCCCAACAAACCACCGGTACAGCAGGTTGTATTCAATGTGCTCAACCAGTTGCCGCTCAGAGCGGATCGTAAACAATACCTGGAGGAGTGAAGCTCTCAACAACCGTTCCGGCGGTATCGAGGGGCGGCCTTCTTGCGAGTAAACAGCATCAAATTGCTGATCCATCCTATGCTATCTACTAACACTTTCAATGGCCTTAATGAATTTTAGTCTGCTACTGTCCTCGCTGACCTATATCCTGCTGGAGACCATACGGCGCCTTGCATTGCAAGGCACAGAACTGGCTCATGTCTATGTGGGCACATTACGCCTCAAACTGATTAAAATCGGTGTCGTCATCCTGCGCAATACCCGCCGTATTCGCTTTCTACTCGCAAGTGGCTGTCCTTACCAGAAACTTGTCTTCCAGGTCTCCGCCAAGCTTACTCCTGGATAACTCATTTCCATGATCATCACTGACTTTTACCGCATAAAATAAATCATGTGGTAGATGATTTATGTCCTGTAACTAAAGAAAGCCTCATTTCTGCCGCGACTTCGACCAGAAAATACAAAAAAAGCTCTTTGCTCAACAACAAATTATGAGTAGCAATACGATTCATACAAATGAAAAAATGAATATCCGACAAATCCCCTCCTGCTTGTAATGCTTGTGCAATATTGGGGCTAGGCGGCTCACGAATGGAGTTTCGCTGATGGACTCCCGTATCTGTCAAACTTTTACTGCCACCCCGGCATAGCCGGGGGATTTCCCGTCATGGGTTAAGTCAATAGTAGAATAATCTTTATTTCCCAAGCACTTCAGTCGAAAATAAAATCTGTGCTGCTCGGAAGTTCTTTATAATTGCTGCGCTGACGTTGGGGTAGTCAGGAGACTGGTCCCAGCTGCCTTCTATCGGGCTAACAGACGTAGTGTTGAAGTTTGCCAGTATTTTGTTATCGCCGGCAGATATCATATCAGCAGTAAACGTTGCGGTTGCCTCCGGTGCTCCTAGCGGAACAAAACCATAATACGATCGCACAGTACCGACCTTTGGCGTGTAAATAAACACAATTGCATCCGCTTTTTCATCTTTGAGCAAAGACTTAATATCTTTTTCACTAAAGTATCCTTCAGAAGATGTCGCTTTAAAGTCTGGTAGCTTTTCATATGTTAAGAGCGGTTCTATTTGAATCGTTTTATGCCCCATCTGATTTAGCTTAGCTTCGAGGTCTTGTTTAACCGTAATCGCCTCTTCAACCTTAATCGTTTTCAAATGACCTTCCAAACCTGATGCCATCATGGTATTGATCGCGCTATCCAATAAGCCCTGTGCTCCTACTTTATATGCTGCTGCCTGTGCAGGGGCAGGATCCATCACTACTGCAATCGTCTTCGAGCCTGATCTCCAATAATTGCTATCAAGCTTTACCTTGGGCCCGGCACAAGCGGATAGCACAATGGCGATAAATATATACAGAATAATTTTAGTTTGAGTCATATTTTGAAACCTTCTCATACATTAATTCTTCTTAATTTATTTTTGGGTTAAGTTTGGAGTAGGGAATCAATTTCTTCTTTGAAAGAAATTTATATCCATCTAATCACAGTAAGAAATAGTGAGGCTATTTAGTTGGGTGTATCAACAACTTCAGACAACCTGATCTCGGAGCATCCCTCGTTTTTAAAGCATTCTAAAGAACAAATATAAATCAATCGATTACATGTGCCAGGGGAGGAGATACAAAAATAGGCAGTCAAACAA
>NZ_FNDH01000061.1 GCF_900100485.1 Nitrosomonas sp. Nm132 | reverse complement strand
AAAGCGAGTGGCGCAAAATGCGCGCTGCTGGTGGCGGAATAGCGATGGTGACATCAAACGGGTATTGACCATTGCCTATTTCGACAAACTCGGCGCGCCCCGTCTCTCATGACCTCAACTTCTCGAACCGCCCGGTGCGGACCCGCATGCCGGGTGGTGTGGGAGGGGATCAGTCAGGTAGCCTGACTGCCCCTATCCCGATTTATAGATCAGACTCGCAAATAAATTGAATTTCTAGCATTTTCCAGGTCTGTTTCAAAGATACTTCTTGAAACTATTTAGGGTTCAATCAATAACAGGGATTGAAAGTTTCTAGCCAATGTCGGATTATAAATTATCTATGGTAGGGCAAATCTATCTATTTGTGTAACTGATTAATAGAGATGGCGCTATGAAAGAGGTAAGAAAAAGAGTAAAAGAGTCATTCTGATCAATAAAACCTGGAATCAAGTAATGATTATCGGATTACCCAAGGAAATTAAGGATAATGAGTATCGTGTCGGGATGTCGCCTGGTACCGTCCATACGCTAGTGGGATATGGGCATCAGGTTCGAGTGCAAACTGGAGCAGGGCTGGGAAGCTCTTTTGCTGATGAAGATTACAAATCAGCGGGGGCTGATATTGTTTCTAATGCTGAAGATGCCTGGTCTGCGCAAATGGTGGTCAAGGTAAAGGAACCAACAGAGCTGGAGTACCGCTATTTACACCGCGACTTGATTCTTTTCACTTATTTGCATCTGGCCTCAAATAAAGCACTGGTCGAAACGCTGCTGGCTGCTGGGGTGACAGGCATCGCTTATGAAACCGTGCAAACAGAATCGGGCGAGTTGCCATTATTGGCACCTATGAGCGAAGTGGCT
Organism: Nitrosomonas sp. Nm132; assembly: GCF_900100485.1. Taxonomy (GTDB): domain Bacteria; phylum Pseudomonadota; class Gammaproteobacteria; order Burkholderiales; family Nitrosomonadaceae; genus Nitrosomonas. The sequence continues at coordinate 9,643 of NZ_FNDH01000061.1, read as the reverse complement.
GGAAGAATGGCGATTCAGATAGGGGCTTCTTACTTGCTAAAAACCTTGGGTGGCCGGGGTATTCTGATGGGTGGTGTTCCCGGGGTAGCGCCTGCCAATGTCACAATTTTGGGAGCAGGCATAGTAGGTGCTAATGCTGCCAGAGCTGCTGTTGGTATGGGTGCTCAAGTAACAGTATTGGATGTGAGTCATGCACGCTTGAAGTATTTGGATGATATTTTCCGGGGACAATTATTAACACGTATGAGTGATGGCCTTAATATCAAAGAACTCGTTTATCAGGCTGATCTCGTTATTGGCGCGGTATTGATCCCGGGTGGACGTGCACCCTGGTTAATCACCAAGGATATGCTATCACATATGCGCCGTGGTTCGGTCATCGTTGATGTGGCGGTTGATCAGGGTGGCTGCGTCGAGACCACACGTCCAACCACGCACAGTCACCCGGTTTATGAAGTTGATGGTGTATTGCATTACTGTGTTACCAATATGCCGGGGGCTGTTCCGCGTACGAGCACCTTTGCACTGAATAACCAAACAGCTGCGTATGTAGTGCGCCTGGCAAATGAAGGTTTAGATGCTATGCGTGATGATCGTGCTTTGCAACACGGCCTCAATATACATCGTGGTTTCGTGACACATTCAGCGGTGGCTGAAGCATTTGGGCTGGAATATACAGCGCCATTGCAGGCAATTAATAATATAGCTTGCTAATTAGAGTACGCACTACTTCTTGAAAGAGGTATAACTAATAATTATTCTTATTCATAGTATAATTGTTCTTAATTTTGTAAGATTCTGGATTCTGTTTCCTGATATTCTCACATTTCATATACTTAAATTAAATGCGTAAACTACTTTCTATCAAACGTTTTTTTACGATCACATGCTGCTTTCTCCCACTGCTAGTTGTTAATATAGCGCAGGCAGAGCAGGTCATAGTGTATTCAGCAAGAATTGAGCAGCTTATCAAGCCGATGTTTGATGCTTTTACCAGTGAAACAGGTATTCAGGTCAAATTTACGACAGACAAGGAAGGCGCTCTTTTGGCGAGACTCAAGGCCGAAGGTAAAAAAACACCGGCTGATGTTCTTATTACTGCTGATGTGGGGAACTTATGGGAAGCCGCCCGCGCGGGAGTGTTAAAATCCGTTTCTTCCCCTATACTGGAAGCGAATATTCCTACCTATTTACGAGATCCACAAGGGCAATGGTTTGGTCTCTCGGTGCGAGCCCGTACTATTGTCTACAACACGCAAAAGGTAAAACCCTCTGATCTCTCTAGCTATGAAGATCTGGCTGATCCAAAATGGAAGGGAAGATTATGCTTGCGTACCTCGAAAAAAGTTTACAATCAGTCGCTCGTTGCCATGATGATTGCCGAGCATGGTGAAGCTGAAACTGAGAAAATAGTGAGAGGCTGGGTTGCTAATCTCGCAACTGATCCTTTACCTGATGATACGAGAGCTTTAGAGTTTGTGGCAGCAGGGCGGTGTGATGTGACTCTGGTCAATACGTATTATTACGGTAGATTGATAGAAAGTAATCCTACTTTACCTTTAGCAGTTTTCTGGCCGAATCAGAATAATAGTGGCGTGCATGTCAATATTTCCGGTGCTGGTATTACCCAATTCAGCAAAAATGAGCGCTCAGCTATCAAATTGCTGGAATTTTTATCTTCAGAGGAAGCACAAAATTTGTTTGCTGATGTCAACATGGAATACCCAGTCAATCCTCAGGTTAAACCCAGCCCAGTCGTTTCGGCGTGGGGAGCATTCAAGCAAAATCCAATGAACATCGTCAAAGCCGGAGAGCTACAAACAACAGCAGTAAAATTAATGGACCGGGCTGGTTATCGATAAACTAGTGGATGCATGTGAATAATGAAAAGTATTCTACTGTAGAAGAAAAAAATAGCGATATTAGCCGCCCCTTTTTTCTCTTGAAGCATAACGCAAGTATATGGCGGCTGATCCCGTTTCTCGTTGCGGCACTAGTATTCGCTCCGGTCGTTGTCGTTTTCTCTTCCTTTTTTATGCCAGCAGATGAAGTCTGGCAGCATCTCGTTGAAACCACGCTTCCTAGTTTATTAATCAATACGTTCTGGCTTTCATTCGGGGTTATTGCCGGAACGTCATTATTGGGCGTCAGCCTTGCGTGGTTTACTGCGGTCTACGAGTTTCCGGGCAGCAGGTTTTTTTCCTGGGCATTATTACTGCCATTAGCCATTCCAGCCTATGTTACCGCATTTGTCGTACTCGGCTTATTTGATTATACCGGCCCGGTTCAGACCAGCCTGCGCAGTTGGTTGGGGTCAGAGCTAACCTGGTTTCCAGATTTATATGGAAGGGGTGGGGTGATCATTGTTATGACGCTGGCTTTCTATCCTTATGTATATTTGATGGCGCGCAATGCTTTTCTCACACAAGGAAAGCGCTTACTAGAGGCAGCTCAATCACTGGGCCTTAGCCGTCAACAGGGATTCTTCAAGGTGGCACTGCCGATGGCACGCCCATGGATTGTAGGCGGTATCATGCTAACGCTCATGGAAACTCTTGCAGATTTCGGTACAGTCGCTATATTTAACTACGATACATTTACCACAGCAATCTATAAAGCGTGGTTTGGCATGTTTTCTTTACCTGCTGCTTCTCAGCTTGCATCGTTACTGATCGTGATTGTCTTTGTACTCATTATTATTGAGCAACAATTCCGATTGCGGATGCGTTTTGCAGAGATGAAAAGAAGTTCACGCGCTAGCGGTATCTTACTCTCAGGCTGGAAAGCCAAAGCAATCAGCTGTTTTGCTGCCAGTGTTTTGTTTTTTGCATTTGTGTTGCCAATTATACAATTGGGTATCTGGGCTGCTAATTCTTTACTGCAAAGTTTTGACCAACGTTATCTTGAATTTCTCTTGCATTCAGTGCTGCTATCAGCAATGGCTACCGTGATTACCTGCTTTATTGCAATACTGCTGGTTTATGCGGTCCGCTTGTATTCTGATTTCTTTACTTTGATTGCAGTACGTATAGCGACAATTGGCTATGCCTTACCTGGAGCAGTATTGGCTGTGGGTATTTTCATTCCCCTTGCTTGGCTTGATAATCAGTTGAGCGAATGGCTGTCGATGTTGTTTCAAATTGAAACTGGTTTGCTGATTCAAGGCACACTCGGAGTAATGTTAATTGCTTATATGACACGCTTCCTTGCTGTCGGCCATTATCCTATTGATAGCGCCATGCAACGCATTACGCGCAACATAGACGAGGCAGCGATGGGATTCGGTTTGAGCGGCTGGGCGGTATTACGAAGCATTCATTTGCCGATGCTGAAAACAGGTATATTTACTGCAGCCACGCTAGTTTTTGTGGATGTCATGAAAGAGATGCCCATCACTTTGATGACCCGTCCTTTTGGCTGGGATACTCTGGCTGTGCGTATTTTTGCTTTGACTTCAGAGGGCGAATGGGAACAGGCTGCATTACCGTCAGTGACTTTAGTGCTAGCAGGATTGGTACCTATTATTTTATTGATGCGACAGACCGACAAATAGTGCTGTGGATACATTATTGAAATTACACCAAATTAAGCATGCTTACGGTAAGCAGGTAACCATTAGTCATTTATCGTTTGATTTGAAAAAAGGGGAGATCGGTTGTTTGTTAGGTCCCAGCGGTTGTGGGAAAACGACTGTATTGCGTTGTATTGCTGGTTTTGAACCATTGACTGCGGGTGAGATATCACTTAACGGGGTAGTGGTTAGTTGTGCTAGTTTTAGCTTGCCGCCTGAGCAAAGACGTGTCGGTATGGTATTTCAGGATTATGCTTTGTTCCCTCATCTGACAGCAGCGGAAAATGTGAGTTTTGGGCTGCACCGTAGTAGTGCGATTGAACGTATGCAGCGAGTAACCGACATGCTACAAATTGTGGGCCTTGCGGAAGTGGCCAATAAGTATCCACATGAGCTTTCCGGGGGACAGCAGCAGCGTGTAGCATTAGCTCGAGCGTTAGCCCCTCATCCTGATTTATTGTTACTGGATGAGCCTTTTTCTAATCTGGATATTACCTTACGGGAGCGTTTAAGTTTAGAAATACGCGATATTCTAAAGAATCAGCATATTACTGCGATTCTGGTCACGCATGATCAAGACGAAGCTTTCTCGGTTGCAGATGTGATAGGCGTTATGCATCAAGGAGAAATTATGCAATGGGATGCAGCCTATAATTTATATCATCGTCCTGCCAACCGTTTTGTTGCTAATTTTATCGGACAAGGGGTTTTTTTACCCGGAAGAATGCTTTCTGCAGGAAAGATTGAGATGGAATTGGGAATTTTAACCGAAGATATTTATCATCCGTGCGAATTGGATAATGAAATTTGCCATACCGGATGTGAGGTAGATGTATTAATACGACCAGATGATATTGTGTACAACAATGAAAGTACTAGTACTTTACAGGCCATGGTCATACATAAAGCATTCCGAGGTGCTGAGATTCTTTATACATTGAGATTATCAAGCGGAAGGACTGTATTATCACTCATATCGAGCCACCATAATCATGCTATTGGTGAGAAAATCGGCATCAAGCTAGAAGCTGATCATGTTGTAGTATTTAGAAGGGAAAAATATACAGATATTCAGGAGTAGCGAGTATTTAATCAATGGCAATGGCTTGGTAGGTAAAGTTAAAGCCTTACGGTTAGACGCTGTTATATTCATACTGAAAGCCGGCTACGCATCCGAGTCCAAGTGCCACGTGAATGCGAATGCCATCCTCTATTAGGTTATTGATTTATCGCAAGCTTGAATTTCGTGCTGCACGAATTGCTTCAGCGAGTTGCAGTACTGACATTGCGTAAAAAGTACTACGATTATATCGTGTAATCACATAGAAATTCTGGAACCCAAGCCAATGTTGTATATTGTCATCATCCTTTAACTCTATTAGTGCCGCTAACCGCTCATCGCCCATCTTCTCCAAGGGGATAATATTTGCTTCGCGAAGTTTTCTTACTGTATGAACTGGTTCGATACCTGCAAGCAAGATTTCCTGATAATGATCACCCTCAATCAGTGCATGTGCACGTGTTACGATTGGCCCTCCTGCTTCCCAACCATATTCCTTGAGATAGTTGGCAACACTACCAATTGCATCAGCAGCATTGCCTGTTAAATCAGCTTTTCCATCACCATCAAAATCTATGGCGTAGCGTCTATAGCTTCCTGGCATAAATTGTGGAAAGCCTATCGCGCCTGCATATGAGCCTTTGATATTGAATAGATCGAAACCCTGCTCCTGCGCAAGTAACAGGTACTGCTCTAACTCACTTCTAAAAAAATCAGCTCGCCGAGGGAAATCGAATGCCAGGGTAGTAAGCGCATCTATTACGCGGTGCTTGCCTGTCGTTGCACCATAAGCAGTTTCGATGCCAATAATTGCAACAATAATTTCTTCAGGAACACCAAATGCTTGACTTGCTTCCTCTAACTTCCGTTCATGTTCATTCCAAAAGTTGACGCCACTTTTTATGTGTTGTAAATTGATAAAACGAGAGCGATATTTATTCCAAGGTATTGACGAAGCTGGTACTGAAATCAGATTAATGATAGAAGGCTGGAATTGTACTCTACTAAATACATCTTCAAGTTTGGATTGATTGAATCCGTGCTGTGCAACCATCTCATTAATAAAGTGCTTGATTTCCAGGCGTAGCGGAGATGCTATGAGTACCGTACTCCAGGAAATCAGGAGCAAACCAATAAGCATTATAAATACTTGGCGTATGTGATTACGCTGAATTAAATGTATGATTGTTTGTCTTTCATTAGATTGATTAAACATATTAAGCTGATATCCCACTTTATCCTTTTATGTATGAAATAAATTCCATTGATAAATTGCTTAACAAGCTAGAAGGTATAATTTTGATAGTTAGCTTCTCTTGGGAATCTATAAAAATTTAATTGTAGTGTACGACAGTACTTCCCATTTGTAGGAATTTTCTATAGTATAACAATTGCAAGCTTACATATTTCTATTTCAACTGTGATTCGGTTTGCAGTCAGATACGACGGATCTATTCTATTCATTGGTATATTGTACAATTGATCAACATTAATTTAAAAAATCAAATTCGAATGAGGATTTCATGAATCAACATGTTCACTATATTACAGATGCAACTTTTGAGGCAGAAGTATTACAATCATCTATGCCGGTATTAGTTGATTATTGGGCAGAATGGTGTGGACCATGCAAGATGATTGCTCCAATTCTGGATGAAATAGCGAATGAATATAACGGGCGACTTAAAGTTGCAAAACTTAATATTGATGAAAATCAAGCTACCCCCCCAAAATATGGAATTCGTGGCATTCCAACCCTAATGTTATTTAAAAATGGTAATATCGAAGCAACCAAGGTAGGTGCTCTTTCAAAGTCTCAATTGACCGCATTTATTGATAGTCATCTGTAAAATCTTAGGCTATACCTAATAAAAGTACTCTATAAGTCTTAAGATATAAGAGCTATCGCTCAGAATTAACTTTTTCCCTGTTGGTATTGCTCTTCTTCCTGGATACCTTAGTTTCTCTCTCTATTCCAACCACTTTTCACGAGTTTCTTCATGCGCTTATCTGACCTTAAAAGCCTTCATGTTTCCGAATTGATAAAAATGGCTGTTGCAAATGAAGTTGAGGGAGCCAATCGTTTGCGAAAACAGGATTTGATTTTTGCGTTATTAAAAAATCAAGCACGTAAAAATGAAAGTATTTTTGGGGAAGGAACCCTGGAAATTTTGCAGGATGGTTTTGGATTCTTGCGCTCACCTGACACTTCGTATCTGGCTGGTCCCGATGATATTTATATTTCACCTAGTCAAATTAGGCGCTTTAATTTACATACCGGCGATTCAGTTGATGGTGAAATCCGCCCTCCCAAAGATGGGGAGCGATATTTTGCGCTAGTAAAAGTTGATAAGGTTAACAATGAGCCTCCAGAAAACTCCAAACGAAAAATTTTGTTTGAGAATTTGACCCCGCTGTTTCCTACTGAACGTTTAGCATTAGAGCGTGATATTAAATCTGAGGAGAACATTACAGGCAGGGTCATTGATCTTATCGCTCCTATCGGAAAGGGACAGCGAGGCTTGCTGGTTGCAAGCCCAAAATCCGGAAAAACAGTGATGTTGCAGCACATTGCGCATTCAATTGCGGCTAATTATCCTGACGTTATTTTGATGGTATTATTGATAGATGAGCGTCCTGAGGAAGTGACAGAAATGATTCGCTCTGTCAGAGGCGAAGTTATTTCATCTACTTTTGATGAGTCTGCCATCCGGCATGTTCAAGTAGCCGATATGGTGATAGAGAAAGCCAAGCGTCTTGTGGAGCATAAGAAAGATGTAGTGATATTACTCGACTCTATTACTCGCTTAGCACGCGCTTATAATACGGTAGTGCCTGCATCTGGTAAGGTATTGACAGGAGGGGTAGATGCTAACGCGTTACAACGCCCCAAACGTTTTTTTGGCGCTGCGCGAAATATAGAGGAAGGAGGTTCTCTCACCATTATCGCGACTGCTTTGGTGGATACCGGCTCTCGTATGGATGATGTCATTTACGAGGAATTCAAAGGTACTGGCAACATGGAAATCCATCTTGATCGGCGCATGGCAGAAAAACGTATTTACCCTGCGATTAATGTTAACCGCTCTGGCACTCGCCGAGAAGAGCTACTGCTTCCACAAGATGTATTACAAAAGATCTGGATATTACGAAAACTACTTTACCCCATGGATGATATGGATGCAATGTCATTTTTACTTGATAAAATTAAAGCTACAAAAAGCAATGCTGATTTTTTTGATTCAATGCGGCGTGTATAAATCTTTATATTATTTTTATGATGATGAGTAATGCCGACGTAACTTTTCTAAAGTTGCACCTCTTCCTTTATTAAAGGATAATATTCTATTTTTTAAAATATATAACCCATAATAATATAATATGGAGATCGAGGACGTAAGATTATGAAAGCAGAGATTCATCCGATTTATCAAGAGATAGCAGTAACATGCAGTTGTGGTAATGTTTTTAAAACACGTTCTACTCTAAATAAGCCTTTACATATAGAGGTATGCTCAGCTTGCCATCCTTTTTATACGGGAAAACAGAAGATTGTAGATACTGCCGGAAGAGTTGAGAAATTTAATCGTAAATATGGAAAACAATTGCAAAAATAAATCTCAACTTGAAAAATACTATTATGAATAGATAGTTTGCTTCTTTTTAAATTAAATTTCTTCCAATAAGATTTAGCATTTATCTCTGTTAATTCTTCAATGGGATAAAAAGTTAGCGCCATTTGAAGACGGCATCATATCTAAGTTTAGGTTGCTCAAAATGACATGGGCCTACTTATTGATTTTGCACAAAGAGATGGGTGCGAACAGTCTAGAGATTATATGTTCGAGTGAAAGCAATTCCGATAAGGACAAGAGCATTGCTTGCTTTGATACGATTGTAATATTGGCGGAGTGTGATCTCATAGTTAATTTTACCGAATTATTATGTATAGCTGACTTTCTAGTCATCTATGCGTTAATATTGACTCAGCAAGATTTAATTCGAATAATCTATCATGTATATTTGGGGTTTTATATTCCTTAAATATTCATCAGAGACGATCACCTCACGATTAGAATTACTATAATTGAATTGAGTATGTAATTTCCTAGAGTAAGGAAATTACATAACTTGATAAGGTACTTATTGGATTTAATTTAAGTTGTCTATACTATCTTATATAAGAGGTAATATTTTCTGATAGTAATGAATGATTAAATTCTAATTGATTTCCAATATCTGGACTTCCAATATATATTGTCTAATCTAGATATTGTTACTCCCTTAGTAGTAGAAGCATGAATAAATTTTCTATTTTCAAGATAAATACCTACGTGGCTCAATGTATTTTTAGTTTTGAAGAAAATTAAATCACCTGTTTTAAGATTATTTCTATTTATTTCTTTTCCTGCTCTCGATTGTAGATTGGTTGTTCGCGGTAGATCTATACCTAATCCTGATTTATAAATGATATAAACAAATCCTGAGCAATCAATACCATTTTTACTTAAACCACCAAGCTGATAGCGAACTCCCTGCCACTTTCTGTATTTTGCATATAATACATTTTTTACAGAATGTAAGCTTGCCTTATTATCTTTTGAGATAATAGATCTCGAATGCTCTTTAAAATTTGCTTCCTTTCTTTCTACTGATCCACAACCAGATACTAAACATCCGTAAATACATAAAATGACAATATTCTTAGTTAACATATTTTTAATTTATGCTTACATGATATATTGATATAAAGTATAACAAAAAATGATAAGATCGGAAAATACTGTATATATCAGAGTCTTCTAGGTTCTTCTTATTGATAAATTTTATAAACAAATAAGTTTTATTAGGCGGATTCTAGTTTGAAGTGCAACTTTTATAAGGTTAACAAGAGGCAAGCTGCGATAGCATCTGAGTTTCTTGAACGATCAAATAAAAGGAGCCCAGATGAAGCACTATCAGCAGCTCACCCAAGAGCAACGATATCAGATTTACGGGTTACGCAAAGCAGG
>NZ_FNDH01000093.1 GCF_900100485.1 Nitrosomonas sp. Nm132 | reverse complement strand
TTACCAAATGTTTTGGCATTCAAACCATGCTGACGACAATAAGCCCTTTGCGATAAGCCGCTAACCTGCCAGGCTCCTATATGGTTTTGTTTGAGTAGCGTTAATGCCATCAATTATCTCCCTGAAATATGTCTGGGGATAATAATGGACTGGATTATCTGTGTTTAGATGGACGCGCTGAATGCTTACCTATTGTTAAAACCTATGAACAATTAAGTCACTGGCATGAGCGAACCAAAAAAGATGAAAGTATCTTGAATGACTCTGACGCTATATTTGAGCTTAACAATATAGCTGAAGGAAGTCTTATTGTTATTGATGAAGCTTGGAAGCTCTGGCCGGCCTCTGGACGCGGCGCAGTATCTGAAGATATAGAATAACCTAAGGATGCACCGACATCACGGCCTAGACATTATCCTGGTAGCTCAGTCACCCGGTCTTATTCATGCCCAAGTGTTGTGCCTCGTTGAAAAGCATCTGCACATCACGCCTACATGTAAAGTTCCGAAAGAGTCTTTTAAGCTTTATGAATCTGCATCGATTCATACCAAGCCCACTAAAACGATCCCTATCAAGCTTTTTACCAGTCTTGCAATAATATTGATCACTCCTGCATTACTCTATTATGTTTATATACGCATCATGGCTAAGCTTGAGCCGCCTCAGGAAGCGATAGTTGCAGAAGTAAAAGAGCGTGAACCATCTGTTGTAGTATCTAGTCAGTCATCTGTTTCTCATCATAATCCACCAGCAGCGCCGCTGCCTTTGCCGGTTCTCGTACCTGTAACGCATCCTATAGTGTCTGATCAAGTAGACTGGTCTAAAGTTGTAGCCTGCATATCCAGCAATACGAAATGCAAATGCTATGGATACAGCTCTGAATTGCTTATCATTCCTCCCGACACATGCAGGATTGCCGTTAAGCACGGTTGGCCAGGCAAGCGCGTTGCAACTGCATCAACTAATCTATAAATCTTTTTTTTGATGAATGCTATGAAAAAATGCTATATAAACTTTTTGAATGAAGTTCAGGATACTTTTCCAAGGATTCCAAAATGGTATTGTCATCTTCTGACTATTTATTCTATTCCTGCTCTTTGGTTTGACGAACTTCTTTATGTTAAGGTCTGGCGCTTTGTTTATGTGCAGTACGCTAACGATCATCCTGACCAGTCGCGTTTTATGTATCTCCAAGCTGTTGTTTATCTTATGGTATTCAAATATTCTGTTGCTTTGGATTTTTATCATAGGCACAAAAAAACGTATGAATTACCAGCAACTGACTAGCAGATGATCTTACAGAGGCTCACCCGTAGCGTAGCGAAGGGGAGAGGGCGGTGAGTCATCGTCGCGGGTCGAACCGCGATGCTCCCAGCATCGCACCGATCCCAACCCCTCAGCCCCCTACATAACCTTAAAACGCAAAATATCTTGCTTCTTCATGTTAATTTTTTATGCCATTAACAAGGGGAATTCGAGCGGACTGCTCACCATTCTGTAGACTTAATTTGAGTCGGTTAATTGCCGTTTTAACTGTTTCAAATTAAATGGGATAAGCGGCAATGAGTATATTCAGAAAATTTTTAAAGATTCTGGTTATTTACGTTCTGCCTAGCTTTCTTCTACTGCTAACATATCCATTGATTGTTAATTATCTTGAACACCGTCTAAAGTCTAATCTTCTAATTTTTCGTGGCATACCCAGTAATCCTGTAATTCAACCTAAGCCTGATCTTAAGTCTGGTCAAATGGACTGGTCACAAGTTTCTTCCTGTATTGCAAATGAATCTAAATGTGTTTGCTATGGCAAATTGTCTGAGCGGCTTTCAGTTCCTTCTGAGACCTGCAGAAATGCTGTTAAGCGCGGCTGGTCATCTCGACCAATGTGATTTGCTTATGTTTTCTAAACTTTATAATTACTACTGGTTTATTCGTTTGACTCGTAATGCGTCGGTGCAACGTAAATATTATCGCTTGGTCTCCAAGGAAAAAAAACGCCTGATTGACTCAGGCGTTGATGAGGAAGAAATTAGGTTACTATGTAGGCATCTGGCTAACTTGCGAAACCCTTTGGCTGAAAAACGCTTAGAAGCTTATAGAGCCAGTCAGCTAAAAAGTCTGATTTCCTTCTTTGTCTTTTTCTGCGTTCTCTGAATCTTCGATTTAACATAATATACATTATACGCAATTCTAAATATGAGAAATTCAGACGGAAAATTTCATCTTTTGCAAATGCTCTTTATAGGCTATTAGGCTTCTCTCAGAAAAACGGTTACACGGGTTAGCCAAATGCCGACAAAGTAACCGCAGTTCTTCCCGGTCAACGCCTGCCAGCACCAGGCGTTTTTTTTCGCCCGCAGCTAGCCGGTAATATTTACGCTTAATAGATAAATTACGAGCCGCGCGAATGTGCCAGTAGATATTATAGAGTGTGGAATACATCCGGAAGAAAATACAGGACTAGACATCAAAGCAAAATAAGCAATAGCTAGCTATTGGAGAAAAAAATGAAACGGACTGTGAAGCGTTTCGCTCGAATTACCTATAGTAAGGTTTTTTGCATAAAGAATAAAAATAAAATGCCGCACTAGAAAAATAAATAACCGTCGGCAAGGAAACGAAAATGTTCACTATCTTTCTACGTGACAACAAGCAAAGAATATACAGAAAGTTAACGACAAGCGATAAGATACGTGCAATGCATGAATTCGATACGCTGGTATATAGAAAGGACTTAGACGGTCATAAAATAATCGCAATCATGCAATACAGAAACTCTCTCACGATATTTCATAGATTCGATGTTTCAACAGATCATGAAAATCACATAAGAGGGAAAACAAAAGAAATCTACAAAGCTCTAGCCCTCATTTAAAACGTAAAAAATTAACATAGGCTACTCAGGGAAAGATGTAAGATACTTTGCGTTTTAGTTATGCAAAGGGAGGGGGGGTTGGGATGGTGAAATGCTGGAAGCATCACGGTTTGACCCGCGACGGGAACATACCGCCCTCTTCCCTACGCTTCGCTACGGGTGAGCCTCTGTAAGATTCCCTGCTAGTCATTAACTTCGTCCTTATTTGATCCCAGATAATCATATTATTGTAGCTATAGGTTAGTTGCTACAGTTGCAGAGCTTTTGCCGGGCCAGCCATGCTGGGCGGCAATGTGGCAGGTTTCCGGCGGTATGACGAGGCGTTCGGCGTTGTGGCCGTAGCAGATGCATTTGTCCTTTGTTGAGAGGCAGGCGCTTACCTTTACCCAATCAACAGTATTAGATACGACGGCATGCGTTACTGGTAGGATCGGCTTGTCGTTTATCGTTGCATCTTGTCTATATTGGATGGTTGCTGGTTTATCGGAATTAGAGATAGTTGTGATTGTTTCGTTGTTTATTCAAGCTGGGGAATACATACCTGTCCCGGCCTGTCAGCGGTTGAATAGTTCTGAATATCTCAATTGCCTGGCGTGATAAAGGGACTATATGCGTGTCCCTCATCTTCATTCGATGGTCAGGTATACGCCAAACTGTTTGATCAAGATCAATCTCTTGCCATTCTGCCCCACGCAGCTCACCAGGGCGAACGAATACCAAAGGAGCGAGCTGTATGACCTGGTTTAATGAATCCGGACATTCCAGTTAAGAGAAAATAGCTTAACTGGAGAAAGTAATGGTAATGAGGAAGCAATATACAAAGGAATAC
>NZ_FNDH01000092.1 GCF_900100485.1 Nitrosomonas sp. Nm132 | reverse complement strand
CGTTGTTTCGAGGAAGTGCTTGGTATTGAGGAGGCAGAGGTGCTGCTGCGCCGCGTCGTATTCCACTACACCCCGAAACACGCCAGCTGGCTCAACATGGCGGAGATCGAGATCGGCATCCTTGATAGGCAGTGTCTGGATCGACACTGGCACGAGCGCGACGCGCTCACTGCTGAGGTGGATGCCTGGCAACAGCGGCGTAATGCCGAGCGCCGATCGATCGAGTGGACGTTCACTCGACAGGATGCAGATCGAAAAATGCAGCAGCATTATGTTTCGTAATTAATATGTTTTGATACTAGGATTGGTGCCCAAGCAGCATTCAAGCGGTGGCAAACAGTTATTGCTCGGTATTAGCAAACGCGGCGATACGTATCTTCGCACCCTGCTGATCCACGGAGCACGAGCAGTCATCCGTTTTGCCGAGAAGAAGGCCGAGCCAGAAAGCTGGCTGCGCAAGCTGATAACACGGCGCAATAAGAATGTTGCTACTGTTGCCCTGGCAAATAAGAACGCTCGCATCATCTGGGCATTGCTCACCAAAAAAACGACATTTCACTCCGATCATACTACTGCAACGACTACCGCAACTCACTGATCGTGACAGTTGAATAGAAGCGTATTGGTAATGTTGCAATAAAAACGAGTTTAAGGAGAAGGACTACCACCGATTGCGCAGGCAATCATGACATGATGGCGAGACTGGTCAGACCGTGAGTGGCTAAACCTGAAAATCGCACAGTGCATCAAGCACGCTGAAGTGATAAGGAGCTGCTCAGCGAATTCCATCAGGGACAGAGGCTGAGGCGTCCCCACAAAATATCATTAAAAAACAATGTATTGTTGGATGGAATTCGGATAAAAATAAGATTAAGCTGGTCTGAGCATGAAATTTCTTTCTAAAATAATAACCTGGAAGGATAAATTTATGTCGATTATTGATCTGCTGCATAACTTATTGAAAGAAAAAGTTCCCGGCATTCATGCTACCCGTCTCCAAGCTCTGATGGCTGCTGTTCAGGCTGGTTTGAAAGGAGCGCCTGTATCGATTACACAGCTCGGGCGGTCGCTTGTCCGTACCTGCCTATATCAAACACAAAATCAAGCGTATGGATCGCTTAGCCGGCAATTACCATCTCAACAGCGAACGCATGGAGATATACGGCACTATGACCCGATGGCTATTGCAATCCCTGCCCATGCCCTTGATCCTTATCGACTGGTCGCCCCTGACAACAGATCAGCATCAGCAACTCTTACGAGCGGCTTTGCCCACGGGAGGGCGTTCCGTTACCTTGCACGAAGAAATTCATCCCGTTAAGAAACTGGGCAACCGTCGGATACAGCAGCGATTTCTTAGGAGTTTGCAAGCATTGCTACCAGCCGATGTAGCGCCTATCATCGTTGCTGATTCTGGATTTCGCACGCCATTCTTTCGCGAAGTTGAAAATCTGGACTGGCATTGGCTCGGGCGAATCCGCAATCGCGATTTCATTGCCCGGGTCAACCGGCCTAACGATTGGCTGGCGGCAAAGTCACTCTACGCTAAAGCCACTCGAACACCCAAGTGCTTAGGCTCGGCCCGTTGGGTACAGCCATCCGCTAAACGGTGAGCTGGTGACTTTTTATAGGCCCGTTAGAGGTCGTAAACAGCTGACCGCCCAACATCATCCAAGCAAATCCAGTGCCAGTCGTAAACATGCCAAACGCGGAAAAGAGCCCTAGCTTCTGGTTGTGTCGCCCTCGCTAAAAGCGTTTTCTGCAGTGCGGGTCGTGGATTATTATCGAAGCCGTATGCAAATTCAGGAAAGCTTGCGAGACACCCAAAGTACGCATTATGGTTTGGATTTTACCAGCGAAAGTCGGATTGAAGCCGAACGCCGAGCCAACCTGTTATTAATTGCCGCGCTCATCATTTTTGCACTTTGGCTTACGGGGATATGTTTAAAAGGTACTGATATCGAGCGATACCTTAACCCGAATATTTCATAAATTCGCGTGATGATCACGCAGGATTTTGATTAATAGGGAAGTTTTGAGAAGGAGGGGTGTAGTGATTCATACACCCGACTGAGCAAAATCTTTTTTATTAATCAAAAGGCAAGTGAGGGAACGCGCCAATTTATGAAATATTCGGGTTAAGGTCAACAGCGGCCAAGGTCGTTCACCCTATTCAGTTATTTTTCTTGCCACAATAGCTTGTCGCTATGTCGTTTTTGAATTATCCGCCTCAATGTTGGAGCAGGCGCAAGCCCTTTTAGTAGATTACTTCGATTCATTGGAGAGAGGGTAAATTCATGGGGATACCTCAGGGACAGAGGCAATTCGTCTCATACCGAGAGTCCGCATGTATGGCAGCAATCTTTACTTTCTCAGAATCATTAAATGAAAGCTTGGCAAAAAGTGGGCGTCCATGTATGGGATTTGATCGTCACGATGGATGATGCCACCAGTGAGCATTGCTCGATGTTTTTGGTTGAGGAAGAGGGCGGCATGAGCAGCTTCCAGGGCGTACAGGAAGTCATTGAGAAACATGGATTGTTTGCTTCGTTTTACTCCGATCGTGGCAGCCACTACTGGTACACGCCGGAAGCAGGCTGTAAGGTTGACAAACAGAATCTCACTCAGTTTGGGCAGGCCATGAAACGATTAGGAATCGAGATGATTGCAGCCTATTAACCAGAAGCACGCGGGCGCAGCGAACGCATGTTTCGCACGCACCAGGAACGCCTACCAAAAGAGTTGGTGTTAGTCGGTATTACCGATATGGCAACAGCCAATCGACATCTAAAAGAAGTCTATATGCCTGCTTTCAATGCCGAGTTCATGCAATCAGCACGCGAGGAAGGCAGTACTTTTGTACCATGGATCGGTGAAGAGCTTGCAGACACCCTCTGTGAACGCCATGAGCGCGTTGTTGGCCATGATAACTGTGTTAGCTTTGAGGGCTTAAAGCTTCAAATCCCGGCAGATCGCCATCGCTGCCATTATGTGAAGGCAAGAATCGCGCGTATTGCGCTATTCAAATGGCCAAGTGGCTATCATGCACGGCCCAAGGAAACTTGCCACATACGGTTCGTCTGGCAAGGAAATAAAACTGGACAGCTCAGTTGTCGCGTAAATCCGCCGCCACAACTGCGCAATGAATAAAGTGACAATTCAATGTGTTTCAAAGCGGACAATTTATTTGCTACAAAACCGGACATTTCTATTTGTTGCTAACATTGGGGAGCTTTGTATTCTTGCATTATCTTTAGAATAAACGTAATATCCCGAAGTTTTTTAGCAAATTATTAAAAATTGAGGAATTGAGTTTATATGGCCAACACTGCACAAGCCAAGAAGCGGGCGAGACAAACAGTCATGAGGCGAGAGCAAAATTTTAGTTTGCGATCTAGAATGAGGACTGCGATCAAAAGTGTGAGAAAAGCGATTGAATCTAGAGATAAAGATCTGGCAAAAGCTGTGTTTAGTAAGTCAACCAGTATTCTGGATGCTATCGCAGACAAAGGGATTATTCATAAAAATAAAGCAGCGCGGCATAAAAGTCGTTTGGCAAAGTCGATTAAAGCTATGGTTTGATAATCGAATTAGGGTAAAAGTTTTTTTGTGTTAGCTGTTTAGTTGTTAGAGAAGAGATTTTAAAAAACGAAAAATGAAGGAGAGAGGAATGGATGCCCGAGGATGGCTGAAGGGGTTAGTAGTGGCATGTGGAGTAATGTTTGCGGGGGCATTGCATGCGAACATATCGA
>NZ_FNDH01000096.1 GCF_900100485.1 Nitrosomonas sp. Nm132 | reverse complement strand
AAGGTGTTGGCTTTGCTATCATCTAAAATCAAAATGATAGTGTTATTACCTTATCTAAATTCTATTTTCAAGCACTTTTAAGCGCGATTGCCCTGACCAGGAGGGTCGACGCTAAAGACATTACCTGCGAACTGTGCCATCATTGTTTGATGGCGAGACTCATACAAACACTAGGAATTGCTTCCTGCCTGGGGGGGCCGGTGCAGGCGTGCGGCCACGCGGCAGAGCTGTTGCGTGACGAGTTTACGCGGCAGCCAGTGCCGCACGCCGGTCTGCAACTGCAATGGCACATGCTGTATCCCGAGAAGAAGGGCTCGAAAGAGGCCAGATTATCCCGTTTATACCAGAAGGCAAGTGAATTTACCTGCTACTGGACTGAAGCCCGGCGCCCTTTTCTGGTGATCGGTGGCGATCATTCCTGTGCGCTCGGCACCTGGCCAGGGGTATTGCAGGGATTGCCAGGCGGTGACGAATTGGGCCTAATCTGGCTTGATGCCCACATGGACGCGCACACTTTTGCCACAACGCCTTCCGGCAATATACATGGCATGCCTGTTGCCGCGCTGCTGGGTAAAGCAGATGAGCGGCTGAGCGCAGTGTATCCTACTGGCCGCTTTATTCAGCCAGAGAATCTGCTGTTGATCGGTGTCCGCAGTTATGAACCGGCTGAATACGCTCTTTTAAAACAGGCAAACGTGAAGATCGTTTTTGCCGATCAAATTAGTGATCTCTCGCAAACACTCCTTGCGGCCATTGAGCAACTAAGCAGAACTTGCGGGATGATAGGCATTAGCCTTGACCTGGATTTAATTGATCCTGAAGATGCGCCTGGCGTAGAAACCCCAGTGCCAGATGGAATTAAAGCCGCCGCGCTGCTGGCAGCACTTGCCTCGGCGAAGCGTCATGCCAAGTTCTGCGGCCTGGAAATCAGCGAGTTCAACCCGGAAAGTGACCGGCACGCTAAAACGCTGCATCTGATGAGAGCGATCGTTGAAACGTTTTATGCAGATTAACGATTAGCTCTTCTTTTTCGGAGAGAAAATCAGGAAGAGGAAGAAGGCGCTAAAACACCCAACAAGTCTTTCACATCATGTACTTCTGGCAGCAACGCGATCTCGCTGCCTAATTGATATTCTAATGCCAGTTGATACACCAAACGCAGCGTTGCAAAATCTTCCAGTGCAAAGCCAACCGAATCGAACACGGTAATTTCAGCAGCATTTTCCCTGCCTCGCTTGCGTTTCGTGACGAGTTCCCACAATTCAGCATAAATGTCGCTTGCTTCGCACTGTTGTACTCCGCCTTCCTTTAATGCCTGCGGGGTGAATTCAACGACAATTTTTGCTGCCTCCAGCAACGCTTGGTCTAATTTGGTTTTACCAGGGCGATCACCGCCCATGGCGTGGATATGGGTGCCTGGCGCGATGTCCTGCAATTCGAACAATATCTGCCGTGTGTTACTCGCCGTTGCCGTAATGACCATATCAGTATTGCGGACGGCATCCCGAATGTTAGCGCAGGGTATCAGTTCGAAAGCATAAGGAGCCATGTTACGTGAAAATTTAGCCATTGCCGCCGCATCGATATCGAAGTAGCGTATTTCTCGTAACGGGAAAAGACTGTTAAAACCCATCACCTGAAATTCCGCCTGGGCTCCGGTACCGATGATCGCCAAAGACTGAGCGTCTTCCCTGGCCAAATACTTGGCCGCCACAGCGCCAGTTGCCGCCGTGCGGAAAGCAGTCAGCAAGGTCATTTCACTAAGCAGCAACGGGTAGCCGGTAGCAGTGTCGCTTAACTGGCCAATACCGACCACGCTCAGCTTGCCTTGCGCCGTATTGCCGGGATGGCCGCTGATATATTTGAACGCATACAAATAATCATCCGCACAAGGCATCAATTCAATGACGCCCTGCGCATAGTATGTGGCATGACGCACGGATTTACGGAACGCGCCCCAACGGGAATTTTGATCAGTTCTTGGATGTCGCGAACACTAATAACCTTCATTATCCAGTTCCAGACAAGTCAAATAAATCCTTCATTCAGTATCGTTTTTTTATACCGCAGGAGCAAGGTGAGATTATCGGCATAGCGGTCTAATACCAGTCATTGAGACGTGTACAAATCGATATGCCTCCACTCATTCAGGATAACAAATAAATATCGGCGATACTAAAACTGAATGCCTTTCCCCTGAAAGGGAAACAACGCCTCTAATTTTTGATATATTGCCTCGCTTGAGCCAAAAAAGATTTTTGATCGTTTATCAATAAGGGCTATTTCTACGTGTTTGCACGTATTTTTTTAGTGGATGTATTTCGATAAACTATGAAAGTTTCAGAGCTTAATCAGAAAAGAAAAGGGATTTATTTTTCCTTTGCATCAAGGGCTCTGGTCGCCGGGATTAGGGTTGCAGGCTAACCTGGCAATTACAAGGGGCGCTCAGCATGCGGGCCTGGCCCGTTCGTTCCGTGCCCCATCATCTTCAACGATGGAGGACAAAAACATGGCTAAACAGACACGCACTCCCGCTAACCAGCAAAGCGATCCCGATATTACATGGCGAGGGGCTTTCAGCCTTGAGCAGCGTGAGGCGATGATTCGCGAGGCTGCCTATTACCACTACGAAAAGCGTGGCTGCACCGCCGGGCATGATCTTGATGACTGGCTCGCAGCCGAGGCCGAACTTGAGTACAGAACGCCCAAACTGGAGGAATTTCCGCCGGATATGGAGGTACAGCAGAGTGGCGTCCATGGGCCGGGAAAGGATGATAAATTGAAGCGGATGGTCAAACAGCATCCGCAAAAGGCTATACCTCAGGTCGACAGTGTGGAGCCGGAAAAAGCACCGCCCAAGGAATGACGTCGGAAACCTCAGTTGAGTATTCCCGTTGTTATACCATAAGCCAGCATAGCAAGCTGGAACGCCTTTACCGCTTTATCACCCGATGCGCGATTGCTCATGAACATCGGACATGCAATCAATGAGGTATTGTCGTGCCAACTTCCGGTCTTCTTCTTTCAGGTGGCGAGTTCTAGCCCATGCCGGGAGAATCCGCGTCATTACCGCGGTCAAGGCGAGATTCGGGCAGAAGATCGCCGGCGGCTGCTGGCGCATTCCCAAATGGCAGGGATTCATCGAGGTGTTCTTGGAGCCTGCCATCGTTCCGGAGCAACCCACAATCGAATTCCGGGTAGCTGACTCGAATCTGCTCGATCAAGTTGCGAATGCCACAATCCGCAGCAAAGGTCTGACCCGCCTGACATATGTAATGGAATGGACGCCCACTACCCTAAATGGCAACGAGGTGCCAAAGTAGTGTTGTTTAAAACCCTGTAACTAGAGAGGAGCGTCCGACATGAA
>NZ_FNDH01000088.1 GCF_900100485.1 Nitrosomonas sp. Nm132 | reverse complement strand
TTGTTTGACTGCCTATTTTTGTATCTCCTCCCCTGGCACATGTAATCGATTGATTTATATTTGTTCTTTAGAATGCTTTAAAAACGAGGGATGCTCCGAGATCAGGTTGTCTGATATTGTTTTTAATTAGTTCATTACGCTTATAACATAAACTTCTCAGATTTTGATGTCACCCGCCGCACGCGAAAAGGAAATTTTCTCAATTAAATTGATCACCTGATTGATTGGTCGCCGAT
This sequence comes from Nitrosomonas sp. Nm132, assembly GCF_900100485.1. Taxonomy (GTDB): domain Bacteria; phylum Pseudomonadota; class Gammaproteobacteria; order Burkholderiales; family Nitrosomonadaceae; genus Nitrosomonas. Next base: position 3,609 of record NZ_FNDH01000088.1, on the reverse strand, counting down.
AGAGCAAACAATTGCGCAGTATTACGCGCGGCCCGCATCTGACGCCACAGGACGCCTTGCCTATCCAGGTCTGCTGCTGTTCAAAATGCTTTGGGTTGGTATTTGGCATGGTGGACCCAGAGCGATGAAGCGGTTGAAGACATGGCTAACGTGAATTTGCATGTGATGCGGTTTTGGGGTTTGAATCTGGAAGATGATGTTTCCGATCATTCGTCCGTTATGTCGTAGAGCGTATCTTCGGCAGTAAAGTTCTGCGTTACTGGGGATTAGCCAAAGCACATGCCTGGCATATGCTATATGCTACAAGCCATGGCGTATAACCTGAAAAGGTTGCCAAAGTTGTATGTCGATCACCTAATACCGCGGTTCTCTCAGGAAAAAATACATCTTCTGAGCCGATGAAATGCTTTAGCTTGATCCCTTCCAGATCTTTTTGCGAAGAAGCTACAGAAATATCACTTGGTCATCGGCCAAAAATCAGGATTTGTAGGGTTTCTTCAGAAATTACGAGTTTTGCAAAGGTCTCGGAGCTTTCATCGGATAGGATAGCGAGGAGCGGGCGCCGCACAGCGCTGTAATCGGAGTACAGCATCTTTTTACAGACTGTGAACGTGTGTGTGTCCTCGCTATCATCGTATGGCGGCTATTTGGATTGTTTCAGATTACTCTGGAGTCGTATCGGCGATGACCTTGGCGAAGTCGCCAGCCTTGACAATCGTCAGCTTGTTGAAATCGAGGTGCTTACGCAATGTCGCAAGGATCGATTCAGGTGTGAGCGCTGCGATTCTGCTTTCAAACTCGATATCCCACTGCATGGTGCGTTCGCGTGATAGATAATTGACCAAGCGTTCAGCAAGTACCTTATCCTGACCGCGTGCGACGCGCCGTGCTTGCAAATAACCTGTTTTGGCTGCTTTAACTTCTTCCGCAGTGAAACCCTCTTTCATCACGCGTTGCAATTCTTCTTTCACGGCAGACTCAACACGTGCCCGGTTTTCCGGCGCATAGATGGCGTATATGTTGAATTCGCCGTGTTCATCGAAAGCACTGGCTGAGAGGGTCGAGGCGACACTGTAGGATAAGCCTTCTTGTTCGCGGATGCGTCGCCATAATCTTGAGTCGGCCGAACCCCCAAGAAGATAATTGCCTACGATCAGAGCTGGATAATCAGGATTATCATCACGCAATTTGAGGTTCATGCCAGCTTGAAATACGGCATTGGCTTTATCGGGTGTTTCAAGGTTACGATTGATGGAGGTGACGTCTTGATAAGACATAGGGATGCGCTGGTAGGGGCGCGGACTTTTCCAGTCATCAAAAAGCTGTTGCATGAGCTGGCTAGTTTCTTCCGGTTCAAAATCACCCACGATAGAAAATTCACTGTCTGAAGCGCCAAATAGCTCCCTATGGCATTGCTTTACTTCGTCAAGTGTCAGCGCATTAAGGCGCTCGATACGCTCTTCTAGCGTCGGTGTGTAATGCCAGTGTGAGGTAGGATAAGGAGCGAGATGACGTTCCATGAGCAAGCTTGCCTGTGAGTCAGGCTCACTGCGCTTGCTTTCGATCGATGACAGCATGGCGAGCTTTAGCTGTTCAAATTCATTCTCAGGAAAAGTGGGTTCGCGCAGTACTTCAGCAACCAGCCTAAGTGTATCAGGAAGATTGGTGCGGACTGTTTCGATGGATACGCCTTCGATATTCACACTGATCTGTGCTTTGAGGCTGTCGAATGCATCGCGTAATGCTTCACGCGTATGCTGTTTCGTGCCGCGCATCAACATGGCGCTTGTCATATCGCATGCTGTAGCCCGGTTTTGCATGCTTTTCTCGTCACCCCAATGGAGTACAAGTGATGCCACGACCGTATTGCCACGGGTTTTCTTGGGTAGCATGGCAAGCTTCATGCCGCCAGGTAATGTAGCACGAATGATTCTTCTCTCAATATTAGTGGGTGTGGGATCAAATGCTTCTCCCGCGCTTATGCTGGGGTCACCACGATAGTTCTTGAGCATGAGGGCTACATCTGGAACTGCCGGTATCTCGGCACGATCAGTCGTCGAAGCGGGAATGAATAAGCCCAGTGTACGGTTGCTTGATTTGAAATAGGTATTAGCAGCACGTTGTACTTCATCGAGGGTCGTTTGCTTGAGACGATCGCGATGCAGGAACAACAATCGCCAATCGCCCATGGCAATGTATTCAGTGAGCGTGGTGGAGAGTGTGCGCGTATCAGCGAGTATTTGCTCAATCTTGTTTAGCAGGCGTGTACGGGCACGTTCAAGCTCTTCGGCAGTAATCGGGTGGGCAGTGAGCGATTCAACGGTATTGATCAGTGTGTCGCGCGCAGTATCCAGCGACATATCGGGTCGTAAATTTGCGCCGAAGAAAGCGTAACCTGCTTCGCGCAATTGGCGATCAAAACCTAGAACGGTGGTTGCGTATTTGGATTCTACCAGTGCTTTGTGGAGTCGACCGCCGGGAACTTGTTTGAGGATGGTCACCAGCAGATCAATCGCAGCGTATTCTGGATGTGCGCCAGAAGGAATATGGTAAAGTGTGGCGGCAATCTGGGTATCACCTACGCGGCGCAGCTTAACCATACGTTCACCATCTTGCGTTGGCTCGACCGTATAGGTTTTTTGCAGCTTGCGCGTCGGGCGTGGAATAGAGCCAAAATGACGCGCTACCATTTGCAGCGCCTCAACCTCCTCGAATTTGCCGGCAATGACAAGTACAGCGTTATCAGGTTGATAATAGTGGCGATAGAAAGCCTGTAATCGTTCAATCGGTACATTCTCGATATCTGAGCGTGAACCGATGATGGAGCGGCCATAATTATGCCAGGCATAGGCCGTCGAGGTCATGCGGTCAGCGAGTACGCTGAAAGGACTGTTTTCACCGGCTTCGAATTCGTTGCGCACTACGGTCATTTCGCTATCAAGATCCGATTTTGCAACACGTGAATTGACCATGCGATCAGCCTCCAGGTTGAGCGCCCAGTCAAGATTGTCCGCGCTGGCGGTAAAGGTCTCAAAGTAATTGGTACGATCATAGGATGTGGTGCCGTTCCAGCGGGCGCCACGCTTGGTAAATTCGTTTTTGATGTCAGAAAATTGCTCAGTTCCTTTGAATAAAAGATGCTCGAGCAGATGCGCCATGCCTGCTTCGCCATAACCTTCATCACGTGAACCAACGAGATAAACGACGTTGACCGTAATCGAGTCGAGTGAATTATCCGGAGCAAGCAATATGCGCAATCCATTGGCAAGCTGATATTCAGAGATACCTTCAACTGTTGTGATTTTAGTTAAACCAGCAGGTAATTCTGCGTGGGGTTGCTGGGCGTTAACTTCCTTAAACAATATAAGGGATATGACAAGAGCGGTAAAAGTAATCAGGTATCGGTGCATAATGGTTTTTTATTCTTAGATTAAGATTAATGAACAATTAAAAGACTACTTATTCAACAGGAAGTTCGATCACGCTACTTGCTTCTTTTCTCATATACACAGCGTAAGCTAGTACTCAGTCATTCTTCTAAAGTCGGGTAAAGTTTCTTCAATTTTACCCGAGCGTCATCATTCGTAAAGCGCCACTCCATGGGACGTG
>NZ_FNDH01000087.1 GCF_900100485.1 Nitrosomonas sp. Nm132 | reverse complement strand
TCCGCTTGTAGCGCTTTACCTACCCAATGGTTGAATATCGTCCAGATGCGTTGCGGATTGACTTGCATTAGCTCAGCGACACGATTGACCGGCATCTCCCGTTCAATCATGGCCAAAGCCAAGGCTTCAAACAGCAAGGTGAAAACACTATTGGCGCGTGCCCACGGTACCGCTACATTAATCACATTGCCTGACGAAGTCTTGATGCGGGGAACTGCACAATGCAAATAGCAAGTATGCTCAAAGAAGTTAAGGTGTTGCCATGTCCGTTCCACCGTGTCATAAACACCGCAAAGATTTCCTGCTTCATCAGTAAATCGACTACCTACAGCAAAACCAATTCGTAGATGTAATTCTTTTCGCTTTAATTCATCATGAACAAGTTTTACTTCTTTAACTTCCCAAGGAGACTGAAGGCCTAAAGCCAGACTAAACAAGGTTTCACTATTCATTACCGAATAATGACATACCCACTAAAATTCATATAGAGCCAAATTTAAATAAGTGTTGGCAGAAGATTTAAATAACCTGAACTTGCTACCGACTTATATGCGCCAGGCTGAAAAGTCTAACCAAAACGCCCCGTAATGTAGTCTTCTGTTTCCTTATTCTTTGGTTTAATGAAAATTGTGTCTGTTATATCAAATTCTATTAACCGCCCCAAATACATATAAGCAGTATAATCCGATACACGAGCTGCCTGCTGCATGTTATGAGTCACTATAAGGATTGTTACTTTATTTTTAAGATCAGCGATCAATTCTTCGATGCTAGCAGTTGCAATTGGATCTAATGCCGAAGTAGGCTCATCGAATAATAGTATTTCAGGATCAGTTGCAAGTGCTCTTGCAATACATAATCTCTGCTGCTGCCCACCAGATAAATTAAAAGCAAGATCATTCAACCTATCTTTGACCTCGCCCCATAATGCTGCGTTACGTAACGCATCTTCCACCTTTTCATCCAGCATTGCACGTTTTTTAATACCTCTAACTCTCAATCCATAGGCGACATTTTCATAGATCGATTTAGGAAAAGGATTCGGTTTTTGAAATACCATGCTAATACGCATTCTTACCTCGATCGGATCCACATAAGGCGAGAGAATATTCTCATTGTCTGGATAGAGAACTATATCGCCTTCATAGCGATTACCCGGATAAAGATCATGCATACGATTAAAGCATCGCAGGAAAGTAGATTTACCACAACCTGATGGTCCAATTAGTGCAGTTACCTGCTTCTCATGCAAGACCATATCAATATTTTTTAGTGCATTAAAGTTCCCATAGTAAAAACTCAAATTCTTCACTATTGATTTATATTGGTCAAGGGAAATGCCACTCGCCTCAGATTCTACTAAACTATTTTTTACCATTTGATTTTTTTACGCATACGATAACGTAGATAAATAGCTAATGCATTCATCGCTAGTGTCATGACGACTAGTATTAATCCTGCTGCTGCTGCATTAGACTGAAATTCCTCTTCAGGTCGTGATACCCAATTAAACATCTGTATTGGCATCACTGTAAATGGTGCCGCCAACCATTCGAAAGATATAAATGGAAATTCATTTTTTATTGGAGATGGAGGCAGAAACGCAATAAAAGTCAGCGCACCAATTGTGATAATAGGAGCAGTTTCACCAATAGCCCGAGCCAATCCAATTATTACACCCGTCAAAATACCTGGAGCAGAATACGGTAATAAATGATCGGCGACTGTCTCCCATTTAGTGGCCCCCAGCGCATAAGAGCCCTCACGAATCACAATAGGAATAGTCCGTATCGCCTCACGAGTAGCCACAATAACAATAGGTAAAATCAATAGAGCTAAAGTCAACCCTGCAGCTAAAATACTCTGCCCCAGACCCAATTGATAAACAAACAACCCTAACGCCAGTAAACCATAAATAATAGAAGGCACCCCTGCAAGATTGGTAACATTAATTTCAATTAGTTCCGTGAATAAATTTTTAGGAGCGTATTCTTCTAAATAAACACCAGCTGCTATCCCAAGTGGGACAGCCGATATTGCTGTAACCAACATTACTAGAGTAGTTCCCACCCAGGCTGAAAGAATACCTGCCGATTCTGGTCGACGCGAAGGAAATGAAGTAAAAAAGTCCCAAGACAAACGAGGCATACCATCTATGAGCATTTGTGTAAATAACGCCATAAATGTTAGTAAAGCAATCATTAAAGCAAGCACACCCGCAATTAAAAAAATCAAATCCCAACGCCTATGTCGCGCTATAACAACGCGTAACTCTTCTAATTTCTTTTCTTCGTTCATAAATGCCGCTTATTTAGAATAAAGTTTTTATTAAAATACTTAACAAAGCGTTAATTAATTGCGTCAAATTCTATTTTGTCCAGGAATATCTTAAATATTACCTAGATACTATTTAAAATTGAATGTTATCTTTTTAATATGCTTGACGATATCGCTTACGTAATAGATGGCCAAGTATGTTAAAGATCAATGTAATCAGTAATAAAGTTAATCCTGCTGCAAAAATAGTTTGATAGCCAATGCTGCCATGCGGCAAATCCCCCAAACTTACCTGAACAATATATGCGGTAATTGTTGCAGCTTGTTCCATTGGATTCCATGTCAAATTTGGTTGCATACCAGCAGCTATGGCTACAACCATAGTCTCTCCTACTGCGCGAGAGATTCCTAAAATATAAGCAGCTGCAATACCTGAAAAAGCTGCTGGCATCACAACTCTGATAGCGGTTTGAAATCTCGTGGCCCCCATAGCATAAGAACCTTCTCGCAAATGCATCGGTACAGAACGCATAGCATCCTCAGTCATTGAACTTACATAAGGAATAATCATTATTCCCATTACTAGCCCCGCAGACAACAAACTAAATCCTGGCAAATCAGGAAAAATGATCTGCAATAAAGGCGTAACGAATAAGAGAGCGAAATAACCGTAAACAATAGTAGGTATACCTCCTAACAATTCAAGAAATGGCTTTGTGATCTCTCGTACTGTATACGATGCAAATTCTGAAAGATAGATAGCTATAGTTGTACCTAATGGGAGCGCTACCAGAAGCGCTACAGTAGAACTTACCAATGTCCCCGAGATCAATGGAAGAATACCATAGTGCGCATCATTAAATAACGGAGTCCATTGTGTATCAGTAAGAAATTCCCAAATTGAAACTTGCTGAAAAAATGCAAATGACTCTTTTACTAACATGAAAACAATAGAGAAAGTAATTAGAATCGAAAAAAAAGCTGCTAAAAATAGCAGCAATTCTATAACTTTCTCTTTTATGTGACGCTTATAGCTATACTGTAGATTGCTAGTTGATCTACTTATCTTCTCACATGTACTCTTTACATTTTTTGAATACATATTATTTTTCTAAATTATGAATTCAATTATTCTAAAGTAGAATAATTACATTTTTATTGAAAGTATCATACCGAATAACATACAACTTACGAGAATAAGATATTGAAGAAATATTAGAATTAGTTCTTTCTTACATTACTTTACTTTACTTTACTTTATCAAATATTATCTAGTAGCATTTTTATCAAACGATATTTCTTCCAACACTAAATCAATTCAAATATTTGTTTATATAAATATTAACTACAAACCAATCCCAATTAGCTTTCCAATTTATCAGCTTAAATTCAAGTATATTTATGCCGAACCCCATCTTCTTCTCATAGCTTACTACTCTCTAGAAGCGCATAAGAAGCGCATAAAAATCACACTTTTAGAGATCAATTATTCTTCCGCATATCTGACTTGGCAAGTAGAGAATTTAAGATATTTCACCGCAAGTGAACAGAAGAGCAAGCTACATTCTCCAGTCTGATGAATCTCCCCCCTCTCTCTACATGAGGGGGGAGATTCATTGATGAGATCAAAATTTCTTTCTCTCTGACTTAAATTCAATTAATCGACATCTTCATCAGTGGAGTCTTCTTCGTCAGAGTTTTCCGCTTTACTTTCTTCACCATTTTCATCATCTTCAGCGTCTTCCTCCTC
>NZ_FNDH01000007.1 GCF_900100485.1 Nitrosomonas sp. Nm132 | reverse complement strand
GCTATCTTGCCACGATTCACCTAAAGCGTTCTCATCCGCCTTAAGCAAGATCTGGGCATGAAGCCTTTTGTACGCCGCCACTTTTCCTTTGTGCACCAAACTTTCTAAATAAGCTTGTTCTTCTTCGGTTAGCCTCACCATGTATTTCTTTGCCATTGGCCCACTTCCATTCTACGTTGAAGCTCGAGAGTATGGGGAGCTTTAGCCGACATTTCAAGAATGACTGAGTACTAGTGCCTCAACATAACACGGGGCATGGCGATGTAAACCCAGGCTAACCTAACCGGCAGATGACGCAACAGTAAGCAAGCACCATCACGGCCTCGCACGCTGGCAATGGTTACTACAACCGTCAACAGTAACCCGGTGTGTCTACCAGAATAGGGTTTACGACCATTAACCCGAATATTTCATAAATTGGCACGTGCCCTCACTTGTCTTTTGATTAATAAGAAAGATTTTGCTCAGTCGGGTGTATGAGTCACTACACCCCTCTTTCTCAAAACTTCCCTGTTAATCAAAATCCTGCGTGATCATCACGTGAATTTATGCAATATTCGGGTTAACCCTCTTGCCAGCATCATAACCACGTTGCCCAGGAACCGCAGTCCATTTGACGCTTTGACTGTTCAGACAACTTGCCGCCGGGTGCTTGTGGCGTCCGCATTTTTCTCGGTCTTCCCACTGCCGATACAGGCAAGTGTGGTTTCAAGTAATGCCCCGCCCCAGCGCTTGGATTACTCGGATAACGCTTCTTACGCTCTTTGTTGATTCATAAAATAGTATATGTTAACAACATAAAAGTACCACATTATCGACAGCGCGCTGAATTTCCAAACAGCTGCCAAGTGCGCAAGTTAGGGAAATTCATATTTTTTGCACAATCAGTCGGGACAATCATCCCCGTATAATGTCATACCTGAGTTGATCTAATGAAAAGCTATTTAGCTTGATAAGTTAGCATTAACCCAAATGACTTCATTCTGCATCTTTTGAGTTTTTCTTGTTCACGCTTGAAAAGTGAGCAGCGATCCATGTCAATCAGAATCAAATTATTTTTAACCTTCTTGCTGACGACTTTATTGGTGGTCCTGGGTATGCATTTCTTTACCCGCTGGTCGCTCGAAAAAGGATTTACTGAATTTGTTGAAAAAAGGCAGCAGGAGCGGGTGGATAAAATTATCGACGTACTGGAAGAGTACTACGCCGAGAATCGCAGTTGGGACGCCCTGACAGGCAATAAACTTAAATGGATTTCATTGCTCTGGCGTGCTGATCCGCATCGGCATCATCCGCCAAAATGGGTCATCAAGCAGGCGCAGCAAGAACCTGAACAGTGGTGGCCGCCCAGAACATTACCTGAAAAAATAAACTCAAGGTGGCCTCCATTCGGATTACGCGTAATGCTGCTAAGCGCAGACAAATCGATACTGTTTGGACGGGAGGAGTTGCTTTCCCAATTACACCTGCATGCGATTCAGCATGCTAATCAAACCGTGGGCTTTCTTGGGCTTTTGCCGGGAAATCCGGTTAATCAGGCGAGCGATATTTATTTTATGGAACGGCAAGCCAATTTGTTTTTCTGGATTGCCTTGGTGATGATTCTGCTTTCTGCGTTGATCGCCTGGTTTTTAGCTTATCATCTCGGGCGGCCGCTGAAACGTATCGCAGCGGCAGCGCAAAGGCTTGCGGTTGGTAATTACCAGGCTAGACTCCCGGTTGAGTCAAACGATGAGATGGGTCAACTTGCGCGCAATTTCAATGATATGGCCGCAGCGCTGGAGCAGGCAGAGCAAAGTCGCAGACGGTGGGTGGCGGATATTTCTCATGAATTGCGCACACCGCTAGCTGTTTTACGCGGCGAGCTGGAAGCGATCATGGATGGGATACGTCCGCTGACATCGGAAACGATCAAGTCGTTGTCGGGCGATGTGATGCGACTTAACCGCTTAACTGAAGATCTTTACCAACTGGCTTTGGCTGATCAGGGTGCTTTGAGTTATCGGAAAGTTTTACTCGATCCGGTACCGCTATTGCAGGAAGATCTCGCAGCCTTTATACCTGAGTTCAATAACAAGCAGATCAGCGTCATATCAACCAATCGATTGCCCAAACCATTGCTGATCAATGCCGATCCAGATCGACTATCGCAATTATTCCGCAATTTACTGACGAATAGCCTGAATCATACTGATCAGGGCGGCCAGCTGGAAATCATGATTGAGCGCCTTGAGGATAATCTGGTGATTGAGCTGGCTGACAGCAGCCCCGGCGTTTCGGAGCAGGATATTACGCATCTGTTTGATCGATTCTACCGTGTCGATGGTTCGCGTAACCGGCATTTGGGTGGTGCAGGCCTGGGCCTGGCTATTTGCAGTAACATCGTAAAGGCACACGAAGGAACCCTGGTAGCGTCTCACTCCCCACTGGGTGGCCTTGCGATGCGTATTGCATTTCCGGTTACGCCATGAACTGTATCCTGATCGTCGAAGACGAGCCCAAACTCGCCAGCCTGGAGGCTGATTATTTGCATCACGCTGGCTTTCAGACACATTGCTTGAGCCAGGGTTTGGAGGTGGTGCCCTGGCTGAAAGACAACGCGGTTGAGCTGGTGCTGCTGGATTTGATGGTGCCGGGCAGGGATGGGCTTGATATCTGTCGCGATATTCGCAGTTTTAGCCAAGTGCCGATCATCATCGTGACTGCACGGATTGAAGAGATTGATCGTTTGCTGGGTCTGGAAATGGGTGCTGATGACTATATATGTAAACCGTTCAGCCCAAGGGAAATGGTCGCACGAGTCAAGGCAGTATTACGCCGGCTGCAGCCACCAACCATCAATTCAGCGGAGCAGGCGCTCAAGCTCTACTCGCAAAGTTTCAAAGTGCAGTACGGTAATCAGGAAATCGAATTAACAGCGGTTGAATTTCAACTGCTCTATGTGTTGTATCAGCAGCCAGGGCATATTTTTTCGCGCTCCAGGTTGATGGATTTGATTTATCAGGATCAGCGGATTGTTTCAGACAGAACGATAGACAGTCATATTAAAAAGTTGAGGAAAAAACTGGCTGAACTGATTCCGGAAAAAGAAGTGATTCATTCGGTCTATGGAGCAGGATACCGTTATGATCCACAAAACCCCGATTAGGGGAGCGCGGATTAATCATCCGCGCGAGTAGATTGTTGTTTAGGTGATGCTCTGAAACTTGTCTGTCTATCTGATAGGACTCGTTTCATGTGTTCCGTCCGCCTTGCACTTCATCTTGTTTGACTAATTGATCAGCACTTCCTAAAGGAGCTAGCCCGAATATTTCACAAATTGGCACGTGCCCTCACTTGTCTTTTGATTAATAAGCAAGATTTTGCTCAGTCGGGTGTATGAGTCACTACACCCCTCTTTCTCAAAACTTCCCTATTAATCAAAATCCTGCGTGATCATCACGTGAATTTATGAAATATTCGGGCTAGTGCAACGATCGCTTTGAGATTTAGTCATACTCTTAGCTTTCACATTTTTTCCACAATCGCTGCAAACTGCTTACATATTTGTTACTTATAGTTATTCCCAAGAGCAGCAGAAATGCTGCTTGATTGTCAATCTTTAATCAGGAGAACTAAACGATGAACGCTAAACTTATAGGTATGGTAGTCGCCTTGGCATTTCCTCTGACTGTAGCCGCGTATTCAGGCGAAAAGGGTGATCATGAGCAATATCGCGCCAAGAAAATAGAACGGCTCGATAAGGAGCTAAAGTTGAGCGAGGATCAGAAAGTCAAAATCGAAGCCCTTTTCAAGGAGCAAGGCGAGAAATACAAAGCGATTCATGAGGAAACCGAATCGCGATTACAAAAGATATTGACGCCTGAGCAAAATACCCAATTCAAAGAAATGAAACAGCGCCGTCATGAAAAGTGGTGTGAAAAGAGTCAGGAAAGAAAGCAGGGGAAATCGGAGTCTTCCCAGAATTAAGCAGACATAATATGCTGTAAATACTAAGTGTGTAGCCGAAGGTAGCCGAAATAATGACTGTTGCAGGTTGCACACATGATACTGAAATATTGGCGATTGGAATGTTCCGGAATAAACCAATCGCCAATACTTGCAGGCTTCTAGCCCGAATATTCCATAAATTCGCGTGATGATCACGCAGGATTTTGATTAATAGGGAAGTTTTGAGAAAGAGGGGTGTAGTGACTCATACACCCGACTGAGCAAAATCTTGCTTATTAATCAAAAGACAAGTGAGGGCACGTGCCAATTTGTGAAATATTCGGGCTAGTATGGGTTGAGCCAATAAGTGGGCTGCTCCTGCTCGAGCAGACTCAAAATGCGGATTAATTTTCCCAAAGCCAACGCGGGAGATCGGTAGTAAAAAGTAAAGTGCGGTCACTCTCAAATCCCGTAGATTCAAATTCGAAGCGCAACTTTTGATGGCTGATTAGTATAGCTAATCGATAATCCGAAGAATACCTCATGAGGAGTTCTAAATCCAAGTACTTTGCGAGGTCGGTGATTGGTACGAACGACCGCCCATTGTACTTGTTCTTCGGTAATATCAGTCAATTTCATATTCTTGGGGAAACACTGTCGTAGTAATCCATTGCTGTTTTCATTCATTCCTGAGAGAAGAAGCTACTCCTACGTCAGCCTATCCATCAGCTTCCTTACGCGTTTAACACGCTCTGCCGCATCTGGAATTTTTACCTGGACTTTCAGGCGGTCTGGGCCGGCCAGGCTGTACTCCCGGCCACTCTGGATAAGCGCGATGATGTTGCCCGCTTCGACAGGCGGGTTGGGGGCAAATTGAATAAGTATGCCGTCAGCACTGGCATCGATACGCATGATGCCCAGCGGTTTGGCGGCAATGCGCAAGCGATGGCAATCCAATAGCGCCCGGGCCGGATCGGGCAGCAAGCCGAAGCGATCGATCAATTCGCGGTGCATGTCATCCAGCTGCGCATCGTCAGTGCAATTCGCCAGGCGTTTATAGAGCACCAGGCGTTCGTGAATATCATTGCAGTAATCTTCTGGCAGCAAAGTGGGGACATATAGCTTGATTTCGGTGGCAATGCCGAGCGGATGCTGTATATCGGGTTCACACCCCGCCTTGAGCGATTTAATCGCGTTCTCCAGCATGGTGCTGTAGAGATTGAAGCCGACTTCCTGCATTTCACCGCTTTGTGATTCGCTCAATACGGCCCCTGCTCCTCGGATTTCCAGATCATGCATTGCCAGGTAGAAACCTGAGCCGAGCTCCTCCATCGATTGAATTGCTTCCAGTCTTTTTTTGGCTTGCGCCCCCAGCGCTTCTTCATCCGGTGTCAGCAGGTAGGCATAGGCCTGATGGTGAGAACGCCCCACCCTGCCACGTAACTGGTGCAGTTGCGCTAAGCCGAACTTATCCGCGCGGTGCATGATAATGGTGTTGGCGCTGGGAATATCGATCCCGGTTTCGATGATGGTGGTACAAAGCAGCAGATTGAAGCGCTGCTGATAAAAATCCCGCATGACATGCTCCAACTCGCTTTCCCGCATCTGCCCATGGGCGATGTGGATACGCGCTTCCGGCAGAAGTTGCGCCAGCTTGTCATACATGCGCTGAATAGTGCTAACCTCGTTATAAAGGAAATAAATCTGGCCACCGCGTTTCAATTCCCGCAAACACGCTTCGCGGATAATCCCTTCTGAGAACGGATGAACAAAGGTTTTGATCGCCAGCCGCCTTTGCGGGGCGGTGGCAATGATGGAAAAATCGCGCAACCCTTCCAGTGACATGGCGAGCGTGCGTGGAATCGGCGTAGCCGTCAGTGTCAGCACATCCACTTCAGCGCGCAGTTTCTTTAGCTGCTCTTTTTGGCGCACACCAAAGCGGTGCTCTTCATCGATGATCACCAGTCCGAGATTCTTGAATTTGACTTTTTCCTGAATCAGCTTGTGTGTGCCGATGATGATATCAATCTGCCCTTTGGCCAATCCTTCCAGGGCTTGGGTTTGCTCCTTGGCAGAGCGAAAGCGCGATAGCTCAGCGATTTTCACCGGCCACTGATCGGCAATCAAGCCGAAACGATCCGAGAAATTCTGAAAATGCTGTTCCGCCAGCAAGGTGGTAGGAACCAGCACCGCCACCTGTCTACCATCCGCCACCGCAATGAACGCCGCGCGCAAGGCAACCTCGGTTTTACCAAAGCCGACATCACCACAAATCAGCCGATCCATCGGCTTGCCAGAAGTCAGATCGTTAATGACCGCCTGAATCGCTGCCGCCTGATCAGTGGTTTCTTCAAAGCCAAATCCCTCCGCAAATGCTTCATAATCGTGCTGTTTAAGCCTGAAAACATGCCCTTCGCGCGCGGCACGCTGCGCATACAAATTCAGCAATTCAGCGGCGGTATCGCGCACCTGCTGCATCGCCTTGCGCTTGGCTTTTTCCCATTGTCCACTGCCGAGTTTATGCAAGGGCGCTGCTTCAGGCGATACCCCGCTGTAGCGTCCGATCACATGCAGCTGCGAGACAGGAACATACAGCTTATCGCCGCCTTCATATTCCAATGCAAGGAACTCGCTGGTTTGACCAGGCTCCCCTTCGCCCAGATCCATATTGACCAGCCCGAGATAGCGGCCGATGCCGTGCTGTTCATGCACCACTGGATCACCGGGCTTGATTTCCGATAAATCGCGCAGCATGACATCCGTCGAGGAAGCCTTGCGCGTCTCGCGTTCACGCCGCCCCTGCACATGGGTTGCGTAAAGCTCACTCTCAGTAATCAGTGCATAGCGACTGGCATTGAGGATATAGCCGTTATGCAGCGGTGCGACGCTCAGCATAAAGGGTTCGGTATCTGACTGAAACGCCGCATAATCTTTACAGAGCTTGGGGGATAAACCATATTCGTGCAGATATTCGGCGATCAATTCGCGCCGCCCCATACTTTCAGCGAGCAGGAGGACGCGCCCGCCCGATAGCGTAAAATCAGCGATAAATGCCGCCAGCTTCTCAAGGGGATTGCCTGCATGACGGTCCACTCGCACGGCTGGCAAAGGTTGGGTAAAGGGTTCTGTGGCCAGGTCTTTGCTGGTTTGAATTTGAATACGCGCATAAGGCTTCAGTTTGCCAAAGAAACCATCAGTGGTCAGGAACAAGTCGACGGGCGGCAGCAGCGGGCGCTCGGTATCGCCGCGCAATAATTGATAGCGCGACTGGGTTTCGCGCCAGAAATTATCGACTACCGGATAAATGTCTTGATGCAGGCATAGCAGGCTGTTCTCTGGCAAGTAATCGAACAAGGTGGCCGTTTGCTCAAAAAAAAGCGGCAGATAATACTCAATTCCTGCGGGGGTAGCGCCTTTGCTGATTTCTTTATAAATCCGGCTGCGTGAGGGGTCGCCTTCAAATTTTTCGCGAAAGTTAATACGAAAACGTGTGCGCCCGGCTTCATCCAATGGAAATTCACGCGCAGGCAGCAGTCTGATCTCTTTAACTGGATAAATACTGCGTTGGGTATCCACATCGAACGTGCGGATCGATTCAATTTCGTTATCGAGCAAATCCATGCGATAAGGTAACGGACTGCCCATGGGAAACAAATCAACCAATCCGCCGCGCACACTGTATTCTCCAGGTGACAATACCTGAGCCACATGCGTATAACCGGCCAAGGTCATCTGACCGCGGAATACGGGTAGATCGAGCGTACTGCCCTGCTTGACAAAGAAAGTGTGGGCTGCCAGAAATTCCCTGGGGAGCATGCGATACAGTGCAGTGGTCACAGGCACGATTAATACATCGCAACTCCCATTCATGACTTGATAGAGTGTCGCCAGTCGTTCTGATATCAGATCAAAGTGAGGCGAGAAGGTATCATAAGGTAACGTTTCCCAATCTGGCAGCAAATGTACGTTCAGTTCAGGTGCAAAAAAAGGCAACTCTTCGAGTAATCTTTGCGCATCCAGCGCATTGGCGGTAATGATCGTCAATGGCTTGGCCAATTGCACCATGCGCGCAAGCTCCGCAAGAGCAAATGTATCGCTGGAACCGTCAAAGCCAGCATGGCGCGTCAACATGCCAGGCGCAGGTAAAGCAAATTTAAAATGCATGGTCTACCACTTTATTTTCCAAAAAATAGCAGCGCGCCGCCCAAACCGATCACCATGATGATCATGCCTAAAGCGGTATGTTTGGCCAGCAACGAACTACCGATAACCAGTATTAACCCCAGCTTAAAGATAATATTTGAAATAATGGCTAGGGTAATGGCGGTTACCGCTTCCATTGCCTGCAGCTTACCCATATCAAGCAGGCGCAGACTACTGAGCGTGATCGCATCGACATCTGTCAAACCAGAAATGATAGCGACAATATAAAGCCCGCTACTCCCAGCAATATCTGATAACCAAGCGCTCATGAGCAGCACAATTCCGTAAAGTATCCCAAAGGCTGCCGCAGTGGTCAGTTCAGCCGGGTTCTTGGTTTCGGGTATGGAAAGTTTTGCCTGCTGGTTTAAGTCACGCCACCAGAAAGCAGCAGCAAGCAGTCCAAGAAAAAGGCCCGTCCCTAATATCGGTAACAATTCCGGCAATATGGCCGGAGAAATGACCGCACTGATGACAGCGAGCCTTATTAAAACCGTCAGATTGGCGAGCAAAATCACGACCACCGCCAATTTCACCAGACCCGGATTATCTTGGCTACGACGCGTAAACACCATGGTGGTTGCGGTACTGGATACCAGGCCACCCAATGTACCCAGCAGGACGGCACCATAACGCTGACCGATAAAGCGCAATGCGATATAGCCAGTCAGGCTGATACCGGAGATCAATACGATCATCAGCCAGATTTGATAAGGATTGAGCGCATCATATGGACCGTAATTCTGATCGGGCAAGATCGGCAAAACGATAAAAGTAAGCACTGCGAATTGCAGCATCGAAATCAGATCACGTCGATCAAGATTGTGCGTTAGACCATGCAGCTCAGTTTTAAAATACAGCAAAATGGTGGTGATAATCGCGAGCATCACCGCCAGTGTGGATTCTTCGAACCAAACAGTTGCACCCAATCCATAACACATCAGGATGGCCGCAACAGTGGTTGTGCCAGGATCGATATCAATTGATTCATCCTGCTTACGAAAATAGGCAGCAATCGTCATTATTCCCACCAGGAGCAGCCCACCCACTAGCAACCACGGTGAGCTGGCTTTTTGTGACAGCATAGCGCTGAGCGTGCCAAACAACGCCACCAGGGCAAATGTCCGTAATCCCGCTCTTGCTGCCGGGCTACGCTGACGCTCCAGACCAATCAGCAGACCAATGGCGAGACTGGTAGCAAATGCAGCGAGATGCTCGAGCTCGCCGTTCGGTAGGAATACGTCATTCATATCGTCATCGAATCAATTGGGGACCAATGTTCAAGCAGCAATTGCAAAGTAGTATTTCCTTTATATTCATTGGCTTGCACGCGAAAGACCGCGTTAATGAGTGGTGGCAGTGACTCCGCCTGGAAAAACAGTATCGCATCATAGCTGCGGTGTGAATTAAATTTCTTCAGTCTTAATTTTAAATGTTTTTCACCTACGACACGCTGGTTCTCCACATGAAAGCAGGCGTTAAAATTGGGCTCAGGGAAACCTTGTCCCCAGACACAGTCAGCTAGACAGCGCGCGAGATCCAGATTTAATTCAGCATCATCCAGCTCCCCATCGGTCTCTATGACCCGGGTCAAATCCGCAGGCGTCAGCAGTGCTTGCGTAACTTGCTCGAAAGCAGCCCGGAAATCTTCAAAATTTTGCTCATGCACAGTCAGCCCGGCAGCGGCTGCATGACCCCCAAATTTCAGGATCAAACCAGGATGGCGCTTAGAAACCAGATCTAGGGCGTCCCGCAAATGAAAACCCTGAATCGAGCGCCCTGAGCCTTTGATTTCACCTTCATTGCCTGGTGCGAAAGTAATCACCGGACGATGAAATTTTTCCTTGATCCGTGAAGCAAGCAAACCAATCACACCTTGGTGCCAGCTCGAATCATACAAACATAAACTATAAGAGGGGTCGACTGCCGATTTCTGAATCTCGATAACGGTCGCCAGCTTGCTCAGCGCATCCTGTTGCATATCCGTCTCGATCTCACGCCGCTGACGATTCAACTCATCCAGTTGAGCGGCAAGTTGATTCGCCTTGCTTTCATCATCCGTGATAAGGCACTCAATTCCCAGGGTCATATCATCGAGTCGGCCAGCTGCATTGAGTCTTGGCCCAATGATGAAACCCAGCTCATAAGTGGATACCTGCCGATAGTCACGCTTGGCCACTTGCAGCAAAGCATTAATGCCGGCACATCCTCGCCCCTTACGAATGCGCTGCAGACCTTGCTGTACCAGAATGCGGTTGTTGCTATCGAGCCTGACGACATCCGCTACCGTCCCTAATGCAACCAGATCGAGTAGACTCGCCAGGTTAGGCTCTTTGCCTTGGGCAATGAATGCGCCCTGTTTACGTAGCTCCGCCCGCAATGCAAGCATCACGTAGAAAACAACCCCAACGCCAGCAAGATGCTTGCTGGGAAAATTACAGCCAGGCTGATTGGGATTGACGATCACCGCCGCATCAGGCAGCTGGTCTCCAGGCAGGTGGTGATCGGTGATAAACACTTGCATACCCAGATGATTGGCCTCCCGCACACCTTCCACGCTTGCAATACCATTGTCTACGGTGATCAGGATATCCGGCTGCTCGTCGTAGCGTGAGGCCGCAAGATGCACGATTTCCGGCGTCAGACCATAGCCATATTCAAAACGGTTGGGCACGAGATAATCCACGATGGCACCAAATTTTTTCAGCGCACGGATCGCCACGGCACAGGCAGTCGCCCCATCTGAATCATAGTCCGCCACGACGAGTAAGCGTTTCTGCCTAGCGATGGCGTCGGCAAGCAGTGCAGCCATATGCGCAATATGGTTTAACTGCTCAAAGGGAAGCAACAGTGATAATTCAGTCTCAAGCTGGCGGGGTTGCTCAATGCCTCGCGCAGCATAAATACGCGCTAAAACGGGGGGTAAACCGTATTGATTGAGCGAATCAAAAGCGTCTTGAGAAAAACAGCGGGTCGTGATGTTGGGCATTTGCCCGCTATTTTATCATCTGGCATCCGTAAAGGTTAAGTCCGGATAATAGGATAAGTATTTCCCACCAACCTGGCTAATCACACTGCGAGCCAGTCATCCTGAAAAATGCATCCTGGAAAATACTTAACTATCTGATTTAACCCGTTCAACCTTTAACAAATGCAAGCGGCGGCTATCAGCGCGCAATACCGTAAACCTGAAATTTTCTATCACGATTGCTTCCTCATTCTTGGGAAGCCGGCCAAATTTGCTGGTAACAAGTCCGCCGATGGTGTCGAAATCCTCGTCACTGAAGGTGGCATTCAGCGCCTCATTGAAGCTGGCGACTTCAGTAATCGCTTTGACACGATAATAACCATCCGCATCGGCTACGATATTCGCTTCCTCTTCATCAAAGTCATACTCATCTTCAATCTCTCCAACAATTTGCTCCAGCACATCCTCAATGGTGACCAGGCCGGCCACGCCGCCATACTCATCCACCACGATCGCGATATGATTGCGGTTGCTGCGGAAATCCTTAAGCAAAATATTGAGCCGCTTGGATTCAGGAATAAATACCGCCGGACGGAGCATGTCACGGACATTGAATTCCTCTTCTCCTGCATAGTAGCGCAGCAAATCTTTTGCTAGCAGAATGCCAATCACCTGATCTTTACTGCCATCCGTTACCGGAAAACGCGAATGCCCCTTTTCAATGACATACGGAATGAATTCATCAGGTCTTTCACTGATGTCAATGGTATCCATCTGTGAGCGCGGCACCATGATGTCGCGCACCTGCATTTCGGATACGTGCATCACTCCTTCGATCATGGCCAGTGCGTCGGCATCGAGCAAATTACGCTCATATGCAGAATGCAACAATGTCACCAACTGTTCCCGATCTTCAGGTTGGCGCAAAAGAAGGGCACCGATATGTTCAAACCAGCTGACCTTAGGTGAGGAATTACTCATGATAAATTTCATCATCGATAGATGTATGCGCAAGATAGCGCTGTTAAAAAACCTGGATTTGGAATGAAAGCGCTTGCAATCTTATCGTTCATGATAAGGATCAGCGTAACCTAGCCGAGTGACAATGTCTGTTTCGAGCTGCTCCATGATCGCTGCGTCTGCGTCATGCTCGTGATCATAGCCTTGCAAGTGCAACACGCCATGCACTGTCAGATGGGCGTAATGTGCAGTCAGATCTTTTTGTTGTTGTTGCGCTTCGCTGATTATAACCGGCGCGCACAGCACAATATCCCCTGACAAGGGCTGCAGTTCATCGTATACGAACGTCAGTACGTTGGTCGCTTTGTCTTTACCACGGAAATGGCGATTCAGCTCCTTCCCCTCATGTTCATCAACAATACGCAATACGATCTCCGCATTTTGCGTCAACGCAGCATTCACCCACTTACGGAACTGCGGTCGGGTGGGTGTTCCGGAAAAATCGGCGGCATATTGCAGCACTAGTTTGATTTTTTTATGACTTGTAACGGGAGGAGGCTTGGGAGCCTTACTGGCGTTTCTCATGTCGCTCGTAAGCGTCGACGATGCGCTGTACCAGCGGGTGGCGCACGACGTCTTCGGTTTTGAAATGGGTAAAGGCAATCCCGCGTATCTTTCCCAAGACACGGTCTGCATCGACCAGACCACTTTTCTGATTCTTGGGTAAATCAATCTGGGTAATATCGCCTGTAATAACTGCTTTGGAACCAAAGCCAATTCGCGTCAGGAACATTTTCATTTGTTCTGGCGTGGTATTCTGCGCTTCATCCAGAATAATGAATGACTGATTCAAGGTACGTCCGCGCATGAAGGCCAAAGGGGCGACCTCAATAGCATTGCGTTCAAACTGCTTACCGGTTTTGTCAAACCCCATGAGATCATACAGCGCATCATAAAGTGGGCGTAAATAGGGATCGACTTTCTGCACGATATCGCCCGGCAAGAAGCCCAGGCGTTCGCCCGCTTCGACCGCTGGGCGCACCAAGATAATGCGCGAGACGGTCTCCCGCTCCAATGCATCGACTGCGCTGGCGACCGCCAAATAGGTTTTTCCAGTGCCCGCCGGACCAATGCCAAAGGTAATATCATGCTCCTGAATTTGCTGCAGATATTGCCCCTGACGTGGCGTGCGGCCATGTAAATTGCTACGACGCGTGAGCAGTTTCGGCACGGCAACTTCAGCACCCGCCGTTTCATCCGCAGCAGCATGCGAGGAATAATGTGAATTGGCTATCTCGATCAAACCGAGCTGTACTTGTTCTACACTGAGATGATGTTGTGACTGGTTATAAAAATTCTTCAGAGCTTGTGCAGCAAGCTGCGTCTGATTGGCTTGACCGCGTAGACTGAAATGTTCGCCACGGCGGGCAATCACGACATCCAACGCATTTTCAATCTGTTTAAGGTTTTCATCTAACGCGCCACAGAGATTGGCAAGACGCCGATTATCAGCCGGAGAAAAAGAGATCTCGACAGGTTTAGGTTTCAAAACTATTTTAAATAAATGCGACCTGCTGATTCTCGCAGGGGTTACGAGAGATTGCAAGTGATAATGAACCGTTACCGGCTACTATTCAGTAATGATTTCCCCACGTAATGTATGAGACAGCGCCGCCGTAATCTTGATATGTGCAAAATGACCGACCAGATCAGGCGTCCCTGCAAAGTTGACCACGCGATTGTTATCGGTTCTGCCGCAGAGTTCGTCTGGATTCTTTTTAGATGGTCCCTCTACCAGAATACGCTGGGTTGTCCCCACCATACCTTGACTAATGGCCTGCGCCTGCTGAGCAATTCTTTGCTGCAGGCGATAGAGCCGTGCCAATTTCATTTCATGCGGCGTGTCATCAGGCAGATCGGCAGCGGGCGTGCCTGGCCGCGGGCTATAGATAAAACTGAATGATTCATCAAAATTCACGTCCTCAATTAGCTTCATGGTTGCTTCAAAATCCGCATCCGTCTCGCCCGGAAATCCAATAATAAAATCGGAACTGATCGAAATATCGGGACGTATCCCCCGTATTCTGCGTATGATCGATTTATATTCGAGCACACTATAACCACGCTTCATCGCCGCTAAAACCCTGTCCGCACCTGATTGAACGGGTAAGTGCAAATGACTGACCACTTTGGGCAGTTTCGCATAGGCTTCGATCAAACGGGTGGTAAATTCCCTCGGATGAGAGGTGGTATAACGGATACGCTCAATGCCGGGGATCTCATGAATATACTCGAGCAGCAGCGCAAAATCGGCGATTTCATCATCATCCATTTCACCCCGATAGGCATTGACGTTTTGCCCAAGCAAGGTGATTTCCTTGATGCCCTGTACCACCAGTCCGGCCACTTCCACCAGCACATCATTGAGCGGGCGCGACACTTCCTCGCCGCGCGTATAGGGCACCACACAAAAACTGCAGTACTTGCTGCAGCCTTCCATGATAGAAACAAAAGCAGTCACGCCTTCGGTGCGTGCCGGCGGCAAATGATCGAATTTCTCGATTTCCGGAAAAGAAATATCAACTTGCGGCCGTCCTGTCGATTCACGTTCCTCAATCAATTCCGGTAGACGATGCAGGGTTTGCGGCCCAAACACCAGATCCACAAAGGGTGCGCGTTTGACAATTTCCGCCCCTTCCTGGCTGGCCACACAGCCACCAACACCAATTAATAAATTGGGATTGGTGTTTTTCAGGTGCCGGACCCGTCCAAGATCATGAAAAACCTTCTCCTGAGCTTTTTCACGGACTGAGCAGGTATTGAACAGAATTACATCGGCTTCATCGGGATTATCAGTCAGTTCCATACCCCTTGCCGCATGAAGCACATCCGCCATTTTATCCGAGTCATACTCGTTCATCTGGCAGCCAAAAGTCTTGATATATAATTTATTACTCACGGAATATTACAAGTAGGTTAACTGGAAATTGAATGGATTATTTTGCAAAGCCTGGTAAGTATATAACGGAAGAACCGGTGATTCCATCATCGACACTCCTGCAAACGGCTTGGAAGCACTCTATCTCTCTCAAAATTAAGCATATATTGACCTCAGAAAGGATAGGAAGTTCTATGACTTCCTGCAGCTTAGAAACATATCATCTTTTCAGTGTCTCTACTGCGCGGGCACTCTGAGGAGTGATTGGAACTCTAACCCCCTTCACCCACTAATCGACTATATTGGAGAACTATGTCCCACCAATCCGATTTATTTGCTGATGAAACAGCTACTTCTCAGCAAACTGCAAATAACTCAGCTACTGCACTAAAACTGACCGCACAAAATTCCCGGCCAACTTCGGGTCAACAGCGCTTCAACCGCTTACTCGAGCGTATCGAAAAACTCAAGCATCAGCTGGTCGAGGTACAAACCATCAGCGATGCGCATCGCCCGCTATACCACCAGACGCTGGCGCCACTTCATGAGCGTCATCGAACGCTCACACGGGAAATGGTGCTGTGGCTAGATGAACGATTGCAACGCAAAGGATTGAGTCCCACCCAAAAAAGTATTGCCATCACGATTTTGTGCAATCTCTGTGAACAGCTTGCGGCTCAAGGTGACGAGGAAATGCAAATCCTGCATGACAAGCACAGCACCGAAAGCCTGGCACAAAAAGAACAAGCCAGCATTAGGGAAATGCGTGCGATGATGGAAGACATGCTAGGTGAACCGCTGGCCGGCGATGAGCCGCTGGATACCATGCATGATGTGTTTAGCGCCGGCATGGCGCGGTTGCGCGAGGCTGAAGCCGGAGAAGAAACACGCCAGCAAACCCGGGAACGTAAAAGAAAACCCACTGCTGCCCAGCTTAAAGCTGCAGCAGAGCAACAGGAAGCAGAAATTACTCTGCGCAAGGTATTTCGTCAGCTCGCCAGCGCATTGCACCCCGATCGCGAGAACGACCCCGATGAACATGCTCGCAAAACGGCTTTAATGAGCGAAGCCAACGCCGCTTATGATCGCCGTGATTTAGTTGCACTCCTGCAGATCCAACTGCGCACCGAACTTACTGACACGGCATCCATCGCCAAAATGGCAGAAGAAAAAATCGCCTCACTGACGCTGTTACTCAAGCAACAAGCCCAGGAACTCGAAGACGAACTGCACCATCGGCGTCACGCTGTGCGCAATGAATTCGGTCTCAGTCCTTACGAAACCCTGAGTACAGCCAATCTAAAGCGCAACCTGAAGAGGGAGGAAACATCCCTCAAACAGGATTTGAACGCCATGCGGCAGGATTTGCAGCAGATCCAAGACGACAAGTTCTTCAAACGCTGGCTGAAAGATCAGCAGCGACTCTCTCGAGCAAACTTTATTGATGACCTCGATGATTGGATGATGGAATCATTTAAGTAACATAGTACTTAACCCGAATATTTCATAAATTGGCACGTGCCCTCACTTGTCTTTTGATTAATAAAAAAGATTTTGCTCAGCCGGGTGTATGAATCACTACACCACGCCCTCTCAAAACTTCCCTATTAATCAAAATCCTGCGTGATCATCACGCGAATTTATGAAATATTCGGGCTAGTGGATCGTTCCAGTAAAACCATTACCGTTCGCGGTGAGCCTGTCAAACCGCTAAGCAACTGACATCGGCCCTCGACAGGCTCAGGCCGAACGGCGTTTTCTGTAACCGTTATGCTGGAACGGTCTACTAGTCGGTTAGCTTGATTTTGCTTTCCCCATCCTCTCACCAGTTTACTCAGTCTAAGAAAGAAGCAGATGTTACGTGCTATAAAGTAACTCTTCCGATCAAAAATACGACCCTGACAGTGGTTTTTGTCAGCAATATAAGATGCTTGTCAAGGCATTTTTTTTGCTCCAAAATACCTTCTCTCAACACTTTCTTAATATTTTCTTAACACTTTCTTAACATTTCTTATGGTACGCTACGCCCCCGCAGCGTTTCGCTTTGTAACATTAGCCCACTTAAAGACAAGTAAAAGCTACCTAATCTTTC
This sequence comes from Nitrosomonas sp. Nm132, assembly GCF_900100485.1. Lineage (GTDB taxonomy): Bacteria > Pseudomonadota > Gammaproteobacteria > Burkholderiales > Nitrosomonadaceae > Nitrosomonas. The sequence goes on along the minus strand of NZ_FNDH01000007.1, from coordinate 92,493 downwards.
TTCTAATTGCTCAACGTAATAAGTTTTTAAGTAGATTTTCTTTTTTTAAATACATACATAAGAAGAAAGTTAAGGACTTCTATCAACCAAAGGAAAAACATATGTTTAAAAAACTAAAACTTTTTACAGTATTCACTGCGTTTAGTTTGCTGTCGGTTCCCGCCTTAGCTGAAGATGTTGACACTGACTTCCAAACCTGGGGTCAAATTATGGCGAATGTAAATTTAGGCAATGTAACCGGTAATGAAAATTTGAAAAACTGGAGACTCTGGCTCGAAGGACAGGGGCGTTTTGGCAATGATTCCACCCAATTTACTCAATCCCTGATACGTCCAGGCATAGGTTATGCCATTAATGACAAAATTACGATTTGGGCAGGTTATGCCTGGGCACCAACCGCTGAGCCAATCTCAGGCGCACAGGGCCCCTATGATGAGCACCGGATCTGGCAACAATTAATCTATACCGATAATTTCTCGTTTGGTAGATTCCAATGGCGCAGCCGCTTTGAGCAACGCTTTTTTGATCATGATGTTCCTGATCCCGGTAAAAACGATGTGGCCTATCGGTTCCGCCAATTAATAAAACTAGCCATACCCATGCCTTTTATCTCTCCGAATCTTAGCTTTATAGTACAGGATGAATTGTTTATTGCCATGAATACGCCTCAGAAAGGCTGGATTACCAACGGTCTTGATCAGAACAGGGGTTTTGTTGGGCTAGGTTGGAAGTTCAATCAAATGGCCACCGGTGAAATCGGTTATATGAACCAATATATCAATAGGCCACATAACCCCCGCCCGGATCAAATGATGCATATTGTGGGCGTCAACTTGTTTCTGAATTTCTAATCACTAAAACATCTGCCCTTATATCTCAATCATTCAGACATAGGGGCAGACCATATCAAGTAATTTTCATACGCCGATAGCGTACAGCAATAATCTACACATTGAAGCGGAAGTGGATCACGTCGCCATCGTTTACAACATATTCCTTACCTTCTAGACGCATTTTTCCAGCCTCTTTGGCACCTTGCTCGCCGCTATAAGCGACAAAGTCATCATAGGCAATGACTTCGGCGCGGATAAAACCTCTTTCAAAATCAGTATGGATCACCCCCGCTGCTTGCGGAGCAGTATCCCCTTTGTGAATCGTCCATGCGCGCACTTCCTTGACACCCGCGGTAAAATACGTTTGCAGTCCGAGTATTTGATAAGCAGCGCGAATCAGGCGGTTTAAGCCGGGCTCTTCCAGATCAATATCTGCTAGAAATACTTGCTTGTCTTCATCAGATAGATCCGCAATTTCTGCTTCGAGCGAAGCACAGATAGCAACAACCGGCGCTCCCTCGCCTGCCGCATACTCCTGAACGCTTTGCAGCAGTGGATTGCTCCCAAAACCACTATCCGCAACATTGGCCACATAAATGGTGGGCTTTGATGTCAACAGACACAATGATTTCAGAAGTGGTTGCTGCTCTTTCTCTAACGCCAGGCTCCGCGCTGGCCGGCCGTGATCAAGATGAGCGTGTAATTTCTCCAGCATGCTCACACATCGGATACTCTCCTTATTGCCCGATTTGGCCAGTTTGGCTTCTCGTTGCAATGCCTTTTCCACTGTGGCCAAATCAGCCAGCGCGAGTTCAGTATGAATTACTTCGATATCCGAAATGGGATCCACCTTGCCCGCCACATGCACCACATTGTCATCAGCAAAGCAGCGTACCATATGAACAATCCCATCTGTTTCACGGATGTTTGCCAGAAATTTATTGCCTAGTCCCTCGCCTTTGGACGCGCCTGCCACAAGACCCGCAATATCGACAAATTCGACAATAGCAGGCTGTACTTTCTGGGGATTAACAATTTTACTGAGCTTCTTGAGGCGCTGATCAGGCACCTCGACCACGCCCACATTAGGATCAATCGTACAAAAAGGGTAATTCTCAGCAGCAATACCCGCTTTGGTTAGTGCATTGAAAAGTGTTGATTTACCCACATTAGGCAGGCCAACGATGCCACACTTCAGGCTCATAATCTGATTCTTATTGAATTTCTAGTAAACGGGAAAATACACAAAATAAAAAGTGCCGCTTTAGGTCTCTTTTTGTTTTGTGTGCAATTTATGCATCGCAGCAGAGTAATCGCCGCTTGCAATGAGTGGCCAGATAACCAGGCTTCGCTGGATAGCGTCATCGATCAATAAAGCTTCTTCTTTTCGGGGTGGATGCAATACATAATCCGCCACCTCATTTTTATTTCCCGGATGACCTATACCAATTCTCAGACGCCAGAAATCCTTGGTAGCAAGACGTGAAATGATATCCTTAAGACCATTATGCCCCCCTGCCCCACCACCTAGTTTTAATTTGGCGGTGCCGGGCGGCAAATCCAGTTCATCATGAACGATCAGTACTTGGTCAGGAGAGATCTTATAAAAACGAGATAATGCTGCCACGGCCATCCCACTGGCATTCATGTACGTCTCCGGCTTAAGCAGCCATAACGGCTCATCACCTTGCATAATATTTGCACATAAACCATGAAACTTAGCTTCTGATTTGAATGGGATCCGTAATTCTCCGGCCAGTCGGCACAGCCAGTGGAATCCAACATTGTGACGAGTAGCAGCATATCTCTCCCCGGGATTACCGAGTCCCACAATGAGCTTCATTGATTACTTAGTTTGACCGCAACAGCAGCATTCCATCAAGGCTGGGTATGTTCATGTGCAATTGCTTAATTATGGGAATCGAAATACACAAGGGCGGTCCATTCTGTATTTCCAACTTATGGGATAAGGATCTGGTCTATTTAAGCACCCGCACCACCTTCTTCAGATTCACCTCCTCGCTGAACAATGAGAGTAGCCACGGGTAAATCATCCCCCCTAATCAGCGCAGAAGCTTCCACATTTTCTGGCAATTTGAGATCACTCAAGTGTAACGTACTACCCCCTACAGTCATTTCCGATAAATCTACCGTAATATACTCGGGCAAATCTTTAGGCAGGCATAATATATCCACTTCGGTAAGCACATGACTTATCATGCCACCCGATAGTTTTACTCCAGGCGAAAGCTCAGCATTAATGAAATGTAGCGGAACCTTCATGTGCATCTTTTTATTCCTATCAATACGCTGAAAGTCCACATGAAGTACCTGCGGCTTGTATGGATGCATTTGTACATCACGTAACAATACCTGCTCTTTAACACCTTCAACATTTAATGATAAAACAGATGCATGAAACGCTTCCTGTCTAAGCTTGTGAAATAAATTATTATGGTCTAATTCTATAGATTGTGCAGTCCCCTCTCCACCATAAACCACACCAGGAACTTTACCAGCTGTACGCAGACGGCGGCTCGCACCTTTACCCTGCAATTCACGTTTATTAGCATCAATTTCAATTTGCATTTCAATTCTCCAAAACAAGATTTATCCGCGACCAGATAAACCAAAAAATAAAAATATCTCCATTTACTCCATAAACAATGAGCTTAATGAACTCTCATTGCTTATTCGGAGCATGGTTTCACCCAGTAAATTCGCTACACTCAACTGACAAATTCGATCACATGCCTTGGCATCTCCACGTAATGGTATCGTATCAGTAACAACTACTTTATCCAGTTTAGAATTTGCAATTCGCTCCGCTGCCTTTCCAGACAATACCGCATGCGTAGAATAGGCAACGACCCTCTCAGCGCCTTCCTCTTTTAAAGCCCTGGCAGCTTCGCATAGCGTATTGGCTGTATCCACCATGTCGTCTATGATGACGCAAGTACGCCCCTTAACTTCGCCGATGATATTCATTACTTTAGATTCATTCGGTTTAGGGCGACGCTTATCGATGATGGCAAGATCACATTCTAAACGCTTGGCCAAATGTCTCGCCCTTACAACACCGCCCACATCAGGGGATACTACGATCAAATCCTGATAATTATGCTTCCATATATCACCGAGCAATATGGGCATTCCGTAAATGTTATCCACAGGTATATCGAAGAAGCCTTGGATCTGATCCGAATGTAAATCCATCGTCAAAAGTCGATCCACTCCAACGGTAGCAAGCATATTGGCTACCACCTTGGCTGTAATCGGAACACGCGCCGACCGCGGCCTTCTATCTTGACGCGCATAACCAAAGTATGGAATCGCTGCGGTAATGCGGCCTGCTGAAGCACGCTTCAAAGCATCCACAATCACCAATATTTCCATGAGGCTATCATTGGTAGGCGCGCAAGTGGATTGCAATACGAACACATCCTTGCCACGCACATTCTCAAGCAGTTCTACCATGATCTCACCATCGCTGAAACGAGAAACCGTCGCTCGTCCTAAATGAATATTGAGATACTTGACCACATCCTGGGCCAGTTGTGGATTAGCTGTGCCAGTAAAAACCATCAAGCTATCGTAAGACATGGTTAATGCTTTCCTGCTACTAACTGGAAACTGAAAAACATAGACCCCTCCTGGTAATACAAAGCTCGCCACATACTTTTAATTTATATGCTCTGATTCGAACCAGAAAACCAGTTACTTAAAATCGATTCTGATCATTACAGATGACTGGCTGGGGAGGTAGGGATCGAACCTACGAATGCCGGAATCAAAATCCGGTGCCTTACCGCTTGGCGACTCCCCAAATTCATTACTTTTCTAAAAAACTTTGCAATGGGTGAAAGGCTAATCCCTCTGCTACGAAACCACTCATCTCATTAGGCAATTGCTGAAATGCATGCCTTGCTGCCCGCTCATTTGCAAATTCGGCAAATACACAAGCACCTGAGCCACTCATTGCTACCAATGTCGTATTATTCAATTTCTTCAGCCATTCCAGACATCTTGCCACAACAGGGTATATCTGGCAAACCACTGACTCAAGATCATTACGTCCCTGCCAGATGGAAAAGGGCGGTATTGTGATAGGATTTGTATTTCGTGTCAATTCCTTGCTTGAAAAAATCTGTTCTGTTGAAACATGCACTGATGGTGTTAATACTAAATACCAGGCTGGTGGTAGTGCGATAGCTGAAAGCTTCTCGCCTATCCCCTCTGCAAAAGCATTCTCACCATAGATAAATATGGGAACATCAGCACCTAGCTCCAAACCTAATTCCATTAACTGGGCTCTTTTCCAATTCAGCCCCCATAAACGATTTAGCGCAAGCAAGGTAGTTGCCGCATCGGAACTCCCGCCTCCTAATCCACCGCCCATGGGAATGCGTTTCTCCAGAAAAATTTCCACCCCAATATTTTTGTGACTTCTTTGCTGCAATAATTTTGCTGCCCGAACACATAAGTCATTTTCTTCGGGCACGCCGGGAGTAGGCGTATGCAACTTGATGACGGAGTCATCTCTTAAAACAAATCTTAGTTGATCAGAGAAATCCAAAAATCTAAAAACTGTCTGCAACAGATGATACCCATCCTCCCGACGCCCAACGACATGCAGAAACAAATTAAGTTTGGCAGGCGCTGGAAAAAATTGCATATTCTTTGCGTTTCATAAGATATCTTCTAAAAATGAATACCATCAATCTTTGATTTTCCAATTATCGATGACCAATCTCAGTTTCAAGTCCACACGACTAAGCTCTAATACCCTTGGAAGGATATTATATGCTGGAACAGGCTGCGAAAAATAATCTAAATAAGTAATTTTCCAACCATCTTGCCTGATCGCCACTGTACGACCATTTGAGTCCAAATCCTTTTCAGACATTGTGAACGGAAAATGAGTACCTAGCACCCAAAACTGTAATCCGGAAAGAGGTAAACGCCATCCCAATACATCTTCTGTTAAATCTTCCACACTATTTGCATAATAAGTTTTTTGCTCTGAGGTAATCAGGTACACACCTTCTGGACCCCGATCAATCTGAGCAACAGTCTGCCCCAATGGTGAAAATAGCAGTAACTCGTCACTGATGTCTGTATGTTGCCAATGCACACCGCCTGAGAATCCATGTTTATCTGCTTTGACTAAAACTCTACCAATCAGACCAAAATCAGTAGCTGTCTCCTTTACTGTCCCTTCACTGGGTTGAGTAACAATTGTAGTAACGACTACTTCCCGGCTTTCAAATACTGCACAGCCTGCAAACATCGGAAGTAAGCACAGTAGTAACTTCCATACAAAAAGCTCATTATTTCTGATGCTATTGACCAATGGATATCTAACCTACGCTTTGTTTTTCTACATACACAGCAGCGAAGCACTCAGCTTACTGCTATTGCTTTGTTTCTACTTCAATTTATACGTCATTGCTTCACAGTAAAGTAGAGATTAACAAAGATCACCCTTGGAAACTTCCGGTGTACTTTTGCTGCTTTGAGTGTCAGGCAACACAATATTCAGCTCAAGCGTTTCTTGATTTTCATCTTGTTCAAATTTAACCGAAATAGCGTCTTGATCCACTTTGACATATTTACGAATGACTGCCAGTAATTCTTCTTGCAATTGTGGAAGGTAAGAAGGTTTATTACGATAATAACGTTCGTGTGCCACGAGAATTTGCAATCTTTCTTTAGCAACAGAAGCTGTTTTAGATTTAGATTTAGATGATCTAAAATAATCCAGCAGGCTCATTATTTTCCTCCAAAAAGCTTCCTAAGAAACCCTTTTTTACTTTCAATAAAACGATGGGGTCTTTTTTCCCCAAGATAACGCGCCACCACATCAGCATAAGCTTGGCCCGCATCACTTTTCTCATCCAGGATCACTGGAATGCCTGAATTAGAGGCATTCAGAACTGATTTTGACTCTGGAATAATCCCCAGTAAATGCAGAGATAATATTTCCTGCACATCATCCAGACTTAGCATCTCTCCTGACTCAACTCTCTTGGGATCATAGCGAGTCAATAACAAGTACTCTTTGATGGGCTCCATTGCTAACTCTGCTCTTCGCGATTTGCTTGCCATAATGCCAAGCATGCGATCCGAATCTCTGACAGAAGATACTTCTGGATTGGTCACGACAAAAGCATCATCCGCATAGTACATCGCCAAATGAGCGCCCTTTTCAATGCCAGCAGGTGAGTCGCACACAATATATTTAAAATCTTTAGAGAGCTCTTCCAGTATTCTTCCCACCCCCTCCAGACTTAAAGCATCTTTATCACGCGTTTGTGAGGCAGGCAAAATATAGAGCAGATTGCAGTTCTTATCACGGATTAATGCTTGATTGAGATTTGCCTCTCCATTGATCACATTGACGAAATCGTATACAACTCGCCGCTCGCAACCCATGATAAGATCAAGATTGCGTAATCCCACATCAAAATCAATCACCACTGTTTTATGCCCTCTTTTTGCCAATCCCATGGCAATAGCAGCGCTTGTGGTAGTCTTACCAACTCCCCCTTTGCCCGACGTTACGACAATGATTCTTGCCACTTGATTCTCCTTCGCTGAAATAGCCTATACTAATTCTTTTATTATCAAAGCATGGTTCTGCAAATAGATTTGAACTGGTTTTTTTCGAACTGTCTCTTTAAGATCCTCACTCGTCTTATAATCTCCAGCTATTGAAACAAGTTCAGCTTGTAAATCAAAACAGAATATTCTTGCATCCGTATTGCCTTGTACTCCTGCAAGCGCTCTGCCTCTCAATGTATTGTAAACATGGATATTACCTTCAGCCATGATCTCAGCACCCGCGCTAACCTGCGCCAAGATAACCAAATCGCCAGATACATAAATACGCTGACCCGAACGAACGGGTTGAGTAATGAGTGTCGCTGCATTATTCACGACCACTTCCTTAACAATCGTTTGGCGCTCAGGAACAGGTGCAGATACCTTGGGTATTTCAGTTGCCATACTTTGGCTACTTCGAATAGCATCTACTGGAATAAATATCGAGCTTGCCCGCTCATTCTGAGATTCGTTACCGCCACGTATTCCTATAGGAAATAAGCCAACCTTACGAATAAGTTCCACTAAACTCACAACATCTATTTCATCATTATTATTGTTCAATTCATGCAAATCAAACACGATGGGTGAGCTTTCGAAGAAATCCGGCGCTTGAGATACTTTTTGCTGCAATCGTTGCTCGATAACAGCCAAATCATTACTGTACAAAACCAAAACTGGCACAAAAAAAGTACTACTCCTAATTTCCAGTACCGGTTGGACATCGTGCATTTTTTCAGGATCTATCGACATCTGTTAAGTCAGCGGGTCACAATAGTAGAAGATAATATCGATATCAATTTATTTACCGACAGCAAGTATGCATTATACCTTTCAATCGAAAGGAGCAAATAATTTTACTCAGTATTTGAACAATTTAACCTCGATAGCCTTCCTTTATCATATTGCATGTGAGACTAATAACATTGCGATCCATTCAGCGTAATGGCCTTCTCTACCCCTTAAACTAGAATTATTTATTTCATTAATGGTCAAATAAGGTGGATACAATTCTTTCTAGGTTTGATGAGCCATTCCCCAAACATCGAAGACAAACCCATTTAGGAAAGGAGTAAATATGAAATCGTCTTTATCAATGATCAGTTTACTTCTTCTGGTAAGTGGTTGCACCAGTCTGCCACCTGCCATAAGGGATTTTCCCTTTATTCAGGTACCCTATCAAGCGGCCAATCAGGATATCAGCGCGTATAAGGACGTACCCGTCCGTTGGGGGGGCGTTATCATCGATGTAGAAAATGAAAAAGACTTCAGTCTAGTACAAGCTCTATTCTACCCCATTGATTACAAAGGATATCCACAGCTGAGCAAGAAAAATGAAGGTCGCTTTGTCATTGAAAGCAGTGACTTTCTTGATCCCGCCGTCTACACTAAAGATACTGAGATAACAGTCGCAGGAATACTCAAGGGTGACATTGAACGCACCATTGGCAATAAAACTATACGAGTACCGCTTATTTCTGCAACGGCAATTTACTTGTGGCCCAAAGATTATCGATACAATTATTATCCTTACTATTACGGCAACCCCTATTTCTATAGGGGTTACTATGGACCTTATCGTTACTGGTGGTAAAAAATTTTGGGTATATTTTTTCGGGTAATAGCAACCGGCTTATTAATATTTTTTCTTTCACCCCTAGCGATACTTTATCTCGCCATTGAAAATGGGCCTCAGGTTGATAGAGCTATCGCCATTGCTCCCAAGCATATTGAGCGCATTAAGCACATCATCGATACCCATCGTCACAAAGTTTATCCAGGAGAAATAGCAACCGCAAGAATTCTTCCGGAAGACTTTGATATGGGAATAAATTATTTGGCGCATCTTTTCATCAATGGCCGGGCACAGGCAGCGCTTGATGATGGCGAGGTGTTGCTTCGATTAAGCTATCCTATTCCCGGCAACGTACTGAGTGGTTATCTAAATTTTGAAACGACGCTTACTGAGACCAGCCATCTTCCGCTGCCTCAATCAATCCGAATTGGAAATCTCCAGTTACCAGAGTTCCTCACCAATCTATTAGCTCAACAATTTCTGCGTTGGCTACAAAATAATAATCCTGAATTTCGGGCAGGCTTGGATGCACTCCAGCAGATAAAAATATCTCAGGATGGACTCAATATCGTCTATCGCTGGGAAGGTGGTTTATTTGGAAAAGCAAGCAATATGGTCGTTGGTGCGCCTATCATGAGCAAACAGGAGCAAGAAAGAGTGTTTCGTTATCACCTCATGTTTGCTAATAATCAAAGCTTTAGAAATAGAGCAACCATTCCTCTCTCAGAATTTCTGGCTCGAGCAATGCATCTTGCCTCCAAACATTCAATTAATGGCAATCCTTTAGAAGAAAATCGCGCTGCCATTCTTGCAACAACATTCCATGTACTAGGCTTACCCTTTAAATTGTTTTTCCCGGAAGCAAGTAACTGGCCAAAACCTATTGGTCTTAAAGTCACCCTTGATGGGCGAGATGATTTTGCTAAACATTTTATGGTATCTGCCGCCATCACCGCTTATGCGGACACGATGCTTTCCGATGCGATCGGTCTCTATAAAGAGATTGAAGATTCACGGTCTGGAAGCGGTTTTTCGTTTAATGACATTGCAGCCAACCGTGCAGGCATAAAATTCGCTGAAAAAGCTGTTGCAAATCGAGCATCGGCACTAAAAATACAAAGGGTAATGGCAACTGAGCTAAAGGATACTGATTTGATGCCAGCCTGGTCTGATTTTCCAGAACATATGCCCGAATCAGAGTTTGTCGCTCGTTTTGGTAGTATCGATACCCCCGGATATCAACAATTGATAAAAAAAATCGAGCAGCGTGTAGCTGCTCTTAGAATACTCCGTTAAAAACCAAAGCTACTGCATCAATCTTTTCATGGTATCCAGCAACATTTCGTTGTCTGGATTTATTTCAAGAGCAGAACGCCAAATTCTCTCAGCATCCTCTCTCGCTCCCTTAACCCAGAGCACCTCACCTAAATGAGCAGCAATCTCTGGATCAGGGCGAGAGGAAAAGGCAAGATTCAGATAATTGAGACCTTCCTTAAGATTACCCATCCGATAATACACCCATCCCAAACTATCCATAATGTATGGATCGTCAGGCGATAGCTCAACCGCTTTCTTGATTAATGCCAATGCCTCAGGCAGGCGCAATCCTCGCTCTGCAAGACTATAGCCCAGCGCATTATATACATGCGCATTATCTGGCCTTAGCTCGATCAGCTTGCGCAAATCTTTTTCTGCGATGTCAAATCTGCCAATCTTGTCTGCCGCCAAGGCCCGGTCGTAAAGTAAATCAGGCTGATCTGGAATCTTTTCCAGATTTCTGTCTAGTAAATTAAAGACCTCATAATGTGCATTAACTTCTCGTAATAACTGTGCCTCTGCCAGTATTAATTGGGTACGCTGCAGCTCATTCTCTGGCATTAATTGATGCAAATGCTGACGTGCGCGATCAATTCCCTCTTTCTTGAGTAGCAAAACAGCATAACGGATTTGAGCAGGAAAATACCGTTCACCTCCATTTACTTGCCGATATGATTCGAGGGCAGCATCAGTTCGTTGAGTAACTTCATAGATTCGCCCTAAATTAAAGTGGATATTATTGGAATCCTCATAACCCAGATCCAAAGCTTTCTTAAAATTTTCTTCAGCACCATCGAAATCATTTAACTCAAGAGATAACAAACCAACTGCAAGCGCAATATCTGCATTAAACGGATTCTCCGCCATCAATTTCTGGAACTGATCACGCGCCGAAACGAAGTTTTTTTCCGACATCAGCATGCGCACATAAGCAATCCGCATATCATTGGCTTTAGGATATTTCTCGAGATAATGCTCATAAAAAGCCATCGCTTCGGCATTAGCAATTTTCTGCAAAATCCGGCCCTGATGAATCGCGGCAATTTCCCAATCGGGACGTAACACCAATGCTCGCTTCATCTCCTTAAGTGCGAGTTCAAGCTGATTAGCATTCCATGCCGCCTGAGAAACTGCAAAATGCGCTTCCGGTAACTCAGGGTAAGGGGTCGTAAGCTGTTGCATTAATTTCAGCGCTGCTTTTTTATCACTGTGACGTGACAACAGCTTGCTTAAGTGCATAAAGGCCTTATCAACGGATCCCTTTTCAGACGACAGCAGTTTTTCAAGATGAGGGCGTGCCTTGCCAAGTTTTCCCATACTCACAAACAATGCTGCTGCAGCTTGACGGGCATTGATTGAATCTGGCTCCAGCTCAACCCATAAGGTAACAGCGTCTTCTGCTTCAACAGGTCGGCGTGCACGAAGCGCTACGTCAGTAGCACGCTCGGCAAGGCGCGGATCACGGGTATTTCTAGCAAGTTTAGAATATCGCTCAGCCGCCACATCAAGATTATCGCGTTGCAATGCCGTTTCAGCCAGCAAAAAATCAAACAGCAGCTCGCTCGTCAATTCTTGGCCGGGTAATTTTGGCTGTCCTTGTTGGGTTTGACCAGCCAATTCATCTACCTGAGAACTTCCAACTTTTGGGATCTGCGTACATCCAGCTAGCCCGAGTAGTAACAATATCCAATGCATTCTAAAATTCATCTGAATCGAGCCAATAAAATCATTAAGACTAAAAAAAACTGAACCAGTTCTTATACTACGGCATATTTAACAGTCTTCCCAGTATAGCTAACGATATCGCAATACATATATGCATTTTTGATGCGCATATCAACTTATGCATCCAAGACCCGTTTAGCTATCGAACAAAATGCCGTTTGAAGATAAGTCATTCTGTCACTCAGGATTTTGTGTAAATGGACTAGCGCCACTTGCTGGCTGGTTTTGCGAAAAAGGACTAGGGCCTGCTGGAGCTTGACCGCTCGCAAAAGGATTGGTAGGCGCGGTATTTGACGAACCTGACTTGGGAGTTTTTGATTGCCGCGATCCCGTTCCGCTCGCCGCACCACCAGCATGAACAAACTTCCAGTCCTTATAACTCTTTGCTTCTGAAAATGCGGAGTAATGTTCTGGAAAATTGGCTCGTTTGATCGGAATTCCGGTCGATTGGCTATATACACCGGTAATTCCCGTATCTGATTGCTTAATCAATCCCCAGTCAAAACCATTAGTCATTGGATCCAGGAAAACTTTTCTGAGATGACGCCTGATTACCAATGAACTTCTATCTTCAAGCAATTGCTCAAGTGACTCTGGATACCGTTTTGCTTTCCCAGATGAGTTATTGTAATACGACTCGATTGCACGCCGGAATTGATCGCCTACAAACAGGAGTTCTCTTTCCTTCTCCTGCTGGGATTCAATTTGCCACATTGGACCCACGCCCGCCAGCACGACACCTGCGAGTGCGACCGCAAATAGTGTCCATAGATAGATATAACCTTGTTCTGCGGAGGAATAGTTGGCGTAATTGTTTATTACCATTTATCGTAGAATGTTCCGTCTAACGCCTGTTTATCAGAGCTACTGTGTATATCATACACTCCCTCAACCTCTTCATCAGGGGAAGGGATTTCGATCCAAGTCAAAGCGCTGTCGGTCATCGGATCCATTGGAATGGCGCGAACATAGCGCTCTTCCACTAACTGCTCCAAGTTAACTGGATAAGCTCCTCTATCAGCGTAGAACTTATCGATCGCATCGCGCATGATGCTCAGATTTTGTCGCAGCACAGCTTCTTTTGCTCGATCGACCGAATTAAAGTATCTCGGCGCAACGATACTGAGTAAAGTAGCTATCACCGCCATGACAACCAATAACTCGATTAGAGTAAAACCGGTACGCCGGCAAAAATCAGGCATTCTCATTCACCACAGATTATAGGGTTTCCCATTCAGCCCTATCCGCTCGGAACGCGAATAGATATCAAAAACATCATCGCCTTCTTCCGGATTATCGGGCGGACTTTCGTAGCTGCGCTTTCCCCATGTGTCAGCATCTGGTACCTCCAGATCGGTATCTGCAAACATCGGATCTCGCGGTAATCGTCGCAAAAAATAGATCATATTTTTTTTAGGATCCTTAACATTTGGCACCCCCTTTACCAAGTCTTCCAACTTCCGAGGATAGCCCGACTCGTCTGCTTTCTTTTCCACCATCCCCTCATCCGCAGCCTGTTTATAAGCATCGATCGCTGTACGAACCTGCCGCAAGGCAAGGCGCAATTCTTGTTCCTTCTCACGTTTTATGGCAATCTCACGCAACGGCATCGCGGCAGAAGCCAATATAGCGACAATAGCCACCACTACCATCAATTCGACCAGGGAAAATCCCCGATAAGCAGATAGTAATAATCCAGAACCTCGTTTTAGCATACCTCTAATGAATTTCGATGCTAACCGCCGACGGCAGGCTGACTTCTACCGGATTACCCTTTTCATCTTGTGTGGTCAAACTCTGAATAGTGATGTCAGTGGTTCCCGGATTTGTGCTCACTGCTTTAAAACGCAAAACTGTTGTCATTCCATTTGGCTCTTCCCTACCCAGCTTGATAGTACGCATTCCGGTCTTCTCACCGCCATCCAATACTTCCAGCATATTCTTATCGTATGTCAGGTTAAGCTCACTCACTAGGTTGGTATTCTGAGTAACGAGTCTCACCGTAGCGGTAAATTCCCGATCCATGGCTACGGTCGCTGGAGCCAGTAAGGTTAGTGTCGGGGAAGAGGGAGTAGATGACGCAGCCGCCGCCGCTGCTGCTGCAAAAGGATTAGGAGCAGCATCAGATCCATCCGCAGTAGGCGTTGGCTGGGCTGCTCCACCAAAAACAGAACGGACATTGGATGCGGGACCGGAGGGAGCTAGAGCCAGCGATCGTGGCAATGTTTTCCGGATAGTTGTAGGCAATCTTCCTGCAGCATTGGCCGTACCGGAGTGAAACTCACTCTCCAATTTGGTCGGTTGCGTAACGTTACGGACAATGCGCGGTGTAATTAACAGCACAACTTCCGTCTTTTCCCGGTTCAGAAGTTGATTACCAAATAACCGGTTCAGTATCGGCGTATCGATCAAGCCTGGTATTCCCCCGAGATCTCGCTTGTCATTATCGTTAATCAAGCCTGCCAGTATATGGGTTTCACCATCTCTTGAGGAAAGTAAAGTTTCTGCGGTACGCGTCCCTACCACTGGAAATCTACTACCCTCTGTGGTACCTCTTTCGAAACCCGTAATAGAACTCACTTCGAGTGCAACTTTGATGGACACTTCGTCATTTGGAGCAATGACGGGTTCAACTTCCAGCTTCAGCCCCACATCAATGAAGGTAACCGATTGAGATACGGTAGCAGCGGTACCCGTGACATTGGAAGTGATAATCGGTTGCCTGCTGCCAATCAGAATTTTAGCCTTTTCGCGATTTTTCACACGAATACGAGGATTAGCGAGCAAGTCACCAAAACTCAGATCTTTTCTAAGATCTATCGCAACTCTGTTACTGATCGCGAAATTCTGCAAACCAAAGGTAAATTGATCAAGTGTAGTTGCGGTGGCAGCTTCAAGAGGATTACCGGATGGGGAAGGTGTCGGAGTATAAGTGACGCTTCCTGGAAAATTAGGGCCAAGTTTAGTCAGGCTATTCCGGTTGATTTCCAATACCTCGACATCAAGCATCACTTCCGGATCAGGAAAATCATTGACTGCAACCAAGCGCTCTACCAACCTTATTGCTTCCAGGGTATCGCGCATGACAAAAAGATTGAGTTTCTCATTGACGTAAATATCCTTAGCCTTGACCAGTCCCCTGATCATCGCAACCATCTGTTTGACATCGGTATTGATCACATGGAAACTGCGCACGACCAATTCCTGATATTCTTTCTGCTTAGCTGGCGTATCCGGATAGATCAGCAATGAATTATCGTTCAAAATCTTGTAAGCAAGCTGATTGGTCATCAGCAGCAATTTCAAAACATCTTCAATTCTGTTATCGCGCACAAAAATAGACGTCTTCGATTCCTGCTGGACATTTTTATCAAAAATGAAATTGATCCCTGCAGTACGTGATATCAGCTCAAAAATGGACTTCAAGGTCGCATCACGGAATTCCATCGTAATGGGCTTGTTAAAAGCAGTGATTAATTTCAGCTCAGGATCTTCAGTACGGCTAATCCGCTCATTAATCTCCTTGATCAATTGACGACCATCTCGATGCATCGGATTTTCCTGTAGCACCGCACGGGCGGCTGCTTCCGCACCTTCCACATCGTTCTGGGCAAGCAGTTCCCTGGCTTCCCTAATCATGGCAACTTGATGTCGCTCCAAACTCAGCGCCTCTAATCCGGCTTTGGCACGCTCATTATTACCATTAATTTCTAGAACATGGCGGTACTTCTGCTCAGCAACATCAAGATTCCCTACCATTCGAGCATTTTCTGCTTCATTGATTCTTTGAGCAATGATCGCATCACGCTGGCGCGACAGTACGGCGCGAATTTCCTTGTTATCAGGCTCTTCATAGGCTGCTTGCTCCAGTTTCTTCAAGCCGGCATCTAATTGACCTTGAGCAATCAATTGCTGGCCTTCTGTAAATGCCCGATTTCTGGTGGTTAATGGCGCACAGCTCGTTAATAACATCAGCAGTAACGCAATAAAGACAAATCCGCCTGATTTCATTGAAACTTTCCAGGATTATTGTTATTGATAAGAAGGGTTTGTTTGATACCCAACGGTAGATAAGTAAACTCGATCGCGTCATCCTTAATCCGATCGACCCGATACTTTGCCTCGATACGCTCCCCTACTTTTGCAATATAGTTATTCTCTGCCATGGAAAGAAATACGCTGGTTATCTTTCCTTCCGTAATTCTGCCCACATATTTAAATTGCAAAGGTGGCGCTACCGGTGGTGGAGGCGCAAGAACGGGAGCGGGGGGAGGGGGAAGTGCAGGTCTGCCATCCGGCCCGAGACCGAATGGTGACTGGGAAGAACCCGCAAGGGATCGTTTCGGTTCCCATGACGTAGACGCAAAGATATCATCCGCTTCAGCGCTGAATTTACGCTGCCCCAATTGATCAATTGGCAGATGACCCATATCACTTTTCTTGCTACGTGCACTACTGGACGCAGGCCTGGCTGGCAAGATCGGCTGTACAGTCTCTTCCACTTCGACATCACTCTCTTCTAGCCATACTACTGCAAGCAGGGTTGCCGCTAATGCGCCACCTAGAATCAACTTGCGGGTATTGGACGTCTGTTTTTCCATTTCAGCCATGCAGATAAAGATTCATGCTAAGGCGCACATCCAGTTTGCCCGATTTGATATCTTGACGTTTAATCACCATATCAACCAACGCCATTGCTGGAACGGTTTCCAGCGCATCGGCGATGAACGCGCGAACTTGCGGATAACTGCCGCGGATAGGTAAAACCACCTCATAGCGCGCCAATTTTGATCCCTGCTCTTGCATTAACCGATATTCACTGCCACTTAGTTCAATGCCACGCTTTTTAGCAACCCGATCCAATTCCTTGACCCAATAAGGCGAGGAGTCGATGCTTGGAAAAAAATCATAAAAAACCTGTAACGACTGGCTATCATCCAACTTGGCGCGTTCGACAGATTCAATCTGCGTCTGCTGTTGCAGGGATGCTGCTTGTTCTTTAAATTTATGCAGCTCTTCTTTTTGCGGCAAAACGGCTGCCCAAAAAAATACGGTTGAAAGTACAAGCAAACCCACGCCTATTTTTCCAATTAAGCTCAGTCGTGTTGTTTGCCAGCGTATTTGGATCAGCAGTCTTTCTAGGGTAAGTCGATCCATGTGGTGGTCAGAGAAAAAGCAATGGGTCGATAGGGATTCTCTTGCTTCACTTTATAGTTAAGCAAATGGGCATTTTCAAAAACATCTTCGCGTTCCATCGCTTCGACAAAATCAGTCAGCGCCACCAGATTTCTTGCCTCACCACTGATTCGTATCGTTCGATTGGCCACATTCGGTTGTACGGATAATAATGCAATTTCTTTGCTGACGGCATACTCCAGAGAATCAAATAATGCTTCCCATGGTAAATTGATCTGTCGCAAGATTTCCCTTGCCTGTTTAAGTTCCTGTTGCGTTTCCTGAGTAATTCGTGCAATGGGTGCTCTAGGTGTCTTTTTATGCTGCTGTTGCTGTTCAAGACGATGGATACGTGCGTCCCAATGCGCAATTTCTTCCATGATCAATCTCAACTGATAAAAGCATACAACGAAAACAAGACAACCTATTCCTAGCAAAATATAATCGATACTACGTGCTTGCTGCCCTGCATAGGGAAACCTCAGTTTCAGACTACGCATGATTTCGCCTCACTGCCAGCCATAGTAGGAGAAGGAAAATAAACTGGTGCCGGTATTTTTTCATTGGGTAAATAAGCAAATTGCCACCCTTTATCGGCTGGCAAATCCAAATCTGAATGTTCTGGTGAAAATAGATATACCTGCTCAATGGGTTCCCGATAACCAGAATTAATGATCTCCTGTTCAAGTGCGGCAAGTAACTCAGTTTCAACTGAATGCACTATCCGCTGATTGCGAATTCCCTGCCACTCGCCGTTAGCAAATAAAAGCATACACAGTCGCCCGGGCTCAATTACCACGAACCAAAATCGCTTATCATTAAATGCGTTACACCATTGATCAAAAGCGGCAGTCAAATAGGGTTCTATCTGTTTCAACTTAATACTAAAACGTAATGCCAGCGCTTCAAGCTCATGATATAAGTCACGCGCGATCGCGGCGCACACTGTACCACGATAGGGGTCCCACTCACTGATACTCATGACCCAGCCATCAACTCGCTCCCCGTAAACTTCACGCATGCGAAAATTGGCATAAGCCAACAACTCAGCAGGATCGGTAATTTCTTGCTGCGGCGGAACAACAACATACCGCATGAAATGATTTGAAAGCGTAATCCTCAGCTCAGCGCCCTTCAGAGCTGAGGAAGCATTCTCCTCCTCAAGCATTTGTTCAAGCTGCTGCAAAGAGGGTTTCCACATGGCAGCAGCTTGTTGATCGTCATAGACTCTCGAGATTCTGGGCGACTGCCTGGCTTTCATACCACGGAACGTCCTCACCATATCCACGCGTCCAGGAGCAAAAAAAATCTGAATCTGATCACGCCACAATCGTGACACGATTAGCCTCCTGCAAACTGGTTTGTCCTGTTTTGACCATCTCAAGTGCAGCTTCCCGCAAAAAATGGGTCCCATTCAGCCTGGCTGCTTCTTTGATGCGGCGAATGGTAGCCTGCGCGATAATCAGCTCACGAATCTCGTCATTCAATAACAATATCTCGGCAATCGCACTCCGCCCCCGATAACCACTTCCGCGACATTGACCACATCCTTTGCTGACACGAAACTTATAGTGCTCCACTTGTTCGGAAGGAATGCCCGATTCTGCAATCAATTGATCCTCGGGGCGCTCCTCGACCATACAGTGAGGGCACAACAAACGGACCAATCTTTGCGCAACAATACCGTTCAAGGCTGATACAAAACTATAGGGATCCACCCCCATATGGGAAAACCTTCCGATCACGTCGAATACATTGTTGGCATGCACCGTGGTAAAAACAAGGTGACCAGTCAGTGCAGCCTGTATGGCAATTTGGGCTGTTTCCGCATCACGGATTTCACCCACCATGATTTTATCCGGATCATGTCGCAAAATTGAGCGTAATCCCCGCGCGAAAGTAAGCCCCTTCTTTTCATTGACAGGTATTTGCAGAACGCCAGGCAATTGATATTCGATGGGATCTTCAATTGTAATAATTTTGTCATCACCACGATTAACTTCTGAGATTGCGGCATAAAGTGAAGTCGTCTTGCCACTTCCGGTAGGTCCGGTTACCAGCAACATGCCGTAAGGTTCCGAACTCAACCGGCGGATACTGGTAATGGCGGCCTGATTGAAACCCAGCTGGTTCAATGTCAATCCCTCGACATGATCCGTAAGTGCCTGCCGGTCCAGAATCCGCAACACTGCATCTTCACCAAAAATACTCGGCATGATCGATACACGAAAATCGATTTCCCGCCCCTGAATGGAAACCTTGAAGCGGCCATCCTGAGGAATGCGGCGCTCTGCGATATCGAGATCAGACATGACTTTGATGCGCGAAATCACCTGCTCCGCCAAATCATGACCCTGCATCACACCGATCGTGGTCAATACACCGTCAATCCGATATTTTATCGCCAATGCACCCGGCGTCGTTTCAAGATGAATATCGCTTGCCTGTGATTTATGCGCATCATACAAAGTGGAATGAACCAATCTCACCACCTGGCTCGTACCTTCATGAATCGTCTTTAACGACAGGTCTTCGATTCCTGCCTGCGCCATGCCGTGTTGCTCCGCTGGCAGCACGTTATCCATCGCCCGCATATTCTTTTCTTGCCGGGTGAAAAAGGCTGACAGATCAGCCGGGTGCACTAAATACCAGATCGCACCGACTGCAATGTATTCATCCGCCCAGGCGTGCAAATTAGGTAAAAATGGGTCAGCTATCGCAAGCAAGTACTCTTGATCTTTATGAAATAACACGCATTCCTGTTTGACGGCTTCGGCAAAAGGCAAAATTTCAAAAGCGGGATGCAATTCGTGCAAATCCTCCATCCTGAGCACTGGCATCCGCAGCAGCCGGCCCAACTCGACCATCAGCTCGCCGGATGAGTAATCACACGTTTCCTCCAGCACTTTGATGACAGGGGTTTTCTGGACTAAAGCCTGCTGGCGCGCTTGGCCAAGCTGATGCAGATCGATAGGTGGTCTTGCAAGAGACTGTAAACTTGCTTCAATCAATTGATACTTCCTGCCAATTCAAAAATAGGCATATACATTAAAATAATGATACCACCGATCACCGTGCCGATAACCGCCATCAGCAACGGCTCAATCAACTTGGTTGCCCACTCGACCCAGCGCGCGATTTCTTCATCATGAAAACCACCAATACGCTCCATCATGTCTCCCATGAGACCCGTCCGTTCGCCTACGCGCAACATCCGATTGCCTACTGGAGTCGTTAACTCTGCCATCTGCATCGCACTGGAGATGGTTTTGCCTTCACGGATGTGAGCTGCTGCTGCGATGACCCTGGGCCGGAAATGAGGCTGCAAAAGATTGCTCACCATTTCCAATGCTTTAGTGATCGGAATACCCCCTCGCAATAACATTCCCAGTGTTTTATAAAACCGGGCGAGTTGATAAACCCGCATACGCTCACCAATGGCTGGGATACGCCATAACAACTGCATTAAGCGTGCTCGAAACGCGGGCCGCGTGAAACCATAAGTGGTCAAAGCGAGGATGGCGGTCACGATTCCCGCTAGCATCCAGCCACTTTCGTGCACCAAACGCCCCCATTTGATCAACATAACGGATAGCCAGGGCAAGTCCGCACCGATATCTTCATAGATGGCACTGAATTTAGGCACGACAACAAGCAGCAGAAAAACGGCCACGAGCAGTCCAAGCACTAAGAGTAAAACCGGATAAATTGAAGCGCCCACCAGTTTTTTACGCGCCAAATCCATTTGCGTCTGATAGGCGATAAAACGCGTCAACGCTTCAGGTAAATCACCGGTTCGTTCGCTTGCCCTGACTGTTGCAACATACAATGCGGGAAATATCTGGGGGTGGGTCTCTAATGCATGCGAAAAGGTCATGCCTTCATACAAGCGCGCGAGAATTTCCTGGATAATCTTGCGTATGCCACTATCTTCTTCTTTCTCAATGAGTGTCTCGATGCTTTCTACCAAACTGAGACCTGCCGTTAACAGAGAAAGGAGCTCCTGGCTGAAATGGGTCAGTGGAAAACGCGTTCTGGCTCCGGATTTGGGAAGCCAATCCACCAAGCTCCGTTGCACACTCAGCACCATCCCACCCTGAGCAGCAATCTGGTGCCGGACTTCCTGCTCGCTGGCCGCATCTAGTTTGAGAGATACTGTGCCTTGTTTAGCAAGAACTGCTTTTACAGTGTAACGCATTGACCCTTTCTACCAGTTGGCGATATCGGCAGCTTCACCCGTACCGCCTGGCTGCCCATCTTTTCCTAATGAAAATAGATCAAACTCTGCATGCTCACCCGGATACTTGTATTGATAAGGTTTTCCCCATGGATCAGAGGGAGGTGTTTTACTAAGATAAGGTCCCTGCCATTTTGGCTCGCTACCAGGTCGCGCCACGAGCGCGTTCAATCCTTGGTCGGTAGTGGGATAACTGCCTACATCCAAACGGTATTGATGCAAGGCTTTTTCAAGTGAATCAATCTGGGCCTGCGCCATTTTGACTTCTGACTTGCCTACCTGCGAAAAATATTTGGGGCCGACATAGGCAGCCAGCAAACCTATGATGACCATCACCACCAGTAACTCAAGCAGGGTAAACCCACGGACGGAACTTTTGCGCGAATTCTTAGAGCAGTACTCCATTTTTGACCTCTCAACTAAAGTAACTATTTTGACTTGTATTAATGTAATCAATGCAATCAGGGATAATAATATGCTACTTAGCCCAATGCTGCTAAAAGCTAAGTCTATCCAAGAATTATTAAAATCAGATTTTTCATTAGAAAATATGAGGATAAAAAAATGGACATGAATTTGACTGACATATCAAAAGTTTTTATGCCTATGAACATTTCTCAATTTGATATTTGAAAGTATACAAATTATAAATCACTATACATTGTATCAATTTTGATGAATTGCACCTCGTTTATCCATCTTACTGAAAAATGTATAGAGAGACAGCAAGGTTTTCATGGCACCCACAAGTCTTTATCCAAACTCGACATTATATTCCCAGAACCCAAACCAGATATATTTGCCGATTTTTGGCAATCCGTTGAAATAACGTGAAGTACGATGAGTATATATCAGCCTTTGCATCACATTATAGATCAGCCTGATGAAATAGCCCGGCTAGCCCGAATATTTCATAAATTCGCGTGATGATCACGCAGGATTTTGATTAATAGGGAAGTTTTGAGAAAGAGGAGTGTAGTGACTCATACACCCGACTGAGCAAAATCTTTCTTATTAATCAAAAGACAAGTGAGGGCACGTGCCAATTTATGAAATATTCGGGCTAGGTGTTTACACGTATTGCGATGGTGATGAAGATAAGAAACAATGATCATGGTATTAAGAAAACATTTCGGCAATCGGACCACTGGCTTTCATTTCTGATGGGGAGAAAAACATGAAAAGGCAATATTGGGTGAACATACTGTGTCTTGCTTTATTGATTTTTGCTGCAACGCTAACGCTGCCCACCTACGCTGAAGAAGAAGGCAATGCAACCAGCAATATGGAAATCTTACGTCAGAAAATCATCGCGGATAAAAAATTGCTGGTTGCCAGCAATATGAACCTGACCGAAGCGGAAGCAAAGGCGTTCTGGCCTGTCTACGACGCCTACCAGAAGGACCTCCAGCAGATTGATCAGCGCCTGAATAAGGTGATTAATGACTATGCCACAGCCTTCAATAAAGGTGCGATGTTAAATGAAACAGCGACCCAATTGATTGATGAAGCCATTGCCATCGAAATGGCCGAAGCTAATTTAAAACGGTTATATGTGCCCAAACTCAGCAAAGTTCTTCCTGGCACAAAAGTGGCGCGTTACATTCAGATCGAGAACAAGGTTCGAGCCATCGTACGGTACGAGCTTGCGGAATTGATTCCATTGGTGGAGTAAGACAAAGACGCTCAGAGTAACCAGGCTTCAGGTATTTTTGAATATATACAAGAGGCAAGGAAAATGATTCCGAAATCCATCCTATCACTCATGATGTTTGCAGCCCTTGTCAGCGCCCCGGCGAGTGCGCAACTGACTGTTTATCCTGCAAAGGAGCAGTCAATAGAACAACAGCAGAAGGATGAGGCCGAGTGCTATGCCTGGGCTAAGGAGCAGTCGGGCTATGATCCAATGCAAGCCACGCTGCCAGCACAACAAAGCGTTGGTGGTGAACGGGTAGGCGGCGCTGCTCGCGGAGCGCTGGGTGGCGCCGCGATTGGCGCGATTGCGGGTGACGCTGGAAAAGGTGCCGCGATTGGCGCAGCAGGAGGAACGCTGCTAGGCGGCGCAAGGCAACGCCACAAGCAAGTGAGTAATGAACAGGCAGCAACTCAACAGCAGCAGGCTATAGCACAGCAGCAACAACACTTTCAACGTGCCTATGCTACCTGCTTTGAAGGCCGGGGTTACACGGTAAAATAACGGGTCACGCTGAGCCGAGTCGCTGACGTTGTGGGAACACTATGGCGGCAGCACTAGCGCTTTTCGGCGCCTGATCATTCCAGTGGCGACGATATGTTGCAATAAGGGAGGCTCAGATATGAACGTGGTCTTCACTCAACGAACAAACTTGTCATGTTGCTTCCACTCTGCTTGCAGCGGCGACCTTGGAAGCAATATCAGGCCGGCAGGCTTCTCCTCATGAAGAGCCCGCGGATTCGATTTACCCACATTGCGGGCCTAGTGTTGCTCAGTTTGCTGACGATAACGGCTGGCGGATGGGGTGTGCTCGCCCTCATTTTTTCAGGGCCATCCAGCGATATGGTGCGCAATATTCTGGCCGCAGCATTTGCGGGTGTATCGCTCGCAGCGTTGATTGCATTGGGCTCTCGCCGTTGGCGCTGGCAAGCTATTGCCGGTTACTTCGCGCTATTCACAGTGCTATTAGTATGGTGGCTCAGCATTGAACCATCCAATGAGCGAGACTGGCAAATGGACGTCGCGGTGCTGCCGTACGCTACGATCGAAGGCAACTTGATTACCGTGCACAACATTCGCAACTTCGATTACCGCAGTGAAACTGATTACACGCCCGCCTACTACGACAAACACTTCGACTTGCGCGAACTGGAGGCAGTAGATATGGTCGCTTCCTATTGGATGGGGCCAGCCATTGCACATATATTCTTGAGCTTCGCCTTTACGGGTGGCGGCAACCTCGCCATTTCCATCGAAACACGCAAGGAGAAAGGCGAGGATTATTCCTCCATCAAGGGTTTCTTCCGGCAATATGAACTTATCTACGTAGTGGCCGATGAACGCGACATAATACGGTTGCGCACCAACTATCGTCATGATCCACCGGAGGATGTTTATATTTACAGGATCTCCGGATCGATCGAGAATGGTCGCCGGTTGTTCCTTGAGTATATGCGCAAAATCAATGCACTAAAGACCCAACCCGAGTTTTACAACACCCTGACGACCAACTGCACGACGAGCATA
This sequence comes from Nitrosomonas sp. Nm132, assembly GCF_900100485.1. Taxonomy (GTDB): domain Bacteria; phylum Pseudomonadota; class Gammaproteobacteria; order Burkholderiales; family Nitrosomonadaceae; genus Nitrosomonas. The sequence goes on along the minus strand of NZ_FNDH01000007.1, from coordinate 67,807 downwards.
TGGCTGAACACTCGCGTCAATCCGACGCATCCGCCATTTAGCTGGAAAATTCTGACAAGTGGTTATGTACCGGAACTGTTATATGAATACGGTCGCTTGGATGCCGGCGATTTATCTTTTTCTGAATTACAACAGAAGTCTCATATCAATGCCCGCGCGCAGACAGCTGATGATACCGCGGATTTTTCACGTCGTATTCGAGAGGAGTTTAGAAATGGCGCTCCAGCAACGCACTGAGTCCAGAAATCACCGCTTAACTCATAAAACCATGATGATAAACGCTTACCATTCAAGCATAAAGATTATAGGGTTAATTATCTTTCTCTCAATCGCCATTTTTTTATCAGGTTGCGCCAGCATCAGTAAAGGGGTGACGCAAGCCCTCCTGGAAAAAGCTGAAAGTGAAGATACCCGAATATGTCAAGTGCAAGGTAAACCTTTTGCAGGGATTGAACCAGGGCTGGGCAAAAAAGAGGGAGAGACCAAAGTCCTGATGGTACATGGTGTAGGCGATCATATTCCAGGTTATTCCACTGAATTTTTGGAAAAATTAGCTAAGGCATTAAACTTGAACAGTCGTTCGGGAGATTCCAAGAATATCACTTTGGCCGCTCCATTGTTTCCCGACCAAAGCCTTGGTAATTTGCGCATAACGCGCCTGCTGAATGAAGATGCGAGTAAGAAACTTACCTTTTACGAACTCACCTGGTCGGAAATTTCCCGACCAGAAAAAGCATTGCTAGCTTTCGATAATTCTGGAGAACACGAGTTCCGGAGAGCCAGAATTAACAGCGCGCTAAAAAAATTCAGCAATGACACCACGCCAGATCCCATTATTTATTTAGGAAAAAGCAGGCAACTTATCCTGGCGGCATTTGGCCAGTCATTCTGTTGGATGGCAACACAATATTGGCAGGATCTCCCTAAGGATGGAAAACATGTGTGCCAAGGCTTGGGCGATGAGCACATCGACAAATTAAGCCATGATGATTATGTTGTTATCTCACATAGCCTAGGTAGTCGTATCACGATTGATGGTTTCCAGCGTATTGCCGATATGTTGGAAAACCCGGAAAAGTATTTTAGTTTACTACCAGAAGACCAGCAGAAACTTAAGACCGCAGCCTCTACCAAAGCAATGGAAGTACTCCGAAACAAACACATCCCTGTTTTCATGTTATCTAATCAGCTCCCGGTACTGCAATTAGGCAGAGAGCTTCCCGAGGTGGTTGGGCAGGAAGCAGCGTATTGCGAACCTGAAGGCGCGCATTACAATCAGCGCATGCTTAGTGAAACATCCATTATCGCCTTTAGTGATCCCAATGATCTATTAAGTTATGGAATATCCAGGGGTTTCAGTGAGAAATATCTCGATTCCAGATTATGCCCGAGCATCACCAATGTCACTATCAATGTGGCCAAAATCATTAATGCGTTTGATGTTCAGGGTCTTGCTAATCCGCTGGAAGCCCATGTGGGCTATACCAATGATGAACGGGTGGTCGCACTGATTGCCAATGGGATCGGCAATCCCAATACATCCCCGCTTATTAAAGAAAGGTGTGAATTTACCAAAATAACCAAGTAAGTGATTGCTATTGCAAGAACACGTCATCGTTATACTCAAAATATACAATTTCCAGAAAAATTGAAAATCCGGTATGGCGTCACAGCACGCTGCTGAATATCAAGTAAATTGCTCCTTGGCATACCTGCCACCTCCCTGTGTTCTCCAGGCGTGATTTTTATAATGATCAACATAACATCTTGGGACAACTATTGCCCTGTCATGAGCGGATAATGAATTTAAAATTCTCTTATTCTGTTGATTGTCGTTAGTTGGCTTTAGGTTAAATAACCTTATTTGAAATTCGGTTTCATTCCCTTCAAAAGGAAACGCTGGATTGAAGTAATGTTTATCGTCATATCTATTGTTGATAAATGTTTTTGCCGTACACCCAAAGCAAAAACCATTAACAAACCCGACTTTTATTGGATTTTCATTTCTACTTCTGCCGTCATGAGAATATTGTTTTTTCTCACTTTGATGAAAAAGATGATTGAATGTCCAACGCCTGCTCTTGTTAACCCAGGCATGACCAGGATTATTTGTGATAGGTCCATAAATAACATCATCAGCAATGAGGGACGAAACAAAGTGCTCCCATGTTTCATTAATTAAAATATCATCATTCATGATAAAAATAATTTCGCAGTCGTTTTGAATACATAAATCGACTCCTTTATTCCAGGCACCCGTCAAGCCACCATTTTTATTTTGATCATCTATCCGAATATAGCGAAAGTCATTTCTGGCATTACAAAAATCTGCAACTTTAAAATTGTCTTTATGGCTGGATTCGTTATCGAATACACAGACGAATTTTTCACACTTAATGTGATCAACTATAGAATTTAAACATGGCAATATGAATTTGTTCACAAAATTGTGGTAAGCCAGGACAATTCCTATTTTCATAATATGGTGTTTTTATAGACTTTATTGTGTTAAGTGTAGAAAATTCACTCCGGAATCAGTCCGGAGTCTTTTCATTTTTCAGAAGAATTTCGCGGATTATTATGGGCTTGAAAAATGCCACAGTATAGGCTATTTCCTGCATGAAACATCTCGATCAGCAACGTCACCTCTCAATTAAAATTTTTTGCCTAATTTTTTATTAGTTTGAATAGTACTTGCCGCTACCCAAAGCTTGTCCCATGCTTCCATCAGGTCCTGCTGCGGGCGTTCATACCACTCATCCATACGGTTGCGGAAAGCCGCAACTTCTCGGGTTAGATCAAGACAAGTATAGTCTGGAGAGGTAAAAACTCTGGATACGAGCGCCCGGTCAGCCCTCAAACGTGGATATTGGGCGTAGATGAGGTCAGATGGAATAGGCAGGCGATCATCTTTTACCCGACCAATGCCACCAAAACCAAAAGGAAAACCTGCGCTATGAACGATGTCTGAAAGGGTATTCATAAATTGGTAGCGCAGGAGTTCGAAGTGACTCTTCAAACCAAGATCAAGATGCAAATCGTTCAGTCCAATATGAATCTCATCAATTCCTTTAAGCCGCACAATATCATCAATACGCACGGCGGCGGCGGCTGTTTCGATCAGTAGCGAAACTTCTGCTCGACCATCAACATAGCTAATGAAATCTGCGGCTTCTTCAGCGGTACGGAACATTGGGAGCATGAGCACTTCTGCGCCAACCTCAATGTAACGATCGATTTCATCACGCAAGCCGGGATGGGGTGGGTTGGTTCGCACAAAAAGTTTAGCTTTCTTCAGGGTCTGCCGCAAAGCGAGTAGCTGCTCTTCCTTATGATCAGAAATCCAGGTATTCAAATGCTGCTGCCGTTCAGCTTTACCCAGCATTTCAAGATCAAGGCCAATGCGGTTGATTCCTGCCGCATCAGCGCGGCTAGCCAATTCACTATCATTGGTAAAAAGTGTCAATACAAAATCATTTCCGTAACTCATCCTCAGCCCCCTCCAGCCAAATCATCCAGAGTAATCATATCCAGCAGTGCTTCGCCTTTCAAATAGCTTCTAACCTGATTTTCAATAAATGCTTCCAGTTTCTTTTGGTATTCCGGATGAAATACTGCCACCTTGGGCGTAATAAGCAGGTGGGGTGTAGCCCAGATTGGGTCGGCCGAAGAAGAAGGAATAGGGTCAATGACATCAAGTGCAGCACCTCCCAGACGCCCTTCCCGCAGTATGCTAACCAGCGCATCGGTATCAACCACTCCACCTCGGCCAATGTTAATCAGTACAGCATGCTGGGGAAGTGCTCGCAAAATAGTTTCATCAAAAAGATGGTGGGTATCTTTGGTCAATGGCAGCGTAATAAAGCAGAGATCCGCACGACGTAAATGTTCACGCCAGTTGTTATTGGCGCAAAATAATTCATCGCAGACAGCCTTTGCTTCAGGAGAATACTTTCTCGTCACACCAAGGACTGTTAATCCATTTCTACGGAGAATCCTGGCCAATTCTCTTCCGATACAACCCACACCGAAAACCATAGCGGTTTGAGGAATTGGCAGCATATTGAAAGGCGAATGCGCCCATATGCCTTGTTGCTGGGCCTTAATCGCCTCGGGGATACGTCGCACCATGGTTAGCGCCAGTGTAAAGGCATGCCATGCAACGATATCCGAGAAAGCAGTACAACGGGTTAGTATGGGATTAACCCTGCGTAAGTCAGAAGATAGCAAATGATGCGGTCCGGCCGCAGTACTTTGAATCCATTTCAGGCATCGCACATGAGGAAGTGTTTGGCGCAAATAACGGTGCCCCAGGATGATCTCAGTATCGGCAGCATGGCGAACGGCAATCTCTTCTGAATCAGCAACAACCACTTCCATATCTTCGCGCAGCGCTTTTAACCGCTCGATATGCTCCTGAGAAGGCCGTAGATTACTGTACATAAGTAAAAGCTTGCTCATTTCTATTTGCTCGATTTTTTAAGAATACGCCGAAGCTCTGTATATCTTTCCAGGAATTTGCGGAGTTGAAATTCAATTCTTCCCATCGCTTTTACTTGGGACGATACTGTTGAAAGCGGTATTTCAGAAGAAGCCTCCTGAACAGCCAGGAATTCTTTTTCAATTTTTTCCTTATCTAAAAGGTACTGATGCCCCCACTTTTTTTCGATGTCTACCTGACTCAATCCTGTGCGGAGTTCCGCATAGCGTGTAACAAGATAATCAAGTCCAAGATATTTGTAGTGGAGTAACTTGAGATCTCTTTTTTCAGGAAGCACCACCCGGCCGGTTGGACTGGCTCTATGTCGACCTGGAATAAAATTAGTCTCTTCGATGGCATCAGGATTAAATATGCAAAGTTTATCCATCTTCTTATAGCGCATGCCGCGAGTAATCAGATCGCATAATCGTCCGGCAGCGTCCGGGAAGGAATCTGAAACCATCTGATAACCCTCTGCTGGAATAGCGGTGATTCCAGCATCCTGGCACTGTTTGAGATAGCGGAGTAAATTAGCATGATAAAGGTGCTCATCCATACTACAAAGGATTACCCAGTCTGCTTTGTTGCGGCTTCGTTTCCAAATATTGTCATTAAAGACAGTAGCGCTTGCCACTAATGAATTAGATTGCTTGTGAAAGCGGTCGATTTCAACCTTTGGTTGCTTGCCTAAAATATCAAGGGACGCATCCGTAGAAGCGTCGTCAAAAATGAAAAAGCGATCGGCAATGGCGTCATAGTGCCGAAAGTAATAAGGAAGCATTCTTTCCTCATTCCAGCAGAGCGAATAAATATGAACAATCATATATCTTGAACTCCAGATAGCGCATCCGAATTAATTGGAAGTACACTCACACTATGATCTTGATCTCACTATACGATCATGCCAGTGGAGCGTCACACAAATGCCTTGACTCAATGAAATCGATACCTCCCTCCATCAAACGGAACATGAATCCGCATCCACATTGCATATATGATAAAAGGACGCCACGCTACCCCGAATATTTCATAAATTCGCGTGATGATCACGCAGGATTTTGATTAATAGGGAAGTTTTGAGAAAGAGGGGTGTAGTGATTCATACATCCGACTGAGCAAAATCTTTCTTATTAATCAAAAGACAAGTGAGGGCACGTGCCAATTTATGAAATATTCAGGCTACATAGCAAAAACAGGCACGAGCTAATGTAGCGGCATTTACGAGACTATACTAGATACGAGTAAATTTAGGTTTCTTTTTAAAAAGCTTGCAAAGCTGCATGGGACCAAGGTCTGCATAACCTGCCCCCTGTCTAGCCCGAATATTTTATAAGCCAATTTATGAAATATTCGGGCTAGGTGCGACTAGCCGGTCATTCTGAACGGCAAAGTGTTTTATTATCTCCAGCGTCGGGCAGCACATCGGATCTTGCGGGCCGTGCGTCGTCATCGCAACTGCAACGCGGTCACGTTCGATTGCCACCGAATGCACCTTGACTCGGTCACCCAGAAGAACTGTGTCAGTATTCGTCCAGCCTTGAGCGCTTTCAATTAACAATGCCAGCTCATAGAACGTACCCGTTCCGTCCAGGGTCGTTACCACCATGATTGCACCCACTGATTTGCCGTTCAGCATTCCGAAGGCTCGTTTATCGGTAAGCTTCACCACCACTTCGGACGCAGACTCTGGCGCGGCGGATGCGCGATACTCACCCTGCGCAAGTGTCACGGGGCCAGCCTGAAACACCTTCGATTGGAATGTCATCGATTCAAGATCGCAGAACGCCTTCCCATGAGAAGGGACCGAAAGCGCCGTGACCCAGACCATGGCAAGAAGAATTTTCTTTCCAGCGTGTGTCATGGCGTCTCCTCAACCGTTGCTTGAGACTTCCGCATCTATCGAGTGGCGGTCGTGTTATGCGTCAGCAGAAACCACGCAATGCGCGCCCCATGCTAGCCGATCCCCATACACTCCCGTCCTACATATCTCATTCGTTCTTCTCGTGGGTCAAATTGTCCAGAAATTGATCCAGACGAGTATATTTCGACGATGTTTTTCTGGTCAACAAGTCGGTTAACATACTACCGAACGCGGCTCGTGCAGCATCTTTAATAAACATGGGATCCAGGCTCGCTGTTTCGTTTAGCACGGCAGATTCAGCCGCAGAGGACCAAATGGGTTCGCCGCTCACGGTGTCCCACAGTTGCAGGGAAAGTCTCATGACGGCAGAACGAGTCTGCAAGATCAGGAATGGCGCGACCGGCGCTTCCAAACGGTTCGTCATGGTTTGTGAAATATATGCCACCCGGGGCTGAAGCACGTACCGTGCTCCGATACTCTTTCCGATTTTTTGAAGCAGCTCTCGATCCAGTATATGGCTCTGATCAGCACCCTGGCGCAAGCGCGTATATTCTTCTCTCAGGCCGTGACGGTTGATCAGACCGATCGTTTGCTGTTCGTCTATAATCTTCCAAGCTGGGGCGACTTTCTTGATGGATTCAGCAAGGTAAAGGCCCAATCCTGCTTCATCCCCCCGAAGGAGGGGCGCCGGTGCCAAGGGCGTGAACAGTGCCACCGCTTCCTGTTCCAGGCTTGCCAGATCCGATGGAGAAGAAAACAGTGTCGACGTGGTGCGCACCGTCCACCTGGGCTGAAGACTTTCACACCCTGTTATGAAAAGGATGAGAAGGACAAGTCCTGCTACCCTGATCTCTGTCCGCAAAAAAAAGGGGTGAGTCATATTACCAATGCCTCCTGCACGGATGAATGCAGATTGTTGTAATTCCATGAATGGACTTTATCCGTTTGTTAGCTTTCAATAGACCAGAACCACAAGCAGATTGATTCTTTTGCGTCTTTCAGGCTCCCCATTTCTACCGTTAGTTGAAAATAAGGCTCCACGGAACCGGGCTGGCCCAACAACCGGTTCAAATTGTGGCACCGCTTCGCTCGCGCAATCCAATCTTATTCGCTAACTTGATTCACTTTGGCCCATATTTTCTCTGCGGGCAAAGTAAAAATAGGCGCCCACCACGAAGAAATTGGTTATCACCGCGATGGTATTCCAAAGAATCACGGGCCTTGAAAGAATCAGCAAGCCGTAGTAAACCCACAGGATTTGGAAAGTGCCCATAATGGCAGCCATCCTCGGATTTATGCCTTTGCTTGATCTCCGCCTGAGCATCCCGATCAAATCCGGCAGGGCGGCAAAGGTCGTGCCTAATCCCGCCACAAAACCGACGACTTCAGACCTATAAAAACCGGGGAATAATAGACTATTCACATCGTGAATGGCTAATTCCCCACAGCCCGCAAGCATGAACGTGCTGAAAAAGATACAAAACAACCGAATACTCTTAAGAGAAACCATGTTTACCTCCGTTTTAGGTGACTGCCAATCAGCTCATACCATTCCCTCAAAACCTCCTATCGTTATCACCGTTACCTGAATCCTGTTTGATCAACGGCTCTCGCAGTGAAGAACGTGACAACCCCACGGCTCCAGATCCACGTGCAGACCCGATGTTTGAAGTTCATCACCCGCCCGATCAAACACCGTTTTCTGTAGCAGATCAGTCAACCGCCAGAAACAGCCCGCAAGATCACCCCATGGCAGCCTAACTTGCGCCTGGGAACGGCTCGCTGAAAGATTGATGACGATCAGGTGGCGATCAGCCTCTTTCTGCCAGCACCAGGCGACCACGTTCGAAAAACTGTCATTGTCCGGCCAACCGATCCGCTCACACAGTCTCCACTCCCCGTCCCTGAAGCCTTTGCTGCGAAGGGTTTCAAGAAGAGAGTGGTAGAACTGCTGAAGATTCTGGTCCGGAGTTTCATCGGGACGGCGGCGCAGGAACACCGGGAGTCTCACGCGGCGTCCCTCGAATTGCCCTTCGTGAAACAGTCTGGCACCGGGTAGCGTTGCAAACGTCACCGCAGCCGCCTGCGCCTTCTGTTCAGTAAACGTCGCAGCGGCGCGCGGTTCATCGTGGTTCTCGATGAAGCGAACGAGCTTCTCCTGGTAGGGCAGATCAGCACAGAGATGCAGGCGCACGCTCTCGGCCGAACCATGCTCAAGGCGGTCATAAAGACGTTTGTCGTAGCAATAGTCGAAGCCTTGTTGCTGAAGCTCCCATTCCTTGTCCCAGTAAGCTTCAGCCATGAAGAGGACATCGGGGTAACGCTGTCGCACCCCTTGGATCACCTCCGACCAGTATTCTTTCTCAGGACGCGGCCCGGCGCGGGAGCCCCAGGTGCGCTCGAAGATGGGCGTCATAAGCAGCATCGCCATATCGCAGCGCATGCCGTCGCATTGCCCGGCAATCGATCCCACAGTCTCGATGATCGCCTGGCGCAATCCCGGATGAAAGCCGTTGAACTGCACCACATCAGGCCAGGGCGCAAAGAACGGATCTCTCCCCAGCGCCAGGACCTTGCCGCCGGCCTCGAAAAATTCTCCCGGCTTCTGTGCCAGATCATCACTGTTGCCCTGGATGAAATAACCCGGATGCTCCATGACCCAGGGATGATCCGGCGCCACGTGATTCGGGACGAAATCCAGGATCAGTCGCACCCCCCTCTTGGCCAGCTTCTCTCTGGCAGCGGCAAGCCCCTCCGGGCCTCCCAGATGGGCATCCACGACGTAGCGCCGCACGCAATAAGGTGAACCGACATTGTCCTCTGGCGCAAAATCGGGAAGAGCCCGGCGGAAATCCGCAAGCAGCCCTTCGTTTCGCATCGAAATGGCGATGCCGGCAGGACTCCGCTCCCATACGCCCATGAACCAGACCGCATCAAAGTGGAACGCGGCAAGCGCATCCCATTCTTGATCGGGAACCGTGGCCAGGGTCACGGGCTTCCCGTGTATCCTGCTCAACTCACTCAACCACACCCAGGTATTGATCTCATAGATCAGCGGGTACTTCGGCCAGGTATTCATACGTTACTTCCTTCGGCAGCCTTTGTGAACGCAACCTGCTTACCCCCTTCCAGAACCCGCTTGGCATCCAGGAAGCCGAACAGTTGGATGAGTTTTGCCACACACCCAGTCCAACCGGTCTGATGGCTCGCACCCAATCCGGCACCGTTGTCGCCGTGGAAGTATTCATAGAACAGGATGTAGTCGCGCCAGTGCGGGTCGTTCTGGAACATCTCATTGCCGCCATACACAGGGCGTTGGCCGTGTTCGTCGCGCAAAAAGATCTGGCTGAGCCGATCGGCGATCTCCTTGGAAACCTCGAAGAGGTTCATCATTCTCCCCGATCCCGTGGGGCACTCGATTTTGAAGTTATCGCCGTAGTACAGATAGAAGTTCAGCAGCGCCCGGATGATCATCACGTTCACCGGCATCCAGATCGGGCCGCGCCAGTTGGAATTGCCGCCGAACATCCCCGTGTTCGACTCCGCCGGCAGGTAATCCACGCGATACTCCTGACCGCTCACGTGGAAGACATACGGATGCTGCTCGTGGAACTTGGAGAGCGAGCGGATGCCGTAGGAACTCAGAAACTCATTCTCATCAAGCATTTTCGACAGGATCCGGCGCAGCCGCTCCGGGTTGACCATAGCCATGATTCCTCGGTCCGCCACGCCGAAATGCCCAGGGCCGGTAGGGTGAATGGTATTCTTGAGTTCGGGAATTCGGCGCAGGCGTTCCCCTATGAGGGCCATCATCTGCGGGATGCGCTTTCGCTGCCACTCTTCGATGACAGTTGTGGCGCACAGTGGCAGCAGCCCTACCATCGAGCGCACCTTGAGCCGCGTGGCGCTGCCGTCGGGGAGCCGCAGCAGATCGTAGTAAAAGCCATCCTCCTCGTCCCACATCCCCTCCTGACCGGGCCGGTTCATGGCTGCAGCAATATAGAAGAAGTGTTCGGTAAATTTGAGTACCATGTCCTCATAATTGGAGTCGTGAGCAGCAAGTTCAATCGCGAGTTCTACCATGTTCTGGCTGAAAAAAGCCATCCAGGCGGTACCGTCTGCCTGCTCCAGGTGGCCGCCGGTGGGCAGTGGAGCGCTACGATCGAACACGCCAATGTTATCGAGGCCGAGGAAGCCTCCCTCGAACACGTTCTTACCAAAACGATCCTTGCGGTTCACCCACCAGGTGAAGTTCAGCAGCAGCTTGTTGAACGCCATTTTTAGGAACTCCATGTCGGTCTCCCCGTCCAGAGCCAACTCAGTGCGATGCAGGAACAGGGTGGCAAAGGCGTGCACCGGTGGGTTCACATCGCTAAAGTTCCATTCATAGGCAGGCATCTGGCCGCTAGGATGCAGGTAGACGCCCTTGAGCATCAGTTTCAGCTGATCCTTGGCGAAGTCGGGATCGACGATCGAGATCGGGAGCGTGTGGAAGGCCAGGTCCCAGGCTGCATACCACGGATACTCCCACTTGTCAGGCATGGAGATGACGTCCTTGTTCAACATGTGGAACCACTCCGTGTTCCGGGCATTTCGATATCCGGTATGCAGAGGATTAGAGTTGTGCTCGCTCAGCCAGTTGTAACCGTCGAAGAAGAAGAACTGCTTGCTCCAGAGCATGCCGGCGATGGCTTGGCGCATCACGTTGGCCGTATCTTTACTCACTGATGGCGGCGTCACGGACTGGTAAAACTCATCGGCTTCCTGGAGCCTATCGTCAAAGACTCTGTCAAAATCCTTGCCAAAGGATTTGTTCTTCTGCTCAGGAGAGTTCCTGGAGAGCCGCAGGCGAATCATTGTGGTCTGACCGGCGCCAATATTGACCTGGTAATGCGCCGCAACCTTGGTACCCTGCTTGCCAGGATTGACCGCTTCTTGTCGACCCTGCACCACATAATCATTGATGCCGTCCTTGACGTACGGACCCTCGTTCGGATACCCAGGAAAGAGCCGATCGTTGTTCGTTACGTTATCGGTGAAGAGCAGCGGCACCTCGCCTTCGCAGGAAAGGATGAATTCACCCAGCAACGGATGCGTTGCTGTAACCGCGCTCGTGTCTTTCGCTTCCTTGATCTGCTTGAGATTGGGTTTCTCGGGTGATCTGTTGGATTCGGCAATCCACGACGACCAATCGTTGCGAAACCACAGTGTCGGCAGGAGGTGCAACTCAGCCGCTTCCGGTCCCCGGTTGGTTGCCGTGATCTTCACCAGCATGTCTTCCGGACCGGCTTTGGCATACTCCACGAAGACGTCGAAGTAACGATTGTCATTGAAAACACCCGTGTCGAGCAATTCGTACTCGAACTCATTCCGCGAACGCCGTCGATTCGTCTCCACCAGATCGACGTAAGGATAGGCCGTTTGGGGATACTTGTAGAGATACTTCATGTAAGAGTGCGTCGGCGTGCTGTCGAGATAGAAGTAGTATTCTTTCACATCTTCGCCGTGGTTGCCTTCGCTGTTGGTCAATCCGAACAGCCTCTCCTTGAGAATAGGATCCTTGCCGTTCCACAGGGCCAGGCTGAAGCAGAGTTGCTGCTCGTCATCAGAAATGCCGGCGATGCCGTCCTCTCCCCAGCGGTAGGCGCGTGAACGGGCTTGATCGTGAGTGAAGAAATTCCAAGCATCCCCTCCTTCGCTGTAATCCTCGCGTACAGTACCCCATTGGCGCTCCGAGAGATAGGGCCCCCATTTCTTCCATGGCATGCCTTCAGCCCCACCTGTTCGGCTATACCTGCTACATTCATCGAGTCGCTTCTTTTCTATATTACTTTCCGGAATTGACATTTGATCCTCCGTTTTATTAATACATTCAGATAAATTAGCTTAGTTACTCGAGCAATGGGTGCTGCCGGTTGCCGTTACATCGACTTCGGTAAAAACTTTTGCAATGCGGGTGGCCTGCCCCCTCCTGGATCAGATGCTGTACTGCCCCAATATGGCAGTAAGCGATACGTAACACGATCTATTTTTCCGGCGAGCCAGGAACTCAAATCGCGGTCTAGCAATCGGGACAGAAGCTGGACGTCGGGTCGCAGCGTCTCGCGCACGACGCCGGCCACCTGAGGGGTCAACGGCGCAGGCGATTCGGCGATCGTATTCCAACCAGCCACCCGGCTGATCAGACTCCGGCGCTTTGAACCATCCTGATGGTAATTGGCTTTGTGGCGCCGCAACGTATCGATTACTTTTCCACGGCGCATCACTGGCAGGTAAAGCAGCTGCTGCAGCCAGCGATACCGATACATACGACTCGGGCATTTCCGCTCGAAACGCGTCTGGCCGTCATAGTCGACTTGAAGGAACTCGAGGGCACGCCGGTAGACGTCGAGCGGGTCGGTTACGAGATCATCGAAAACGATGACGTGCGTTCGTTCACGCCCGGCGATGGAATAGAGTCGCTGTACTTGCGCACCAAACTTTGCGATCTCACTATATATCAGCAGCCGGGCATCGAGACATTGCTTCGGGATGTTCTCCCCTCGGGCGCGCGCCTGCTGGAGCGCCCATGCTTTCCAGAAATCTGGTTCGTCCTCTTGCAGCAGGTACCGCAGCCGCTGGTGATAGGAAGGTAGCATCGTCAGCGGATCGCGAACCAGGACGATGAACCGTGCGCTAGGATTAAAGCGCAGAATTTGTTCAATCGCTTCGGGCAGGTAGAGGTATGTTACCGACCCTTCGCCCACGACGCGGCAATCAGCAGCGCAATGACCGAAATAGCGATCAAGATAGTCCCGCCGCAGCTCAGTCTCGGAAGGCTCATTATCGAGCCGAGCGAAGTAGTGTGTTTCTTTCGGCTGCGAGAAGCCTATCTGCGGGTTGCGCGCAAGGTAACGGCAAAACGATGTGGTGCCGCAGCGCGGCGCACCCACCACGAAGAAATCAGGAAAACCAGGAAATTGAATCATCTGCTGATTAGCTTGCATAATATATGCCCTTTTTATTAACCCGAATAGTTCACAAATTGACACGTGCCCTCACTTGTCTTTTGATTAATAAGAAAGATTTTGCTCAGTCGGGTGTATGAATCACTACACCCCTCCTTCTCAAAACTTCCCCTATTAATCAAAATCCTGCGTGATCATCACGCGAATTTATGAACTATTCGGGTTAAGCGTTCGTGCTTTAACAGATTATTAAAATATACTGATTAAAGATATACGTGCGAATACGTAGGGATAATTTTTATAGACAAGCCATCAAAAAATTTTATGGTTTAGGGAATTCCTAATAGCTGACGCAGCTAACCTCAATATTGCACGAAGGGAAATGTCAGCTCTCTTATAATTCTTTATAATTCAGTTACCTATGCCGAATAAAGAAAAGGAATTGCCAGTAACAAAGTGTATCCAGGAATCATTTAATTTTCCAGATGTAAAGAAGCGCACTGTTGAAGTGAATTTCCAGGGTGGAGATATCAGTGTGCCACAGCAAGCGGCGTAAGAGATGAGGGCATGGCCCCTCGCAATCGGCTTGCAGGAGCAGGTTGCAAACCACCATAAGCGGCCCTGGTCAAAAGCCTGGGTCGTGAGCGTTATGGAAAAGGTGCCAGAAGGCATCAGGTATGGATCAAGGAAGACGAACAACCGTGAACTGCTGTTCAAGTGGCTACCTATGTGAAATGTCAATAGACCCTAGTCAAAAAGAATAGATTTTTATCACTTGTTAATAAGGATTATACCTACGTGTTCACACGTATTTATTTAGTCAGCGTATTTTGATAATTTATTGAAGTGATACGATATGTCAAAGAAAGCGGTATTTATTTTTCCTATACGTTGTTTTACTGAAGATTTTAGAGCGGAGTTGGCATTGTTGTTGCTGGCTTGTCTGGACAGTAAATGTGAAATTGATCTCATATCAAGGAGCAATAGAATGAATAGAAAAGCAGGTTTTCAAGCTGTCGCATCGAACTTAGCCATTGCAACTGCATTGTTGATACCACCGTTGACGAGCTACGCAACCGAACAAGGTGAGCAACGCCGCGAAGCCCGAGACATAAAGCAGGATGCCCGCCAGAAGGCAAGAGAGACCAAGGCTGAATGCAAAGCGGGGGATGAAAAATCTCGGGCGGAATGCCGGCAGGACAAGCGAGAGGCCAAGCAGGATGCCCGCAAGGAAGGACAGGACATCAAATATTAGCAGTGGAAAATACCTGATCTGACCGAGGAAGCCCTATTTAACTATATTCGTGAGAAGCCGCGCATAGAATAGTTAACCCGAATATTTCATAAATTGGCACGTGCCCTCACTTGCCTTTTGATTAATAAGAAAGATTTTGCTCAGTCGGGTGTATGAGTCACTACACCCCTCTTTCTCAAAACTTCCCTATTAATCAAAATCCTGCGTGATCATCACGCGAATTTATGAAATATTCGGGTTAAGTGGAGCATGTTGGGTCTCTTCAATTTTGCCCTGCTTGCCCTTCGGGATACTGCCTTGATTATCCAGATTACCTGAACTTTATTGCAGAATGATCTTGCTTGACGATTTGAGTAAGATATTTGACGCTTCAAACTGAATTCCCAAGTCCCAGGTTCGAGTTCTGGTCTGGGAGTCAAAATAAATCATGCGACAATGATATTAAGCAGTTCTTAGTAGGCGTATAGTAAACCGGTTGTGTAATTTACAATCTAGTTAAGGGAGCAAACAGAAAGAACGGATTCTTTCGATCTAAAACTGAGTCAGCTTCATACTTATTAAGGTAATTACAATAAAATTACCTACCATGATAATGGTTTTTGGAGTATTTCTTACTTTAAGGCAGATTGAAAATTAATAATGTTGAACTGAGAAAACTTTATCAACAACGCTGGCAACCCAACCTAAAGATACCTTTATTTTACTTAATCTGGATCGGATTGGGAGTAGTTTGTTGGAATTCTCCCCACTGGATTATTACGTGGCTGTGTTATCTTGCAATGGGGTACATGCAAATGGGTATCATGACTTTTATGCATGAATGCACTCATAATGTTCTATTCAAAGCAAAGTGGAAGAATTGGGCATTTGGTACTTTCGCCATCATACCCATGTTTATTTCATTCACTTCATTCAAAGAAGATCATCTCATTCATCATCGCCATAACCGCACTCAAAAAGACCCAGATGCATTTACAATGGGCAAACGTGAGATTGGTGATTATATCCTTTTCTATGCGTACGCCTTGGTGGGAGTATTTCTTACTGCGATTCAGTTTACGTTTATTTTTCCAGTACAAAAATTTAGAGGTGTCAAGGCTCTGATTCATTGGACTGAAATTGCACTGCATATAACTTTAATGGTCGCCGTTTTTTACTGGGCATCTAATCAAAGCATCGCATCTGAAGTTTTTGCAATTTGGTTTTGGCCACTCATATTTTTTGGATTTTTTAATAGCATTCGCTTTGTAGCAGAGCATTACGGAACACCCTGGAGCTCTGGACAACTTGCCGGCACTCGAACCATTATCAGTAATCCGATAAATTCTTGGTTTTGGAATAATATTAATTACCATATTGGGCATCATGTATATCCTGCTGTACCTTGGTATAACCTCCAGAAATTACATGCTTTGATGTTGCCTGAAATCGAACGTCAAAACGCAATTATTGATAAAAGTTATTTTTCTGTCTTTTTGAATGCCATGATAAGAGGACCGGAAAGTCTAGAACAAAATAAAAAGCTCAACGCTGCTCGTGTAGTTGTAAACTCATTTTGACGTCCTCGCCTGCCTGAAGAAAGGTGATTCCTACAGCGCCAAACAAGGGCAGACCGTGGCTTTACGATGACATCATAACTGCGGTTGCTACCACGAATTCTTCCTGCGCCATCAGCTACGCTTGCGTAAGGATCTTCCTTTTGCCTATTTTGGGCTCTGTTGCAGAAAATAAGAAGAGTAGAATCATTGGGTTCAGTATTATGCTCCAGCGATGGAAAAACGCCTGCGGTGGCTGTGGAAACCGACCATGGGCTATAGCTGGCGGGTGGATGAGACTTATGTGAAGGTCAAAGGAAAGTGGACGCATCTATACAAAGCCATTGATAAGTGCGGCAACACGATCGACTTGTAAATAGCGGAATTAATGTCAATGATCTCTCGCATTCGATCCAACAATGGGCTTTGATCTTTGCTGAACCGGCAACATGAATTAATGTTCTCCACCGAAGCGGTATTGCCAGTTAATTCCCATTGCGCTGAAATCACTACCAGTACGAACTGAGACACCGGTATGGAAGAAAATCTTGACCGAGTTATAGCGGTTCACAGGCAGCGCAAGCGTAGCACCTATGCGTGAATTTTCCAGCTTGTCGTTATTTTCCACACCATCGAGCGTGGTTCGTCCGCCCGTATAAAAGGTGCCATCCACCGCTGCCCAGATACCGTAGCCGAAGCTGTAAGTGAGGTGCCCCTGCAGAGAATAGAGCGGATCCTGTTCGCGGGCTCTGCCACCAAAAAAATCGTCGTTTTCTGTGTAAAACCGGATGCCTCCGGCTAACTCTAATGTCAAGCGCCCCAGGCTCTTGGAAACCCCGATCTCCGGCTTGATCGACCAGCGGTTGGTGCCGATATTGAGCAGATGGTCTTCGTCATACTGGCCGCTGGGTGCGGTCACCTCTACACTCGCGCCGACTATCGTATCCTGTCTGTAGTTTGCAAAATCTTTCATGGAAAGTGCGGGCGCGCCATAAAGATTGACTGCAAAGCGAAATCTTGTATCAGCAGGTCCGGATACTTCACGCTCGCCAAATTGGTCCTTAACTGTGGCACTGCCCGAGGCCCAGGCATAGGGCTGCACCACATCAAACTTGGCGGACTTACCAAAGAAATCCAGCGAACGCGCGTAAGCAAAAAGCGTGGTATGAACCTCAACCTGGGTATTCTCAATCGGCAGAGCAGGATCGGTAGCCACGCCGCCGGTTGTATAGTTGTAGCCTGCAATCAGAAAATTAAGCCCTACCGGGGCATTGGTATAGGCGCGCGGTTCGATTTCCTGCCCTTTGGCAGCCAACGCAGCCAGAGCAAGCATCGCTGCAGCAAACCGAATTAACCTTAAGCCTTCATGCCGATAAAGCCTACTCATTCGACCCCGTAGTCAATAAATAAGATGCGGTGGTACTGCTCTAGCCCGAATATTTCATAAATTGGCACGTGCGAACTTATGAAATATTCGGGCTAAAAGGCTTCAGGATAACCTATCGATGGCAAACCTTTTTAGTTGATTGCAAAAAGGGCCGGGGTATTACCCCCGGCCCAAAAGATTTGATCTTTCAATATGCCTAGTCGAAGTAAGCGGCCCCTCGACTCATTGCCTAAAAGGGTGCGGGTACAGGCATATACATGACGCCACTGCTCCCGTAAGCCTGAGTATACCAGGCAGTCCCACATTGATAGTAGGTCACTCCGCTGACAACGGTCGTGTTGGGGGTGCAGGGCAAGCCTGCGGAACCGGAAGGAGGCGCGGTATAAACGACTGTTGAAGAAGGTGCCGCAGTCTGCTCGGCAGATGACTGACCCGCTGCATACCCGACTACCCCACCTACCACTGCAGCACCAATCGCGAGCGCTGCCACTTCACCGTCATCCCAGTCATCGCCATCATCGTAGTGCCCATGATCGCCGTAATAATCGCCGTGGTGCTCCCCATAGGTCTGCCGGGTATCCGCCCGGGCTTGAGCGCGTTCCGTACTGCCTTCCTGCCGGGCTTGAGTGCGCTCAGTACTGCCCTCCTGCCGGGACTGGGTGCGTTCTGTACGTCCCTCCTCGTGTACGCCAGCCTTCTCAGTCGAAGCCTGCTGCCGGCCTTGCCGAGTCTCCCCTCGGCTTGTGGACGCGGTTTGCGCGGCCTGAGAGCGGCTGGCCGTCTGCGCGGTCTGAGATCGGCTGGTAGTTCTCGATGCGGTCTGCGCAGCCTGCGATCGGCTGGCCGTTCGCGATGCGGAGGCGGCTGGAGCTCCGGTGCTCCTTGCGCCGGCTTGTGCTTGCCTAGAACCGGACGAGAAGCTGCCGCTCGCGGCAGCGCCACTACGAGAAAAACTGCCACTAGCCTTCTTCGCCCCGCCAGCGGATGCCCTTCCCCCCCCTCCACCGCCGCCACGCGTACGGGCCTCGGCCTCAGCCACGGTACCTATCAAAAAAATGAGTGTGATCGCGATCACGGTCATGATCAAGTAAGATTTGGTCTTCATTTCCGCCCCCCGGTTTTCGCTGGATTGGTTAATCTCTCCGCTGCAATTTTGGGCAACTCTGCGGCAAAGGAAATCCTCTGCACCCCCTTAGGCGGGGTAAATGCAAACAGGGAATCCTTAACCTCAGGCGTCAGGTTCCAGTTGGAAAACTGTGCCCGGTAAGCCGGCTGACCTTCTGCATTTTTATAAGTCAACACGATCCGAAGCGGCAATGGTTGAACGTCATCAGCAATCCAGACCTGATAATCGACCGTTTCAGTGCGTCCTGCCAAATGATGGGTGAGTACCCCATCAATAACGGTACTCTCCACATAATCAAGCTCCTGGGTACGGCGATCGAGTTCTGTTGGGAACTGGCTTGTCAGGAGCATAGCGAGCGGCAACCTCATACCGAGATCCCTGAGAAAATACCTGACCGCCTCATCGATTCCTCCAGGTTTCGGTGTCTGCGCATAAACATTCTTTGACGGACTGAATACGGTGATTTCCTTGCCATCGTACTGAACCAGATGTTGCTCGCCATCACTATGCTCTACTTCGACGCGCAGTCCGTTAGGCCGGCTCACGATGACTTTCCGGCTCTCGCCGAATTCAATCTTCTGACCGGATTCCTGCAGCACTTCATAGCTCGATTCGAGGTTAACACTGAACCGTGGCGTCTTGGCCAGGAATTCGGCCATGCCCATGAGGATATCCTTCGCTGTCAGCTCTGTGACCACTTCCGTACCCGCTTGCGGGGCTACCAAAGGCTCGGGTCGTGTCAGCGCATGTTGCTGGGCACAACCTAGGGTGGCCATCAGGACCGATACGTACAGTAAAGTACGTATGCACGTTTGTCTTTGGGTCTTCATGGGTCATCTCCTTTAACTGATAGTATCGATCCGGTCAGGGTGTAATCCGGGAGATCTTCGACCCCTGCAAACCCAGGCCAGCCATTAAACCTTGCTGCCCAAAAATGTAGGCATAGACATCGTCCTTGACTGTCGTAGTGGTTAACGTCTTGGCCACGCCAGCATCCACAATCACGACACTCGGACCAACGCCGACTTCAAATCCCTTACTGCTATCGAGAGCAGCAAGCACTTCGTCGTTCATGAAGAACATCGCATAACTAAACGACTGTACGCCGGCTTGCAAACCGTATGAGCCCGCAACAATGTTATAGTAACCGGTTGTTCTGCTCCCTTGACGCATCGCGCCTTTCCCGTACTGAGCCCCCGCGATAAATCCTGCCTTGAGAATATGCGGAAACACCAGGATCCCTTTCGCGCGCGCCGCCAAGTCCCTTGCCTCGGGCTGATTCTGATAAAGCTGTGCTAAAGCAATATCGACTTCACGGTCAATCTCAGCGGCAGCCTTTAGATCTCCTTGCCCGCTGCCGGTGGCGCAGCCAACTAGCATCGAAGCAATAATCAAAATTGAGCAAATCATTAAGTTGGTTTTCATACTGCTTCTCCTTTTGATGTTAAACTGGTTTTCATACTGATTCCTCTTTTGATCTGGTTATGTCGCCGAACAGTGAAGCGTGGGGAAATATCTCAATGGCGGCACGAAGAAATAACGCAAGCGGCAATTCCTGGGACTTGGGCATCCAACGCTTAAGCTCGGCTTTAGCCGCAAGCCAGTCGTCGGGATCATGGTCGGGAGTGTAGCCGCGCTTTGCGTAGTGATAGTAGGCGGCTGCGCGAATCATCGCTTCGTGCTGCTCAACGTTTACAGTCTCTCGCCACATCATCTTGGGATTGCTTTGCTGGTTAATCGCGATGCGTGTCTGTTTAGTCATATTTGTGTCCTCCATCGTTGAAGATGAGGGGCACGAAGCGCGGACAGGCTACGCCCGCCTGCTAAGCACCCCTTAGCACCCTTCGGGGCTGTCAAGTTAGCTTGACAGCCCTAACCACACCGACCAGGGCCTTTGGTATATAGAAAAAATAAACGTCTTTTTTTATTAAGCTTTGATGCTTTACTAGATTATCGAAATATGCTCACTAAAAAAATACGTGCAAACACGTAGAAGCAGTTTTCATTGACAACCAGCGATCAAAAATCTTTTTTGGACTCAAGCTATGCAATACGTCAAAAGCTTGATGCCTTCCTGCCTTTCAGGCGGATCTGCCCAATCACTAGAAGTGGTAACCCATACCCAATAGGTATTGGCAGCACCTGTCACCTCAAATTCTCCACGCCTCCTCGCTCCTTTTGCTAGTTTTTGACTTTCAAGGTGATTCCATACTTTTTCTGAGGGCTACCAACACTCGATCCACGGAATCGAGCTGAATCAGACCTAAACGAGGGTATTCGATATCGAGTATCACATAGACCGTGCCCGCAATGATAGCGGCGAAGATCACCGCATGAGTCAAACTATATCCCCGGGCGCCTGCCGTCGTATAGCCGGCCAATACCGAACTTATCAACGCCAGGCCGAACAGCATCACGAAGATGATGGTCGGTGGATGCATCTCCAGCGCAACAATAGTGCGCTGCGTAGCGATGTCGAACATTTCATTTAATGCCGCCAACAGCAAGGTAGTAGTCGGCACTGATCCCGTCGCCTGACAGGCTTTTACCGATGCTGACCAAATTTCACCTTGCAGCGCATTCGCGCGAACCAAGGCAGCTTCCGAAGCCGCCAGATCAGGTAGCTTCTGATAAACCTCCAGACGCGCATCCAGGTATTGCCGAAACAAAGCGCGCAGTGCCGGCTGCGCTCCGGCCGACAGCAAATCCAGCCGGAGGTAAGCCGTTCCGATGGCATTCGCCTCTTTGATCACCAAATCTTTCCGATCATCAAATCGTGAAACGGCTCCGGAGAAAGTGAAGGCAATCAGCAACCCCAACAGCCCGAAGATGGCACCGTCGAGCAGCCCCGAGGAAGTGTGCTCGCTTTCCGATTCTGGCAGCCATCGAATGCCTATATGCCGGCCAATCCCAAAGGCAAGCAGCAGGCCGATGAATAATCCTAGTGAAGAGAAGCCCAAAATACTTACAATTTGAGTGTATTCAGTGTAATGCATCTGTTAATTTACCCTGCCTATCTGGTTTTATACTTTGTCAGGATTTCGGCTTGTCGACCAGCACCCTCGCAATTTTCCTCTGTTTGTTATAGATGAGCATGGCTGAAACATCCATTTGCTCGACAGCCGCAACCATGCCGACATCAGCTACAAAAAACCGGTACTGGGTATCATTGAGCGAGGCAGGACCTATCTTTCCCTTGAAGGTCCATTTGACCAGAACCGCATCGAAGCTGCCTGCCGGTACCGTGACTTTATAGGCGCCCATGTAACGGTAATCGATGTTCAACGAGCCCGTGTGAGTTTGTTCGTCCGGGTTGCTCAAATCGAAGACTTTCATACCGACCGTTATGTTACGTTCCTTACCAGGCGCCAATCCTTGCAGCATCAAAGGCTCGCCAGGCAAATACTGAGTCATGACGCCTTCCTCGTTATCGGTAGCACCCGTCACGATATAATCGCCATTAGCCTTCGCGTTGATGAAAAAAATGAACCTGGCTCCGGTGTCATATCGCCAGGTCGTTCCGCCGCCGTCTTGTTTCAGCAGAGTAGTTTGATGATGCTCGACTTTGCCTTTATCCGGCCCGCTCACGAGACGATAGTTTCTAGCGCTAACATTAATAGCAAGATACCGGGTAGTATCGGCAAGCGCTGGCGCAGGAATAGCTTCCCCAACAACCCCCTTTCCCAAATACTTCTCGATCGCCAGGCGATCCTTTTCCGGCAAAGGAATTACTGAACCATCTCCTGCGGATTGAGCAAGACCACCCTGCAACGCAAGGATCATAAATACAAACAGAGAAGACCCTATATTGGTTTTCATTGAGTTAACTCCTGGTTTGTTCATCAAAAATTGCTGGTAGCTTAGCGGATACTCCACTGTTACGCGCCGATCTCGAGTCGATCGAATTTATCCGGGCGGCGCGGATTCTTTCTCGTTGAGGAGCGCCCGCTCAGTAATCTCTTTATAAAGATGCACCGCCTGTGCATACACCCCCTGGTATTCCGGATTCCGGTCAACGAGGGGCTTAATCTCTTCGGCTCGCTCGAGCAGCTTCTGGAGAAAATCGATATCCCACTCGATCAATTGCTCGCCACGGTCAACCTTTTTTTTGATTTCAAAGGCTCTTGGCAGCGTCTGCGTGGTAAGTCGCTCCAAAAGCGCTATCCCCACCCCAAGATCTTTCTCATTGTTGATCATGTTTTCCTCCTCATAATGGATTTAAAAAGATCACGCTGGCAGCCCTCGCTGCAACAGCCGTCGTAGTAACAAAAATCATGCAACGCTTTGCTCCCGCCAGCACTGCGCTTACAGGTAACGTTGCGCCTCCCGCCAGAGATCCCGCGGCTCCGGTATGTCAGCTCGTGCAATATGCCCCAACAGTATGATTCTTCGCTCCCCCGTACCTGAAGAAATCTCGGTCAACACAATTTCTTTTGATGCTGCTGATGAATCTTCAATCTTGATTCCCATGGAATCAAGGCGCAGGCGAATCTCACGAGAGGCAAGCCAGGCTGCAGGATGGCTCAAGGTATCAACAACACAGGCAAGACTCTCTTCCAGATCAAGATTATCGGTATGAAATTGTCCAAGTTCCCCATCAATGGCTTCGATCTCCGCTTCCAGAGCGGCAAGGTCAGGGCGCTGCCGTTCGAGATCGATCAGCATTGCATCAAGCCCCCAACTTCCTGTCTTCATGGCTGCGAGCTTTTGTTTCAGGAGATGCCGTTGGCGATCCAGCTCCCTGCGTTTGCCCTGCTCGCCTGCAATGCGCTCCAGCGCCTTTTCGATCAAAAAATCAAAGGCGCGTTTCTTCAGTTCGCGGCGAGTATCCCGCTCATTGCTGGTGGGCCCAAGGTAACGATAATTGAAAAAATTCACAGTGACTTGCATGACATCGCGGCGCAGAGTGTCACCAACGAGTTCTACTCCGAACACCTTGCGCTCCTCCATGTCCATACTCAGCAGACCGAAAATCTGCTCGGGAACCGGCCCGGTCAAGTTCGTCAGGTAATCGCGTAGGGTTTTGAAGCCCCCGAAAACTTCGCGCAAGTGGTCGGTCGAAACAAAGAATGTACGTAAAAATGGATTCGCGCCAAATGCCCGCGGACTTATTTCTATCGGCGCAGGCAAGGCGTCGACAAGGGAGATCACGTGAGTGACGGCGCGTTCCGCAGGCTGATGAAGCCGTTTTCGATACTGCCCAATGGCACGGATACGCCGATCTGTGCCGTCCACTGCTCGCTCGATGGCTGTCTCGATCAAGGCCGCATCCAGACCTTCCGTCCGCTCCGCTGGCGTTGTGAACAGCGAACTCAGAAAACGCAACATACGCTACCTCGTTATAAGGTTGAGGATCGTTTATAGGAAAATAAGCAGTCTTTGTTATTAACCCCTGATACTTCAATAGATTATTAGAATAGGCTGATTAAAAGAATACGTATAAACACGTAGGGACAAGCTTTATTGACAAATGATCAAGAAATTGACCTGGTCAAGTATTTTGTAATCATCCAGTTAAATAACTTTTTTAAGTTGCTGCCATTTCAGCTTCAAATTGGATCGGACTTTTATAATCCAGATAAGAATGTAGTCAATGACTGTTATAGGAATGTACTAGCTCACATTGAGGCACGCTTCGGCGTATCGCTCAGTGACGGTCAAGCCATCATAAGTTCTGCAATGCAATCTTGAATCCACTTCATTAAACAGTTACACCGTTTGGGATTAACCTTGGATTCATGCGATCATAAGTGACAGAACGGTTGTTATTTCTTCGATCAATTTGTTCCTCTATTTCCTCTAACTGGTTTCTGAACCGCGTTATCGCATCGCGTGCTTCAGGATCGAATTGCTGCAGTGGGTACTGCCCAATCCGGTTGACACGGAAATTTGTCAGGAAATAGGTCCACGTTTGCGAATAAGCAGCCCGGAATGCTGGTTGGAACTTCAATAGTTCAGCCGCATCGATTCCAGTGTTTTTTCCCATCGGAGGGGGCGCATAAGCCGAATACGGCATATTGGGAACAAACCCCGGATATTTGTATTGGTTGAAATGAATGCACGAATGAAAAGCAGTACATAGAAAAATGATATGACCAAGCGTCTCGGTGAGTTCTTGCTTAGACTCGAATTTGGCAGGAAACCCAGGGATTCTACCGCGATCTTGTGCTCTGATATCATTTGCCCATGCCTGAATTTCATAGTCCTCGGCAATATCTGCTTCAGATTTGTAATATAAATCGACATATTCTTTGACAAAGCTTTGAATTGCGTTCCATAACAAAATTCCATCATCGCGATAAGGATAAAAAAGATCAGGATTATCGACTTCCCGGTTCGCAATATCATTAGGAAAAGCGGATGCTCTAAAGTTAAAGCTCGTCATGCCATTGGCCATGCACTGAATCGTCGCGTCATAATCTCCAGCAAATAACTCCCCAAACCGGCCAGGACGCCCTTTTCGATCTTTCAGGAAAGTGTGCTGGTGATTAACATTGAGTGTATATTGAAGATGTGGATTTAATAAAACATAGAGTGGATGAGATTTATAAAGCTGCCTACGTGAGGCCATAATGATGGCTTCCATGACATAATGAATACGGGTCGCATGGGTATAAAGTATGTGGTGGTTGCCGTCAGCGATTTGAGCGAATATTTTTGCCGCCAACCAAAGATTGCCGTCTTTTGAAGTATAGATTGGATTGTCGGGCCCGGGATCTTGATATAGCTGTATTGCGATCGGTCGCAACATGCCATCTGATTGCAGAAATAGCACTACAATCGGCGTTGTGACATATTGCTTGCGGCCACCATCGATATGCCCGGGGTTTAGCTGCAATATATCCAGGGCCGCATAGTCCAGAACATACACGCGTTTTTGTCCAATGGCCGCCGCATAATCAATCTCATCAATTTGATCCTCAAAAATGCGTCGCATTTGAAATTCTGACAATTTTTCTGGTAGAGGATGCTGATGGGTTACGGCGCGCAATACGACTGGATTTACCCCAATAACACGTTGCAAACCAAATATCAGATCTTGCTGGAAGCTATCGACCAGATCTGGGTTTGGCGGACTAAACGGATAAAAAACATAGTCTTGATAACTTTCCATTGGCTTGCCGAGCAAATAGCGCAAATAAGTAGCCAATAGGCTAGACAAGCTTGGAATCAACTGTAACAGATTTAACCCTCCACGCAGCCAATACCCAATGCCGGGTATCTCCCGGCACGGTAACTTACGTACGACAGCGATAGTATTGGCATACTCATATGCGTATTGATATTTAGCCTGCATATCAAGAAGATAATTTTTCCGATTTTCTATCTTGCGTATATTTTCTTCATTTTGTGGTAGCTTATTCATCGTGCGATGCTCCTTTACAAAAGAGGAATTCGTCCGGTTTCTAGGATTATTTCGCTATCACTTCCACATTTAAGCTAAACAACCTCTTAACGCGAATTTATGAAATATTCGGGTTAGCTGTCTGATGACAGCGTAGATGTTCTGAAGCTTGCCACGATGTCGCTGTCCTTTACATTACGTTTAACAATATCCGCAAGCGAGTTTGTTTCTTCGATAACGAATTGTCCAACTTTCGAAAATGTCCTTTCGTTATGTACATAGGTCGATACAAGGGGGTTGGTCAGCGCATGGGTAAATGCATCGTACCCCACCATACGTACCATAAGGCGACCAAGA
The DNA here is from genome assembly GCF_900100485.1 of Nitrosomonas sp. Nm132. Taxonomy (GTDB): domain Bacteria; phylum Pseudomonadota; class Gammaproteobacteria; order Burkholderiales; family Nitrosomonadaceae; genus Nitrosomonas. The sequence continues at coordinate 41,514 of NZ_FNDH01000007.1, read as the reverse complement.
CTAAAACCTTCATCATGATCTTCGGCAAATATACCGACTTGCCATTCCAGATCCTCGATCCGGTCATGATAGAGTTCCTTCAGTTCCCGCTGTAGTTCGGGATCGTCCGTGAGTTCCTCAAAACTCCTCAAGCGAGGCATGCCGAATGCCTCGCGATAATCATTGAATGAACGCAACTTGGCCTGCCGTCCCATCTCAATGGTGCGCTCCATGACACTTCGATTATCATCACCAATGGGTAGCGGATCAAAAAAGAAACCCGGGGTGTTGTATAGCCCGACACGGCCGGCTCTTTGCATCGAAGCAGCCGTTATCAATGGCCCAACACCATATTGCGTTACTAAAGGCGTATTGTTACGAAATTCATCTAGCTTGAATCGCTTATTACCGACCATGTAGTATTCCGGCACCATTGAGTGCCATCGATAGAGGAGATTAAATTCCAAGGAGATCCAGTTGGTGCGGTACCAGCGCTGCCTTTCCGCCATACCCGGTGTGGGATCAAGGGTAAAATCAAACCGTGTAAAGTGCGAAACGTAATCCCGCAAGACGACTTTAATCAGCAGGACAATCATGATGTTTCTAGCTGTCTGAAATAAGCGCTCATCATCCCACTCTGGATAGGTTTCTTTTAGCAAGTCACAAATCCGATTGTGTTCTCGCAGCATGATGGTATTCATTAGGGTATAGCCAATCGACGAATTGCCGTGCTCCAATCCAACGGCAAACATGCGTTTTAACCGCTCCTCAGGAACATTGTGAAAAACAAAATCCAAAGCATAGCGAGGGTGCAATTTCTCAAATTCTTTATTAGCGAACACCCAATTACCCGTGGTCGTTTCTTCAACGTTAAAAAGGTAAGGAGGAAAAATTTCTCCATCGATCATTTGATGCTTCAGCTTTCCATCTTTTTTTAGCCGCAAATAATGGGTAATTTCTTCACGCAAACCATAGATCTGGCAAAGATCGATTTCGTGATTTGAGGTATTTTTCCGGCGATCGAGAAAATCCGTCCTCAGAAAACTGTCAGTAAACCATTGGGCGAAGAAAGAAAACAATATGCTGGTATCGACCGACGGGATTTCTTTATTTTCTTTTCTTCTCCATAGATTAGCGACTCTCCCCATACTCGGAAGATTCTGTTCTCCTTCCGCTTCTGGCAAATGCCGCCCAGTGAATGTTCTATCCGTCAATGATTGCCATGTGGTATAGGGTGCAGCCATGGAAAACGGTCTAGGACGAGGGTTCGTGGCATAGGCCTGCCAATTGATAAAATTGTCACTGATAAACCGCCGCAGCCAGGTTATGCGCGAGGCCATCCTGCCAATCCATGGAAACCTATTTACCAGCCGAAAAGCAATCTGAAAAAGAAACTCGTCCATAGTCTCACCCCTTTTTTATTTATGTGGCAAATCATTGATGGCTTACATTCTTCTTAGTCCTTAAAACATATGCGTTCGATGGTCACGAACAGATAGCGTTTGCCTGCTTCCATCTACACTTCGGCGATATCGATAGGGAAGCAGCCGGCAGGCTATTTCTTGAATCTTTTCTCCGCAAGCGGGCCGCTTTCGATCTCCGGTAGGCGGCAGGAGATGCCGTGCCGTTGCAGGGAGGCGTCGCATAGCCTACTCCTTTCTCCCGGTACTCAAGTCCACGGCAGCCGGGTTCATCAGGAAATCCCCTTGAAGCGTCGATAGCGACGGATCAGCTGATTGGTGGAACTGTCATGTTCGAGTACGGGCTCTGCCTGGCTTTCCAGCTCCGGGATGATACGCTGAGCCAGCACCTTGCCCAGTTCCACGCCCCACTGGTCGAAAGGATTGATTCCCCAAATCGCGCCCTGAGTAAAGACCGAGTGTTCATAGAGGGCGACCAGCTTACCGAGCGTCTCGGGCGTAAGCTGCTCGGCGAGGAGGGTGTTGGACGGGCGGTTACCCTCAAAGACGCGATGCGGTACCAGCCAATCTGGCGTACCCTCGGCCTTGACTTGTTCGCTGGTTTTGCCAAAGGCCAGGGCTTCAGATTGGGCAAAGACGTTCGACATCAGAATATCGTGGTGCCGCCCGAGCGGGTTAAGTGTCTCGATGAAGGCGATAAAGTCGCAAGGAATCAACCGGGTGCCTTGATGAATCAACTGGTAAAAGGAATGCTGGCCGTTGGTCCCCGGTTCGCCCCAATAGATTGGGCTGGTGTTATAGCTGACCCTGGATCCATCAAGCGTAACTTGTTTGCCGTTGCTCTCCATCGTCAGTTGCTGCAAATAGGCAGGGAATCGTTTCAGGTACTGCTCATAGGGCAACACGGCCACGGCCTGAGTGCCGAAGAAGTCGGTGTACCACAACGTGAGCAAGCCCATCAGCACCGGCAGATTGTTCTCGAATGAAGCCGTCCGGAAGTGTTCGTCCATCTGGTGAAAACCATTGAGCATGGCACGGAAATGGACTGGCCCGATCGCCAGCATGGTCGAAAGACCGATGGCCGAGGCCATGGAGTAACGCCCGCCCACCCAGTCCCAAAATCCGAACATCTGAGCAGGATCGATACCGAACTTCGCCACTTCCGCCGCATTCGTCGATACCGCTACGAAGTGCCTGGCGATCGCCTTGCGGTCTCCCCCGAAAGCAGCGAGCGACCAATCGCGGGCCGTGTAGGCGTTCGTCATCGTCTCGAGCGTGGTAAAAGTCTTGGAAGAAACGATAAAAAGGGTCTCTGCCGGATCCAGATCGTGGACTACTTCCGCGAAGTCGCTGCCGTCGACATTCGATACGAAGCGGAATGTCATGGTCCGCTCGCTGTAATGTTTCAGTGCCTCAAAGGCCATCACCGGACCGAGATCGGAGCCGCCGATGCCGATGTTGACGACGTTGCGAATGCGTTTGCCGGTATACCCCTGCCACGTGCCGTTCCGAGCACGGTCGGAAAAATCAGCCATCTTGTCGAGGACGGCATGCACCTGGGGAACGACATTTTCGCCGTCCACGATGATGGAAGCCCCTTTCGGTGCGCGCAGCGCCACGTGCAGCACAGCGCGGTTCTCCGTGATATTGATTTTCTCACCGCAGAACATGGCGTCGATCCGCTGGCGAAGTCCGCATTCTTCGGCGAGCTGCATTAACAGCTTGAGCGTTTCGTCGGTAATGAGGTTTTTCGAGTAATCAAGGTAGAGACCCGCCGCCTCGGCCGTCATATGCTCGCCGCGCCGGGGATCATCGGCAAAGAGCGCCCGGAGATGGAAGTGGCGAACATGTTCGTAATGCGCTGCCAAAGCTTTCCATGCATTACGCTCGGCGAGAGGCAGGGTTTGTTCTACTACAGTTGTCATGATGAAAGTCTCCTCTAATTTGCCGTCTGCATGGCCGCGCCACTTTGAAGCATTACCATGCGCCGCTCACTGCAGCGCTCACGATTTCCTGCGCTTCGCTCACGATCGCCTCCAGGTGAGTCTGATCCTTAAAACTCTCCGCATAGATTTTGTAAATGTTCTCGGTGCCGGAGGGACGGGCTGCAAACCAACCGCTGTCAGTCACCACCTTGAGGCCGCCAATCGGCGCGTTATTACCCAGGGCACTGGTCAGCTTCATGCGGATGGGCTCGCCCGCGAGTTTGGGCGCTGCAACCGCTTCCGCTGACAATTTTGCCAGTTTCGCCTTCTGCGCAGGGGTCGCAGGGGCATCGATCCGCGTGTAATACAGTGTACCAAACTCGGCCTCCAGTTCCTGGTAATGCTCGCCGGGGTCCTTTCCTGTGTTAGCCGTGATCTCGGCCGCCAGCAAGTCCATGATCAGACCGTCCTTGTCCGTGGTCCACACGGTGCTGTCATGCCGCAGGAAGCTGGCTCCGGCGCTTTCTTCACCACCGAAACAAAGCGAGCCGTCAAGCAATCCCGGCACGAACCACTTGAAGCCCACCGGCATCTCACGCAACGGATGGCCCAGCTTGTTGACCACGCGGTCGATCATGCTGCTGCTGACCAGCGTCTTGCCGACAGCCACGTGGGCAGGCCATTTCCGGTGAGTTAGCAAGTAGTGAATAGCGACCGCCAGGTAGTGGTTGGCATTCATCAACCCTACGGACGGCACAACCACGCCATGCCGATCAGCATCCGCATCGTTTGCAAAAGCGACACGGTATTGATCCTTGAGACCCAGGAGCCGGGCCATGGCGTAGGAACTGGAAGGATCCATGCGGATTTTGCCGTCATGGTCGACCGTCATGAATGAGAAGGTGGGATCGATCGTCGGGTTCACGACCGCAATATCCAGGTGATAGACGGCGTTGATAGGCTCCCAGTAAGGTGCTGCCGCGCCGCCGAGCGGGTCGGCGGCCAGCTTCAAACCGGCTGCCCGGATGACGTCCATATCGACCACGTTACGCAGATCTTCGACATAAGGCATCACAAAGTCATCCTGATGCGTCGTGTCTGCCTGGAGAGCAGATGCAAAGGGTATCCGCTTGACGCTGAGGTTCTCTTGGCGCAATAGCTCGTTGGCCCGCTGCTCGACCCACTTGGTGACATCGACATCAGCGGGCCCGCCGTGGGGTGGGTTGTACTTGAAACCGCCATCCTCCGGCGGGTTGTGCGAGGGCGTGATGACGATACCGTCAGCGAGATGTTCGTTACGATCCCGGTTGTAAACGAGGATCGCCCGCGAGATGGCCGGCGTCGGCGTGACGCCGTCATTCTTCTGGATGATCGTTGTGACACCATTGGCTGCCAGCACCTCCAGCGCAGTCCGCTGAGCTGGCCCCGACAAAGCGTGCGTGTCTTTGCCCAGGTAGAGCGGCCCGTCAATACCCCGGCCCTGCCGGTAGTCACAAATGGCCTGGGTGATCGCCAGAATGTGCGCCTCGGTGAATGATCCGTGCAGCGGCGAACCTCGATGCCCACTGGTGCCGAAACTCACTAACTGGGCAGTATCTGTCAAGTCGGGACGGCGCGCGTAATACTCCCGTTCAAGTCTTGCCAAATCAACGAGTATCTCTTTGGGAGCCGGTTTGCCTGCATCAGGGGAAATCGCCATAATTCGTATCCTTTGATGATAAGTAGCATAACATAATTAAAACAATCATTTATCTTCCGGCAAGCTATCCTCTCTCACCGGTTTCACCGTCATGAACCGTGGCTTCGGCGCGAGCTTCTCGGCTTCGTCAACCCAACCGCCGCCCGTTGCCTTATAGACGTTCACCAGTTCAGTATAACGCGCGGCCTTCGAGCGCACTGCGGTAAGCTCTGCGTTAAAGAGCTCGTTCTCCGAGTAGAGCACCTCGATATAGTCCGCATAGCCGTTGTCGAACTTGAGCCGGGAAAGACGCGCGTACTCCTTAAGCGCCATGGCGCGCTTTGCCTGAGCCTCGGCTTCTTCGCGCCGCTTCACTGCGCCAATGAGTGCATCGTTCGTTTCGCGAAAAGCGTTGAGGATTATCGCCTGGTAGAAGGCAAGCGCTTCCTGCTGGGCTGCTTCCGCGGTTTTCACCTGTCCTTCGATCGCGCCGAAAGTAAAGATCGGCCCCGCAAGTCCGGCAGCCACCGACCATGTGCTGGCCGGCCCTGTCAGGAAGTTGCCGAATGCGGTGCTCGCCGAGCCGAGCAGACCGGTGAGCGTGATGGTCGGGTAATAAAATGACTTTGCCACGCCAACATTGGCATTGGCGGCCACGAGGTTCTGCTCGGCCTGCACGATGTCGGGCCGGCGCTCCAGCAGCGCCGAAGGCAAGTCCGGGGGAACCGCTGGAGCGATGAGTTCGTCGATGGTGCTGCCGCGCGGGATCGAGGTGGGATTACGTCCGAGCAGGATCGAAATGAGATTCTCCTGCGCGACGATCTGCTGCTCGATGGATGGAATCGCGGCGAGTGCCAGCTGGTATTGCGACAGTGCCTGGGAGAGTTCCACCTGCGATACCACGCCGCCTTGGTAGCGCAGCTCGAAAATCCGCAGCGTATCCGCGTAGTTCGCCGCACTGGCACGCACGATCTCGAGCTGGCGGTCGAGCGCGCGCAATCCAATGTAACTTGCCGCAACACTCGTCACAACCGAGAGGATGACCCCCCTGCGGCCCTGCTCGCTGGCAAATACCAGCGCCTGGGCAGCTTCGCTCTGGCGGCGGATGCGCCCGAACAGGTCGATTTGCCAAGACGCGTTGAGTGCGCCGCGATAGAGCGCGTAATAGGGGTCAGTGCCCGGCGGAAGAGGGGTCAGCCCACGTTCCGTGGCGCGGTTACGGCTTGCGTCCGCGTTGTAGCCGATCTGCGGGTAGAACTGCGCGCGAGTGGTTTGCAACGCGCCGATGAACTGATCCACCCGGGCGGCAGCGGCCTGGATATCCCGATTTTCATGCAACGCCGTCTCAATGAGCGCGTTGAGCGCCGGATCGCCGAACTCAGCCCACCAGCCGACGTTCGCGACCGCTGCCGCCTGCGGATAGTCGACCCGCCATTTCTCGGGCGTCTCGATCACCGGACGCAGATAATCGGGACCCACCGCACATGCGGTGAGTAAACCAGCTGCGAGCATGGGAAGAACGATACGGCGCATGTCAATCGCCCTCCACTTTTGCAGGCGATACTTCTGTGGGCGCGGATGCGGGTGCACCCTCATCCTGACCCCCCTCAGGCGCTTTCTTGCCAGCGAACTTCGCGCTCATCGATTCCAACAACCAGAAAAACAGCGGCACAAAAAAGATTGCGATCAGCGTGGACGCGAGCATCCCGCCAATCACGCCGGTGCCAATCGCGCGCAGACTGTTCGCGCCGGGCCCGGTCGCGATCGCGAGCGGCACGCAACCAAGGATGAAGGCGAATGAGGTCATCATGATGGCGCGCAGCCGCAGTCCCGCCGCCTCAATAGCCGCCTCCCGCGGCGGCATGCCGTGACGGACGCGCTCAATCGCAAACTCGCAAATCAGAATCGCGTTTTTTGCAGACAGCCCGACCAGTGTCACCAAGCCGACCTGGAAATAAACATCGTTCTCGAGCCCGAGCAGCCAGGTCAGCAGCAGCGCACCCAGGACGGCGAAGGGAACGGTGAGCACCACTGCAATGGGAAGCGTCCACTTCTCGAACTGCGCAGCGAGCAGCAGAAACACCACGATCAGGCCGAAAATAAAAGCTGATGAAGAAGTCCCGCCGGCACCCTTTTCCTGCAGCGCCTGTCCCGCCCAAGCGTAGGCAAAGTCGCCAGGCAGTGTATCGCGCGCCAATTCCTCCATCGCCCGGATTGCGTCTCCCGAGCTGTAACCGGGAGCCTGGCTGCCAGTAATCTTCACCGCCGGAAAGCCATTAAAGCGCGTCATCAGCTTCGGTGAGGCAATATAGCGAGTCGTGATCAACGATGAAAGTGACACATTAGCGCCATTTGACGAGCGAACATAGACCTTGCTGAAATCCTCCGGGTTCACACGGTAGGTCGCATCAGCCTGGATAATGACGAACCATACGCGACTAAACTGCGAGAACTGGCCAGCCACCTGGGAACCGAAGTAGGCCTGCATCGTGTTGAAGACATCGGCCACGTGCACGCCTAGCACTTCGGCCTTGTTACGATCAAGATCGACGAACAGCTGTTGGCTGTTCGCACTGAATGTCGTGTTCACTGCCTGCAATTCCTTGCGCTCGCGCGCCTTGGCAAGGAACGCCTTGAGCGCAGCATCAGTAGCGCGCGGATCACCCGAACCGCGGTTCTGGATGTAGAACTCGAAACCACCCGTGGTGCCTAAGCCGGGGATCGAGGGCGGATTGACCGCGAAAGCCTTGCCATCCTTGTGTGTTGCGAACTGCGCGTTAAGCCGCTTCAGTGTATCGAATGACAGCAGACTCGCATCCTTGCGTTCCTCAAAAGGTTTCAGCAAACCGAACATGAGCGCAGCGCTGTTGTTCTGCTGACCATCGACAAAACTGTAACCGTTGACCGTACCGACATCCTGTACGGCGGGATCCTTGAGCACGATCTGCTCCAGTTCTTGGCTGAAACGGCTCGTGACGTTGAGACTGGCCGTGTCGGTAACCTGGGCAAGCACGAAGAAATAGCCCTGGTCCTCTTCCGGCACAAAGCTTGCCGGCAGAATACGGAACATCAGCAGGATGCCGACCACCACCCCGCCGAACACAATGAGAGAAACCGGCCACAGTTGCATGACGCGAGCAACGTTACTCAGGAATCCGCGCTGGAGAGACTCGAACGTGTTTTCGAATGCCTGGAAAAACCGGTTCTTCTTGCCGTGATGAGCCTTGATGATGATTGCGGCCAGCGCCGGTGACAGAGTCAACGCAATGATTCCCGAGATCACCATCGAAATGGCGATGGTAACCGCGAACTGTTTGTACAGCGTTCCAGTCACCCCGCCAAGAAATGCAACTGGCAGGAACACTGCCAGCAGCACCAGCACAATCGAAATCAGCGCACCCGCAATCTCTGTCATTGCCTCTTTGGCGGCGGCCAGTGGGCTTAACCCTTTCTTGGTGATGTTTGTTTCGACGTTCTCGACCACCACGATGGCATCGTCCACCACCAGTCCGATCGCGAGAATCATACCGAACATGGTCAGCATGTTGACCGAGAACCCGAGCATATACATGCCGACGAACGTGCCAATGATCGACACCGGCACCGCCAGGATCGGAATGACGGTCGCCCGCAGTGACTGCAGGAAGACAAACACGACCAGCACCACCAGCACCACCGCCTCAAAGAAGGTATGCACCACCTTATCGATCGAGTAGAGGGTAAACTGGCTAGTATCGAGCACGATCTTGTAATCCAGGCCGGTAGGAAATTTCGCCTTCAGCTCCTCCATTTTCTTGCGTACGCCCTTGGCAGTTTCCACTGCATTCGCGCCCGGCTGCTGATAGACGCCGATCGTGGTCGCAGTCTTGCCGTTCATGCGGCTCGGCATGGAGTAATCCCGCCGGGAAAGCTCGACCCGCCCGATATCCTTGATGCGGACGATGGCAGCACCCTCCTTGGCAGTGCGGACGATGATGTTCTCAAACTCCTCCGGCTTGGTGAGCAGGCCTTGCGCCGTCACTACGAACTGCTGCTCCACAGAGGGCGGCACCGGTGGCGCGCCAAGCTGGCCAATGCCGAAAGTTTGATTCTGACTCTGGATCGCGCTACTCACTTCGCTCACTGTGATGCCAAGCTGGGCCATGCGGTCAGGACGTAACCATACACGCATCGCAATATCGGGGAGCCCGAACACCGAGGAGCGGTTCGCCCCTGGCACACGCTTCAACTCATCGAGCACGTAGAGATTGGTATAGTTGGCGATATAGGCTGAGTCGTAGCGTTCGTCGGGCGAGTAGACCGACACCACCATCATGATGCTGGGCGATTTCTTATCTACCGTAATCCCCTGCTGGGTCACCACCTCCGGCAACTGAGGCATCGCCTGGCTTAAGCGGTTCTGCACGTTGACCTGATTAATATCCGGGTTGCTGCCTTGCTTGAACACGACGACGATCTGCACGTTGCCGCTCGAGGAGCTGGTTGAATAGAAATAGAGCAGATTGTCCAGCCCGTTCAGTTGCGCCTCGATGGGCGCCGCCACATTGTTTGCGATCACCTCAGCGGTGGCGCCGGGATAGCGCGCATCAATCGTAACCTGCGGTGGCGCCATATCGGGATACTGCTCGATTGGCGAGACAGACATCGACACCGCGCCCGCGAGTACGATCAAGATCGAGATGACAGCGGAGAGAATCGGACGGTCGATAAAAAAGTGAGTGAACATGGCGCCGCCCCTACTTCTGCCCAGCCGCGACGGGATTCACCACTGCTTCATCCTTGTCCGCAGCCGGCTCCATGATCTTGACCGGCTGACCGGGAACCACCTTGAGCACGCCGTCCACCACGATCCGGTCTCCGGCCTGGAGTCCAGTCACGATCACGATGTCTTTCTCGCCCTCGTAGTCACCGACCACCACTGGCCGCACCTCCGCAGTGTCGTCCGGCTTGATCACATATACAATGTGACCATTCGAGCCCTGCTGCACCGAGAGCTGCGGCACCACGACCGCGTTGGGCCGCAGCGCACCTTTCAGGTATGCCGTCACGAACATGCCGGGACGGAGCTCCCTCTCTGGATTTGGCAGCACCGCGCGCACCATGAACGAGCCGGTATCCTGGCTGAACGAGGGATCGGCAAAATTGATCTTGCCTCTCTCTGCAAATGGCGTGCCGTCAGGGAGAACCAGCTCTACCTCATAATCTAGGCTCTTTGGCATAACAATCAGCTCTTTTTGGCTTTCCTCGCGCCAGCGTGCCATCAGATTCTGCGAAACGCTGAATGTAACCCAGATCGGATCGATCGCGGCAACGTAGGTAAGGTTCGCAGTCTCCGTCATCGCGTTCACATACGCCCCCTCGCGCTGGAGTGAGCGGCTCGCCAGACCTGTTACCGGAGAATGGATGGTCGTATAACTGAGATTCAGCTCAGCTTCTTTCACTTTCGCGCTGGCCGCAAACACGGCCGCTTTCGATGCGTCGAATTCGCCCTGCGCCCGATCCAGATCTGCCTGGGAAAGTGCGTCCTGCTCGGTGAGCGGCTTGACGCGCTTGAGATTGGCACTCGCTGTTTTAAACCTTGCCTGCTGCGCCTGCAGCTCACCGCGGGCAGCCTCCAGTTGAGCCTTGAACGGCTTGGGGTCGAGCTGAAACAGCAATTGCCCTTCCTTCACCAGATCACCTTCCTGGTACGCAATGCGGTCGAGGAAACCCGAAACGCGAGCGACAATATCGACTTGGCGCGAACTTTCGGTCTGCGCAACGAAACTGGGCGTATAGGAAATATCCCGTGGCGTTACGGTCAGCACGGTCACCTCGGGCGCCGGGCGTGGCTGTGGTGCAGACGTTTCCTTTGAGCAGCCAGCGAGCGCGAGCGCGGCGAAAGCAACAAGGGCAAGGATAATAGCGAGGACTCGTGTGCACATAGAAAAACTCCCTTGCGGTCGCCGTATGGCGCACCGGCATTCAAAATGGTGTCCAGGAAAAATCAACGCCCTCTTTGATTACACTCTGTTTCTCTAATAGCTTATTAAAATACGCTGGTTAAAGAAATACGTGCAAATACGTAGACGCAGGGTTTAATAAATCTCTGGAATCCAGCGCCGGCCGACCATGGTCGTCTGATCATCATAGGCGCGCTCCGTGATGCGCTTGGGCAGTTTGATCTTCTTGTGTGGTATGCGCTCGTAGGGAATCTGCTTCAGCAGATGCGCAATCAGATTCAGGCGCGCGCTTCTTGTCGTCCGAATGCACGATATGCCAGGGCGCGAAATCCGTGTCGGTGGCGGTTAGCAGCCATTGATCCTGTGGCTCCAGATAGTGTCAATGACGTCGGGCCGTTGATAAGCTTTATCGCCATACAGTTCATTGCTGTGCAATTGCGGTCGAATCTGATCAAATATCTTGCCATCATGGTCACTGACGCCGGTCACACCGATGTACTCAGGGATCGGCAATGAGCCTGGTTGGCGGCGTCCCATGATAGGGACCCGGACGCCATGGTAGTACAACTTCTTTGTTGATCAGTAGCCTGAATCCGCCAATTCTTTCGCTACACGCGCGTTAACCCGAATATTTCATAAATTCGCGTGATGATCACGCAAGATTTTGATTAATAGGGAAGTTTTGAGAAAGAGGGGTGTAGTGATTCATACACCCGACTGAGCAAAATCTTTCTTATTAATCAAAAGACAAGTGAGGGCACGTGCCAATTTATGAAATATTCAGGTTAAACCGATAGCCTTGCTTGGGCCTTGGCTACTGAGAATGAATCGATCAGCCAAGCTTGCCATGGATTTTTGTCTTCCTGTCCTTGCTGAATCAGTGCTAATAAAGGCGCAAACACATCGGCTACCCGATTCAGGCGCTGAACATAAGCCACATAACTCGGAAGTCGCGGAAACCAATCACGCAAACTAGAATCCGCCGTTGTTAATCGGTCTTGCCAATCAATTCATTCGTTACCTTGACTTATTGAGGTTGGATGATGTCTTCCTCAATAGTTTAACGTTATCAATGAACTGGTTTCTATTTCAGCTCTTAATTCGCATTTAACATAATGAATTAGACTCTAAAATATATGGTTAACAGCTAATATTTTTGTCGGAAATGTTTACACATACTCATTTTTATTAAATACAACCAATTGATTTTCAATATTTAATTCAACACGGCACACTTTTTGCTTGTTTTCTATTTGTAGAAGCAAATGACATTTATATTACAATAAATGATAGTTATACTAAAACGCATAACATGAATGTTTCAATGTATGATCGTAATTGGACAAGTTTGTCAATAAACCATTGTTCACAAGCCAAGCGGTTAAGCGGTTGAGGTAGTTTTCTCATTAATTAGCACCGATTAACTTCGGAGCAACCTTTTTTCCCTAAGAGGAAAAAGCAGAATTAACTAAAGAGATTAAAATCATGAAGTAAGTGCTAATTTTTATGCTCAATGCGCTATTAGCAGCGGGGGATTATTCGTCTAGCTATCTCAGCCGCACTAGCTCACGACATCTCTGATTATCCTGGTGATCATAAGCAGCGCGACGCTCCCACACCCGTTGTTGACGGAATTGGGATTTTTTTAGCTTTATTAATCGTATTATCATACAAGGGGATTAGAGCATTAATGAAACTCAGCATTTTCGGCACTGGATATGTTGGCTTGGTCACGGGGGCCTGTCTGGCGGAAGCTGGGCACAATGTGGTCTGTATTGATGTCGATCAAACCAAGATCGATAATCTGAATAATGGCATACTGCCCATCTGGGAGCCCGGTCTCGATGCGATCGTTGCACGAAATATAGGCGAAGGTCGCCTGCAGTTCACCACCAACGTCGCCACCGGGGTTGACCATGCCGAAATCCAGTTTATTGCTGTTGGCACGCCACCGGATGAGAATGGCTCGGCTGATTTGCAATATGTATTGGCTGTAGCCGAAAGCATTGCCCGCAATATGCAGAATTACAAAGTCATCATCAATAAATCAACCGTTCCAGTCGGCACAGCGAACAAGGTGCAAGCTCGAGTGGCTCAGATACTTACGGAACGTGACGAGAAAATCCCCTTCGATGTGGTCTCCAATCCTGAATTCTTAAAGGAAGGCGCGGCTGTCAGCGACTTCCTAAAACCTGATCGCATCATCATTGGCACGCAATCGGCTGAAGCCCGCAAGCGTATGAATGAGCTTTACGAGCCCTTTAACCGCAACCATGAGCGCACTATTTTCATGGATGTGAAAAGCGCCGAGCTCACCAAATATGCCGCCAATGCGATGTTGGCGACCAAGATTAGCTTCATGAATGAGTTAGCCAATATGGCTGAAATCTTCGGAGCCGACATTGAAGAAGTACGCAAAGGCATAGGTGCCGATCCACGTATCGGCTATCACTTCATCTACCCTGGCTGTGGCTATGGTGGCAGTTGTTTCCCCAAAGACGTGCAAGCACTGGAACGCACTGCCGCACAAGCCGGTTACACGGCTGAACTGATCAAAGCGGTGGAAGCGGTCAACAATCGCCAGAAGATCAAGCTTTTTGAAAAGCTCGTTAAACATTTCGGGGGAGCAAATAACCTCTCTGGCAAGATCATCGCTCTCTGGGGTCTGAGCTTTAAGCCTAACACTGACGATATGCGAGAAGCTCCTAGTCGCACTCTCATGGAAGCGCTATGGCAGTCCGGCGCAAAGATACAGGCGTTTGACCCTGTAGCGATGGACGAGTGCCAGCGCATCTATGGGCAACGCGATGATCTGACTTTGATGGGCACCAAAGAGGCTGCATTGCACAATGCTGATGCGCTAATGATTGTCACCGAGTGGCAGCAGTTTCGTGCGCCGGATTTCGATCTGATCAAGGCTGAATTAAAAAAACCTGTCATCTTTGATGGTCGCAACCTGTTCAGTCCTGAACGCATGGGGGGCAAGGGCTTTACCTACTACTCCATTGGCAGGAACTAAAGCCATGAAAGTATTGGTAACTGGCGCTGCTGGTTTCATTGGTATGCATATTGCTCAGATCCTCCTTAAACGGGGTGAAAAAGTTGTCGGCATCGACAACCTTAACGACTACTACGACCCATGCCTCAAGCACGCACGACTAGCCCAGCTAACACCCTACCCTAACTTTAAATTCATCCAAGGCGATATAGCCGACAGGCAAACCATTGAAGATCTGTTCGCCAAAGAAAAGCCCTCCCGCGTTATTAATCTTGCTGCTCAAGCTGGTGTGCGCTACTCCTTAAAGAACCCACACGCCTATATTCAGACTAATCTGGTCGGCTTTGGCAATCTGCTGGAAGGCTGTCGTCACAATGACGTCGAGCATCTCGTCTACGCCAGCAGTTCCAGCGTCTATGGCGCCAATACTCACAGGCCGTTTTCGGTGCATGACAACGTCGACCACCCTGTCAGCCTCTACGCTGCCAGCAAGAAAGCCAATGAACTGATGGCACATACCTACAGTCATCTCTACGGTCTGCCGACTACCGGTCTGCGTTATTTTACCGTCTATGGTCCGTGGGGCCGACCGGATATGTCTCCCTGGCTGTTCACCAGCGCAATCCTCGAAGGCCGCTCCATTGACGTATTCAACCACGGCAGGATGCAGCGTGACTTCACCTACATTGATGACATTGCCCAAGGCACGGTACGCGTGCTTGATCGTACCGCCACTTCCAACCCGGACTTCTTTACCGGCGCCCCCGACCCTGGTACCAGCTACGCTCCCTACCGCATTTATAACATTGGCAACCACCAGCCAGTGGAGCTGATGACTTTCATCCAGACCATAGAAAAGGCCCTTGGCCAAGAAGCGCGGAAGAATTACCTGCCCATGCAAAAGGGTGACGTCGTGGCAACCTGTGCCGATGTAGAGGATTTGAAGCGCGATGTGGGCTATGAACCCAAAACATCACTGGAATATGGAATCGAACGCTGGATTGAATGGTACAAGAAATACATGTCATGATGGCGTAGTAACTTTGCGATCGCGTAGTTACCTCTTTCGATAGATTGTGCCTTATTTAATGTTATTACTGAGAAATGAATAGAGGCATAATAATAAAATGAAAAGAAAATTTTAGCCGTCCTGCCAAGATGAAGAAATCATCCTTAACAGAACGGGCGACTGCTGGAATCGTGTGGACCCTTGCCGGCACAGGTGGGCAAACCATCCTGAAGCTAGGTGTGCTGATGATTCTTGCTCGACTGCTGACCCCCGCAGAATTCGGTGTTGTTGGTGCAGCAGTTGTAGCCATTACCTTTTTGGGTATATTTGGAAAACTCGGCGTCGCACAGGCATTAGTACAAATTCCGGAGTTAACGAGGGATCACCTGGTAGCCGGTTTTCATCTGTCGCTAGGGCTCGGTCTTTTTGCCGGGTTGGCAGTCTATCTGGGAGCTAGCCTGGTAGAAACACTTTTCCAGATCGAGCAACTTGCCGAGCCGATAGCCATCATGGCTCTTTTGTTGCCGCTCACAGGATTGCAGCAGGTGTCGGAGGCCCGCATTCAGCGCGATCTTAAATTTCGCATTCTGGCTATGGAACAGGTGGCTAGCTACGGAATTGGCTATGGGGGTGTTGCTATTATGCTCGCCTTGATGGGTTACGGCGTATGGGCCTTGGTCGGCGGTATTCTGGGGCAAGGCGTGATAAGAGCCATGATCATGATGGCAATACGCCCCCCTATCCTTGGCATCAGGGCAAACCGAACGGCTTATCGCGACTTGCTGAGGTTTGGCGGCGGGCATGCACTCGCTGAAATCGGACGCACTGGCGCTTATCAGGTTGATAACCTGATCGTAGGCCGATTTCTGGGTGCCGAAGCATTAGGGCTATATGGTCGTGCCTTCCAGGTTGTGACCATGCCGACCAAATTGTTGGGGGTAGGGTTGTTAAAGGTGATGTTCCCGATTATGTCTCGTATGCAATCGGAAGCGGATCGTCTGGCACGGGCTTTTCTACGTTCGATGGGAATGGTTGCAATGCTGGGTCTGCCGTTTAGCATGCTGCTCGCCTTGCTGGCGCCTGAAATTGTCCATGTTTTACTTGGTTCACAATGGATTGCCGTAATTATACCGTTTCAGATACTTGCAGCTTGCATCGTTTTTCGAGTTGGCCATAAGCTTTGTGAAGCATTAGTGCGTGCCCGCGGGGCGGTTTACCGCCTTGCCTGGACCCAATGGCTGTATATGGGAATGGTCTCTCTTGGTGCCTATTTAGGGCATTTTTTGGGGCTTGAAGGTGTCGCCGCAGGGGTTGCTGTTGCGGTAACCCTCAATTTCATGGTGGTATTCATGCTGGTTTCCTCACTCAGCGGCTTATCATTAAGAGCACTCGGAGAGGTCTTGCTGCGCCATCTGGTTATTGCTTTGGTTGTGGTGGGTGTAGCCGCCATTGGGCTCGTATTGCTGCGTGCAGCAGCACTAAATGAAATCGTTAGATTGGTCGTTGTATCAGGTAGTGTATTGCTACTTTATGGAATGATCTGGTTAGTGCGCCCCGCTATTTTTGCTGAAGAAGGAGAGCTTTTGAGATCACTCCTTGGAAAACGATTTTCATCAAAACAGAAGGGGAATCTAAATTGACAGTTTTAACGCCAGCCCAAACTCCGGGTATTGAAGGGCTGGCCAGCCGATTGGCCAAGGAGGCCCAGAACGCCGGCTTGCTTCTATGTCATTGGAAAAGTAACCAGCGGCTTGACCTGTCTGTTCAGGGAAAGACTGACCTTGATATGTCCATTCCTCCCGAGCAGGAATCCAGGCTACGGGTCTTGCTGAAGGATCTTGGTTTTGTTGAATTTCGCTCTCGTCCCTGGCAACGCTATGCAGGTGTGACTGATTGGCTAGCCGTAGACCCTGTTACCGGCATAATGCTCTATCTACAGTTGCATACGCGTCTTTTGACAGGCGCAAAAGCCATCAAGGAGCAAGATCTTCCTTGGCTGGAATTGATGAATGCCGAAATTACACCCGATCCTGAGACAGGAATCAATATTCCGCCCAAAGCATTTGAAGCGCATTTGCTGTTAACGCGCGAAGCGATCAAATCACAAAATCTTCGCGGCAGGATTCTCAATCTACAGGGAAGTGTTCCTGTAACACAAGAATCGCGCATGGAGATGACTTGGTTACTCAATCAATGCAGTGAGGAAGAAATTGAGCAATGGGGTATCAGGCTCTGGGGCAGGGAACACTGGAAGATAATGAAACCAGATTTTAAAGATGAGATTCTCTGGTCAGATGGGCCATTTCGTCGATTGACAGCAGAAATTTCAGCTTCTTTGGCTCCCTACCGGCGTGGGAGTGGACTCGGCCAGAGTGTGAAATTCATCACGATGCGGCTTACTAAATACCTGCATACCTTGCGAGCGTGGCTGGATGGCACGACTATTTCAGGAAAGCATGTTATTGGCCATCATGCACCCATTATTGCGTTGGTGGGCAGCGATGGGGCAGGAAAAAGCACCGTCACAGCCGATCTCCTGAAATTTCTGTCATGGAAAGCCGATGCCACAACAGTGTATTTCGGCACCAATCACATGTGGTTTCGGCACCTACGCAATGCAGTTTTGCGTTTGAAACCCAACCGAAAGACAGACAAACCAGTGAATCGCCCGAATAGATCATCATCAACACCTCGTTCACGATCGTCATTTCCTCTCTGGCTTCAGGCGGTCAAATGGGCGATCATGGCGCGCTTGCGTTTGCACTTTCAACGTAAGGCACTACGTCTGTCACAAAACGGTACCATCGTACTGGCAGACCGTTACCCGCAAGCAGAAGTAACAGGCACATACGATGGACCCTCGCGGCTCGATATCGAAGATCTGGGGGTATTGGGTCGCTTATTGCAGAGCTACGAACACAGCGTGTACAAAAAACTAATGAGCACCCAACCCGATTTGGTGATCAAGCTGATCGCCCCAGTGGAAGTAGCGCTTGAGCGCAAACCCGATCATGATCCAGACGCAATTGCAGCAAAGGTTGAGCTAACACGAAATATCAAGTTTGGTGGCGCGCCGATAGTCGAGATTGACGCCGCAAAACCGCTCAATGAGGTTTTGCTTGAAGTGCGGCGCCATGTCTGGTCAGTGATCCGTGCAACGGCGGAGGGAAAACGTGTCATACCTTGAATTTGTAGGACCACCTGGCAGTGGCAAGACGACTGCTGCGCTTGAGTTACTTGCCAGCGATCACACACTTGCCCCTGGTCGCCGCAGCATTACTGGCAAGAATGTTTCTGTGCGGTTGAATAGGTTTGGCTTGCCTACAGAAGGTTTATTCATGTGGTTACGGCTGACTATAGGGCTCCCCCATGATTTGGCAATGGCTGCTCTTTTCTTTCGTGAAACAGGCCAGTTACGGCGGTCATGCATCATGTTGGCGTTATTGATAAAAGCACGCGCATTGGCAGCAAGCTCACAGCGATGGGTAATCGATCAAGGATTGCAGCAACATATACTCAGTGCGCTCGCCGATCAGTGCCTATCGCAAGAGCGCGCCCTGAAATGGAAACGGCTCTGCTTAGGCGCGCCGTGGCGGCCAGAAAGACTGGTCACACTTTCTGTTGGTTCTGACGAGCTAATCCAACGAGTAAAAAACTCGGCAAAACACATGCAGCAATGCGCGGGTAATTTACCGGAAAAGTATGTAGAAAAGAATTACCTGGCGTTTGAAATTCTTTTTCAAGAAAGAGGAACGCTTTGATGGATTTTGCTAATACGCAAGACAAGCGCTCAACCATTCTCTCGGTATTAATATTCCTGACAGGATTTACTACTGGATTATTTCAGAGTTACATGGGGATTGGAGCAGTCGGCATGGCGGCATTTTTTATGACTGTTTATTTCGTCATCGTTTGTATATCGCAAAGGAAGATTACATTAAGACTTAGGAATCGTCTGTTTTCAAATATATTGCTTATATCAGTTGTGTTGATGATCATGGGGTTGATGATCTCTACGATCATTTCCTCAAGCGAGTGGGCCATAAGGATTTTTCCAATAGCCATACAATACTTTTTTTCGTTTTATATTGCCTACCTATTTATAGCTTCTTTAAATAAGAGAGAATTAGATCTGCTATTGACGTCGTATATTGTTGGTGGCTTTGTTCTCGCATTTTTATCTATTATTATTTATTTGTATGCCTACGATTTTGGAATTCAAAATTTATTGATATGGAGAAATGGACGATTACAAATGTTTAGTGGGGCGAATGGGCTCGCACCGCACATGGTCTTGCTGTCCATATTGCTCATATACAGAATCTCCGTCAAGCAATTGAGTGGTTTATATTATCTGCTGCTAGTGATTCCATTTTATGTAATAACCCTCACTGGCTCTAACTCAGGAGTCATTTTATATATTGTTGCCGTTTTTGGGCTGTTAGCTTTTATCAGAGGATTAAAGCTTAAACTGATATTAGTTATGATGGCTGCTTGTGGCTATTTATTTTTATTAAATATAACTCATATTAGCGAAACATACGATATTCCTGTCTTAAAGAGGTTTGATTGGATTAATTCAGGGAGCGTGGAAGAAGCGGGCACCTATCATGAACGGAGTGAAGCAATACGGGTTGTATGGCTATACGTAATGAATAATCCAATTATTGGGGTAGGTGCAGGAGCGGCTGGGGCTGACGGCGTTTTTACCACCGAGGTGTCAACTGGCCTCTCTTCTCAGCCTCACAATGTCTATGTTCTGCTGTGGGCAGAAGGTGGAATTATCGCAATTGTGGGGCTCCTAGGCTGGCTATTCGCGATCTTGTTTGCAAGTTTGTCGGTAAGTGGAAAACAGAGGATGTTCATATTAGTTACGGCCTGTACTCTCGCCTTGGCGATAAGCATGCGGGCGCATTCCTACCAGTTATGGCTGACTTTGCCTATTTATCTATTGATCGGGATGATTTTTCATGAGAGGCAAGCATGGCAAAAGCAGCAGATATCAAAAATGAATAATCGTCAATACTTAGAACGATTTTACATGGCTAATCAGAAATGATAGAAGGATAGTCTTTTGTTTTTTTATGACATGGCGTTGTTAGCAGCCGAGTAGACGGAGCTGTAAAATTTATTGCAGAATCTCACTGTTAGTTGAGGCATAAAGGGTTTAATAGCATGGAATATTGTTCGCGAGTACGCGTTCTTCATTTAGTCAGAGCGGTAGGCCCCACTTCAATGCCATGGAATGATCTGTATGATACGGGCAGAAAAATCTCGCCGGGGTTGATGTATCCTGTTGTTGAAATTAATTTCAAAAAACCTTTCGCAAATTTTCAAAAAGCGACCTGTGCAGATTCAGTGCGGCGCTTTGTCAATGCAAATCCTGTGAGTGGTTTAGGGTTGGTTTTACGCATCTATTACTCGCTCAGACGCCGTAACATGGTACTTAACTTACATGTGCACAATCCGACTCTGGCCCCCATTGCGCTGATTGCTAAGTTATTTTGCCCAAAACTTCGCGTGATTACCACTCAGCATAATGACTGGCGCTATTTCCGGTTCCATCAAAAGATTGGCTTAAGGATTCTTGCGCGATTATCGGCGTACTATATCGCTTGTGGTCGTTCCATTGCGCAGACTATTCCGGCAGGTGTGCATCAATATCTAGTAAGAAATGGTCGAATGGGATCTATCCCTAATGGAATAAGGCCATATAAGTTGTCGCTATACGATCTGGACCCAATTCCCCTATCTGAAAA
The DNA here is from genome assembly GCF_900100485.1 of Nitrosomonas sp. Nm132. GTDB lineage: Bacteria > Pseudomonadota > Gammaproteobacteria > Burkholderiales > Nitrosomonadaceae > Nitrosomonas. The sequence continues at coordinate 20,803 of NZ_FNDH01000007.1, read as the reverse complement.
TATTAATGGTTGCAAACACGCTACAACCGTGACCGCGGTCGTCGTTGCTCGCATGGTACCTCAAAAAAATTGCTTTTTCATCCTTCGTTTGTTGAAAGAAACACAAGTCATTGATCGCCTGATTTGGTTTGGTGATGGCCCGGAACGGGAAGAGATCGAAAGGGAAATTGATCGATTAAGAATAGCTGACCGTATAGAACTTCGCGGAAGAAGGCCGCGAGATGAGGTATTCAAGTCACTAGCTGAAAATACCTTTTACATTGCTGCATCTAAATGGGAGGGGTTAAGTGTTGCAGATCTTGAGGCGGTTGCATTAGGATGCTGGCCCATTATGTCAGATATCATTCAGCGCCAAGAAATTGCTGATGTGCTTCATATTCCTCTTTTTCCCTTGACTGATCTAGCTGCTTGGGTTCGAGGTATTGAGAGTTTCCTGAACCATTCGGATAGCGTACAGCGCGAAATGCGTGACCGAATTAAGAAATTAGCACGCAAAGAATTCGATCTAAACGCCACAGTTGAGAAATATGTACAAACTTATCGAAATACGTACCAGGATCCAATGGCTTGAGCCTTGAGATACTAACAGCATATTTCCACTGGAGAAACGCAGGGCAGTTAACTTAACAGGTATATCCATCTAATTACCTAAATTATGACGCAGCAAAGAATTAACCCGAACATTTCATAAATTGACACGTGCCCTCACTTATTACACTCACCCTCCTTCATGTTTTTGGACCGATACGCTAGTGGAAGTGGGGATAGCATGATTGCCGTTCCTAGTATTTACTCATAATCTCTCGAAAATATCGAGAAGTCTATTTTCGCTAATCAAACCGAGGTTTAACGTGCTTAAGCAAGGAAAACTGATTGAATTTCTTAACACTCTAGATGTAGAGCGCATTCCTTATGTTAGCTGGAAAAATAATCATGAGCTTCAGTATTCTATAAGTGGCGAAAGTGATATCGATCTATACATCCCCCATGAGTACCGATCAACATTCCTGAATCTGGCTATTCAAGAAGATTGGCTTTGCGTTGAAAATCCAGTTGCAAGATATCCCTGGATAACTCACTTATATAGCTACGATGACACCCTGAAATGGTTTCATATCCATGTGTATTTCAAGGTGATAACCGGGGAAAGTTGGCTGAAAGAGTATCAGCTTCCGCTTGAGCGGCTATTGATTGATAATCGTACGCGCTCAGAGAGGAACGGTGTCTGGGTATTAAACTCGCAAACACAGGCTTACTTGTTTGCTCTTCGCCACTTGCTCAAAGGAGGGTCTATCACGAGCAGATTGCTGTATCGCAAAGAGATTATGTCCTACCGCGACGAATGGCTAAGCTGCAATATTCACCTCAATTCAATTCATGATTATGGACCCATCAGGCTCAATGCTTATATAGGGGGATCTGGATTAACTTCTACAGGAATCGCTATACCAGACTTTTTCACGGCGTTACGGTTCCGTCTTTCGGTCATGCCGCTCCTGAGGATGTCAGCATGGGGCCTCCCTGCAAAACGTCTGGGTAGCCTACTTCAGCGAATATTTAACCGGTACTTGTTCCGGAGAAAGAAAATAATGCCTACCGGCGGTTTGGTCATTGCGATTTCAGGTGTGGACGGTGCTGGAAAATCAACCATGCTCAAGGAAGCGCACAAATTTTTTTCGGGTTTTTTAACTGTAAAGCGATATTCCCTTGGCCGGCCACAAGGCAGAATGCTGGAAGCGGCGCGTAAAGGCTTTAATCGCAATCAACAGATAAGCGCGCATAATTCTAGACCACAAAAGCATACCATTACTTCACTGAGAAAAGCTATCTCGGTGACAGTATTAGCTCTGTTGCGCCTTCGTATGGCTCGCAAGGCTATCAGCGATGCGAGGCGTGGCTATTTGGTTCTTGTCGATCGTTGGCCAACAAACGAGCTAAATAAAATGGATGGCCCTAGAATTGTGACCGGCCCAAACAGTGGAAAACTGCAACGATTCTTCGCTTCTATTGAGCACTGGGCCTATTCTCGCATGCCCATGGCGGATGTCTGCTTTTTCTTGCGGCTTCCACTTGAGATCGCACTGGAACGTAATCGATTGAGAATAAAAGAAGGAAAAGAAACGAATGAAGAGATCATGGCTCGTTTCAATCAAAATGAACAACATTCACCGCTTGCATGCAAAATTGTGACTTTTGATAATGGCGGTGAATTCTCTGTTAAGCTTAAAGAATTGTTAGCATTGATGTGGAAAGAGGTAGTAAGCCATTGAGTGAGAAAGAACAACTAAACGCTATTTCCCGTATAGTGATTGAGTGTTTTGGTATGCCTGGGGTTGGAAAGTCATACCTATCCACCAAGCTTGGCAAGATGCTCGAAGCTGATGGGCTGCAAGTTGGGGACGGCATTATAGCAATTAGCAAAATGCCTTCCGCTAAACGCATTACAACTAAAATTTGGCTAATCGTCGCAACGCTATGGGAAAATCGCCGCACAATCGCAACAATATGGAAATTGACACGGTTACATCGACCGCCCAATATCAAGCTTTATAGCAAGCTTCTGATCAACTGGCTATTTGTCAATGCACTGATTCGTATTGAATCACGCGATTCCGATATGGTGCTGCTGGATCAAGGACTCTCACAGGCGCTATGGTCTACTAAATATTATGGACGAAACAAGCCAAATAATCATGTTGTTGCAAGGTTAATGCTGCGTCTACTCAAAGATCTTTATATCGCTCCTTTATCCATTATCTATGTCAGTGCAGATGATTCTTTAATCAAAAAAAGGATAGGCTCGAGAGAGAACGGCAGCAGCCCACTGGATCGTGATATGAATGAATTTATGCGTGCCAAAGCTGCAACCGAACAATCCTTTGCCATTTTTGCATTACTGGCTGAACAAGAATCTACCCTAATTATCACCCATTTTGATAATAGCGACAGCAATTCAATCGACGACTTGAAATTGGCTCTCCCTCAATAGTGAATGTATTCCTTTAACCCGTATTCCTCAGTTGGGCGGGGGCGGAGCGTACGGTTTTGTGGGTGCAGGGCAAGGCACAACGAAGCGGAGTAATCATTCTATTACAATGAGTTACAACACAGTCATGTGTCCGCAAAATTGTGCAATCCGCTCTAGAGCAATAACATCCATAAATTGAGAGTAGAAATTATTGTAAAGGCTTGCGGCTGGTTTTCATGTCGATTGTAGCAGCATCGGCTCATCTGGAAAATGCGTACTTTGGAATTAACCGACCAGAGCATAATGGGTTTCATGCAGCGCCATAATTTTTAGCTTAAAGAACTCGACATCACTAACCCGAATATCTCATAAATTCGCGTGATGATCACGCAGGATTTTGATTAATAGGGAAGTTTTTAGAAAGAGGAGTATAGTGATTCATACACCCGACTGAGCAAAATCTTTCTTATTAATCAAAAGGCAAGTGAGGGCACGTGCCAATTTATGAAATATTCGGGCTAAAGCCATAAGCCATTTTGTGTAACGTTCTAATCTTGTTAATGATGTCTTCCAACGATCCAGTTGATTAGCCATCAAAGTCGAAATAAGCAAGGATACCAGAGCGATGAGCAGCAATGGTTCTAGAGAATTGTTTGAGCATGTTCACATCGGATGCGGCCGTTTTTTTACCCACTCGTCAAGCGCTTTTTGAGCTGAGTTTTTATTCGGTTGATGCCAAATAGCGCGTAATTCTTCTTTCGTGTAATAGACCACCGCCAAGGGTTCATTGAGTTTTAATGCTTCATCCAAACGTTGACGTTCATTGCGCGTGTCATCCATATTTTCAGGATTCTTGAGCAATAACCAACGAATACCTTTCAAAACGGGTTTACCCAGCTCATCTTTTGCCTTCCGATGCAGTTCGCGACGTAATTTTGTCAGTTTCTCATTGAACAACTTGATGATAATCAAACATCAGCGTCGCCTCTGGAATATGAGTCTGTAAAATCAATATGCACGGCCTTTCGGTCATGGTAAATTTGTTCTCGCCTTGAAATCAAAGCGACCGAGTGCGAGTTGAGTTAGAAGTCATACGAAGATAGTCGAAGACCAAACGGGTATTACGGTTCAACTGCTGCATTTTCTGAGAGATGCTGGATTCCCTTGGAGATGAACTGAATGGCACCGCACGCGAAACGTCGCAGGCGAGTGACATTCTCGGGGCCGTGACCTGTTCGGATGCGACAGCGATCCTCATCAAAATTCCAATCGATCACATAGTGACAGCGATTTTCGATTGTCCAGTGCCCGCGATTCACTTTGAGAATACGCTCCGGGCTTGCTTGTTCTGGCGTACGGCTGGTTACTCCCAAAACGACTTCGTGAGTAACTTTTCCAGTTTTTTTGTAAAGGGTTTCCCGCTCGATGAAGAACACTTGCCCGACATGCGGGAAATCGAGGTATTCATTCAGCGCTGTGCTGCACCAGATGCCGCGGGTTTCAATCCTGCCGTGGTCAGGCGGTGTGATCTCGACGAAATCTGGTTTCTTCCGATTCTCGAAAAGTAACGTGATGTCGTTCTTGAGCGTGGCTTGATTATCTTTGACCGTGAAGTGGTAATGCGCCTTTCGATCTACCACAAAGGATGCGAGTTTACGCTGCGTGAGAAGCGCATCGACGGTAATGTCCTTGCCTTGGATGTCAACATTTTCCAGCAACGGAATGAACGTGCCGATCTCATTGGTTTGCTTGGTCTCATCGCCGCCCTCTACGGGTAGCGTGCCGACTTTTTTCGGGTGATACACAAAGTCGTCTCGTGGCCTACGACGCTCATGATGTGCGTTTGCCGCCCCGCTTCGTCTACGGCGTTGCGCATCGTCTTCCCATCAATTGCAAGGCTTTGGTCTTCTGTAGCAAAGGTCGCGTTCCACTGCTGCAGGGCGAGATTGAGCTTAACCGGATCAACCCGAACCAACACATCCCGGATGATGGACTCACTGGGAACAACATATTTTTTATTCTCGCGTCGACATCCGAAGCATTCGCGGGCTCTGGATTTCAAGTCTTTTGCCCACGCCGCGATGGCTTTGTAGCCACGCATGTCGCACAAGGTTGCTCCCGTAGCAATACCCAGCACCACGGATAGCTGATGGCGTTTGCCCTCGGCTCGACGCGGGTCGGGGATGTCATAAAAAATCAGGGAGTGTGCGCATTTGTTGAGCAGTTAGCATGATCTTGGGAGCTCCAGTACGATAGATAGGGCTGAGGGTAGAACGGGAAAGTTGTGCTCGTGCGTTACGCTGCACAGTAAGATAAAGACCCGCTTGGGTGAAGTGGCCTCACTGCTGTAGCCATCACGAGTACGACGATATCCCCGGCTCAGTCCAAGGTAAGTCCAATTTGCTGCGCGATAGACCATGCCGTGAAAACGTGACGGATCAACGAAAGTTTCCAGCAAGCGCAGCGGTTGACCAAAATACGCTTGCCAATCACCAGCTATTCGTTGACGGCACAAGGACAACACTTTGGAACCCAGATTGGGGTAGCACCACTCAGGCAAGATCAGAAAACGGCTGTTGTTGGCGATTAAGTTCAAACAATCATATTGGTGACGAAAGTCCCATCCGATCCAGCGGTCACGCACCCCACACTTCCAGGCAGAGGCAGAAAAACCCACTAATGCCACCCATTCCTCGCCATGATTGGCAACATACCAGAGTATGTGACCGATCTTGGCTAGATTGCCAAGATAGTGATATTGCTGCATCAACTCCCGGTAGCGAGGCTCCTCTAATTTGTTCACTGGACGAACACTTAAATAACTTCCTGAATTTGATTGTGATTAATTAATGAACAAATTTATCCTGACGCCGAGCTCACGTTAATATATTTGTCGAAAAAATTTACACATGTTCATTTTTATTTTCTCTATTAAGAATAACTAATTGATTTTCAATATTTAATTAAAAAGGCACACTTCTTGCTTGTTTATTAATAAATGACGTTTTTATTACAAACCATGACACAAATGTTTCGATGCATGACCGCAATTGTGCAAGCTTACCAATCTGGGTGGCACTTTAGGATTGAATCAAAAATTCTGTCTGGATACCGGAGATAGTATTTCCTTTAGGAGTGATGCTTCTGCATTCACTTTAGTGAGAGGTGGTTTCCTCGCGTATGACTTCTATGGAATGCCAGGTATTCAGATGGATGATTTGCCGGGATTTTTAAATCAAACAGTATTTACGGTCAGCGCGATTCTTAACCAATGGCCGTTATCTCATCCACCTCATACAGGAGGCAACCTATGAAAATTATGTTTTTTGCTAACACCGACTGGTATCTCTATAACTTTCGGCGAGCATTGGCGTCGGCAGTACGCAATGCCGGCCATGAAGTCATATTGGTTTCTCCTCATGGCCCTTACGGGGCAAAGCTGGAAACCCTGGGCTTTCGCTGGATTGCCGCACCCATGGAACGACGCAGCCTGAATCTGCTGTGCGAGGTTGCGGTTATCAACTGGCTACGCAAGTTGATCCGCACTGAAGATGTTGATCTGGTGCATGGCTTTACCATCAAGAGTGCGGTTTATGGTGCATTAGCCGCGCGGTTTTCTGGCGATCGCGCTGTGGTGAGTGCTGTCGCCGGCTTGGGATATGTGTTTACGAGCCGTGATCGTCGTGCCAAGCTGCTTCGCCCTTTAGTACGATCAGCGATGCGTTTTGCCATGGGAGGCAAGAGCGCGCGTTTAATCTTACAGAATCCGGACGACGTTGCCATGTTCAAAGAAGCAGGGATTGTCCATCCGTCACATATAAGCTTGGTCCGGGGTTCTGGCGTTGATTGCTCGCGATTTTCGCAATGCGCTGTGCGTGCGCCAGGCGAGCCGTTGCGGGTGTTGTTGGCGGCACGCTTGCTGTGGGACAAAGGCCTGGCGGAATATGTAGCGGCATCGCGGATATTGAAGGCGAGTGGCCGATCTGTTCGCTTTTTGCTTGCCGGAAGTCCTGATCCAGGCAATCCGAATTCCGTTCCAGAAGCTACGGTCAGGGCATGGGCGGAAGAAGGGCTTATCGAATGGCTGGGCCATGTGGATGATATGCCTACCTTGCTTGCCTCGATTCATGCCATGGCCTTGCCGACCGCTTATGGTGAAGGGGTACCTAGGTCTTTGATCGAAGCGGCAGCCTGTGGTTTGGCACTGGTGACCACGGATGCACCGGGTTGCCGGGAGGTGGTTGCGAATGAGGTGGATGGTCTTCTGGTGCCGCTACGCAATGCTGAAGCACTCGCGGCAGCCATCGCCCGCTTCCATGATGACCCTGAATTAGCAGTAAAAATGGGGCAAGCGGCAAAAACCAAGGCTCTGCGGGAGTTCGATGAGCGCATTGTGATTGAGCGGACTTTGGCAGTTTATGATGAGTTGTTGTATAGCGACCCGGTTTATCAACTTACAAATATTAGGGCAAGGTAAGTCAGCATATAAAACCTCTGCACAACCTTGAAAATTTTGCTGTGGTAGGGAGGGAATTTCCAGATGACAGTTTTACCGTTTTTTCTGGCAGAAAAATGAAGATTTACTCCTTTTTAGGGGATTTTCCCACCTTATGCCTTATTCATACGGACCGCTTCCCTTGATGACGCATCTACGAAAATTTTGTTGGCAGCTCTCTTCAGACTGATACAGAGGCCTTCCATCATGACTTGAGCATTGGCTTTTACCCTCCTCAAGTAGCTGGCGCACCCCATTCTGAATTCTGCCGTGCCGAGAGCGGTTTGTTCTTATACGTCCGGTGCATGATCGCACGCTTGATTTTGTGCTTTTTCAGAAACTGCCAATTGGTGTTACTTGCCGAGCGTCTATCCGCATATACCCAATTTGCCTCGATATATGCACCCTTGATGGTTGCTTCGTAGCGGCAGAATGGTTGCTCCGGAAATTGTCTTTCCATCCATCAGTCCTCCTGTAAAACGGCTCCGAGGGGTCTACCCTCATCCTTTGCGCAGCACGCACCACAAGCGTTGTTTACACAAACACCTTATGCTCGCGCTCGTGGCACACTATCACCCGCCCATCAAACGGCTCATCTCTCCATTCTTCGATAGCCCCACTTGTATAAACCTTTAACGCGAATTTATGCAATATTCGGGTTAATTGTCGTTAATTGGAAACGTTTAATTATTTTTATACATCAGCCAGTTGCACTTTCTTAAGAAACATTTTTGTTGCTCAATTGCAACAAAATATTTCATGAATATCTGCTTTATAGAACATAAAGCAGATAACAATTTGTTTATAAACATAAATATTATTGGCATGATTATTGCTTATCTATTTATACAGCAATTCCGCTGAATTTTGTAAGGAGCAAAAAAAAGAATGTACTTAAATATCTTTCCTTTAACAAGATATCTCGCTTGAGAATAATTGCGACCTTGATGGTTCTGTGCTAGCTCACAAGCGCAGCTTATTAGATCAGGTTTCCAAATAGTTCCAAGCGGCCTATTTGACGAGGCGTCCTAGAAATGGACATTGATGCATTCTGCTCTACCGGGCCTTTTTCCATCATCTTTTCTATGTACACCCAATCTACAAAACACTGGTGGGTTCTATTTATTTGCGGACTTGATCTATAAGGTGCGCAGCATATTGCTTTAGTGCTGAATTTCAAATACACAAAATTAGAATGAAGGTCGTTGATAAGGGCGTATTGCATTCTACAGCTCGTCATGTCATATCATGTATCAACACCTGTCAATATGACCTTCATAACCCATTTATTCGCTTGATTTGAATGGCACTTATGCTGCTGTTTTACAAATCACAGAATCTGCTTGGATGCTAAGCTGATTTTAGCGTCACAGAGATTATCTAAAAATGCAAGCTTAGAATTCATCGCAATATATTGTTAGTTCATGATTTCTGAATACAACATATTGTGCTTTGAAATTTAAAAATTCTTTTCTTGGATAACCTCCTGGAGCCAGGGAAGCAAATGGTTGCCTTTGGTCTGACAAACCCTTGCTTATCGATAGCGGATGATGGTCTTTGGGTTGTTTATTTTCATATACAGAGAGGTATGTATATTTATGTTTAGTTTTTTGAAATATTTAACTTATTCGATTTTAATTTTAACCATATTTGCGCAACAAGCATTTGGCTTACCGGCATTCCCAGGAGCAGAAGGATTCGGCTCGGCAACACCGGGAGGACGAGATGGTAGAGTCATCGCCGTAACGAATCTGAACGATAGCGGGTCTGGAAGCTTGCGTTCGGCGCTGGCTGCTTCAGGGCCCCGCATCGTGGTGTTTCGGGTGGCCGGGACTATTGAGCTAAAGTCGCGCTTAGAGTTGACCGAACCCTATTTGACAGTGGCCGGGCAGACAGCGCCGGGGGGCGGAATCACCATTACCAGACACCCGACGATGGAAGAAAAGGGATTAATGGCGATCCGGACTCATAATGTGGTGATGCGTTATCTCAGACTTCGCAATTTACCACCCTCGGGGGGCAGCGGAGGGGTGGATGCGGTGACCATGTATCCAGGATCTTATAACACCGTCATCGACCACTGCTCTTTTTCTTGGGGAACGGATGAGGTGTTCCAGACGGATGGCGTACGTGATTTCACGATCCAGTGGAGCATCATCGCTGAGGGGCTTAGCAACTCCACGCATCCGGAAGGTGAGCATAGTAAGGGCCTGCATTTCCGCGGCGAAAATTCGGGCAATATCTCGATGCACCACAACCTACTGGCGCATCATATGGACCGCAGCCCCAACATCAATACGACGGGGATATTCGACATGGTCAACAATGTCTTTTATAACGGCGGTAAATTCTGGACCATGGTCAAGGATGTATTTGGCGAGCCGCACGTCAATGCAATCAACAACTACTATAAGCGTGGACCGAGCAGTTGGAGCGCAGATGGAAAAAAAGGCTATGAAATAGTTTTCTATGAAAGCTCTAGCAGCCTGCATCTCAAACCGAAGATCTTTGTACGGGGCAACATCGGCTTTCATCGGTCAACCAACGACCTGCCAGAAGAATTGATCGTGGAAGAAAGCAGCCGTTTTATGCTCGTGGATAGCCGGTTTACGGCACCGCCGATCACCACGGTTTCCGCATCCGAAGCGTTAAGCTTGGTGTTAGGCAATGTGGGAGCCACTTTGCCAATGCGGGATGCCCATGATCAACGCATCATTAATGACGTACGCAATGGAACCGGGCGGATTATTAACGATCCGTCGGATGTGGGTGGCTTGTTGGTGATAGCCTCCGGAACCCCGCCGGTCGATACGGATGGCGATGGGATGCCGGATGAGTGGGAGAAGCAGCAAGGCTTGAATCCGAATAATCCGGCAGACGCAAATCAAGACAGAAACGGTGATGGCTACACCAACATCGAAGAGTATTTGAATTCGCTTGCGCCGAGTAATTCAACCACACCACTCGCGCCACCAACCCCAGAGACCTCCCCGGATAAGGATACAACGCCGCCGACCGTTTCAGTGAGCAACCCGAAAGACGGATCCACGGTTTCTAGCAGGGTGACGGTCTCAGCGACTGCAACAGATATGGAAAGTGGTATCGCAGGGGTTCAGTTCAAGCTAGATGGAAATGTCCTCGGAGCAGAGGATGTTACAGCGCCATTCTCAGTGCCTTGGGAGGCCAGCTCAGCGACACCAGGAACTTATTCCCTTTCGGCTGTGGCTCGGGATAAAGCAGGGAATGAGAAGGAATCAAGTCTGGTTTTGGTCGTCGTAGATGACCAAATTCAGCAGCCGCCCCTACCATCTTCTGGCACGATTTTTGTTACCACTTCCAATAGCGGTGATCTAACCAATGGCTCGCAGTGTAATGACCTCTACGTTTCCTACGGGGACGAAGATATTCTTGCTTATAACACCGTGTCGAAATGCTGGTCCATCTACTTCAAGGGCTCTAACGTGGGGGTTAATGACAAAGAAATCGACGCCTTCCACATCATGCCAGATGGGAGCATCTTATTCAGTCTGTACGCGAGCGCTTCCTTGCCAGATGTAGGTGAAGTCGCTAATACGGATATCGTACGATTTATCCCAACTTCCTTGGGCAAGGATACGGCAGGCAGCTTTGAGTTGTACTTGAAAGGCGCGTCTGTAGGGCTCGATACGAAGGATGAGAATATCGATGCTATCGGCGTTCTTCCAGATGGACGGCTGGTCATCAGTACGAGCGGCAACTTCAATGTTTCCGGTGTTTCCGGCAAGGACCAGGATCTGATCGCTTTCAACGCCATCTCCTTGGGTGAGCAAACGAGCGGCTCGTGGGAGTTGTATTTTGATGGATCGAGAGTCGGCTTAAGCGGCGTCGATGTCAATGGCGTTTGGATTAACGGTAATGGTCACATTTATTTTACCGCTAAAGATCCATTCTCTGTCGCAGGCATCACTGTGGATATCGGCGATATTCTCAAGTGCACGCTAGGTTCGACGGGTATCAATACTTCCTGCACCTATGAGTTCATATGGGATAGTATCGGCAACGGACTTTCACCCGATGCAAAGGTCAACGGAATCCACTTGGCACCATAATACAGAAGGGCTATCGTCATCGGGCAATAGCTCGGTTTTTCTAAAGCTCATCGCGCTCGTTCCGCCATGTCCCAGGGTAGCACGAGCGACATGAGTGTCTTTTCGCGCGTTCTTTGCGAACAAAAATCTCTATACCAAACTGCACTATCCCGTCTCATTCTCACCGTTTCCGGGTGGTTTAGAAACGCTATGAGGCGTGATAGAATTCTTAACCATCAGCCACGCAAGTAAGTATAAGTTGACGTACCCCCACATCATTTAGGACTACATCTCAGGGTAATCTATCTATGCAAAATATGCAAAAAATAACCAAAGCTGTTTTCCCTGTCGCAGGATTGGGAACCCGTTTCTTACCCGCCACAAAAGCTAGTCCCAAGGAGATGATCTCTATTGTGGATAAGCCTTTAATTCAGTATGCAGTAGAAGAAGCTATCGCAGCCGGTATCCAGGAGATGATTTTTATTACAGGGCGAAATAAGCGTGCTATAGAAGATCATTTCGATAAAGCCTATGAAATGGAAGCAGAGCTGGAGGCGCGCGGCAAGAGCGAGACGCTTGAAGTATTGCGCAGTATCGTGCCAAAAAATATTTCCTGTATTTATATTCGGCAACCAGAGGCATTAGGGTTGGGGCATGCGGTATTATGCGCACGCCCTGTTGTGGGCGATCAACCGTTTGCTGTGTTGTTAGCAGATGATCTGATCGAAGGCATTAATCCGGTGATGCAGCAGATGACCCGGCTTTATGAACAGCAGGGTTGCTCAATACTTGGCGTGCAAAATATAAAACCGGAAGAAACCATTCATTACGGCATTGTGAAATGTGAAGCAAAAGAAAAAAAATTACACTCGGTTACACGTATAGTCGAGAAACCTCGGCCCGAGAATGCGCCATCAACACTGGGCGTGGTTGGCCGCTATATTCTTACTTCAAAGATTTTCGAGCATTTAGAACAGACAAAATCAGGTGCGGGTGGAGAAATTCAACTTACTGATGCCATTGCTTCGCTCCTGCAGGAAGAGCAGGTGCTGGCCTATGAATTTACTGGTACTCGCTATGATTGTGGGACCAAGCTCGGCTACCTAATGGCCACCATTGCACTGGGATGCAAACATCCAGAAGTCGGTAAGGATTTTGTCGATTATTTAAATGCGCGTGGCTATCATGAGCCTTCTGATCATTGATTCTCAGACAGCAGATTTGATCGGATTGAAGCCGTGTAGGTTGAGGCATCTTCGAGTGGCTGGGGGATTTGGGTTTGTGTCGCTCGCCCTCAGAGCTCAGAGCTAACCTAGCCCGAATATTTCATAAATTCGCGTGATGATCACGCAGGATTTTGATTAATAGGGAAGTTTTGAGAAAGAGGGGTGTAGTGACTCATACACCCGACTGAGCAAAATCTTTCTTATTAATCAAAAGACAAGTGAGGGCACGTGCCAATTTATGAAATATTCGGGCTAGCTTTAGCCGAAAAGCAGTTTTAGGTTTGAATATACAATCGAGGGTACATGCCAATGAAGAAAATACTCGTAGTAGGTGGCGCCGGCTATATCGGCTCCCATATGGTAAAGATGTTACTCCAAAAACAGCATCATGTTGTCATACTGGATGATCTATCTTCCGGACACCGCGATGCAGTTCTGGGCGGCGATTTTATTTTAGGCAGTCTGGCGGATACGGCCTTACTAAACGGGCTCTTTGCCGAGCATCATTTTGATGGCGTCATGCACTTTGCTTCCTTCATCCAGGTTGGTGAGTCAATGCTCAATCCCGGCAGCTATTATCGGAATAATGTCACAAATACGCTCAATCTGCTGGAGACGATGGTTAATCATAAGGTTTTGACTTTTCTCTTTTCCTCAACAGCGGCCATTTTTGGTGAACCACTATACACACCCATTAATGAAATTCACCCGAAGAACCCCATCAATCCTTATGGTCGAAGCAAATTGATGGTAGAAGAAATACTGGCTGATTTTGATCGCGCTTATGGTCTCAAATCCATTTGCCTGCGTTATTTTAACGCGGCGGGCGCAGATGCAGAAGGGCAACTGGGTGAACGGCATGACCCGGAAACGCATTTAATTCCGCTGGTTTTGCAAGCCGCTGCAGGGATGCGCCCCTATATCACCGTTTTCGGTCAAGATTACGATACTCCCGATGGCACCTGTATTCGCGATTATATTCATGTCGAGGATCTTTGCCAGGCGCATTTGCTTGCCATAGAAAAATTATGGGATGGCGCGCCACGCGGTGTATATAACTTGGGCAATGGCGAGGGTTTCTCAGTTCGTGAAGTGATAGATGCAGCAAGGGAAGTGACGGGACGGGAGATTCCTGTCCAATATGGCGCGCGGCGTGAAGGAGATCCGGCGCGCTTGGTTGCTGATAGCGGTCTTGCCAGAATCCAACTAGGTTGGCAGTCAAAGTATCCGGAAATAGAGAAAATTATTGAGCATGCCTGGCGCTGGATTCTCCATGGCAGCAAACATGATTCATGATCGCTTTGTTACGCCTACGCGTACCCCACCCGTCTAAGAAGGGGTCAAGACGGGTAGAAGTAGTGCTTGCTGCTTTGACAGCTTAGCCCGAATATTTCATAAATTCGCGTGATGATCACGCAGAATTTTGATTAATAGAGAAGTTTCGAGAAGGAGGGGTGTAGTGATTCATACACCCGACTGAGCAAAATCTTTCTTATTAATCAAAAGACTAGTGAGGACACGTGCCAATTTATGAAATATTCGGGTTAGCTCTTCAGAGGCTGTGAAAACGAAGTTTCGCTAAAAAATATTCTTTTTTCACAGCCTTGCAGTTGACCATCCTTATTGTACTGCATACCTCAATATCACAAAATTGATTACTAATTTTGTGCAGCTACTGGAAATAGCCCAGGAAAGAAAATTGGATGGGTAACCTGCAGATTTACTGAAAATTTTTATTGAGTTACCCACAAAGATGATCCAGCCGTATTAGCTATCGTATTGGCTATGCTACTTTCAGCCTATGCACACTTGCGACGACGCATCAGGCTCAGACCTGCCAAACCAATGCCAAGCAATGCCAAGGATGCGGGCTCGGGAACAGCGGTGGGGGTGGCGGTAATTTGAAAATTACCGCTTCCGAGCTGGGGCGCGGCGTTTGGAATGACCGTGCCACTGTCGGCCAGATAAAGCAAGCCATTGATGTTGCCATCATTGTTACCACCCAGTAATGGGTTATCAAATACCGCAAAAAGGGCTTCGAATCCGCCCCAACCACTCAAATTTGAGTCTGTCCAGGTCGCATCCAATACGCCACCATTAACGGTGAAACCGATATCAAGACGGCCGGAAACAGGGTTGCCTGAATTGAGCAATGGGTTGAGAATCACGCCAAGTGGGCCTGGGGCACTTGCAAAGACACCGTTATAATCGACATGAAAACTACCCGCAAGACCAGTGGATGTGTTCGTAATCATTGCAGGAATGCTTCCGCTATCGAGGGTGCGGAGCGCACTGCCCGTAAATACGGTTTGATTCAGAAATCCCGTCACATCACCCATCTGAATACCTGGTACTCCATTGAGATCATAAGCTATGAAACCGCTTGCCACCAAGGCTGGGGTTGAAGCAGGACCACTAAAGGAAACACTGTCTCCGGTACCCAAGCCAAGTTTTTGATTAAATCCTGACGCGCCTCCCAGAGAGGTCGATTCAAAGGGGGCGCCATTGAGATAGCCTTGCGCCGAGAAAACAAACGCTTGGGCGCTCATCGTTGCTCCTATCATCATCATCATGCTTGCCAGACCATACAGGATTTTATGTTTCATCTTTTTTACAGGCGCCAAGTGTGCTCCATGGGCAAGCATTTTTGATGCCCTCATGTCGGTTGATTGAAATATACCCTTTGATTCTAAATTCATTTCAACGTAACTCCTATATCGTTAAATGGGAAATGGATGGGTGTTGAATGTATGGTCATACTTACGGTTTTGAGCCATCTTTCCCGTAATACAAATTGTTCGTTCAAACACCTTCTCTAATTAATAAGCAAAATCTATGCTAAACATGCAAATCATATTTAATTATAATTATAATAATCAAATAATTGCATAATTATCGCCAGCCTTAACTGGGTAATAAAGTATCGGCGTGTAAAAAAAACCGACAACCCTTACACATCCCTGATGCGCTAGTGACAAATGAGCGCCTGGCAGCCAGCCTTTTCTTTAACCCGAATATTTCATAAATTCGCGTGATGATCACGCAGGATTTTGATTAATAGGGAAGTTTTGAGAAAGAGGGTGTAGTGATTCATACACCCGACTGAGCAAAATCTTTCTTATTAATCAAAAGACAAGTGAGGGCACGTGCCAATTTATGAAATATTCGGGTTAAAAGATCATCAACCTCGTCAATTTAAGAGAGGGATCAGCAAAAAAGCAGGGTATATCTATCCTTTCTCGTGGATTATCCCTATCTTAAAAAAAGATATAAATAGGTTAAGAAAACACGTACTGAGATTGAGAGAAATTAAAATAGTGAATTTGATGTGCAAGTTGGCTAGCTATCTAAACTTTGAAGGTACAATGAAAATCGAAGTCGTTGCACAACGGAGAAGAGCGATATAATGATGCGTTATTTGCGAGGCAACCCCTAATCCTAATCAAAAGTAAAGTCAGCAGCTTCATTGAAATAATTATTGATATATCGCTTCACCGCTTGATCTGAGCTTAGCGAATGCCTGCACTCAAGCTAGATTTTTCAGTCGGATAGAGTGGCTGGTTTTAGGGGTACAAGGTAAGGCGTAACGGCGCGGAATAGCTTACGGTATTCACCAAGTTACTACAAACGGTCATAATTTTTCTGGATAAAAACTATAAAAGTACGTCTTTTTTTGAGATAAAAGAATCACTCCTTGTTTAAGAATATATTAATTGTTTGCATCGGCAACATATGCAGAAGTCCAATGGCCGAAGGATTATTAAAGCAGGCAATTGCCGAATTAGGCAAAGCTGATTGTTTTGTATGTTCTGCTGGACTACATGCACTGGTAGGTCATAGCGCAGATCCCAAAGCTTGCCAACTGATGATAAAAAAAGGTATAGACATTTCAGGTCACCGTGCCTGTCAATTGAATAATGAGATGATCCGCAAAGCGGATCTCATTCTGGTGATGGAATCGTTCCAAAAAAAGATTATTGAAGAAAAGGAACCCAGCTCCAAAGGAAAAGTTTTTCGTCTCGGAGAATGGGGAAGATTTGATATTGCCGATCCTTACCAGAAGGAATTATTGGTTTTTGAGCAATCACTTACATTAATTGAACGTGGTGTATTCCAGTGGATAAGCAAATTATAAGGCGAACAACATAAAAATTTATGGATGAGTGCTCTATTAATTTATCAAACCGGTAAAAATTTTGTTGATTTAAACATTACACTTCAATAAGTTATCGTAAGATATTTACAATCTATATTTTATTTACATTTGAATTCTATGCGTGCTAAAACTTTCTTAATTCTTATTGCGCTATCCCAACTTGCTGCCTGTAGCATCATACCGGGTCAACATATGAGCCATTTTAGAAAGCAATCAAGTGTGGAATTGCCAGTGACGGAAAATGAAGAAACCATTTTAAAAAAACTCAACATTCAAACCATCAATGCTCAGTTGATCGTTGAGTTAGAGAAGGATTTTAATAATCGCAGCCTGGGCCCTGACAACGTCGCCAATCATTATTTTGATTATCGCATTGGCTCAACAACCATAAAAGGTGTCCCAACCAAAGAACTTTACACTCAATATCGTGTCGGGCCGAGGGATATTCTCAATATCACTGTTTGGGACCATCCAGAATTAACCATCCCGGCGGGTCAATTCCGCTCCGCAGAAACAGCGGGTAATGTCGTCGGAGAAGATGGAACAATCTTCTATCCCTATGTAGGAGTCGTTCAGGCGGAAGGTAGAACCGTCGAAGAGATCAGGGGCGATATAACGCAAAAACTATCGAAGTATATTGAAAACGTGCAACTGGATGTTCGTGTGGCCTCTTATCGTAGTCAGCGGGTTTATGTCGTGGGTGAGGTAGCTAAACCAGGGATTCAGTTAGTCAGAGATATTCCACTGACTGTGTTAGAAGCCATCAACAATGCAGAGGGTGTAAAACCTGGCGCAGATCTGCGCAATATTACCTTAACCAGAGAAAGCAAAACTTACAGTATTAATTTGCTCAGTCTTTATGAAGGAGGTGATATCACCCAAAATGTACTGTTGAAACATGGCGATGTACTGAATGTGCCAGATAATTTGTTTAACAAAGTATTTATACTCGGAGAAGTAAAACTATTCGGTGCCGGTGGCCCTGCCGGTCGAGCACGTAGCCTTGTTATGAATAAAGCACGAATGACATTGGTTGAAGCGATCAGTGACACAGGCGGCTTTGATCAAGATACCTCCGATCCTGCCAGAATTTTTGTGTTTAGAAGTGGGTTAGGCAAATCAGAAATCTTTCATCTGGATGCAAAATCACCTGATGCGCTACTCTTGGCGGAGCGTTTCCCGTTGCAACCACGTGACGTGATTTATATCGATCGCGCTATGGGTATCCGCTGGAATCAAATTATTGCGCAAATCCAACCGACCATTAACCTGCTAAATTCATTGGATGGTGTGTTAAGGGTGCAACCATTACTCGAACGGCCAGCTAGATAAATGGACCCGAATATAAACATCTGGAAACTTGATTAATCACTATTTATGCATAATACAATGTCCAATTTACCTGTTGACTACCCTAAAACTCAAATCGACTATTCACTGAATCAAGAGGATGAAAATGAAATCAATTTGAGTGAATTAATAAGCATTTTAGTGGACAATAAATGGTTAATCATCACCATCACTTTCATTACGTTATCGCTAGGTATCGCCAAAGCTTTTCTTGATGCGCCAGTTTATAAAGCTGATGGCTTATTGCAGGTAAAAGAAAACACAGGCTCCATGGCCGGTCTGGAAGCATTGACAGGTCTAGTAGATACCAAATTATCGGTTTTGGCTGAAATTGAACTGATCAAATCGCGATTGATATTGGGAGAAGCCGTTCATAATCTTCATCTGGATATCATTGCCAAGCCCAAATATTTTCCTGTCTTTGGTGGAGCTATTGCCAGACGATTTCAGGAAAGTAACCAGGATAATTCGCTGTCCAGTCCTTTATTGGGACAGTCTCACTATGCCTGGGGCGGGGAAATGATTCAAGTCGACACGTTTAATGTACCTTCTGATTTGAATGACAAGGAATTCATATTACAAGCGGGAGAATTGGGTCGGTTCAAGCTTATTTATAATGACGAGACACTTCTCGAAGGTGAGGTGGGCAAAATCGCCAGTAAACAACTGGGGAACAATGGGCGATCCATAGAGATCTTTGTACCGTTATTGTTTGCTCGACCGGATACACACTTTACTGTGATACGTGAGTCCACGGGCCTAGCGATCAATCGCTTAAAAAGTAATATTTCCATTATGGAGAAAGGTAAAGGTACGGGGATACTTGAATTAACAGTCGAAGCACCCAGCCAGGATAAAGCTGTGCGCATATTGAATGAGATCGCCAATATTTATGTACAGCAGAATGTTAATCATAAATCTGCTGAATCCCAGAAAACCCTGGAATTTCTGGAAAAGCAGCTACCTATCCTCAAAGAACAAATGGAAGCCGCCACAGATGCTTTGAATGATTATAGGATCCGGCAGGGTTCTGTTGATTTAAATCTTGAAACGCAAAATGTATTGAAAGGAGCCGTCGAGCTGAAAACACAGCTTACTTTATTACAGCAAAAACGCGACGAGCTGCGACAAAAATACACTGAATCCCATCCTATTATCATCTCTCATGACAAGCAAATTGCTCGATTGCAGGGACAGATTAATTCTCAAGATAAGAAAATCGGAGTATTACCGGAAACCCAGCAAGTTATCTTGAGGTTGTCCAGTGATATGCAAGTGAGCACCGAGCTTTATACGACCTTGCTCAATAATGCGCAAACGCTACGGGTAGCAAAGGCAGGGACAGTCGGGAACGTAAGAATCGTCGATTATGCTATGTTGCCTGACGAGCCCATTAGACCCATGAAAATCCTCATTATTAGTATTGCACTCATTTTAGGACTCATCCTGGGTGTAGTGGCAGTATTTATTCGCAGATTATTAAGCCACGGTATCGAAGACCCTCATTTAATCGAGAAACAATTGAATATCCCTGTTTATGCGACTATTCCACATAGCAGAAAACAACAAGTACTGGTTAACAAAATTAAAAAGATCGCTCGTTCAGGTCATAGCCTACCTGCTATGTTGCTGGCGGTGGAAGATAAGGAAGATCTCGCCATAGAAAGTATGCGCAGTCTACGCACTACTTTACATTTTGCTTTTTTAGAGGCGCGAAATAATGTCATTATGGTAACGGGACCGAGCCCGGCTATTGGAAAAACGTTTGTTTCATCTAATCTGGCTGCTGTAATGGCCAGTGCCGGCAAAAAAATATTACTTATTGATGGTGATATGCGCAGAGGTAATATCAATAAATATCTAGGCATTGAGAAGGCGCATGGGCTCTCGGAGCTTATTCTGAATGCAATAAAAATAGAGGATGCCATTCATGGCATAACGTCCGCTAATTTCGATTTTATTTCTACCGGTTCGTATCCTCCCAATCCGTCAGAATTATTGCTGCATGAAAATTTTGCTATTTTATTGGAGAATATCAGCAAGCAGTACGATCTCGTCATTATTGACTCACCGCCCATCTTGGCGGTGACCGATGCGGCTATTATTGGTCGTCTAGCCAGCGCGACACTCATGGTTGTTAAAGCGGGTGTGCATCCTATGCGGGAACTGGAACAAAGTGCAAAAAGGCTTGTTCAAGCGGGCGTCAATTTGAAAGGCATTGTGTTTAATGATCTACCGCAACTGTCTTCTCAATCCAGGTATGGCTATGGTAAATATGTTTATCAATATAACTACAAAAGTGGCAAATGAAATGTCGGAGATGATTCGGTATTCGATTCAGTCGAATACCGAATCAAAGTGAGACAAAGCCGGGAGTTTTTGACTCTTTCTAACTCTTTGAGGTATCAGCCAGCTTGTTGATCATTACGGCTGGAAAATACCTCCCTCATGGCAGAATGACGTGCATGCCATTTACGTTATGACCGGCTAATCCATGAGTGGAACCACTCCACACGAGATCATAAGTACATTTGGTGATAG
>NZ_FNDH01000104.1 GCF_900100485.1 Nitrosomonas sp. Nm132 | reverse complement strand
AAGCGGAGGATAAAACAAGATATCTCCATAATATTATGGCACTATATTACGTATTTGAGCGTGCCACAAAATACAAAGCTTTGTATATCAGTTAGTTAGAAATATACGAAACGGAAAAAGGGAGAGAATTTAGCAGGATGAGGTTAAAGATGGGCTAGACCATGGACAAATTCGCCAAATAGCACTAATCCAGCGTTCGCTGTCAATATCTCGTCCGTTGCCTCTATCTTGAACGGAAGCACCATTTACGCAGAAGCCCTCATTGCCCTACCTCATTTCATCACCCAATAGGTGAAAGTTTCGATCGCCTTAATTCTATCGGATCGCCTGTGTGGTGGGACATTTCGTTACTTTTCAATCCTTGAATCGCGGATCTTGGGGCCAACATATATCTTGCTTTTTGGGATAATGGCTATTTTATTGCATCTCACTACTCAATAATTAGAGCTCTTACGACAGCCTCGTAAGGGGGTGGTGGTGTGATTCATACAACCGACCGGGCATAATCTTTCTTATTAGTCAAAGGACAAGTGAGGGCGCGTGTCAATTTATGAAAAATTCTGGTTATGTTGATTTTCGTTTATCACCAAAAATTACTATACTTCGCGCGGCCACAGATGCGGAAATAGAAACGCAATAAACCCTTATAATTTAAAGCTTTCAGCGCTTCTAAAATCCGCAATTGTGACCGCGTTGAGTATAATAAGCTCTGATGAGAATTATTTAAATCAATAGCATAGAGTTCTCGGATTATTCAAAAGAGCTGCATTTCGTGGTTTCTGGGGTTAGAACAAATTTATCGTGTTATACGTATTGATTAATCGACTATTTATGACACACTGAATGCCAGATTTTGGAAAGTATTTTCGTCATGGCTTATACAAGGTAACCGTCCCTTGGCAGATTGCACAATTCCAGAATTCAACATGATGATTCAGTTGATGGGAAAGCCTTGCATGTAATAGCGGCATGAGTGTGGCAAGAATCAGTAGTTCCCAATATTCAGGTCTTTGAAACAGATTTGTGACGACCTAAAAAGCATCGCAATTGGCCGCGACATGTGCTTCAACCAAGTTTATTTATTAATTTTTTGGGTAAAGAGCATGGCAATTTTCTTCATTCGCGGTCACTGATTTATTTAGTTACCACACTGAAATAAGGGGAGGTAAAGAATCGTGAACTTTAATAATCCAGTCGATTTTATTGACTCACTTACTCAAGTCGCGCCAAGTGGCGAAGAGCATGGTGATATAACTGCGGCCAGGGCATCAAGGTCGCGGTGCTCGACACCGGCCTGTTTTTGGCCCACCCAGACTTCGCTGACCACCCGGTCGTGTCGAAATCCTTCATCACCGGCGTGCCGAGCGCCAATGACGGGCACGGCCACGGCACCCACTGCACCGGTGCGGCCTGCGGCCCGTTCAAGCCGACCGTCGGACCGCGTTACGGAGTTGCACACAAAAGGCCTCCATCTTCATCGGCAAGGTCTTGTCTGATCAGGGCAGTGGCGGTGATGGCGGCATCCTGGCAGGGATAGAGTGAGCCATCGCCAACAAGTGCCATGTGACCTCGATGTCGCTTGGGGCTAATGTCCCAACGTCCACCACATTCTATGAGACCGCGGGCGAGCGGACCTTGAACGCCGGGAGTCTAATCGTCGCGGCTGCAGGCAATAATGCGAACCGCCCAGCGGGCAATTTCGGCTTCGTCGGCCGCCCGGCCAACAGTAAGTCATTCATGGCCGTGGGCGCACTCGACGCGAACCTGCGCATGGGCTATTTTTCGGCCCGCGACACGGTCCGCGCCGCCGGCTCGGCGGTCGACATCGCGGCGCCCGGCGTGGCGGTTTACTCGTTGTGGCCGATGCCGTTGCGTTACCGCACCATCAGCGGTACGAGCATGGCGACACCGCACGTTGCGGGCATCGTGGCGCTTTTGGCGCAGGCGACCTGCACCCGCGGCGGCGCGCTGTGGCAACGGGTGATCACCAACGCTCGCACGCTCCAGCTCCCAAACGTCGATGTGGGCCGCAGTCTGGTGCAGGCCCCTTAATCTTCACCTTACCGGTTGACTCTAGTACTCAGTCATTCTTGAAATGTCGGCTAAAGCTCCCCATACTCTCGAGCTTCAACGTAGAATGGAAGTGGGCCAATGGCAAAGAAATACAT
>NZ_FNDH01000086.1 GCF_900100485.1 Nitrosomonas sp. Nm132 | reverse complement strand
TCCGCACGTCCCATGGAGTGGCGCTTTACGAATGATGACGCTCGGGTAAAATTGAAGAAACTTTACCCGACTTTAGAAGAATGACTGAGTACTAGTACAGCTAAAGGCAACGTTACCATCAGAAGAATGGATGCGTGTCTATCCTATTTTTTCCTGCATCATGAGTTCAGACGATGAGTAAGTGGGCGATCATGATCAAGGATTGCTTCCCCAGCGACGAAGTAAGCTATACCAAGTTTGCCATATCGATTCATGGGTTCACCAAAAGTATTGTTTATGATGCTACTTTATTTCTCCTGGATAATTTCCTTTTCAGTCTCGGCTATCCACATATTAGCCTCGGCTTTGGTGCGAAACGTGCTAGACTTCCTTACTTCTTTTCTAAATACGGCTGCTTCATACCTAGAGTTTTTCTTGCGTTTAGTTCCCATATTCCAACCGTGAAAATATCCGTGGATAATAGCGAGAAAATGGGAATTTTTGATGAAACGAAGGCAAAGGAAAATACGCCGAAAGGCACTTGTAATAAGGTATTCTGAGTAGTTTTGGGAGAATTGGGAAAGGCTTAGTTTAATGACTATGGTGCCCAGAAGAGGACTCGAACCTCCACACCCGAAGGCACATGGACCTGAACCATGCGCGTCTACCAATTCCGCCATCTGGGCCGCATCATATCCTAACCTTTAGCCAGGATATATGAAGAATTCGTGATTTTATAGGAAACCATTGTTTTGTCAATCAAGAAGAAAAATAAGAAGAATCAGCTGCGTAAACTTGATCCTTTTCTCGCTCGTGAATGCGAGCGATATGGCACTGCTTTGCCAAGCCGTGAATTTATACTAAAAATACTTGATGAGCAGGGTATTCCGGTTAGCGAAGTATTATTACGGAAGCTATTGGATATAACCCCTAAAGAAACGGAAATTTTTAACCGTCGATTAGCTGCAATGATCCGTTCGGGTCAGATCATGCGTAATCGAAAAGGGGATATCTGTGTCATTGAAAAGCTAGAGCTAATTAGGGGAACGGTACAAGGGCATAGTGACGGTTATGGTTTTTTAATTACCGATGACGGTAGCCCTGATCTATATCTCGGTCCCAAAGAAATGCATAAGGTACTTGACGGTGACCGTGTCATTACACGTGAAATCGGTATGGATCGACGAGGTCGCCGTGAATGCAAAATCGTTGAAGTGTTGGAACGTACCAATATACAGCTCATTGGGAGATTCAATGCCGAGCATGGCATTTTTTTCGTAATTGCTGAGAACAAGCGTATTAGCCAGGAAATTCTGATTCCTCGTGAAGCCACTATGAATGCTAAGGCTGGACAAGTCGTAATGGTGAAGATTATTCAGCAGCCTGACATTCATACCCAACCTATTGGTCATATTATTGAAATTCTGGGCGAATATACTTCGCCTGGCATGGAAATTGAGATCGCACTACGTAAATACGATTTACCTTATGAGTTTTCATCTGAGATAGAGAAAATCTCTGCCAAATTCCCTAAAAAAGTACTGAAGAAAGAGCTGACCAAGCGAAAAGATATTCGTCATTTACCGTTGGTTACGATCGATGGTGAAACAGCGCGTGATTTTGATGATGCAGTATATAGTCAACGCGATGGAAAAGATTATCGATTATATGTGGCCATCGCTGATGTCAGTCATTATGTCCACGATAATGATGCGTTAGATAAAGAAGCATTTATGCGGGGCAATTCAGTGTACTTTCCCCGGCGAGTGATACCGATGTTACCAGAAGTACTCTCTAATGGATTGTGTTCACTTAACCCGCTAGCGGATCGTCTTTGTATGGTATGTGAAATACAATTAGCTACCAATGGTGAATACCTAGACTACCAATTTTATCCAGCTGTCATGCGCTCTCATGCTCGACTAACATACGATGAAGTTGCAGCGATGGTGGACAGTCCTAAAGAAGCCAATGCGAAGCAATATATCGACTTACTTCCGCACATTCAATTACTCTATAAAGTATATAAAGTTTTACAAAAAGCGCGCAAAAAACGTGGGGCTATTGATTTTGAGACGATTGAAACCCAAATGGTTTTTAACGAGCAAGGCAAGATTGAACAAATACTTCCGGTGCAACGCAATGTAGCGCATTGCCTAATAGAAGAGTGCATGCTAGCTGCCAATGTATGTGCATCGGATTTTTTACAGAAACACAAGCAGCCAGTGTTGTATCGTATCCACGAAGGGCCTACACCGGAAAAACTGACAGCACTGCGCGATTTTCTTAAGGAATTTGGTTTGCAGCTAGGAGGCGGCAGTCTACCACATGCAAAAGATTATGCTAAAGCATTAACTAAAATCAACGACAGATCCGATGCACAATTATTACAAACCGTCATGCTACGATCGCTACGGCAGGCGATATATAGTCCTGAAAATATCGGCCATTTTGGATTGGCTTATGAGGCGTATACTCATTTTACTTCACCCATTCGGCGCTACCCTGATTTATTGGTACATCGCGCCATCAAAGCGGTTCTAAATGGCAATATCTATTCTCCATCTGGCGGCGATTGGCATGAGCTGGGCAAGTATTGCTCAATGACGGAACGTCGTGCTGATGAGGCAACACGTGAGGTCGAGTCGTGGCTTAAGTGCTTCTATATACAGGATAAAATAGGTGAATGCTTTGACGGTGTCATCAGTGGTGTCACCGCATTCGGATTGTTTGTTGCACTCGATCAAATTTATGTGGAAGGATTGGTTCATATTTCAGAGCTACCCAGCGATTATTTCCATTTTGATAACACTAAACATATGTTATATGGTGAACGTACTGGAAAAAAATACCGCTTGGGCGATCGCTTCCAAGTCAAGCTTGTACGAGTTGATCTGGAAACTCGTAAAATAGACTTTGTTCTCGCTTGAGAGTCTGTAAAAAAACGTAGACATATGCATCCTGGCTATCAGGAGCATAACGGCTGCAGATTTCACAGACTCTAAATAGAAGTAGAAGCATAAGGTTCTTTTAGTTCATTAGCTTTACATAATTTTTACTACAAACTTACTTATCTAGCGACATGTCTCAGACGCGGCATATTTTTGGGTTTCATGCGATTACGAGTCGTTTGCGGCAGAGCCCGGACAGTATCAAAGAAATCTACTTAGATTCGACCCGGCATGATCAGCGTGCGCGTGATTTATTTAAACTTGCTGAAATCAAGAACGTTTGTCTGATACTTTGCGATAATGCGAGGCTTGCCAGAATAGTGGGCACAACTCACCATCAAGGCGTAGTGGCCAACATCGCAGCCACTCAGAATTATGTGGCGATTGAGGATGTCCTGGAAGCACTGAGCGAACCCGCTTTACTCCTGGTATTAGATGGTATCAAGGATCCTCACAATTTAGGCGCATGCTTGCGTGTTGCTGACGCATTAGGTGTCCATGCCATCATCGCACCCAAGGATCGCTCGGTGGGGCTGACAGCCACAGTGCATAAGGTCGCAAGCGGCGCTGCGGATACTGTTCCTTTTGTTACCGTCACTAACTTAGCCCGAACCTTGCGTGAGCTTAAGCAGCAAGGTATCTGGATTATCGGTACTGCAGCCGAGACTACCTGTACCCTTGACACCATTACACTTGATGGCCCTATCGCCTGGGTATTGGGTGCAGAGCATGAGGGCATGCGCCGCCTGACAAGGGAAACCTGTGATCAATTGGTGCGCATTCCAATGGTCGGCAGTGTTGAAAGCTTGAATGTGTCAGTGAGTGCTGGCATTTGCTTATTCGAGACCTATCGCCAGCGAGCGAAGAAGGTCTGATTATTAGGCAAATGTGAGAATTCTTTAGTTCTTGTGGATAGTGTTTAATCCTAGTACTCAGTCATTCTTGAAATGTCGGCTAAAGCTCCCCATACTCTCGAGCTTCAACGTAGAATGGAAGTGGGCCAATGGCAAAGAAATACATGGTGAGGCTAACCGAAGAAGAACAAGCTTATTTAGAAAGTTTGGTGCACAAAGGAAAAGTGGCGGCGTACAAAAGGCTTCATGCCCAGATCTTGCTTAAGGCGGATGAGAACGCTTTAGGTGAATCGTGGCAAGATAGC
>NZ_FNDH01000012.1 GCF_900100485.1 Nitrosomonas sp. Nm132 | reverse complement strand
ATGGCCTGCGGCTTCTTGCCGGCAGCTCCCGCACTATGCTGATGCGCTTTAACGTAGCTGCCATCAATAAATTCCCATTCCCATTCCCATTCCCATTCCCATTCCCATTCCCAATCCGGATCAATAATCAGCGCCTTGAAAACTCTGCTCCACTTGTTAGTGGATGACCAAGCATTGAATCTCTTATAGATGGAATTCCAGCATCCAAAAATCTCGGGTAAGTCCCGCCACGGACAACCAACCCGCATTCGGTATAGCACACCCTCCACCGTCATGCGCAGATTGCGCTTGTTATAAATCGCTTCTTGAAGCAGAATCTTCTCCAGCTTCGGCCAGAATTCATCGGTGAGCATCAGTCGGGGCATCGTAAACTCGTTTTGTGGGGGGGTGTAAAAATCTCTCAATATTACGAGTTTACTTCGATTTATGAAATACTTACCTCAAAACGTCAACAGACCCTAGCGGTGCGAGTAAGAAAACATGAGAAAGAGATCAATGCGTAATTACGAGCAACCCTATTACGTTGCGTAGCATTCTCGAAACTTGGCACGCCTAATCGTCTTTTACTTTTATAGCGGGCCTATTTGCATTGTTTATAAATTGCTGATCTGAAGCCGGATTAGTCGGATTAGCCGGCTTACTTGATAAACCAGCGAGAAATATACCCAATTCGTAAAGCAAATAGAGGGGAATGGCCAGCAGAAACTGCGAAACTACATCAGGGGGCGTAAAGATCGCGCCTATCACAAATGCGCCCACCAGAACATAATGACGCACTTGTTTCATTTTTTCCAGCGAGATGACGCCTGTCCGAACCAGCACTACGACGAATACAGGGACTTCAAAAGTAATGCCAAAGGTGAGAAACATGGTGAGGACAAAACCAAGGTATTCGCCGATATCGGTCATGACCGCCACTCCTTCAGGAGCAAAATAAATAATAAACTCAAATACCAGGGGCAACGCGGCAAAATAAGCAAATGCCATACCGATGAAAAACAATAAGCTGCTGCCAATAACGAGTGGCAGAAACAGGCGCTTTTCATGAGAATACAGACCAGGCGCTACAAAAGCCCAGATCTGATAAAGCGTGTGCGGCAAGGTCATCACAAACGCAGTCATCAGCGCCACTTGCATAGGTATAAAAAAAGGCGTCGCTACTGCTGTGGCAATCATCTGCCCACCTAATGGAAGTTTCTCCAACAAAGGCTGCGCCAGTATTGTGTAGAGATCACGTGCAAAATAGGCACAGGGCATAAAACCAAGTACCAACCCAGAAAATACACGAATCAACCGGGTACGCAATTCCACCAGATGTGAAATAAAGGTGTTCTCCTCATTCATCCTAGATTCCTTAATTGGGTGAGATGGCGTGTGAAATTTATAGGAAAGATTGAAATATTCATAATGTTAATGCTCGAATGAGCCATCAACTGAGGAATCTAGAGGTTATACGTTCATGATGAATCAGACCAGGTGAATAGACATTGTTAATGCTTGCCACACTGAAGCAATCAATAAAAAGTGTAATGTTTTTTTAGGGCACTATGCTGTTTTTATTTGATTCTGAGGTCTGTTGTGGCAAGGAAGATTGACTCTGAGCAGCAAGTGTATTGTCTATAGGCGCGCTAATCTGCTCGAATCCAGGCAATACGGTTTTTGTTGTTTTTTCTGCCGCGCTCAAATCTGTAGCTGCCTGTATTTGATCAAACTCCTTCCTCACTGATTGTTCGATGGAGTCTGTCGTTTCCTGTACGGAATTTTTTAAACGCCTTAATTCATCAAGCTCTATTTCGTGCCGGATATCATTCTTGACATTATCGACATACCGTCGCACGCGTCCAAGCAGGTGCCCTATCGTACGCGCTACTTGAGGAAGGCGTTCTGGTCCGATTACGATCAGCGCCACAATTAAAATGACGAGCATTTCTGCAAAGCTGACATCAAACATCTCTCATTCCCTCCCACGATACTCCTCTTCCGAAGGAGTGATACCGGAAGGAATCGCTAATTTGTATTCCTTCATTGATAGTAGTTTCACTGATATTGCCTGCCTTATGGCGGCGCAGTGATATTATAGCTTAGTCTCGTTTTTCTCTTTGACTCCTGCTTCGACAGAGTGGCTGGTGATTTGCTGAGACTGAGAGGGGGGAGAAGTATTATCCTCCCCGGCATCTTTCATGCCTTCCTTGAATCCTCTGACCGCATTACCAAGATCACTGCCCAGATTCCGAAGCTTTTTCGTGCCAAAAACCAGGACGATAATCGCTAGCACTACCAGCCAATGCCAAATGCTAAATGTTCCCATTGCTTATCCCTCGCTCAATGTTGATTGCCCATGATGAATCATAGTGGGCAAACGATCTTTTCCTCCAATGACATGGATATGAAGATGAAATACTTCTTGCCCGCCTACTCGTCCAGTATTGATAATTGTGCGAAATCCGCTCTCACAGCCCTGCTGCTTCGCTATCTGAGGAACCCGCCATAACATCTTTCCCAATAGCTGTTGATCTGTCTCGCTCACATCATACAATGAGGCAATATGTCGCTTGGGTATCAACAGGAAATGGACTGGTGCAGCCGGATGGATATCATGAAAAGCAACAAGCTCCTGGTCTTCATACACTTTTCTGGCGGGAATTTCTCCCCCTATAATTTTGCAAAAAATACACTCTTCCATTTATTGCCCTGTTTTACGCGATAGTTTTTCTTCAATACCAGAAATACCTTCCCGTCGCTCCAATTCGTGCAGCACATCTTCAGGTTTTAATCCATGATGCGCAAGTAACACAAGACAATGAAACCACAAATCTGCGATTTCATAAACAAGATGCGTTGTATTCCCGTCTTTTGAAGCCATGATAGTTTCTGCGGCTTCTTCGGCAATTTTTTTGAGTATTTTGTCCTGACCGCTGTTGAGTAGTTTTGCAACATAAGAATGGGAAGAATGCGCGCTTTTACGTGCCTCGATAGTTTCGGCCAGGCGATCAAGGATGCATAAGTCGGCCATTACTTGTAGATCTCCACAGGATCCTTCATTACGGGCGCTGTTACCACCCATTGATCTTCTTCCAGTTTATTGAAAAAACAACTCTGTCTGCCTGTGTGGCATGCAATCCCTCCCACTTGCTCCACGGAAAGCAATATCACATCTTCGTCACAGTCCAGGTAAATCGCTTTTACTTTCTGGACATGGCCGGATTCTTCTCCTTTTCGCCAAATCTTTTTGCGGGAACGCGACCAATAAACAGCTTCGCCTGTCTCAGCAGTCAATTTGATAGCGTCTCGATTCATCCAGGCAACCATCAGCACTTTACCGCTCTGTTCATCCTGTGCAATGACAGGCACCAGTCCATCCGCAGACCAGTTTATTTTATTAAGCCAAGTATCTGACATAAATGCTCATCCTGATAAGATATCACTGTAATTTTATTTAAGTATTACAGACGCACTTCAATTCCATGTTTTGCTAAATATTGCTTGGCTTCCTGGATGGTATGCTGGCCATAGTGGAAAATACTGGCCGCCAATACCGCATCAGCACGACCTTGCAGGATACCATCAACCAGGTGATCCAGGGTGCCTACCCCGCCACTAGCAATCACCGGCACGTCTATTGCATCTGAAATGGCACGAGTCAAGGCCAGATCAAAACCGTGGCGTGTGCCATCTCTGTCCATGCTGGTCAGTAAAATTTCACCTGCACCCAGTGCCTGCATTTTTTTGGCCCATTCAATAGCATCGAGACCTGTTGCGTTACGGCCGCCGTGTGTAAACACCTCCCAGCACGGATTATTGTGCTTGTCATCTATGACTTGTTTGGCATCTATGGCGACAACAATACACTGGGAGCCGTAATGGCTGGCTGCATCTTCTACCAGCTGCGGATTGAGTACCGCAGAAGTGTTGACACTCACTTTGTCAGCGCCTGCATTTAACAACCGGCGGACATCCTCGACTTTACGCACTCCCCCGCCCACAGTTAGCGGAATAAAGACTTGAGCCGCCACTTCTTCAACAATGTGCAAAATCAAATCGCGATTATCGGAACTGGCGGTGATATCAAGAAAAACAAGCTCATCAGCGCCCTGCTCGTCATAGCGACGAGCTATTTCCACAGGATCGCCTGCATCTCGCAGCGAAACAAAATTAACGCCCTTGACAACGCGCCCATTGTTGACATCAAGACACGGAATAATACGTTTGGCAAGACCCATGAACCCAGAAACCTTTACAATATGAAATACCAATAAGGACGAAACATGTGAACAGACTTGAATTCCATTCTCGACATCATGTTATTTTTCGCTACACCATTGTACTCAGTTTGTCAGCCAATAATTGCGCCTCTTTAAAATCCAGCGTACCTTGATAGATAGCTCGACCAGTAATCGCGCCCATGATGCCTTCTGACTCAATCTCACACAGCGTCTTAATATCATCCAGATTGGTAATTCCACCACTGGCAACGACTGGAACAGTCAGTTTCCGTGCCAAGGCTATGGTTGCCTCAATATTGACACCCGTAAGCATGCCGTCACGGCCAATGTCAGTATAAATAATCGCTTCGACACCATAGTCTTCAAACTTTTTCGCTAAGTCCACGACATCGTGGCCAGTGACCTTGGACCAGCCATCCACCGCCACCTTACCATCTTTGGCATCAAGTCCTACCATAATCTGACCAGGGAAAGCATAACACGCATCATGCAGAAACCCAGGGATTTTCACCGCAGCTGTTCCGATAATGACATAAGTAATGCCGCTATCCAAATAGCGTTCGATGGTTTCCAGATCGCGAATACCACCGCCAAGTTGAATCGGGATATTCCCGTCAATCGCCTTGACAATGGCACGAACAGCTGGCTCATTCTTCGGTTTACCAGCAAATGCGCCATTTAGATCGACTAAATGTAATCGGCGTGCACCTTGCTCCAACCAGTGCTGGGCTATAGCGTCAGGGTTTTCAGAAAATACCGTTGCGTCATCCATAACCCCTTGTTTAAGACGTACGCACTGTCCATCTTTGAGGTCTATTGCGGGAATAATCAGCATATGTTGTCAGGATAAATAATTGAGAATAAAAGAACCGGACTGAAAAAAAACCATATGTAGTGAATTGGATTAGATTGTACTAATAACTGGAATGCGGTTCCCACTTGGCAAAATTACTTAATAACGTCAATCCCGCCAGGTGACTTTTTTCCGGATGGAACTGAACAGCAAAAATATTATCCTGAGCGATTGCGCAAGTAAACGGGGTAGGGTAACGCGTGTAGGCAGCCGTTATTTCCCGGTTGTCTGTTTCCACATAGTAGCTGTGAACAAAATAAAAACGCGCATCATTGGCAATACCATCCCATAAGGGATGCTGGATTATTTGGCACACTTGATTCCAGCCCATGTGAGGAACTTTGAGCTTGTTTCTATCAGAATCTATCATCGCATCATGCGAAAAGTGGCGCACTTTGCCAGGCAAAATGCCTAATCCCCTAACATTTCCTTCTTCACTTTCATCAAACAGCATTTGCAGACCGAGGCAAATACCGAGAAAAGGTTTATCCCTGGCGGCTTCCAGCACAACATCCTTTAATCCGCGAGTCGTTAGCTCATGCATGCAATTAGGCATCGCGCCCTGCCCTGGCACGACAACGCGTGACGCTTTTTGTACAACGGATGGATCACTGGTTACAACAATAGAAGCCGTGGGTGCGACATGCTCAAGAGCCTTGGATACTGAACGTAAATTACCCATTCCGTAATCAACAATGGCGATATCAGTCATACTTGATTTGAGAAAAATTGATAAAGTTTACAAAGAACCTTTTGTGGAAGGAATGAGATCGGCAGCACGAGGATCTGCTTCTAAAGCCACGCGCAAGGCACGTCCAAAAGCCTTAAAAATGGTTTCTGCCTGATGGTGCGCATTATTGCCCGAGAGATTATCTATGTGCAAGGTGATCATGGCGTGATTAACTAAACCCTGAAAAAACTCGTGTATCAGATCGACATCAAATTCACCAATACGTGCGCGCGCAAATTCGACATGGAATGCCATTCCAGGGCGACCCGATAGATCAATCACCACTCTTGACAATGCCTCATCCAGCGGCACATAGGCATGTCCGTAGCGGCGTATGCCTTTCTTGTTTCCAATTGCTTGGACCAGTGCCTGCCCCAACGTGATGCCAATATCTTCTACAGTATGATGCGCATCAATATGTAAATCGCCTTTTGCCTTTATTTTCAGATCGATCATTCCATGACGTGCGATCTGATCAAGCATGTGATCGAGAAAAGGTAGGCCGGTATCGAACATCACCTCACCCCTACCATCCAGATTGATCTCGACAGCAACTTGAGTTTCCAGCGTATTACGAGTAACTTGGGCTTGACGCATAGAGAAATTCTGTTTCGTGAATTATGTACGATCAGGCGAGTAGCAACGGCCTTTCAAGGATGCGGCGCAGTGTTTTACAGAATTGCGTATTTTCATCAGAAGTACCCACCGTGACGCGCAGGCAATCTTTTAATAATGGATGTGTACCATCAAGATTCTTGATTAATATACCGTGTTGCTGAAGTTCTTGAAAAATCCGGCCGGCCTCATTGAGACGAAATAAAACAAAATTTGCATCCGATGGAAAAACTTCAATACTCCCCATCGTTGCCAGACGGGCTCTCAAAATAGTACGCTCTGCTTTAATCGAAGCAGCCTGCTCCAGTAATATATCATAATGCTGAAGCACTCTCTCTACAAGCAGTTGCGTCATGATTCCTACATTGTAAGGCAAACGCAGCTTTTCCAATTGCGCCAGCCATTCAGGTCTGCCAACCAGTAGCCCTAATCTTAATCCAGCCAATCCTAATTTTGAGAGCGTCCGCATCAGCAACAAATTAGGGTATTGAGTGAGTATATCCATGAAAGTTGCATCAGCAAAAGCATGATAGGCTTCATCGACAATGACGATACCAGGTGTAGCCTCAATAATACGGCAGATTGCCTCAGCATCAAACAAATTACCACTTGGGTTATTGGGATAAGCCAGAAAAATAACTGCGGGCTGGTGTTGGGAAATAGCAGCCAGCATGGCATCCAAATCGAGAGAAAAATCAGTGGCTAATGGCACCCCCACGTAACTCATTCCACAAAAAGTAGCAATGATGCGAAACATGGCAAAACCCGGGTCAACCCCCATTAATACTGCTCCTGGTTTAGCCGTGGCAAGAGCGATGATCTGAATAATTTCATCCGATCCATTTCCCAGCATAATCGCCATTTCGGAAGGAATGGACAGCGTATCTTTTAACGCAACCTTCAGTGATGCAGCACCAGGATCGGGATAACGATTAATATGGGCATCCTCCGCTAATTGAGAAATCTCTTCGCGCAGGATCAAGGGTAACGTATAAGGATTCTCCATTGCATCCAGTTTTATCATGCCCTTTGCAGGAGGAACGTGATAAGCAGAGAGCGCAAGAATTTCCGGACGGATGATACTCTCGAGTAAATTGGACATGCTATTTGATCAAAACAACTGTAGGTCTAGGCTTGAAAAACAGGAAATTGTGTAAAGTATTTTTGTGTAAAGTATTTGGTTGCAGCAAGTTAAATGGAAAATCGATATCGACCAGCTGATCGTGTTACATAAATTAAACTGCCCGCTTTAACGGAAAAATAATCATTCATCATCCAATTTCTCTGCTCTTTCTTCTCTTATTAGATAACGCTCTTCATTCTATTCTCAGATGGGAGGTATCACCAATTTTAATATACAAAGTTTAACACACACGATCAGAAACCAAAGCATTAAAAAAGCTTTTATGCTCCTGAATTATTCAATGACGATGAATCAATCCGTCCTTTTTATAATGAATCATTATCTTTTTTCTCTTGCCACGTTATATACAAAAAAACACCCACAATGACTGCAACGGGGAAAATCACATAATAACCAAGCGCATAAGTTGCATCCGTATCCTGCCTCGCTGGCAGAGGGCTACTCATAATTTTATAGCCATGGAATACCGCCACAAAAAATACACCCACCAACCCTGCTATTCGACGATTGATTAAAATCCGGCCGGCTATCAGATTAAGTCCATGGATGGCAAAGTATCCAAGGAAATAAATAGCTGTATAAAAAATTAGAGCACCCATCGAGATCTATAGATTTAAGAGTTTGTCGGATAAATTAAATAGACTACCAAATCTCTTTCACTTGGCGATGATACCTAAATACTTGATCAATAATCAACTTATATTCCTCCGCTGGACGAGTTCAAGTGTGTAGTTTGGCCGCAAGCTCGAATAGTGATGTCACTGTTAGCGCCCGCCTTATATTCCAATCACTCTTTCCGCTTGTCACAATGACCAGAATATTGCACGGAAATACTTACCCATATACTTTTATCTATCGCCTAAATAACAACTAATGCAAGTATCCTATTTACAATCATGTATTCAGGCTTCCTTAATTCGTGTTTGAAGCGCCGCTACCACACATACAAAAAACTTAAATATGGTAGCGCACGACACCTATTAGGACAAAAACCACACGTAATGTTTTGCTCACGACTAAACAATCAGAAACTACTTGTCTTGTCACCAAGCACCCTTATGATTGGGCAGATCAAAGTAAAGAAGTCACGCTACTTCTGCCCGCAAACGTCAGCGCAGTCACTACCTGGCAAAAAATACCTGGCACAACACCAAGACAGCCCCCCCCCTGCACAGGAGAGGGATCACTACAACATATTGCAGAACAAAATAGATAATCTAATCGCTTTTGCTATTATGGAAAGGGAGATAAACGGATAATCTAATCGCTTTTGCTATTATGGCAAGGGAGATAGCATGAATGAAAAGCATGATTCCATGAAAACTGATGACAGCGAAGTTTACAGCAAGATAGCGCTCCTCACCGAACTGCAAGCACATCAGACGGAATTAGAGATCCAGAACTGTAAGTTTAAGGATATGCAACAACAATTGGAAGCAATGCGCAGCCGCTATGCCGATCTCTACGATAATGCCCCTGTAGGTTATCTTACACTGGATAAAGCCGGGAATATTCTGGCAATCAACCTGACCGGATCATCTATCCTGCTCGGCAAGAAGCGCGCCTCCATTTTGAACAAATCTTTCTTAAGCTACATTGTTCACGATGACAATCACAGATTCCTTAGCCATCTGCAGAAAACTTTTAACTCTTCCCATAACGTCGTCACCGAGCTAAGAATCAAAGGAGCCCTCAATAAGGTAATCCACATACGCCTGGAAAGTTTAGTCGCAAAAGATACTGACACCTGCCGCACGGTAATGACCAACATTAACCTTGTTAAAGAAAAGCGGCATCTCGACCAAGAGTTGCTGGATGGAAGCCGTCGACTGATGCAGAATCTGTTCAAAATGCAGGAAGAAGAACGACGCTTTCTTGCGCGAGAACTGCATGATGAATTAGGCCAATGGCTTACCGCCATTCACGCGGAAACAGAAACGATTGCCTATTTCTCCGATCAAGATTCCACCATCTATACCAGCGCTCAAGCCATTAAACGATGCGTAAAAAAAATGCATGAAGTAATGCACGATATGCTGCGCCAATTACGCCCTACTCTATTAGACACGCTTGGGCTCGAAGATGCTCTACTTGAATTAAGAGAACAGTGGATTACACACAACCCCCATATTATTCTTAAACTCAAATTCGAAGGCACCTTGGACAAACTCAATGAACATACCAATATCACCATATTTCGCATTGTTCAGGAGGCCCTCAACAATGTCCGCAATCATGCCCAGGCTACCCGAGTTCTCATCCGCTTGAATCGTAAAACTGGCACAACCGCCGCAGATGATATTTTGTCGCTAAGCGTGAAAGACAACGGCAAGGGTTACAATGTCAATCAAATACCCACAGGACTGGGACTGCTGGGAATACGTGAACGAGCCATCGCTTCAGGTGGCAAATTTTCTGTGCGTAGCACTCCAAATCATGGAACACAAATTCACGTCAAACTGCCGCTCGACTCCTCAAACAGAAGGAGAAAAACTGATAACCTTTAACCCGAATATTTCATAAATTCGGGTTATTGTGTAATTAAGGAATTTCCTTAGATAAAAATAAGCTCTACCCTTATTCTATAACTGCGCCCAATGCCCCAAAATATATTCAAATTATCCAAACAAGAGCACTCGCAATGAGAAGTACAGTGGGTCTGCTTAATCAAGCCCAGCAGTGAATGCTGTTTAAAATTCGCGTTAGTTCTCACTGAAACAGCAGGAGGGTTCGAATTGTGAGAGAAAAGCCAATTACGGTGCTACTCATCGATGACCATCCAGTCGTGCGCAATGGATATCGTCGTCTACTTGAAAGCACCTCGGATATTCATGTCTTAGCCGATACCGATAATGGAGAAGCCGGCTGCAGCCTTTATCAAGAATATACGCCCGATGTGACCATTATTGATCTAAATCTGGACAAGCAGGGTATAGATGGCCTGGAAACCATTCATCGCATCAAAACAAAAAATCCAGCCGCCAATATTCTGGTATTCAGCATGCACAGCAATGAAATCATGGTCCAACGCGCGTTAAAGATGGGTGCAACAGGCTATATCACCAAGCAAAGCAACCTTGAGCAATTGCTAAAAGCAGTCCGCCAGGTGAGCCAGGGTCGCGTCTATATCGATCCGGAATTGGCTTCAAATTTACTGACCGACAAAGTGCTCGGAAAATCCTCCGAGAATCCTTTGCATGTTCTTTCCAAGCGTGAATTTCAGTTATTCAAACTGTTAGCAGAAGGGAACTCAGTGGCGCAAATTGCGGAAATGATTTCTATCAGCCCTAAAACTGTTGGTGTCCATCAGGCAAGTATCATGAAGAAGTTAAAATTGCAGAACACCTCTCAGCTTGTTCGCCTCGCCATCAGCTGTAAGGTTATTCACGCGTAACACTTTGTTCTACAACGTCTCGCAACCTCAGGTTGCAGCCAGTTAGCGCATTTTTCTTATTACCGTCGAAAATAGAAAAGCATCAGTTCGTTCGCGACTGAAATAAGTGCTTTCAATTCATTTTTAAAGAATTTCCCTATATAAAATTAGAGCCTTTGCTTATTCCTTTATTTCATGCGCCCCATGAGAATATGAGACACCTAACTTAAACATTCGTTTTAGTGTGGTGAAATCAGGATTAGTCAACTTTTATCAAGGAGAACTAAAATGAATCAATTCAGCAAAAAAATTATCGCTGCAAGCATCGTGTTTGCTTTTGGGGTAGCAGGTAATGCTTTGGCCAATCCAAGTATCACTGAGGGAGATACCAATCCTTCCGGTAGCGCAGATAATAGTGGCTCAACGGCCATAGATAACAATGTGAATAAAACCGCTACTGCCAATAATGGTCAAACCGGTCCGGGCACGATCGCGAATGAGTATGCAACTGCAAGCGATAGCTCCAATAACTCGGATAACTCCAATAACTCCGATAACTCTAATCACTCGGACAACTCTAACAACTCCGATAACAGCGCTAACAATTCTACTAACGATAGCCAGAATCCCGACAGCTCTGTCAACAACAGCAACAATACTGCCGATAGCAACAATCCCAACAGCTCTACCAACGACAGCAACAACACTGCCGATAGCGGCAATGATAACAGCTCCGCAAGCGCTAGCGCACAAGGCTCAGCAGCGGCTAACGGCGCCAGCACTGCATCGGTAGACAACAGCGACAATAGCGACAATAGCGACAACAGCGATAACAGCCTCGCAGACGCCAGCGCGCAAGGTTCAGCAGCGGCTAATAATGGCGGCACTGCCACTGCATCGACTGATAACACCAACAACAGCGATAACAGCACCACGACCGCAAATGGCACAGGATCGGCCGCTGCCAACGGCGGCACTGCAACCTCCAATTACAGCGATAGCAGCGATCACAGCGCCACGACTGCGAGTGGCTCAGGAACGGCAGCCTCCAATCATGGCAATGCAACCGCCACCTACTCGGTCAATAATTCAGCACTGGAAGGTACGGTTACCGGTGCGGGAGTCTCCATTGCATTGGGTAATCCAGATGACAGCGGCGCTAGTACTTACACCGCCAGCAATAACATCGACAATGCCTTCAATGGTGCTGCAGGCATCAACCAAGCCGTTCAGAATCACGGCGCCAATGCCTTGGCACAACAGCAAGTGTCTTTCCAAGGCAACGTGAATGTCAACCCTTAATAACTAACGTTGTAAGCAGCATTACAGCGCTTTAGTGAGAGAAAGGATGCCGGTGAACCGCTTCCGTCGCCGGCATCCTGGGAAAAAAATGAACGAAGGGGGTTATTAAGATGGTTTCATTTATAAAAAGCAGCCTGCTTCTTCTGTTTGTCTTGACATTGTCTATCCATACTGCCAAGGCATCTTCCAGCCAATCTGATGATGCATTACCTTTTTCATTAGCTGAAGCTGTACCCGATAATGATCTTGAAAACGCACGAGGCCGTGAAGGCATCGATATCACCGCGATAAATAACATGAATGTGCAAGCCACCTTAACGGGTAATGTAGCAAACAATAGCGTCACTGGAACGAATATTATTGACCACGGCGCATTTGCGGGTTCTGGCGGCATGTTTTCCGTGATTCAAAATAGCGGCAATAACGTGATTATTCAGGACTCCACTATTGTGAATGTAACTATTGTGCCCTAATGCCGATATTTTAATATACTCATTCAACTATTCAATTCTGATATGAAACCTCTCTTTGCTCGCTGCGTTGCGTTCCTCCTGTCTGCATTTTGCAGCACTGCTGGCGCCAGCTCCCTTGACCTGAATGGCATCGCAGGCGGAGGAAACTACAATGTCTCAGTAAAGAGTTTCGCGGAAATGAAGTTTAGTACTGTTTATAAACAACAGTATGATTTTAGTTGCGGTTCGGCGGCATTAGCGAGTTTGCTTACTTTTCATTATGGCGACGGCGTGAATGAGCAAAGTGTATTCACGGAGATGTTTCAACATGGCGAGCAGGAAAAGATCAAGAAGCTGGGTTTTTCCTTACTGGATATGAAAAACTATCTGCAACGACGAGGCTACCGGTCCGATGGGTTCAAGATTAATTTAGATCAGCTCGTGGCCGCTAACAGTCCCGCCATTACCATTATCAACGCAAATGGCTATTTACATTTCGTGATTATCAAAGGCATTACTGCACAGCGTGTCCTGGTGGGCGATCCAGCTAAAGGCGTCCATATTGTACCGCGCGACGAATTTGAAGCAATGTGGGAAAAACGTATCCTGTTTTTAATCCATGCGGATGAAAGCATCGGTACGGGAAATTTCCAGAGTCAGAAGGAATGGGCCGCTCGCCTGGCGCCACTGGGGGATGCCATTGATCGAAGCAGTTTGGCTGAATATCATGTTTTAATACGCGGGCAAGTGCCTGGTCCTTTTGATTTCTAATTTATTGCAGGATGTTAAATATGAGCACTTATAAATTAGACATTCCCCCGAAAAACTCCAAGACCTTATCTCTATTCATCACTGTTGTATGCCTAACCATTGCCTGCCAGGCATCGGCAGATGAATCATCAGTCAGATCTGTCTCAATTGATGCCTATGATAACTGGCCCCGGGCGACTGACGGTGAATTAGCGCAACAAAGAGGCGGATTTATGCTCCCCAATGGAGTAACGATAGATTTCAGCTTTGAAAGAATTATTTCCTTGAACGGCGTCGAAACTTTTTCTTCCTTCTTGCAATTTCCCGAAAATGGCTTGCTGCTGCAGAATGGCAGCCACAACATGGCGTCTGATCTAGCTGTCTCGGGTTTGGGCAATGTGATCCAAAATAATTTAGATGATCAAGTAATCAAGACTATCAATGAAATTAACATTGAGATCGGCAATCTGCAGAATATTGGATTACATCATAGCCATGGTCATGGCGGCATGAATATGATTTTACCCGTTTTGCATTAATAATTTTAGGGTGTTAGCCCGAATATTTCATAAATTCGCGTGATGATCACGCAGGATTTTGATTAATAGGGAAGTTTTGAGAAAGAGGGGGGTAGTAATTCATACACTCGACTGAGCAAAATCTTTCTTATTAATCAGAAGGCAAGTGAGGACACGCGCCAATTTATGAAATATTCGGGTTAGATGCCTCAACCGGATACAAAATCTTCCCAGCAAGCTACATGCATAGCAAAAAACTTTCATTATAAGCATGCCCCTCCTCAAAATACAGAGCAGAACTTGCCCTAATATCCCTTTTTTCCTAGTTACAGCGTTCTCATCGGGCTTTATAATGCAACTCACCTTATATGCAAGAAGTGCTGTCAACTTAATCAAAAATGAAAAAAAAACACGAGCTTTATTTTTTGAATGGAATCATCAGATGCTTTATTTTTATCATGTGTCTTTTTTTCATAAATGGCAGCTACGCCGAAACAAGCAAGTCCGAGGATTCATTAGCGCACTACCGACAACTTCTTGCTGAGCAGGAAAAGAAATTTGAAAGACAGCGTCAATTACTTGAAGAGCAAGGCAAGGAACTGGAGCGCTTAAAAAAACACCTGGATGCGCTATCCAAACAATCCCCTCCCCCATCGGATCAGTCAAAGCCATCAGCCCAAACCAGTGCTATAGCGAAGCAAAAAGAAGACACACCCAAAGCATTACCGAATCAAATACCCTCGGGGCCAGTCGGTCAAGCCCCCCCTGTATCGAAAGAACCAGCACGGCCTCCAGAGATGCCCAGGCTGAGTGAAACGGTAGGAGGTGTTTTAACCAAAAAAGGCAACATTATTATTGAACCGGCCCTGGCATATTCTTATTCCGATAACAATCGCGTATTTCTGGATGCTTTTACTTTTATACCGGCCATTGCGGTCGGTCTCATCGATATTCGCGACATTACCCGGCACAGTCTTTTTGCCAGCCTTGGACTACGCTATGGGGCGACTAGTCGTCTGGAACTGGAAGCCAGGGTTCCTTATGTATATCGTGCTGATATCCAGCGTTCCCGCCCTGTTAGTATCGGTTCCAGCATTAATGAAACGTTCAACGCAACCGGAAATAATATCGGTGATGTTGAGCTGACAGCCCGTTACCAGCTTACCGATGGCTCGAGTGGCTGGCCTATTTTGGTGGGTAATATGGTCACAACGATACCCACAGGAACAAGTCCCTTTGATATCAAATTTGTTGAATCACAAGAAGTCCCCGGCGCTGTATTCCCAACAGAAGCCCCAACAGGATCAGGTTTTTTTAGCTTTCAACCAAGCGTTACCGCGCTTTATCCAACCGATCCAGCGGTATTCTTCAGCAATCTCCAATATACCTACACCCTGGAGACTGATGGGAATGCAGGTAAGGTCGATCCGGGCGACGCAGTAGGGATGACTTTTGGTATGGGATTTAACATTAATGAACGATCATCCTTTAACTTGGGATACTCTCATAGACATTTCTTTAATAC
Source organism: Nitrosomonas sp. Nm132 (assembly GCF_900100485.1). Lineage (GTDB taxonomy): Bacteria > Pseudomonadota > Gammaproteobacteria > Burkholderiales > Nitrosomonadaceae > Nitrosomonas. Next base: position 52,094 of record NZ_FNDH01000012.1, on the reverse strand, counting down.
CCGGGTAAATGGCGATAAAATCAGCGGTTCCGCGCTGGATATTGGACAAGTATTACTGGGTTATGCATTCAGATATTCCCAGCGAACCAACTTTAATTTGTCCATCGGTATCGGTGCGACCGACAATGCACAAGATGCAACCCTTACCTTCAGAGTACCGATAACCTTTTAATTCCGGAATGGCTGCAACGCCGTATTCGGGCATGCAGTAAATTTATTAGCGAAATTTTGTTTTTTATCGGCTCTAAGGAATCCAGGGCATCAGAACCAGGTTACACAAGATCACTCAGAACGATCAAAATCTCCTTTATCCTTTATTTTCTTTTCCAGAATAGCGAGAAATCGGCGATATCGCCCATTTAGCCCTGAATCTTGCGCATCAGATTCTCTGCATGGCCAGAAGCAGGTTTCCTGCAAAACCGGCCAGTCTGCTGGCTTACCAGCGGCAAGCCAGGCAATACCTCGCGCTGTCGCTTCTACCAGCACCGGTCGATGAACGGTTAATCCGGATAAGTTAGCCAATTTCTGACAGAGCGCGTCCGATTGCGCTAAACCACCGCTAATGACTAAATGTTGGTGTCCATTCCCCGTTTCTGTCAATGCCTCTAAATTAGCCTGAATCAGAAAAAGAATGCTTTCGGTAACCGCAACCAGAATGTGGACAGATGGCGCGCTCACAAGCGCATTTCCCTCGAGATCAGTTAGCTGAGGCTGCGAGCCTTCGCTCCACCAGGGCGATCCCAATCCACTGATACTGTTGATAAACAGCGGTGGCTCATGAATCGTCATCAATCCCTGTTCAAGCTGCTGGTACACATCAGGGATATGCCAATGCACACCAGCCCAATCCAAGGCGCTGCCTGCATTATTTACGGTTCCTTCCAGCGTATAACTAGTCTGTGCCGCATGGCTATCTGCTATCCCGCTCAGCAACCTGGGATGACGATATAACGTTTTACCCGTTGGTTGCAGTATAAAAGCACCGGTTCCTATATTGACCAATATTCTGCTCTCCGCAAGTGTAGTGGCCGCAAAAAGTGCGGCGCTCTGATCACCGTTGACCGCCGTCAAGGGAATACCGTAGCCAGCCAAGTGACCATATTCATAGCGGACAGGACAACACAGCGGAAGGATGGAGGGAGGAATTCCGAACAACTGCATTAACCACGGATCCCAGTCGCAATCCGTCAGATTCCATAAAAGGGTACGCGCAGCATTGGCATGATCAATAACAAAGGGGGCCTCCTCAAGCACATGATGGAGTAAAAAGCTCGCCAAGGGACCCAGCGCAAGGCGGGATTGCTGTTCTGCTCTGATGACGGAGGAAAGTGTCTGCCTTAGCCATTGCAATTTGCTGACGCCATAGTGCGGCGAAAGGCGTAGGCCCGTACGTTGCGCGATAGCTTGCGCGTAAGGAGCAAACGAACTCAGCCAAGCTGCAGCACGGCGGTCTTGCCAGCTGAGTACAGGACTCAAGGCCTGGCCAGTTTTTCTGTCCCAGGCAAGCACGCTTGAACGCTGCGTGGCTAATCCTGCCCGATTGATCATGAGCGCATGCTTTTGGGCATAACGCCTAGCCTCGGCGATGACCTGCCGAACGGAGCTCAAAATCTCATCGGGATTCTGCTCAACCTCCGTTGGACTACGCGGGTATAACGCAATTTTTTGGGTGAATGTTGCGACGGCCTGCCCCGTATCGTCAAATAATAACGCACGCGTCATATGCGTACCCTGATCGATAGCCAAAGTATGAGAGCGATGCATCACCACAGAATATTCGCCTATGGCGCTTCGATTATCAATTTGGAAACATCCGCTCTAGGCGCGCGATCAGGTAGTGTTGGCATAATGATATGCAGCACTTTTTGCGCAGTAGCACGGCAAACTGTCAGTTTACCGCCATAGATGCTGACGACTCGCGGCTTCTGAGACGTATCACACTGCAGATGAATTTCTCGGGAACGATGAAAAGCAACTCCATGAGCTACGGGAAGCACTCGCAGACCGGAAAACTTTTCTCTGACGGCCATATTTCTTTCTGGAAAGTAATGATGAAAACAATCCAGTAAATAAGCCTCTTCCGTGGCTAATGGAGACGATTTTTCCGGATCGCCGTTAAATAGGGTTTCGGTCGTTCCTAGAAGGATATGTTGATACCATGGCAGCACGAAGACTGCCCTGCGATCTATAGGAGACTCCAGATAATAACATCCTCTATTGAGGCATCCTTCTAGCACCAGATGGCTTCCTTGCACCAGATCAACAGGATATTCCGGCGGACGAGGATCGATCCGTTGTACCACCCTGTTAACCCATGGCCCGGCAGCATTCACAATGACCGCTGCGCTGCAGTGATTTATCCTGTCTTCCTGGAGATAATCGATTTCACACAGTGTTGGAGAGAGGGTGGCATGAATAAATTCCGCAGGGCACAGCAATTCTGCGCCTAGTGAACTTGCTGAATGCATCAGCGCCTGAGTCAAAAGCCGATCATCGGTCTGAGCATCCCAGTACTGAAAAACATGCTTTAGCCCCTCGGTTGTCAGGCCATCCAGTTGTTCCCAGGCAGATTGGGGAACGGAGCGGAAACGCGATGAGGCGCCGCCGCCAGCCAGCAAGGCATACAGGCTGAGTCCTGTCCGCAGTATCAGCGTGCTGCGGGATGTTTTCCGGTAAACCGGAATATAAAACGGACTCAGTCTGACCAGGGAAGGCGCTAACCTTAGCCAGTCAGATCGCTCTCGCAAGCTTTCATGGACAAGTGCAAGATGGCCATGCTCCAGGTAGCGCAAACCACCGTGAACCAATTTACTGGAGCGGCTTGAAGTCCCCGCAGCCAGCGCCGTTTTTTCCAGCACCAGAACGGTATAACCACGCGCTGCAGCGGCCTGCGCCACGGCGGCCCCCTGAATCCCGCCGCCAATGATAACGATGTCATAGTGGTTGGATACAGGCATGCTGTTTGAGTATTGGATGTTGTAATAATGTGCCAATGGTATCGGTCTCGATCAGAGCAATACCCTCATCAGCATACTTGAGCGCTGTGTGACTGTCATTGACGGTGTAAACCACCCATTGCCAAGGACCTTGCCATCGTGCCCCAGGCTCATGCGGCAAACGTCGGGTGCTACAAAACAGAAACTCTGCTGCCAGCCGTTTTGCGATAACCGCATGCTCACTGTCCCATTTCGGGACAACCCAGCCAATCCGCTCAGCACCCTGCTTCCTTGCAAGCATTACTGCTCGTGAATCAAACGAAATCAGGACACATTGCCTAATATAGGGATAAATGACTTCAAGAATGGCATCCATTGTTACCGTCAAACCAAATTTAGCAATACTTTCCAGCTTTATTTCGACAAATGCGGTTACCCACGGCCGCGCTTGCAAATGCTGACAGAAAGTGGCCAAATCAGATAATGGTTCAGTTTCTGGTGAATCAGACAAACCCAAACGTGGGTAGGGCACTGAAAGCGTATTAATGACTTCATCGTCAAGCTGGGTCAACCAGCAATCACTTCTCGTCAAGCGCCGCAGATGATCATCATGACATAAAAATGGGGTTCGGCGAGCGCTCAATTGTATGTCGATCTCGACAAAACAGGCTCCAGCCAGCGTCGCAGCCTCAAACCCGGCAAGGCTATTCTCTGGGTAGCGCGCAGGATAACCACGATGGGCGATGAGATAAGGGATATTTTGTTCAGATACGGACATATGTTTCCTGCAAATAATGTGAACCAGAATCTACTTTGTATTCTGAATCATAATGACCAATCAGGGTTGGATCCTAAGATTAAATGATAAAATCCTTAAAAATATGGCAATTAATGAATTCGCTGGGAGAAATAATGCGTAAATTTGCAATGCGTTTCAACATACTCCTCCCTGCCTTGTTGGCAGCCCTTCTTTTCATACCTTATATAATGAATTCTCTTGCACATGCTCTGGTTGGGAAGAAGCAGTTCCCTCCCGCCATCATGATGAAGTTACCCGTTGAAAGCACCGCTGTCGCGTTACCCGCAGAAGTCGTGCAATTCATACCCTTTGATATTACGCTTCAACTGGATACTCATGCATTGGCAAAGCGCATCAATAACATTATAGCCAAGTCTCCCCATGGTGTTGCCATACGGGGCATTACCGGCAAGGTGCACTCCAGCATGCAGGCAGAAATCGTGGGGAATGCATTTCACATTGACAATCCGGGGCCGCAAGTGCAGCTTCTTTCTAGTCACGGTGAAACGCTCTGGTCCTGGAAAATCACACCCTTAACACCGAATCGTCAAACACTTACGCTCCGGCTTCATCTGATAACCATCGACAGTGCGCAGGAAAGTCAGGAAATCGTTGATCTTGCTGAGATACAAGTATTTGCACAAAAAAATTCGGTTGAATGGATAAAGCGATATGGAATATGGTTCGTAGCAGCAGCTTTGTTGGCAATAGGAATCGGGTGGAGAATACGCCGATCTAAACAATAGACAAGACAAATCATGCGCAAGCAATGCTGATCAGAATTATTACCATGCTGATCTGGTCAAATTTATTTAAATATTTGCATTTCCTGATAAATTGCCAACTTCATCATCAGTATCAAACAGGACTTCATTATGATATTCATCAAATGGCTACTGATCATTATTTTATTAATTGTCATTGCAATAGTGCTAGCAGTCCTCACGGGTCAGCTTGGTATGCTCAAAGGAATAGCTCCGACCGATCTGGGCGTACACGAGGGCAAGCTTAAACCACCTGCCATGACACCTAACAGTGTGTCCAGTCAGGCCACACTTTATCCGGATCATCCCCAGCTTAATTACGCCAGTATCGAACCATTGCCGCTCATCGGTGATGCCGCCACAACCATGGCCCGCATACGCAGCATTATCGAAGGCATGGAGGGCACAGAAGTCATCACTAGCGATGAGTATTACCTCTATGTTCAATTTACGACCAGAATCATGAAATTTGTGGATGACGCGGAATTCTGGTTTGACCCGGTTGCCCATGTCATTCAGGTACGCTCAGCTTCCCGTCTGGGAAAAAGTGATTTAGGCATGAATCGCAAACGGATTGAAGCAATACGTGCACAGCTTGCATCTTCCTGATTCCGGCAAATGGTTGTTGCAATGATGCGTCGATTCAATCTGATTCGCTGGCTTCTGCTCGCGCTGCTTGTTCTGGCGCTATTACTGACAGGCGCCTCTTGGTTACTGTTACAAGGCAGCCTGCCAAAATATGATGGAGAAGCGCCTGTTTCCGGCCTATCCACATCGGTAGCCGTTGAACGCGATGCACTGGGAAGTGTAACCCTACGCGCGCAGGATCGTTTTGATCTCGCCAGGGCGCTGGGTTATGTGCATGCTCAAGAGCGTTTTTTTGAAATGGATCTCATGCGGCGCAGTGCTGCGGGAGAACTGGCTGAGCTATTTGGCGTAGCCGCACTACCCGCCGATCGCAAGACGCGGGGACACCGGATGCGCGCCCGCGCTACAGCAATGCTAGCCGATCTGCCTGAAGTCCAACGCCGTTTGGTCAATGCTTATCGTGATGGCGTAAACGAAGGGCTGACTGCGCTCATGGTGCGCCCATTTCCTTATCTGCTGACGCGTACCCAACCGCATGCCTGGCGTAGTGAAGACAGTCTACTGGTGATTCTGTCAATGTATTTTACTTTGCAAGAATCCAGCGTTCAGCGTGAGTTGCAACTTTCCACGCTGCGCGCCGGACTGCCCAAATCTGCCTACCAATTTTTAGCTGCAAGCGGAGGTGAATGGGATGCGCCGCTGGTTGGTGCACCTTTTCAATGGCCACACCCCCCTTCCAGTGAAGAACTCGATTTGCGCAAACCTGATCCTGACCAGAAGCGCAACATACAGAATCATAGGAATGATCAGCATGATGAAGCATCGGGTAGCAACAGCTTTGCGGTAGCCGGCTCACTGGCTGCGGGTGCTGCGCTGGTAGCCAATGATATGCATCTCTCGTTACGGACGCCCAGTTTGTGGTTCCGCACACGACTCATTTATCCTCACCCTCACTGCCCTGAACGGGTCATTGATACGAATGGGGTGAGTTTGCCTGGCGCACCTGCGATTGTCGTAGGCTCCAATCGTCATATTGCCTGGAGCTTTACCAACAGCTACGGCGACATGGCCGACTGGGTACGGATAATGATCGATCCGGCAGAGTCATCGCGTTATCGGAGCACAGAAGGCTGGAAACCTGTCACAGTTCACCGTGAAATGCTGCGTGTGCGTGGCGCAACGGATGAAATGCTCGAGGTTCGTGAAACCGAATGGGGGCCCATACTGGCAAGCGATCATGATGGCACGCCGCTGGCGCTGGTCTGGGCTGCCCACCAGGCTAATTCAGTCAATCTGGATCTTATCAACCTTGAGCAGGTGGAAACGGTAGATAACGCCATTATTGTTGCCCAGAATGCGGGTATTCCCGCACAAAATTTCATTGTGGGAGATCGTGACGGCAACATCGCCTGGACGATCGCTGGACGCATCCCATTGCGCATCGGCCAATACAATCCAAGTGAACCAGCAGACTGGAGTGAAGGAAATACCGGCTGGCGTGGTTGGCTGGAATCAGCAAAATACCCATTGATCAGTAATCCACCAGCACAGCGTCTGTGGAATGGCAACGCACGAGCGGTCGATGGTGCCATGCTTGAATATCTTGGCGATGGCGGCTATGAGCTTGGTGCGCGTACCCAGCAGATCCGGGACAGCCTGCAGAAAAGTGAACATTTCATACCCGCTGATTTATTCTCGATTCAATTAGATGACCGCGCCTTGTTTCTTTCTCGCTGGCGGCAATTGCTTGAACGGACACTGAATCTGGCGCCTGCTTCTGCCTGGCGCACAGAAATGCAAGCAGCACTGCGTGATTGGGATGGTCATGCTTCCATTAACTCTGCCGCCTACCGTATCGTGCGCACGTTTCGTCAGGAGGTCATCGACAGTATCCTGGATAATTTTGCTGCTGAAGCAAGACGCCGTTATCCGAATTTCTTATTACCACGGCTGGCTCAGAGCGAACATGCCGTGTGGATATTGCTTGAGCAACGCCCACTGCATCTGCTGCCGCCGGAATATACCGATTGGAATCAACTGCTCGTAGCTTGCGCACAACGTATCGCTGAACGCATGCAGACTCAGCCAGGAGGAATAACAGCGCGTACCTGGGGTGAGCAGAATACGGCAGCTATTCAGCATCCATTGAGTCGCATGCTGCCAGGATTTATCGCTCAGTGGCTGGATATGCCGCGTGATCCACTCCCGGGTGATAGTTATATGCCACGCATCCAGTCACCCAATTTTGGCGCATCACAGCGTTTCGTGGTTGCACCGGGCGATGAAGAGCAAGGCTATTTTTCGATGCCCGGGGGACAAAGCGGCCACCCGCTTTCACCCTACTATGGCAGTGGTCATGCTGACTGGGTGACTGGCAAAGCAACGGCGTTCCTGCCCGGACCGCCTGAGCATAGACTTTCTCTGCTTCCACCCAGAAGCAGCCAATAACCGATTTATTGTTCATATTGATTATCAAGCTTAAAGGAGGTTCTGATGAAAAAGATTTATGTGCTTGTAATGTGTTTAATCGCGACTACAGTCATGGCCGCGGATATTGATGAACGTAAAGTACTCTCACTTAATGAAATGCAGCGCCATCACATCCTGACCGAAATGAACGCATTGCTGCTCGGCACGCAGCAGATTCTACAGGCGCTCTCGGAAGAGGATATGTTGGCGGTTGCTCGCCATGCGCGTATGCTGGGCCTGGAGATGGCGCATACGGGAGAAAATCATTTACGATCCGTGCTACCCGAAGATTTCATGCAGCTGGGCATATCGGTGCACAAAAGCTTTGACCAAATTGCAGCCGATGCTGAGACGTTGAAGAATCCCAAGCATACCCTGGGTCAGCTGAGCACCACCCTGCAGCGCTGTGTCACCTGTCATACTACCTATCAGATCCGGACGACTGATCTCCCTGCCGGGGCAGAAGCTCACCCTACCCATCACAAGCATCATTGATAAGAAATTTTCCATGAGCGCTTTCCGTAAACACTTCAGGCAACATGACAGCTGCTTCTGACAAAAAAGCCCCCCCTGCCCAAGTCAGCTTCCGTGAAGCATGGCTATTCTGGTTCAAACTCGGCTGGATCAGCTTTGGCGGCCCAGCAGGGCAGATTGCCATCATGCACACGGAGCTGGTTGAACAACGGCGCTGGATCAGTGAAAAGCGTTTTTTGCACGCGCTGAATTACTGCATGGTATTGCCCGGCCCTGAAGCCCAGCAGCTCGCTACCTATATCGGCTGGCTAATGCATCGAACCTGGGGAGGCGTCGTCGCGGGTGCGCTGTTTGTGTTGCCATCGTTGCTCATCCTGATTATCTTATCCTGGCTCTACATTGCTTTTGGTCATGTCTCCCTGGTGGCCGGACTGTTTTATGGTATTAAGCCTGCGGTAACTGCTATCGTGCTGCAAGCCGCTTACCGGATCGGATTGCGAACGCTCAAGAATCCGGGTTTATGGGCGATCGCTGCTGCTTCTTTTGTCGCGATGGCAATTTTCCAAGTATCGTTTCCGATTATTCTGCTGGCTGCTGCGTTGATCGGTTATGCCGGTGGACGGATGGCGCCGGCTCGCTTCTTGACTGGCGCAGAGGATAGTAAACTCAATCGGTCATACGGCCCAGCCATCATCGACGATAACTCCCCCCTCCCCGAGCACGCCTGTTTCCGCTGGCCACACCTGGCTACTGTGATCGCAGTATGCGCCTTGCTATGGATCGTGCCGATGACATTGCTCGCCAGCCAATTTGGCTGGAATGGCACGTTGACCCAGATGGGCTGGTTCTTTACCAAGGCAGCTTTATTAACGTTTGGAGGTGCCTATGCAGTCCTGCCTTATATCTATGAGGGCGCGGTCGAATACTATGGATGGCTGGACCCTGCGCAAATGATCGATGGTCTGGCGCTCGGTGAAACTACCCCCGGGCCGCTCATCATGGTGGTCGCGTTTGTCGGCTTTATCGGCGGTTATGCAAACGCGCTATTTGGTGCCGAACTGACTTTTCTGGCGGGCGCCACGGCTGCTATGGTAGTCACCTGGTTTACCTTTCTGCCCTCATTTTTATTCATCCTGATCGGTGGACCATTGGTGGAAACCACCCACGGCAACCTTAAATTCACTGCCCCCTTGACCGCTATCGCGGCTGCCGTGGTCGGTGTCATTTTCAACCTGGTAGTGTTTTTCGCTTACCATGTCCTGTGGCCGGAAGGCTTCTCAGCCTCGTTCGAATGGCCAGCTGCGCTGATCACACTGACCGCAAGCGTTGCATTGTTCTATTTCAAATGGAATGTCATTCAGGCGATGGGCGCGTGCGCTGTGATTGGCCTGATTTATAGTATTTCTTGGAGGTAAGTGATGATGAAAGCTTGTTCTAGCCCGAATATTTCATAAATTCGGGCTAAGGTTCAATGCTATGAAGCTGTGATAAATTTGCATACTGCCCAAGAAGGTTTTAACTAGGATGAATAAAGCCAATATATGATGCATTTCTACCCTTTATATTGCTTAAGAAATCATGTAGCATCACAGAGTTGTCGCAGATTTCTTAGAGATGGACTTGAATGGGCAACAATTTATGCTGGAAATTTCAGGTTTTGTCTTAATCAAATAACAGTAAGGAGATAAAGATGAATAAAAGAATGAAGTATGTATTTACTGTAGCCGCGCTGGGTGCTTCTGTTGCGTTATCTGGTTGTGCAACCACAGGGCAACTCGAAGAAGTCAAAGCACAGCTCAATGCTGTTCAAGCAGATGCAAATGCTGCTAAGTCAGAAGCTGGCTCAGCTAGAGCAGCTGCGAATGAAGCAAAAGATGTTGCAAACAGAGCACTCAACACAGCCAATGAGGCCAATGCACGCTCAATCGAAACTGAAACAAAAATTGATCGTATGTTCAAACGATCCATGTATAAATAAGCTATGCAGGTGAAATAAAAAAAGCCCCGTTCGGGGCTTTTTTTATTGCTTATTATTTTGAAATCAAGACAGGAATGCCATTCTTTTCAAACACCGCCAGCTCAAGAGCCGATTCATCAATGATGATATCCTCTATGGCGTGATTTATTTTTCTGCCATTGGTACTCTTCTCAAGAAAGCTGGCGATTGATTCACGCACTTTCTGCATATAATCAGCATACTCATTTTCATTTTCTTCCAGTGGCGGGTGCAATTCTATAAACAAGGAATCAGCTAGCCAGCCAAGTTTTATGGGTTGATTGACTAGCTGAACAGGTGTTCCGACAGCTACCTGATCAAACAATTTCTCGACTTCTTCAGGGTACATGCGCAAGCATCCATGAGTCACGCGCATACCTATACCAAATGGTTTGTCAGTGCCATGGATCAAATAACCCGTCGTACCCAGATATAAAGCATGGCGGCCCAATGGGTTCTTCGGGCCGGGCGGAACGATATCCGGTAGCGGTGGATTACCTGCTGCAATAGCCTCGTTCTTAAGTGATTGAGGCGGTATCCAGGTAGGATCCTTTTGCTTTCTAATGACGGTTGTTCTACCTAGCGGCGTGCGCCAATCCATTCTGCCTATGCTAATAGGATAAGTAATGACAACCGGTTTCTTCCCTTTTTCCGGCTTAGGAAAATAGTAAAGCCGCATTTCAGGTAGATTAATTACCAAACCAGTCCGCTCAGCCTGCGGAAAAATGTGTCGAGCTGGTATGACAACGGGAGCACCATCAGGAGGAAGCCAGCGATCCACCAGGGGATTAGCCAGCAATATTGCATCCTGTCCAATACCGTACCTGCGTGCAATATCGAGCAGGGTCTCCTCACGGCTCGCTGCTACCACCTCTATTTGACCAAAAATATCAATATCCGATGGAGGCAATATCCAGGTGGTGGCCTGCGCCAATGTCGCTGTTAATAAGGTAGAAAATAATATAGCAAGGCTACGCATAACCAAGCTCACATAAAGTAAATATACTCATCTCCGTAGCCGTACAGGGAAATATTTGAAAATGACTAAAAATTCAACTATAGCAAATACTGAATAAAGCATCCCCGCAGCAAGCTGCGGAGATGCTTTATTTATCTAAAACCAGATAATTAAACAGGCTGCAAGTCTTGAAAAACTTACAACCTGTGCATGAGCCACCAACAATATTTATTTCACGTTAGCCATTAATGATTCTTTGAAAAATCGACCAATTTCTGGAAGCTAAATAAATAATCCTGATTCTTCAATGGAGTATGACATTGAACACAATTCAGATCGTTGCTTTTGGGTGTGCCATCCGGATTATACACGGCAAATCCCCAGTCACCCGTGCGATTATCCTGAGAAAAAGCTTTATCCCAACCAGTTCTTTTTTCCATGACTGCAACTGCTGCCAATTTTTCAATTTCGAAAAGGCCTTCTTTACCTGAGATGATCTTGCCATCTGCATCTTTTTTAGGCTCATATATTTCCATGATAACCACTGCCCCAGGCTCTGCTTCCTTGCCTTTTTTATAACTCTCGACAGCTATCTCATTCGCATAGAATTTTGCTACCTGTGTCTGATTAGCTCGGTTGGCGGTATCGTATTTCGTAAAGTTCTGCTGATAGCTCTCAGGAAACTTGACAAAATCAGGATCACCTCCACCATGAGCATAAAAAGGCAAAAGTGCGCAAACCAGGGTAATGAGTTTAAATGGGTGCTTCATTTTCTCTCCTTGCTTGTAATGTTTTGTGGTTAAGGGGGTTCCTAGGGAAAACACTCCTTCAATGACCATGCTAACCGCTAAAGGATCATTTTCGGGCTTTTTGTACAGCTTGAGACCACATTATATGCACAATAGCAGGCAGTGGGAAATCTTGTATCATGCATCCACGATAGAAGCATATATACTAAAAAACTGAATCGTTCCGATCAGCCGATCTTCTTTAGCTCTACTTGAGCTTGCCGGTAATCCGGATAAATGCTCTCGACTACCTTCCAAAATGCAGAAGAATGATTCATCTCAATAAGGTGAGATAATTCATGTGCGACAACATAATCTACCAAAGGAATTGGCAACTGAATCAACCGCCAGTTGAGACACACCGTCCCGTGTGAACTGCAACTTCCCCAGCGGGTTCGTGCACTGGATAATCTCAGTCTTGGCAAGGGCACACCCAATTTATCTGCATAGAGCGCCACTCGCTCACTCATATGCGCCATCGCCTGCTTACGATACCAGGCCATCACGAATTTCTCGACTTGACAGGAAGTGAGTACAGCTAAAGAAGAGGGTATTTCCTGGATTTGGTCTACTTTATTGTCTTGCGACACCATTTGCAGTTTATCTAATCCCGTCAGCGCCAATCGATAGGGATCACCCAACAACCAGAAAGTGCTATTCGGACACCACTTAGGTTGGATGATTCTTTTCTCTTTCCAGGCATCCAGATTTCCGATAACCCACCCTGCTTTATTGTGCAATACTTGCTCAATGCTGCTGAGAGTCGCTTGCAAAGGCACGCTAACAGTCAAACCCTCTCGATTGATTCTCAGACCAACAGTTTTCCGGTTACGACGAATAAGCGTGTAAGCGATTATTCTGTCAGCAAGCTTAACGCTGCGTGCCTCATTTTTCCGTATCTTTGAGCGGCTCGTTGGGAATCGAAACAAATTGTCCATCATACCCTTTCTTTCCAAAACAGCTGATGCGCGAGACTTCAGCTTCGATCCAGGCTTTTACACGTTCGTTAAGCTCTCCGGGCTCCATGCCGGTTGGATCAATTGGCTTGCCGATACTTACCGTGATCTTTCCGGGGTATTTGACAAACGAATTTTTTCCCCAAAACTCACCGGCATTGTGCGCAACCGGTACCACCAGGGCTCCGGTATGGGTAGCAAGCCATGCGCCACCTATGTGGTATTTACCCGTCTTACCTGGAGAAATGCGTGTTCCTTCCGGGAAAATGACTATCCAGAAATTCTGTTCTAATCTCTCTCTACCCTGCTCGACGATCTGCTGTAATGCCGCTTTACCCGAGCTGCGGTCAATTGCGATCGGATTGGTCATGGCTAATCCCCAGCCAAAAAATGGAATCCGCAACAACTCTTTTTTAAGCACCCATACCTGAGGTGGGAAAATTTGCTGTAATGCCAAGGTTTCCCATGCTGATTGATGCTTCGATAGCACAATACTGGGCCGATCAGGAATATTCTCAGCACCAATCACACGATAATGCAGCCCACAAACTACCTTCAGCAGAAACAGCATGAGGCGCGTCCAGCCATAGGTAACCTTATAACGATGATGTGGCGAAAGCGGAAAGCAGAAGAGCGTAATTAGTGCATAGGGCGGGGTAATAATAATTTGTAATAATGTGTAAATTGTCGCGCGCAACGTATTCAGTATCATATTCGCTTCACCAGTGTATCAACGACTGATGCCAAATCAGCAAAAATTTGCGTACCTTCTGGCAGATTACCATTTGCATGGGTCATTTCACCTTTTCCAGTCAACACTAAAATCGGGATGGCACCGACAGCTATTGCTGCCTGTAAATCTCGCAATGAATCACCAATAGCAGGTGCCCCTTTGAGATCCGTGCTATAACGTTGCATGATTTCCTGGAACATGCCTGTCTCGGGCTTACGGCAATGGCATTTATCCTGCTGTGTATGCGGACAGAAAAAAAGCGCATCAAGGCGCCCCCCCGCTTGGTGAACAGCCTTAAACATCTTGTCATTGATGGCATTAAAAGTGGCCATATCGAGCAATCCGCGTCCAATACCCGACTGATTGGCAGCAACGATCACGCGATAACCTGCATGGGTGAGCCGTGAAATCGCTTCCAGGCTACCCGGTATCGGCATCCATTCCTCAGGCGCTTTGATAAAGGTATGACTGGTTTCATTGATCACACCATTGCTATCAAGGATGATCAGTTTCATTTCAGCTCGCCAGTCTGGAAATATCAGCCACTCGATTCATGACCTGCTGAAGCTTTTTAAGCAAAGCCAGGCGATTGTTACGCAGCCTGTCATCATCGGTATTAACCATGACATGATCAAAGAAAGTATCCACGGGCGCCTTCAATGCGGCAAGGATTTGCAAGGCAACCGTGTAATCCTTCTCCAGAAAGGCCTCATCCACTTTGTCTTGCATCTCGATTAAAGCTTGATACAGCGCCTGCTCGGCAGGTGCCTGTAAATGTTCAACATCTACCTGTGAGCCGGTATCAACAGCGACCTTCTTGAGGATATTACTCACACGCTTGTTGGCAGCTGCAAGACTGGCTGCCTCTGGCAAGGAGGCAAAAGCACGCACAGCGGCAATCCGTTTGGGAATATCATTTAAATGCTGGGGATGAAGCGCCAAGACCGCATCCACTTCTTGCGCGCTATAGCCCTGCTCACGCAAACTCCCAGCCAGACGATCATAGATAAATTCCAACAATTGCCCATTCACTTCGGCGGATATCTGGTGCCGGGCATGATTCTGGGTCGCTATTTCACCAGTCTGAACAGTTGGCTTTTGGGATGCCGCTCGCTGCGCCCATTGTTCCGCAATGCGTTTATCCTGGAGAATATCAATGACTCGCTCAAGCAGTCTCTCCATTTCAAGTGGCAAATCCTTTTCAATGAGGATACGGATCACGCCCAAGGCATGACGGCGCAAAGCAAAAGGATCTTTGTCTCCGGTGGGGATTTGTCCGATACCAAACAGATTGATCAAGGTTTCAAGCTTGTCTGCCAGTGCCACACAGACGCCAACCAGATTACGTGGCAGCACATCGCCCGCAAAACGGGGTTTATAGTGATCTTCTATCGCATAGGCAATCGCATCGCCTAAACCCTCGTGCTGGGCATAGTAGCGCCCCATAATGCCCTGCAGCTCGGGAAATTCTCCGACCATGTCGGTCAGTAAATCCACTTTAGCTAATCTCGCCGCTTCCCCTGCTTGTTCTGCCAGAACATTTCCACCCAGCATTTGTCCGATTTCGTGCGCAATAGTGCGCACATATTCAATACGCAGACCTTGCGTACCCAACTGATGATGGTAAACCACCTTATCCAGTCCGGGAATGCGTGAAACCAATGTGTTTCTTCGGTCCTGATCAAAGAAAAATTTTGCATCGGCCAGACGAGAACGCACGACGCGTTCATTGCCATCGATCACCAGGTGAGCATCTACCAGACAGATGTTCGATACCATCAAAAAGGTATTCACCAGTTTTCCATCGCTATCCAGCAGCGGAAAGTATTTCTGATTCGCTTTCATTGTCAGGATCAGGCATTCCTGCGGTACTTCAAGAAATTCTGACGGAAATTTGCCTATTAGCACGTTAGGATGCTCGACCAGTGCCGTCACTTCATCCAGCAATGCCTCATCCTGAATAAACTGCAGGTTTTCTTTAGCGGCTGCGGCGATAAGTTGATTTAAAATTCGGGTACGGCGCTCCGCAAAGCTGGCAATAACGGCACCTTCTGTTTCCAGTTGCTGGGCATAACCATCCGCTTCCCTGATGACGATAGGATGAGTACTCGCCTCGAAGCGATGTCCATGTGTCACCTTGCTGGCAGCCAAACCCAATATGCTCACAGGAACGATCTCCGTGCCATGCAATGCGATCAAGCCATGTGCTGGACGAACGAAATTGACACTCTCCCAGCCATCTGCGAGCTGATAGGTCATCACCTTGGGAATGGGTAATTGCGCAATCGCATCATCGAGCGCTTGCTGCAATCCCTCAGCAAGCACAATACCCGGCACAACACGCTCGAGGAAAAGAGTTTCAGATTTACCCTCCATGGCCCGACTCAGCTGCGAAACAACAAATGCATCCACACCTAATCCGCTCAATTTCTTGATCAAAGCCGGAGTCGCTCGCCCTTCCTTATCCAGACCAACTGAAACAGGCATTAACTTGGTCGTCACCGCATGATTGGGAGCTTGCGCCAAAACCTGTGTAATATGCGCTGCCAGCCTGCGTGGCGTAGCATAGGCAGTCACCACCGCATCAAGCGTAACGAGATTCTGAGTCTTCAAACTATTTATCAGTATCTCAGCAAAACTCGCACCCAATTTATTCAACGATTTGGGAGGCAGTTCTTCAACCAGCAGCTCTATGAGCAGATTTTTCGTTATCATGCTCACCCTGCTTTCTTGGGCATTTGCGCCACCCACTCACGGGGAGCCAAGGGAAAGGAAGGCTGCAAACGTTCACGGCTATCGTAATACGCCTGCGCAACGCGACGCGCCAAATTACGGATACGCGCGATATAGGCTGCCCGCTCGGTTACCGAGATAGCTCCCCGGGCATCTAATAAATTGAAGCTGTGCGCCGCTCTCAGGACTTGTTCGTAGGCAGGTAACGGCAATTGTTTTTCCATCAGATCATTGGCCTGCTCTTCATATTTACCAAAAGCCAGAAATAGAAATTCGGTATCGCTACATTCAAAATTATAAGTCGATTGCTCAACTTCATTTTGATGGTAGACATCACCGTAGCTGAGCCCTTCCGTCCAAGTTAAATCAAAAACATTCTCCACCCCTTGCAGATACATGGCCAGACGCTCCAACCCATAAGTAATCTCACCCGTAATCGGCCGGCAATGGATACCCCCGACTTGCTGAAAATAGGTAAACTGCGTTACCTCCATGCCATTCAGCCATACCTCCCAGCCTAGACCCCAAGCGCCAAGCGTTGGATTTTCCCAATCATCTTCAACCAGCCGCACATCGTTCTGCTTCAAATCCAGACCCAATGTCTGAAGTGAGCCAAAATATAAATCCAGAATATTTTGTGGCGCCGGTTTCAATACTACTTGATATTGATAATAATGCTGCAGCCGATTCGGATTATTACCATAACGGCCATCCTTGGGGCGGCGTGATGGTTGCACATAGGCTGCACGCCAGGGCTCTGGCCCCAATGCGCGCAAAAAAGTAGCGGTATGGCTGGTGCCAGCGCCTACTTCCATATCATAAGGCTGTAGTAAGGCACAACCCTGTTTGCTCCAATAATGCTGGAGCGTCAGAATCATTTCCTGAAATGTCAGTGTAGGCATCAATGTAGACAAAAAGATTAGTTCGGAATGGTTCTGTTGATCACGGCTAGCATTTTACAAGGTTTTACGTTTTCCATAAAAGAAGACTGATAGCCACCCGATGATCAGGAGTAATCCTGCAACCCCTAATACCAGACCATTGCCAACACGCACATACGGTGTAGTGCCTGAATAGCCTTGTGCTATCCCATGCAGACCTGCGGTGGTAAACATTTCCAATTCCTGCAAGACCTTGCCTCGTTGATCAATGATAGCAGTTACGCCGGTATTGGTGGCACGCAACATATATCGACCCGTTTCCAAGGCGCGCATCTGTGAAATCTGTAAGTGCTGCCGCGGACCAATGGAACGCCCAAACCAGGCATCATTGCTGACATTCACCAGCAGTGATGCCCGGGGCAGCTGCCTGATGATTTCTTCACCGAATACATCCTCATAGCAAATATTGATTGCCACTCTTTGTCCAGCCAGATGCAGAGGCTGCTGATCCAGTGCTCCGCGTGAGAAATCTGACAAAGGTATATTCAACACCTGGATAATCCAGCCAAATACCGATTTTAACGGGATATATTCGCCAAATGGTACCAGATGATGCTTCCGGTAGTGTTGTTCGGGAGATATCCCCAGGCTGAACATGGTATTGTAGTATTCATTTCTGTCTGGAGATGCCGATTCCGCCATGCCGATCAGCACATCACCATTATTTGCTCTCGCATGAGCAGCAAGCTCTGACAAGTAATTAATCGGCACATCTTCGTGAAACAAAGGAACCGATATTTCAGGCGTTACAATCAGCCGACTGTTACTTTCCCGAATAAGCCCCGCATAAGTATCCATAGTCGTTACCACGTGATCTTCCCGCCATTTCAAGTCCTGCGCAATATTCCCCTGCAACAGACTCACTGCCACAGGATCACCCTGAGGGTTGGTCCAGTTTATCCACTGCAACCCCAGACCCAATCCCCAGACACCGGCCAGAAAGCATAAAAATCGCCAGGCATGCCTTTGCTCAAACCAAGATGTTAGCCACGCAGCACTCAAAACCAGCAGAAATGAAATGCCATAGACACCCACCACTGGGGCAAACCCGGAGAAAGGACTATAAGGCGCCTGTGAATATCCGATCGCAAGCCAGGGAAAACCGGTAAACAAGGTACCTCGCAACCATTCTGATATTATCCATAATGATGCCACCATCCATGGCCAAATACTGGGTGCAATAGTGCGCGATCTGACCAAAATCCAGCCGGTTAACGCCGGGAATAGCGAGAGATAAGCGCAAAGCAAGATCAAAGCCAATACAGCCAGCGGCATTGGCATGTCGCCAAAATCATGCAAGCTGACATAAATCCAGGTTACACCCGCACCGAATATTCCCATACCAAAAGAAAAACCCAGTATGGCTGCACTAAAAGGTTTTATGCTCTTACGCCAGAAATAGAATAATAACGCCAGTGTAACAAAGGGTATTGGAAAAAGATAAAACGGTGCAAAGCCCAGAACAGTCAGCGCACCCGACAGGAAAACGATGATTATTTTCAAGTTAATTTGATTCAATCCGGATCAGCAAGCAAAAAAGATTTCAATGAATGAATTCGAACAACGACTGGAAAAATCAGAAATTATAGCGTGGTTATTTCCATAATCAGCTTGAATGGCAAGTAAAGCAAGATTAGCACAATTAATATATAGGCAATAAACAAGACGGGATTTTCCTTCAAACTATCCAGCACTGTTTTGTTTTTCCCTTCTCTTTTGAGTCGCGCATACTCTTCCCGGACACGAATAGAACGTGCTTCCTGATAATTGTCGAGTAATTTTTTTGCTTCCTGGTACTGATGCTCATCCCTTACCCAGAGCGCTGGCATGGAAACACCCCAATTGCCTGCGGATGTTTCATAGTAATCGATATGATGGCTAGCCAGTAACTCGCGTACTTCCTCTACTTCATCATCTGGAATATTTCTAAGTCTAAACAATATCTTTGACATTTACCCGGTTGTGATCGTTGTAAGATCATTTGTAATGAATTTATCGGTATGATGCTATGATTATGCCCTTTCTTGTGTCAAGTCCAAGACAAATAAATGGTTTTTGAGGTTATGCTTGATTGATGAAAAAATCTATTTTAATCACGGGTTGCTCCAGCGGAATCGGTTACTGTGTTGCCCATGCATTGCATAAACGAGGTTATCGGGTATTCGCAACCGCACGGCGGCAGGAAAGCGTCGAAATGTTATTAGCTGAAGGGCTGGAAAGCCTTCGTTTGGATTTAGATGATCCAGGCTCGATTCAGCAGGCATTCGAAGAAATCATGCATCGTACCAGTGGAGAATTGTATGCCTTGTTTAATAATGGCGCCTATGGTCTACCAGGTGCCGTTGAAGATCTGAGTCGCGACGCCTTACGTGCACAATTTGAAACCAATGTTTTCGGCTGGCTAGCGTTGACGAATCTGGTGTTGCCTATTATGCGCAAGCAAGGTTATGGCCGCATTATCCAGAATAGTTCGGTTCTGGGTTTTGCAGCCATGCCGTTCCGAGGCGCCTACAATGCTTCCAAGTATGCCATTGAGGGATTGAGCGATACTCTCCGCCTTGAGTTGAGGGGTACACAAATCTTTGTCAGCCTGATTGAGCCAGGCCCGATTGCGACTCAATTTCGCGCCAACGCGCTCAAGGCACTGCAGAAACACATCAATATAGACAATAGTTTTCATCGCGAAAAATATCTCGCAGTATTAAACCGACTGAACAAGCAAGGGCCGGCTGTTCCTTTCACTCTGCCACCCGAGGCTGTACTCAAACGAGTCATTCACGCCCTTGAGGCAAACCATCCCCAACCGCGTTATTACGTTACTTTCCCTACCTATTTATTCGGTTTTCTCAAACGGATTCTGAGTATTCGTTTATTGGATAAACTGCTCGCCAAAGCCGGAAATAGTAATTAAACCTAAATTCCAGTAATTAGAAAAGATGCTAACCAGGTAATATCTGGTTAGCGTTATGCCATGACTACAAACGTTCTTTTATCTCTACTAAATATCTGACTCTTCACTTAGTGCATAGGGTTACGCTAACGATCAGTCAGTCCTGCACTCCATTCACCAGAGAGGTTCTGCACCCAACCATTAATAATGTTTCTTAATAACACGCCAGGGTGCGCCCGAAGTAAGGTCTTGCTAATTACCCGGTGCAGTTACAACAAAGAAAGTTCTTAGCAATGCGGGACATCACATGACAGTGACATTGCCAGACACCTGGACCCACGCCTGTACCTGCCTTGATGGTGAATGCAATGGCTACTGTGAAGGCCTTTGAATCACCCCGGGAATTCCGGAGACTTGTTTTGTTGAGTCAAGCTGCATCCGCTGACTCCTTCAATTGGCGATAATATGCCATTTCGAATTCAGCCGGTCGAATATTTCCAATCGGCTCCAATAACCGGCGATTCAGCGCCGGGTTAGTTCATAATGGCCTGTGCGCTCCTTTAGAACCGACTTTGGTTCTCCAGAATGTAGAGTCGACCATGAATATGACGAACTCTTTGTCCAGTTGATGAACGTGTTGGACAAAAGTTATTGTCCCGTCACCATCAACGAAGCTTTGTACTTTCCCGCTGAGATCATCGACTACGATGGCGTCAAATAAACCAAGAGGCTGCGTACCTTGATCATGATAGGCAAAAGCGCCTACTTTCTGAGTATTCCATCGATAGTTTTTTTGCCCAGGATTGGTATTGTTGGTAAGTTGAATATTGATGCTATCGCCGCTCCGCACGAACAGCGTTGAGCCAGGAGCTATCTAAATCAGGTTAGGCTAATATACAAGCAAGTCATACAAAAAAGACGCCCCACCAATAGCAGCGGGGCGCAAAGGCTTCGTCACAAAACCATTCTCTAGACACAATGACCTTGCTAGAAACAAGAGAAGAAAAATACAACCAACTTAAAACACAACTACGGACCACAACCGACAACCACGAACACAAACGACAGACGCCTAGTAGATAAGCTTCATCTCCTGAATCTCAGTCGTTAAAAACCAATTCCAAGATACGCGCCTGCAGTTAAGCCACTGAGATTGACACCATCGGTCTTGCCAAATGTCTCGTGATAACGGGCGTCTACTCCAAGATAGAATTCTTTCCAGATTCGATAATCGGCTCCTGCAGCAAACATCATGCCAGGGGCCAAGACTGTAATCGACTCAGTTGGCGGACTAACCACATGGAGCGCAAACCCCGCCGGAATAATCCAGGGTCTAAAATCACTGCCTTCCATGAATTTAATTTTAGGTGCCGCCGACAAAGTAAATTGACTGACTGTCACATCCCGCGGATTCAAAGTTCCACCTGCCAACTGTGTGGGAGCGTTGGCTAGCGCATTACCTTGCGACACACCAAAGCGCTTATATTCAAACATCAATTCAGCAAAGATATCCGTCTTGGGCATCATGCCCCAGACATCTCTTGTTAAGCTCCAATCAAATCCTGCCCCGATATACCAGCCATCATTGTCTCCTGCCTCCTGCGCACCGAGCGGCGCGACATTACTTTGCAGCGTTACGCCATTTCGGCCCTGCAAATTATGCGCATAGCCGCCACGGAAAAAAAGCATATTATGATGGTGCTCACGTTCTATAGCAGACTGCTCTACCTGGACTTGTTTAATTTCCCGATCTCCCCGCACAACATCTTCTTTTACTTTCTTAATCTCCAGCTGATCTTGAGCAGCCTTATCTTTTACTTGATTAAGCTCTGCCCGAATAGCTTTCAATTGATTTTCCAATAATTGGATCTGCTGTTCCAGAGCCCGGGTTGATGTATCGTGCGCAAATGCTTGCGGTGTTACCATCGTCATGGTAATGGTAATGGTAAGTGAACTCACTACTGCACTGACGACTAACCGCATTTTATGACGCAATTGCCTCATTCCACTCTCCTTTTTATTTATTTTATCTATTTAAATAAGCCTAGGATTGATAATAAGAAAACATTACCCTATACACCTTGATCTAAATCAAAGTTTATCTATTTCAGCAGAGAATATACCTATGATTCATTGGCTAACTCCAAATGATAAATATTTTCCACCCCTCGAAATGGCTCTGGATGAACCCAACGGATTAATCGCTGTGGGTGGCAACTTATCATCACAGCGTCTGCTGAGTGCGTATCGTTGCGGAATCTTTCCCTGGTTCAATCAGGGAGAACCGATTCTATGGTGGAGCCCGAATCCGCGCATGGTGCTATTTCCTGACGAGCTAAAAATATCCCGCTCGCTTCACAAAACGCTGAAAAAACACCATTATGAAATTCGTACCGATAGTGCCTTTATCTCGGTCATGCAAGCTTGTGCAGCGCCGCGTAAAGAACAGGAAGGCACATGGATACACCCGGAAATGATTTCAGCCTATACTGTGTTACATGAATTAGGCGTAGCCCACTCGGTGGAAACCTGGATCGAGGGAAATTTAGTAGGGGGGTTGTATGGCATTGCCCTGGGAGAAATGTTCTTTGGTGAATCAATGTTCTCCCATGTTACTGATGCCTCCAAAATTGCCTTTGTCCACCTGGTAAAACAATTGAAATGCTGGAACTTTGGCATGATTGACTGTCAGATGAAAACAAGGCATCTCGCTTCACTAGGTGCCAGGGAAATTCCTCGAATTGATTTTGCCCAAATATTAAATAATCTGGTCATTGCGCCTGAAAAAACTGGAAAATGGTACTTTGATTATGTCTATCCAGAATGATGTTATCTTACCTGTTATGAAATTTCATACTACTGAATTTTATCCATGCAGTTATTTGCCGAGCAAACTTGCCCGCTCACAAATTGCGGTGCCAGATGATCTGATAGATGCGTCCACTTATGCTCAACTGATCAAAACTGGTTTCCGCCGGAGTGGCAGTTTTGTTTATCGCCCAAGCTGCGAACAGTGCGAAGCCTGCGTTCCAGTACGTGTGATTGTTGATCAATTCTCGTCCAGCCGGACACAGCGCAGAGTTTGGAAGCAGCATCAATACTTGGTAGCCACACAAGATAAATTGCATTACCACCCTGATCACTATCGCCTCTATCGACGTTATCAAGTGAAGCGCCATGCTCATAGCGGGATGGATTACGATACCCGTGATCAATACTGCAACTTTTTGCTGCAAAGCAACGTCGATTCCAGGCTAGTCACCTTCCATGAACATGATCAACTACGCATGATCAGCATCATTGATCAATTACCGGATGGTCTCTCTTCGGTATATACTTTCTTCGATCCAGATGCTCCCAATGTCAGTTTCGGTACTTTTAATATTTTGTGGCAAATAGAGCAATGCCGCATAAAAAAACTACCTTACCTTTATTTGGGTTATTGGATTGGAGAAAACCGAAAAATGAGCTATAAAGCTAATTTCCAACCTTTACAAGGTTTAGTGAACGGACAGTGGCAGGCCTTTAGCGCGCCTCAAAGATAATCGTGTAGTCTTCTAGTCCTACTTAATTTCGTCTGCTTTTCAAGGTAAAACAAGCATTAATGCTCTATCGTCTTCTCCGTCCGCTGCTATTCACGCTTGATCCTGAAACAGCGCACACTCTTTCTCTCAGCGCATTGCAGCACATCCAAAACTCTGGATTGCTCCCAGGTCGTTCGTTTGCTTGTAAGCCACGCAAGATAATGGGTTTAGATTTTCCTAATCCTGTTGGTCTGGCAGCCGGATTAGATAAAGATGGCGCTTATATAGATGCACTTGCAAAGCTGGGATTTGGCTTTATCGAGGTAGGCACGGTAACACCCCGTCCACAACCGGGTAATCCGCGGCCACGTCTGTTTCGCCTTCCTCAAGCCCATGCAATTATCAATCGCATGGGCTTTAATAACCACGGCGTCGATCACCTAATAGAAAATATTAAGCGCTCAAATTTCCAAGGGATACTGGGAATTAACATTGGTAAAAATTTCGATACACCGGTAGATAAAGCCGCAGAAGATTATCTGATTTGTTTGCATAAGATTTATCGTTATGCCAGTTATGTGACCATCAATATTTCTTCACCCAATACCCGCAATTTAAGACAATTGCAAAATACTGCCGAGCTTGATCACTTATTGCATATCTTGAAAACAGAGCAAACAAAACTTAGTGATCAACATGGTAAATACACGCCGTTAGTTGTAAAGATTGCACCTGATCTAGAATCACCGCAGCTCGAAGCGATTGCTCTGCTACTGATGAAATACCGAATCGATGGCGTTATCGCTACCAATACGACTATTTCGCGTCAGAATCTAGATCATTTACCCCTTTCCAAAGAAACGGGTGGCTTGAGCGGCGCACCACTCAAAACACTCAGCACCCAGGTAATTAAAAAGCTACATGGCTTACTGCAAGAGGCGATACCTATTATCGGTGTCGGCGGCATCATGTCTGCTGAAGATGCAAAGGAAAAAATAGAAGCGGGAGCGAATCTAATCCAAATCTATACAGGCCTGATTTACCATGGCCCTGATCTGATACGCCAATCTGTTGAAGCAATTTGCACATCCCCTCATGATGGCTGACAAACGTAAATTAATAGAACAAATCGATGCTATTCTGCCGCAAACGCAATGTGGTCAATGTGGCTTCCCAGGCTGCCTACCTTATGCGACTGCTATTGCAGAAGGCCATGCCGATATCAATCAATGCCCACCCGGAGATGTCGAGGGTATCCAGAACCTTGCTGACTTACTAGGCGTAGCATTCAAACCACTCAACACGGCGCATGGCATACCCAAAGCTAAATCGGTTGCTTTTATCAACGAAGAGCAATGCATTGGCTGCACGTTCTGTATACAGGTTTGCCCTGTCGATGCGATTATAGGTGCAGCCAAGCAAATCCATACCGTCATCACAGAAGAATGCACCGGATGCGAACGGTGCGTGACTCCCTGCCCGGTAGATTGCATTAACATGATTCCTATTGCTCCTTATCCTGAAAACCAGGCTCGGGAAATGAAACTGAAAGCTGCAGATCGTGCACGGACGCGTCATCAATTCAGATTACAGAGACTCGATTGCGAAAAACAAAAACAGGCCGAGAAATTTGTACAGAAATCATTAGCAGCAAAAGGATCTCAGCCTGTTACAGGGAATGTTCATCTAAAAAAAGCAGCCGTTCAAGCTGCATTAGAGCGCGCCCTTGCAATCCGCGCTGAGACAATTGATCAGAAATAATTGCTCTAAACCATGAATGCCGCCAAACGTCACGAAATTTTTACGCGCTTCAAAGCCGCCAACCCTCATCCGACAACTGAACTTGAATATACTACCTCATTCGAGTTACTCGTAGCTGTAATACTTTCAGCACAAGCTACAGACAAGAGTGTCAATCTGGCAACAAGAAGACTTTTCCCATTGGCCAATACACCCGAAAAAATAATAGCGCTGGGTGAAGCAGGGTTAAGTAGCCTGATTCAAAGTATTGGCTTATATCGAACAAAAGCAAAAAATATACTGGGCATGTGCCAATTACTTATTCAACATCATCATAGCCAGGTACCGGAAACACGAGATGAACTTGAGAAGTTACCAGGGGTGGGACGCAAAACGGCTAACGTTATTTTAAATACTGCCTTCGGAGAACCGACCATTGCCGTGGATACCCATATTTTTCGTGTCTCCAATCGAACGGGTCTTGCGCCCGGCAGGAATGTACTCTTGGTTGAACATAAGCTCCTGAAGTTTGTACCCGCTGAATTTCGCCATGATGCACATCACTGGCTGATTCTCCATGGAAGATATGTGTGCACGGCAAGAAAACCCGCATGTAGTCGCTGCCTTATCAATGACTTGTGTGAATACAAGTATAAAAACCTAGAAAATAATCATATTGCTGGAATGCCCCCCCTAGATGTTTAATCCAACGAGAGAACAGGTTCGTCAGCTATTCTTCGATACTTGGCGTAAATACCGCCAAAAAGAAATCCTGTCCGGCATTGAAACCATCGCACTGGAAGTAATATTATCCCATCCTGAATATCAACGCATGCTTGATGATAGCGAGCGCTATCATGATAAAAACTATTTCCCCGAAATGGGAGAAACCAATCCCTTTCTTCATATGAGCATGCATGTTGCCATTAAAGAGCAGCTTTCTATTGATCAACCGGTTGGAATTCGCAAGAAATTTGAACTTTTGCTGGAAAAAACCGGAAATGAGCATGATGCCACTCACCTGATTATCGAATGCCTGGCTGAAATGCTTTGGCAGGCGCAGCGTAACCAAACGCCGCCAGATGCGCGGATTTACCTTGATTGCCTGGATAAATGGATAGACAGGTAGATCAATAAAAAAACGGAATGTATGAAACCATACATTCCGTTCTCAGTTTTTATTTCTTCCTGAATAAGCAAGACACGATCTCTCTGCTCATTCTGACAACAAACTATTTCTTCACATATAAACCAGACTGGCTAGAAAAATAAAAAGCCAGGTTTTCGATCTCTTCCTTGCTTAGTGCTGCAGCCATTCCAGCCATGATAGGGTCTTTACGCTCACCTGTCTTATAGTCTTTTAAGACTTTCTCAAGGTAAGTTCTGGGTTGGCCCGCAATTTTAGGGAAATTTGGGGCAGGACTATTACCATCGGTTCCATGACAGGAAGCACACACTTCTTCAGCTTTCTTCTTGCCAGCTTCGATATCAGCTGCAATACCTTGCCCGGAAAAGAGAAATACCACACCGCTAACTGCAGCGACAACAAAATTTTTCATAATCATCTTATCCTTGCATAAATGGGAAAATTAATTACCGGCGTAATAAGCAGCCAAATCTTCAATATCCTGATCGGAAAGGACGGCTGCAATTCCGGTCATAGTAGGATGTTTACGTTCTCCCGATTTATAATCCTTCAGCGCTTTGACTAAATAGGCTTCATGTTGTCCGCCCAATTTCGGAACATGATAAACAACAGGATAAGATGTACGATATCCCTCTATTCCATGGCAACCTACACACATGGAAATTTTGGTCTTGGCTGCTTCAGCATCACCGGCTGCCTGCACTACGCCAGAAAATGCCAGAAACATGCCAGTAGCAAGTAATAATTTAACAGCTGCTGACTTTTTCACTTTGTGCGTCCTCCTCTAAAAAAGCTGAACTTTAAACGATGAACCATGTTAAGTCAATGAATGTAATAGTAATCTCCCTATTGTGGATAGGGAAATCAACAATCTCTTTCTAACTCTATACTGCTGATTGCTTGGATTCCAACTCTTCCCAGCGCGCAAAGCAATTTGCCAGCTCTTGCTCTATTGCAGAAAATCGCTTTTGCAAAGCCCTGCTCTCATCAGGGAAATTTCGATAAATTGTAGGATCACTCAATCGCATAGTAATAGATGATTGCTCTTTCTCCAGTAAATCGATTTTTTCAGGCAAAGCTGCTAATTCACGCGTTTCTTGATAATTCAATTTAATACGAGATATAGATTTAGTTCTTTTATCCTGAGAAACTGTAGAAGATTTAGATACTTCCCCTGCCTGCTGGAGCACCATTTCCCTAGCGTGCTTACTCTGAACCCAATCCTCATACCCTCCCACGTACTCTCTCAAAATGCCATTACCTTCAAAGGTAATCACCTGGGTGACTACATTATCGAGAAATGCGCGATCATGACTGACTAGAAACAATGTACCAGTATAGCTCTGTAGTAGCATTTCCAGTAATTCAAGCGTTTCAATATCGAGATCGTTGGTTGGTTCGTCCAACACCAGCACATTGGCCGGTCGTGTAAATAAACGAGCCAGCAGCAGCCGATTACGTTCGCCCCCTGATAACGACTTGACGGGTGAACGAGCACGCTGTGGGGCAAATAAAAAATCTTCCAGATAACTAATAACATGTTTACGCTCACCATTAATCTCAATGAAATCAGATCCCTGGCTGATCGATTCCACCAATGTCAACTCCTCGTTTAACTGCTCCCGCATTTGATCAAAATAAGCTACTGTTAGCTTAGTCCCCCTCCGTATACTTCCCGAATCGGGCTCCAACTCTCCTAATATGAGTTTCAATAAAGTTGACTTTCCGGCACCATTCGGACCCAGCAACCCTACTCGATCACCCCGCATGATCCGACAGGAAAAATCGCTAATAACAGTCTTATCATCGTAACTTTTGGAGATATGCTCCAGTTCTGCGACTAGCTGGCCAGAGCGCTCTCCCAGCGCGATGTTAAAGTTAACTGATCCGACACGGCCACGTCGGGCTGCACGCTCTAGACGCAATGCTTCTAGTCGCCTTACCCTACCTTCATTGCGCGTACACCTTGCCTGAACACCTTTACGTATCCAAATCTCCTCTTGAGCCAGTGCTCTATCAAATTTCTGATGATGCACTGCTTCAATTTCAAGAAGCTCTGCTTTTTTCTGCTGGTATTCTGCAAAATTACCCGGAAAATTTTCCAGACGCCCGCGATCAAGTTCAATAATTCGCGTAACCACATTATCTAGAAAGCGGCGATCATGCGTGATAAAAATGACACTACCGGCAAAATCTTTGAGTAAACCCTCTAACCATTCTATAGAAAAAAAATCTAGATGATTGGTCGGTTCATCCAGTAACAGCACATCCGGCATAGCTACCAGAGCGCGTGCCAGCGCAACCCGTTTTCTTACTCCACCTGAAAGGCTTTCTATCTGCGCATCTGCAAGCAACCCAAGTCGATCAATCACTGTATCAACCCTGGTTTGAATACGCCAACCATCTTGTACCTCCAGCATGTTTTGCAAATCCTGCAAGCGCTCAAGCAGTGCTTGCGTATTTTCTCCGCTCTCGCTCAAAGCATGAGAAATTTTATGATACTCAAGCAATGCCTGGCTCAGATTGCCAACTCCTTTGGATACTTCCTGAAATACTGTGCTCCCGACCTCAAATTGAGGTTCCTGTGGCACATAGACCAATTTCAACTCCGGTGCATACCAGAGCTTGCCGTCATCCAGTTTAATCTCCCCTGCTATTGCACGTAGAAGACTCGATTTACCACTACCATTACGGCCAATTAAACCTATACGTTCACCTGCATCAAGCTGCAGATTCACGTGATCCAGTAATGCATGATGACCAAATGCCAGACTGGCATTTTCAAGCGTTATGAGAGGCATGAAGAAACAAGAAAATTAGTAAGCGCGCAATTCTTTCATGAATTGGAGGACTCAGTAAAATAATTATTTTACAGGGATGTTTTTTATTCCAGTCATTCCGAAAAGAATGGAGCCCGAAGGCTCCATCTCATTACTCAGGTGATGTTACACTAATCTTCTTCGGCTGAACCGATTCCCGTTTAGGAATAACAATCTCCAGCACGCCATGTTTAGAAACAGCTGAGATTGCGTCGGGGTTTGCTGTATCTGGCAGACTAAAGCGCCGATAAAAAGAGCCATATGTTCTCTCAACACGTTTGTAGCCCTCTTTTTCAGTCTTAGCTTCGGTTTTCTTCTCACCCTTAATCGTCAATACCCCATTCTCCATACTGATATCTATTTCCTCTGGCTTGACTCCAGGCAGATCAGCATGCAACACAAACTTATCAGATGCCTCCTTGATATCCACAGCCGGAACCCACTCTGCCGTAGCAGAGGAACCTTCTCTTGCTACATCACCTCGCATCTGCTCTAGTTCTTTCTGAAGCTGAGTCAATAATCCCCAAGGTTCATAACGAGTAATAGCCATTTAATAATCTCCATATCACAATAAAAGTATAAAAGTACCTTTAAGTCTGGGTATCTCCAAGGAATTTCCTTGCAGCATACTTGCCTACCTCATCTTGCGACAAGATTCTTACATTCAGAAAATGCCTTTGAGAAAATTTTTAGCTTTACCCTGACATTTTCCATTAGCGCTTCTTATTTCCTGATGTCTATAAATTCCGAAAAGCGCTTTGATACTCATCATTGATCATATAAGAAACAATGAGCACTAGTCTTAATATAGGCATACTCATTTTATTTTCAACCCCTGCAAAACAAATTCCGGGCGCGCTATGAACGTACAAAAGCACTAATTGGTATAGAATTCACTCTATATTAATCTTGATAAACTTTTTTCTTCAAGTATTCAGAAAATAGCTGGGAATTCAAAGTAGCTGTAAACATATATAAAATTTTTCAGCATGATAGGGAGCAATAGTTATGATCAGGAACCCTCGTATCAAACGGATTTTATCCATCTCACTATTCATTTTGGGAGGTATACTTATCTTACTGGCACCAGAAAATGCTTGGGTTGGCGTGATTCTTCTTAGTCTTGGCTTGGGTGTAGAAATTGCCGCACTGATATTCAGTCATCGCAAATAAAAATACCCCGATTCCTTATCCCATTCCGCCTTGGAGCTATCCGCTATGTAAATGACGGTCTTTCAGCCTGATTGCTTGATTACGGACTGTATGGCGGCGAATGTCCAACCCTTTCCTAATCAATGCCGCTTCAAAATCACAAAAACTTTCTGCCGCCATCTCGTACTTCTCCCATAGACCTTGTAAATAGGCAATTATCTCACCAGAATCATTGTTGATATTATTAGGAAGATAACCAAGCATCTGAGCCGCTGTGAATGCGAGTGATGAAAAAGGCGGGTCTGCTTTTTGCCACTTGCCACGCAACTCGCGCAAGAAAATATAAGTAGTTACCTTACCTATTCCTTTACCCAATTCCATGATGCGCCGTGCCAGATCACCGGAATCAATAGCAGCCGCATGAAGGATATTAAAATTTCCATCATAGCGTTCAAGCAAAGCACGATTTATATCGAGTAGTTTGGTTGCCGTTTTATAATCATAGCGCACATATCCCCCCTGATCGAGAAGGGCAACAAGCTTGTCCCAGCCACTGTCTATCATTCTCTCTGGCATCAGGATGTCACTATCTGCAAATATGTGCCAGGCACGGGTAGCAATACTTCCCGGAATAGGCGCACCATAGAGTACAGCAGCTATAAACCATTTGTAAATTTCATCAGGATTTAAGCTATGGAGATTAATTCCAAGCTTTGCGGCATAGCTTCCACCCAGTCTCGCTACCAAATCGGGTGGACTTAAAAAATCATTTTCCTCCAAAACCCGGCCAGGATTCAAATCCTCCTTTTTCAGATTAATAATTTCTTTTCCTTTGCTCATACATGCGCTATAAAAACAAGATGATTGATAGCTTGTAAAGAGAAGGCAAGAATATGAAATATTATCGTAAAAATAATCCAGGAAGTATTGGTTGTATTTGTCTTTTCCATCTGGTAATAGTATTCACGATCACGCTTATCTTTATTCCTATTCAAACTAGCCGTGCAGAAATGAGCACGGCTCAAATTAATAAGGAAAATATTATGACCCTTACACTGACATCCTCCTCCTTTTCCCATAATGGTATGATTCCTGCCTCATACACCTGTGACAGCCAAGATATTTCACCAGCCCTTTTATGGTCAGGAATACCCGATCGCACCAAGAGCCTCGTTCTGATCGTCGATGACCCGGATGCACCCGATCCTGCTGCTCCCAAAATGACGTGGGTGCATTGGGTACTATACAACATCCCTCCACAGGCTAATGGTCTGCCTGAAAATGTTGCCGCAAATGAACTGCCAACAGGAACTTTACAAGGAATTAATGACTGGAAGCGCACCGGTTATGGCGGGCCCTGCCCCCCAATAGGCATTCATCGCTATTTCCATAAGCTTTATGCGCTAGATACTGTACTACCTGATTTGAAACACCCTACTAAACTGGAACTGGAAAAAGCCATGCAAGGTCATATTATTCTGTATACAGAATTGATCGGACGTTATCAGCACGACCGTCATAAGAACGATTGAATTAAATTGAGGCTCTACTGCATGGAAGCGGAACGCCTCAAAATAATTGATCTATACTCATCATACTTCAAAGTTCGGTTTTTATAATCCCTCATCCAGCCTTCTCCCAGCGGGAGAAGGTATAGCTGCCGAATTTTGGAGTGTGATGAGTATAATCAACAAGTAGAAAAATATAGTATGGATTCTACATACCATTTCGGACGATTTTCATATCCGCATTATGCTACATGCAACCTACCAGGAGGAATCCAGAATACTGTAAAAAGGAAATAGTTTGATCAGGGAAAAGTCAAATACCGGCAAAGCTGGTGGCCTATCTTTTTGAGTTTTTTAGCAGAAGAATCAAAGAAAAGGATTGAGAACCTTTAATCTTCTTTAATTAACGTGCCTACCCCTTCGTCAGTCAGTATTTCCAGTAAAAGTGCATGCGCTACTCGCCCATCGATGATATGGCAGGATTTGACGCCATTTTTTACTGCATCGAGTGCCGAGCCGATTTTTGGCAACATTCCACCCGAAATGGTTCCATCTGCAAATAATTCATCGACCTTTGTAGCAGTCAGTCCAGTGAGTAGATTGCCGTTTTTGTCTAACACCCCAGGTGTGTTAGTAAGGAGTATCAGTTTCTCAGCTTTCAAAATCTCAGCTAGCTTACCTGCGACCAGATCCGCGTTGATATTGTAGGATTGGCCATCTTCACCCACACCAATCGGTGCTATCACAGGAATAAAATCACGCGTATCGAGTAACGCGATGAGGGAAGGATCGATTTGTTCAATTTCGCCCACTTGGCCGATACTGATCCATTCTCCCACTTTTTCTTTATCTTGGATAAGCATTTTTCTTGCTCGAATAAAAGCGCCATCTTTACCAGTCAGACCCACCGCGCGGCCACCATGACGGTTAATAAGATTTACAATTTCCTTATTGACCAACCCACCGAGCACCATCTCTACGACATCCATGGTTTCAGCATCGGTTACTCTCATTCCTTGAATAAAGACACCTTCTTTTCCAACACGCTTTAGCATCTGATCGATCTGAGGCCCGCCTCCGTGAACGATAACGGGATTCATACCAACCAATTTTAATAACACGACATCACGTGCAAAGCCTTGCTTGAGATCTTCTTCAACCATAGCATTGCCACCATATTTGATGACGATTGTCTTATTATGGAAGCGTCGTATATAAGGGAGCGCTTCCGCAAGGATTTTGGTTTTCTCTTTCGCAGTAGATAAAGATAGCGTCATTTTATATTCCTATGAATATTTCTCAATCAAATGCTTTTTAGCGTATATGGAAGATATAAGTCAGCCTTCGTCACATCAATTTCAATGAATTGGATCAAATTTTATTTACTTTTTATAGCCATGCCCTATAAAACCATTATTGCCGACTGATAAGCTATAATCGAATGTAAATTTATGTTATTTATTCAGAAAAAATTCAATATTATTAGTAAAATTTCTAAAGCTATTTTACTGTAATATCAAGAATAAATTTATTTATACCTAAAGCCTAAGCGAAACTAATGAATTACTCAAAATACTATCCCTTGCCATTGGTCTTACTGCTATCTATCCTGAGTGGCTGTGTACCCCTCATGGTTGCTGGCGTAGGTGTAGGAACTGGAACAGGCGCTTTGATGAACGAAGATCGCCGAAGCAGTGGTATTTTTATAGAAGACCAATCGATAGAACTCAAAACAAACAGGAGAATTAACGAGCAGCTCGGTCGTGATGCTCGTATTAATGTTACCAGTTTTAACCGAAACGTACTCTTGACTGGAGAGGTCCCGAATGAATCTATGAAAAGTGAAGCAGAAAAGCTCGCTATGAGTGTTGATAATGTTCGTAATGTTTTCAATGAAATTTCTATATCCGAAAAAACTGCTTTATCTGTACGTACCAATGACTCTCTGATCACATCTAAAGTTAAAGGACGCTTTCTGAGTGAAAGAAAGTTTCAAATTAATTACGTGAAAGTAGTTACTGAAAATAGCATCGTATATTTACTTGGGCTTGTTACACGCCAAGAAGGAGACAGTGCAGCACAAATTGCCAGCACTACAGCAGGGGCAAGAAAAGTCGTTAAAGTATTCGAATATTTAAATTAACACTACTGATCATCAACTAGTAATGTAAATGCTGCCTTTAGATTTTGTCGCTCAACTTCATAAGCTATTCCCTGCCGAGCGAATTTATACTGACCCTGTTGAATGTTATACATACGCCTACGATAATAGTAGGAAAATTTTCCCACCGGAAGCAGTTGTCTTTCCGCTTACGTCTGAAGAAGTGTTATCAGTAGTTTTACTTTGCAATGCATATAAAGTTTCTCTAACGCCTCGCGGGCGAGGTACAGGCACATCAGGGGGTAGCCTGCCGGAAAGGGGGGGGGTTGCGCTATCATTAGAGCGAATGGTGCAAATCATCAGTGTTGATTCCGCAAACCGAGTCATTGTTGCAGAACCAGGAGTGTTGAATCAGGAAATACAGAATGCAGTCAAACCATATGGCTTCTTTTGGCCTCCTGACCCTTCAAGCGCAGGCTTTTCAAGTATTGGAGGAAACCTCGCTACATGTGCTGGCGGTCCTCATGCTGTGAAATATGGTACAACGCGTGATCACGTATTGGGATTAAAAGCAGTAACGGGGGAAGGCGAGATAATTAAGACAGGCTGCTATACAACAAAGGGAGTCGTTGGATACGACCTCACTCGGCTGCTCATTGGTTCTGAAGGAACTTTGGCTATCATTACGGAAGCCACACTAAAACTGACCCCGTTACCTGAGATGCAAGGTGGTCTGGTAGCGCATTACCGTGATACCAGTAGTTGTGCTGATGCTATTGTATCGATTATGAGTACACCAAAGGGACCCAGTGCATTAGAATTTCTTGATTCGGGTTCATTAAACTTAATACGTGGGCACTTCCCAGATTTATTGCCTGCTAACTCCCAAACAATGCTAATGATCGAAGTAGATGGGTCTCAATATGAAATCTCAGAAACCATTGATGCTATCTTATCGGCATGTTGTAATCCCGGATTATTGCACGCAGAGCGGATAGCCAATCCAGAAAATTTATGGAAAGCCAGAAAGGCTTTATCACCACTTTTACGTGACATTGCACCAAAGAAAATTAATGAGGATGTCGTAGTACCGATAAATACATTACCTCAATTTTTAAGCGAGCTAGCCAAGCTTGCTAGCCAATATCAGATTGCGAATGTAAATTTCGGGCACGCTGGTAATGGCAATATTCATGTCAACCTGCTCATCGATCCAGATAATATGGAAGAAATTCATCGCGCTGAGAAATGTTTGAATGAAATATTTGATCTTGTCATTCGACTTAATGGAACTCTCTCTGGTGAACATGGTATTGGAAGCGAGAAGCGTGCTTACATTCACAAGGAAATTGATACCCCAACATTAGCTTTAATGAAAAAAATCAAACATCTATTTGATCCTAATGACATCCTCAATCCAGGGAAATTATTTCCATGAAATAAAAAACCCATCTACCAAGATGGGTTTTTTGTCGTCAAATTGTTACTTCAGAAAGTTACTTCAGAAATAATAGTAATGATCTACAAGGAGAGCTACAAATAAAAGAGCTAGATAAAGAATCGAATATTTGAACGTAGTGCGCGCAAGCTGATCACTGTATCTGAGATAAATTTGCAAAGCGTAGTAAAGAAAAATTCCATCCAATACCAATGCGCTGATCAAATAAATCAATCCACTCATCTGGGAAATATAAGGAAGTACCGTAACTATACAAAGTATGATTGTATACAATAGCACATGGAGGCGAGTGAAATTATCACCATGAGTGACAGGAAGCATAGGCATTCCAATCTGTGCATATTCGGTTTTTCTATATAACGCTAATGCCCAGAAATGAGGAGGCGTCCATGCAAAAATGATTAAAAATAACAGTAGTGCATCCGGAGAAATTTGACCAGTTACTGCAGCCCATCCTAAAACAGGAGGCATTGCGCCAGATGCTCCACCTATAACAATATTTTGAGGGGTCAGCGGCTTAAGTATTACAGTATAAATAATTGCATAGCCAACAAATGTCCCAAGTGTAAGCCACATTGTTAACGGGTTTACCCATTGATGAAGTATGAACAAGCCCAAACCACCTATCAATCCCAAGAAAAATAATGTTTCTGGAACACTGACTTTACCTTGAGGAAGTGGACGTCCACGAGTTCGCGCCATTACTGCATCAAACTTTTGCTCCACTAGACAATTTAGCGCAGCAGCTGCGCCAGCAACCAAAGCTATCCCTAGTGTTCCAAAAAATAGAACATCTAATGGCACCGCACCGGGAACAGCTAAAAACATACCAATTACAGCTGTAAAAACTATTAGGGATACTACGCGTGGTTTTGTAAGCCGATAAAATTGATTAATTCTCGATGTTGTTTGCCGCCATACTAAACTAGCACTCATTATATATGCACCTCCAAAACACTTAGGTTAGATCTAAATTCTTTAAATTACATACTCTCGTTATGTATACCTTTACCACTAACATACATAACAAGCTTAATGTTCAAAATGAGAAAGCTTTAATAAATGCTTTAAATCCTTAGAGATTTTAGTAGGGTTAGCATCCCTTGGAAATCTCATCATTAAATTTCCCATTGGATCAACCACATAAATGTGATCACGCTGCGAAAGTACGGCAGGGAATTCGCTCAATAAATCACTATCCTTTGCACTTAGCATTACTGTACCTTCGTATTCATTTTTAAGATTTTGATTAGGAAGATGATAATCATCAATTAACCATACTCTTTCAATTCGATCTTTTTCAGTATTTTGAACCAGACGAACTTGCCTCATTTGATAAAGTTTCTTTTGGCAATACTCATCACATTGACCAGAATCAATAGTGATCAATGACCATTTTCCTCGTATTTGGCGTACACGAAAGATGGTGTTATTCTCAATGTTTAGCGCTTGGCCTTGCAAGGCTTTTATTTCTAATAATTCACCATAATTGACAGTACCCTCTGGACGAATTTCAAGCACATGAAACAGATAAGATGCAATGACCGGAGACAGCATCAGTAACGTCATTATGAGGAATTTAATTCTATTTTTTCGAGCTATTTCGTTTGACATTTAATATCAAAAATATAATACAGATTGTTGCAGCTAAGAGGAACCATTGAATTGCATAGCCGATATTCTTAGAAGCGCCAGAATCTGGCCTAACCCACTGACGTATCAACCCATCATCTATATGATTGTCTTGTTGCAGCAAAAGGATTGGTTGCAGAGCAAGTCCTGTTACTTTTTGATAAAGTTCAAAATCTAAATTTATCCAAAGCTTATCCGCTGTGATTTCCTCTGAGAGTTGCACTGCTTTAATCATAGGCGATGCAACCATACCAGTTACAGTCACTTCTCCTCTAGGAAAATAAACAGCCGGAAGTTGCAAGCGGTCAGTTCCAGCAGCAATCCATCCACGATTGACTAAAATATGCAGAGAGCTATTTGCGATTTTAATTGGGACAAGAATTTCGTAACCTGCAACCCCCTGGTAAATTTTATTATCTAGATAAATTGCATGGTCCTCTATAAAACTGCCTCGCACCTCAACTTGTCGATACTGAAAATCTTCTAATTTAATTAATGTTGTTGGTAATTTTATAACCGGTTCTCGGGCATATTGCTCAATTCTTTCTTGGCGCAATTCTTTTTCATTCGCACGCGAGAGTTGCCATAACCCAAGTCGAACGAATATTAAAGCTAAGGCTATTGTTAATAAAATCACCCACCATTTCGGTTTGAATTGATAATTCATATCTTTAACTTATCACTCATACCTCGAATGGTTATACAATTTAGCTTGCTGTTTTTTAATATTAAGGCTAGCAGGCTCGATTTCCAAGCATCTTGACATCTTTATTTAGAAATCAAGAGCCTGGAAATGATTAACTATTGGCTCAAATTCTGCTTATAGCAAATAAACGAATATAAATAATCCAAGCCAGACTACATCAACAAAGTGCCAATACCAAGCGACACCTTCAAAACCAAAATGATGCTCCGGCGTGAAATGTCCTGCTGCACATCTAAAATAGATGACCAATAACATGGTGGTACCCACAGTTACATGGAACCCATGGAAACCCGTTAACATAAAAAATGTCGAGCCATACGCACCTGAAGTTAATTTCAGATTGAGATCAGCGTATGCGTGACCATATTCATATATTTGGCATCCAAGGAAAAGAGCCCCTAACGCAACGGTAGCAAGAAGCCACATCTTGAGCGCTGGTCGATTATTTTGCTTAAGAGCCCAATGAGCAAGCGTTACTGTCACACCGGAAGTAAGTAATAAAAAGGTATTAAAGGCTGGCAAACCCCAAGCACCCATCGGGGTAAATTGCTCCGTAATACCGGGCCCTGCAGTTGGCCATCCACCGGCAAAATTAGGCCATAGCAAGTCGTGTTCCACGTCAGCGAGCCATGGAACTGATAATACCCGCATGTAATAAAGTGCGCCAAAAAAAGCCGCAAAAAACATTACTTCTGAGAAGATAAACCA
This sequence comes from Nitrosomonas sp. Nm132, assembly GCF_900100485.1. Lineage (GTDB taxonomy): Bacteria > Pseudomonadota > Gammaproteobacteria > Burkholderiales > Nitrosomonadaceae > Nitrosomonas. The sequence goes on along the minus strand of NZ_FNDH01000012.1, from coordinate 13,573 downwards.
ACTCATTCCCCAACGAAATGACTTATCTTCCAGCTTACCATAACTACCAGCTTCGCTTTCTCGCGCCACATCACCGAACCAGCCAAAAAGCATATAAATGAGAATAGCAAAACCTATCGCAAGCATATAATAGCCCGCAGGCATTTTATTCATTGTAAGGGCTGCGCCAAATCCTAAAAAGAATAGTGCAGATGATCCTACAATTGGCCATTTTGATGGTGACGGCACATAGTAGTAGTGTCCAGTTCCTTGACTCATACCAATCCTCCTGATTTATTTTCTAATCAATTAATTCGTTATTAATTTAACCAACGTCAAAATACTCACAACAAAAATTATTCCACCAATAAGACCACCAATAACTACCTGCATTGGACTTATCCTTCTCGCATCATGATCAAGATCGCTTTTCTTACGTATGCCTAGAAATGCCCAGAACACCGCCTTTGCTACTTGTAATGCTGACGCCCTCTCAGGGATCTGTTGTTTGTTATGCATTAATTTTCCTCACCGCCAATTATCTAACTTACCTTCTACATCCCTGGCTCTAGCGCAAAAAAAGTATAGGAAATAGTTACAGTATTAATATCAACAGGTATTTGAGGATCAATAACAAACTTTACTGGCATCTGTCTTACTTCACCAGGTTTAAGCACCTGCTTTGTAAAGCAAAAGCATTCGAATTTCTTCAAATACTTTTCCAAGAGACGTGGGCTGTAACTTGGTATTGCTTGGCCACTAATTTCTTGATCTGAGTCATTCCTGATTTCATACATTACTTCTATTGACTCACCTGGATGTATTTTAACGCTGGCTTGCAATGGTTTAAATTTCCAGGGCATGCCACGTACATTTGCGTCTAGTTCTATTGCAATCATACGCGTCATATCTACTTTAATATTTTTATCCAGCACATCTGGCTGCAACAGATTATTTATTCCGGTTACTTCACAAAACCTCTCGTACATAGGAACAAGCGCGTAACCAAAACCAAACATTACCACTGTAAAAACCAGTAACTTCTTCAGCATGGCTACATTAGTATTGGTCTTAGTTACGCTCTGTGTCATTGTTTCATTATCACCGTTAAAATATATATTACAGCCATCAGGATTAGCAATAAAAAAGCAGTCTTTAGTTTTTTACGCTTTAGATCCCTATTACTATTACCTTGCGACATATACACTGCTTCGCTTTATTTAATTACTGGCGGCGTTTCGAAGCTGTGATAAGGCGCTGGCGAAGGCAATGTCCATTCTAATGTGGTTCCACCATCCCATGGTTTATCGGCTGCCTTTTCACCCCCACGGATACATTTAATCACAATATAAAGGAAAAGCAGCTGCGACAATCCAAATCCAAATGCTCCGATACTAGAAATCATGTTGAAATCAGCAAACTGCAGTGAATAATCCGGGATTCTGCGCGGCATACCGGCCAATCCGAGAAAATGCTGCACGAAGAATGCAACGTTAAAGAAAATCATGGATAACCAGAAATGCATCTTAGCCAGCTTTTCATCGTACATCCGCCCACACCACTTCGGCAGCCAGTAATAAACCCCTGCAAATATTGCAAATAACGCACCCGATACCAACACATAATGAAAGTGCGCAATCACATAATAGGTATCTTGTACTTGAATATCTATCGGCACGATCGCACAAACTACTCCGCTGAAACCGCCAATCACAAACAGAAAGATAAAGCCAATTGAAAATAGCATTGGCGTTTCAAAGGTCATTGATCCCCGCCACATTGTAGCAGTCCAGTTAAACACCTTCACACCAGTGGGCACTGCAATCAGCATGGTAGCATACATAAAAAATAACTGACCTACTGCAGGCATTCCCACGGTGAACATGTGATGCGCCCATACTACGCAAGACAGAATAGCAATTGATGCGGTTGCATATACCATTGATGAGTAACCAAACAACGGTTTACGAGAAAATGTCGGAATAATTTCTGACACAATACCAAAAGCCGGCAGAATCATGATATAGACTTCAGGATGTCCAAAGAACCAGAAAACGTGTTGAAACAGAACCGGATCACCCCCGCCCGCCGCATTAAAGAAACTGGTGCCAAAATGACGATCGGTCAGAAGCATCGTTACCGTACCAGCCAGAACAGGCATCACCAGCACCAGCAGATACGCAGTAATCAACCAGGTCCAAACAAACATTGGCATCTTCATCAATGTCATGCCCGGCGCACGCATGTTAAGAATGGTGGTAATAATGTTAATTGCACCCATAATTGAGGAAGCACCTAAAATATGTATAGCAAAAATCATCATGTCTACACCCAAGCCACCTTGCGCAGAAAGTGGCGGATAAAATGTCCAGCCGCCTGCCGCAGCGCCACCAGGCACAAAGAATGAAGATATCAATAATGAGCCAGCCACTGGCAATAACCAAAAACTCCAGTTATTCATACGCGCAAATGCCATATCCGGCGCACCTATCATCATAGGCACCTGCCAGTTAGCCAGACCAACAAATGCAGGCATGATCGCGCCAAAAACCATAATCAGACCATGAAGTGTCGTAAATGAATTAAAAAGCTCTGGCTCCAATATTTGAATACCTGGCATGAATAATTCTGCGCGAATCCCCATAGCCAGAAAACCACCAGTCAAAAACATGGCAAAACTGAACCACAGATACATCGTGCCAATATCTTTATGATTGGTTGTTGTTACCCAGCGCATTATCCCACTGGGATGATGGTCGTGATGACCGTGTACATCTTGAACTACTGCCATGACTATTCTCCTTAGTGCTTACCACTCTTGTTTTCTGAATTTACATCTCTAAACATCGAAATATTAATTCCCAACCGCAGCCGTTGTCACTACTGCCGCTGATGCTTTTTGCTTGTCAGCAACCCATTGCGCATATTTTTCTTGTTCCAGAACCTCAACTACTATCGGCATAAATCCATGATCCTTGCCACAAAGCTCGGCACATTGGCCACGGTACAAACCAGGCTTATCTGCCGTAAACCACAGATCGCGAATAAATCCTGGAATAGCATCTTGCTTGACTCCAAAAGCAGGCACCCACCACGCATGAAGAACATCATTGGCCGTAGTAATTACTCGGATTTTCTTACCCACAGGAACAACCAGATTATTGTCCACTTCTAGCAGATAATTCTCCCCCTTAGGCTCTTTATTTGTCACTTGAGCAGGTGGCGTGGATAATTTACTGTAGAAACTGATCCCCTCACCCTCTCCCTGAAGATAATCGTAACCCCACATCCACTGATAGCCTGTTGCCTTAATAGTGATATCAGACGCAGAAGTATCCTTCATCGCAATAACCGTTTTGGTGGCCGGATATGCCATAGCAACCAGAATCAAAAGTGGAATGGTCGTCCAGATAACCTCCACAGTAGTGCTGTGGTGAAAATTTGCAGCCTTGTAACCAACTGACTTGCGGTGCTTCACAATCGAATAAAACATTACACCAAAAACACCAACAAAAATTGCCAAACAAATCCATAATGCCCAAATATGCTGATCATAGATATCTTGAGCAATTACAGATTGCGGTTCCTGAAAATTATATTTACTGGAAAACGCCATACTTGAGTAAAAAGCAAGAGCTACCGACCCTACCAGGGTCATTACTGATTTACTGCTCATATTCCCCCCCACATAAATTACTAATTTTGTCTAATTTCACATACTAAAAAATCGCGCCCATTTGATACAAATGCAAATGGACGCATAAACCACCTAACTGCAAATTACTTCACAACCTAAATTTATACAAATCTCTAATAGTTTTTATTGCCACTAACTTACCCAATAATACTGCTAATAATTCTAGCATGTCAGTTTTGTACTCACAAGGGAAAATCATGATTCTTATAGAAAAATTCCCCTGTTTCAAATGTGGGGATTTTTAATTTCCCCTTCTTTCTCGCAAAAGAAAGTCTTCCTTTTTTGCGAGAAAGAAGAAGGTCCGCCCATTTATTTATTCATTCTGATGACTTCCCTTACTCTTATCCCGCACCACGAAAAAAGGAAGAAAATGGATGTAAGCCAAGATAAAATCTAATACTAGAAAATCTTTACATCCCTTGAAATTTTCATTAATAGGATAAATAAATATTAATTAAACTAGTAAGCTCTACACTAGACCAGTGAAAAAAGAAAACAATCCTATTTCCCTACTGCTGAAGTCCCTTTTTCTGAGAACTCAGGTAAATAATCGCCAATACCTTTATACTCAGGTCGGATTTGACTATAACCCCTGAATCCAGGAAGAATTTCATTTTCATTCATTTGATAAGACTCTGCGCGCTGTCGGCCTATAAATGATCTTCCCGATGCCCGTCGCTCGCTCCGCTCACGAAGTCTTTGCAACCTTTGCTTGCGCTTCATAATTAACCGGTATTGATGGAAAGCCGCACAAGTCACGAAAGGATAGCATGGACTATAAAACAAGTACCCAGGGTAAGGCAGCGCATGAAAGATAAATGGATCATATAATCCATCCATATCAAATCCCATATGAGAGATAATTCGGCCCTCAGTAAGTAAGCTTTGGAGGCCCGATTTTTCGGCACACAGTGAAGTACTCACAGTTGTCAGCCACATCATCGCCATCAACAATCCACCCTGGCGCTTCTTCTCGATGGTTTGCATTTTCTCCACTGATCTCGTCCATTTAAGTAATTATCAATTTATCTCAATCAAGCAATTTTCCAGCTTTCCTCACACAGCCGTTGGCATTTAGTAGCTTTCTTTCTTAAAACAAGGAATGCATACTCCAAAGACTAATTAAGTCTTTGCAATTGTTCTATCAACTTAGACAACATTGTATTAAAACCTGCCAAACGACCCCTCTCCTGAGTAACCACTTTTTCTGGCGCGCGTTGTACAAAATCCGGATTATCAAGTTTTGCTCTTGCCTTGCCGATCTCGGCTTCCAAGCGAAGAATTTCTTTTTGGAGTCGCTCGCGCTCTGTCGACACATCTATTTCAATTTTAAGCAGCAATCGAAACTCTCCAACGACAGCGATCGACACATCCGCATCCGCATCCGGGAACCCATTCGGCATAATTTCCACATTAGATAACTTAGCCAATGCTATCAAATAAGCAGAAAAACCTGCCAACGCAGATTGATTACCCTCAATTAGCAAGGGAATTCTCGCTGCTGGAGATAACTTCATTTCGCCACGTAATCCACGACACGCATTAATGATTTCTTTGAGCAACGCAATACGACTACTGACCTCCTCGTCAATGCGTGTAAGATCGGCCCGTGGGTAAGGTTGACAGATGATGCTTTTGCCTTGTTTACCTGCCAGTGGTGCAATTTTCTGCCATAACTCCTCAGTAACAAACGGAATTACAGGATGCGCCAACCTAAGCGCAGTTTCGAGCACTCGCACCAAGACCCGGCGGGTAGTACGTTGTTCAGCATCACTACCAAAATTTAATTGAACCTTAGCAAACTCTACATACCAATCGCAGTACTCATCCCAGATAAACTCGTAGATCTCGCGTGCAGCCAAATCAAAACGGTAACCATTAAAAGCTTGCGCTACACTGTGTTCAGCCTGTTGCAATCGACCGATAATCCATTTATCCGCATGAGAAAATGCCAGAGGTAACGTATCATCCAAGCCGGTATCTTTCCCCTCACAGTTCATGAGTACAAAACGAGTTGCATTCCATAACTTATTACAGAAATTTCGGTAACCTTCGCATCGCTGCAAATCAAATTTAATATCGCGCCCATGTGAAGCTAAGCTCGCGAAAGTAAAGCGCAGCGCATCGGTACCAAACGCAGGTATACCCTGCGGGAATTGCTTGCGTGTATTTTTCTCGATTGATTCAGCCTGCTTGGGGTTCATCAAACCGATAGTACGCTTTTTGACCAATTCCGGCAGCAAAATACCATCGATCAGATCGAGAGGGTCCAGCACATTTCCCTTGGATTTACTCATCTTTTGACCTTCCGAATCACGGATTAATCCGGTCACATAAACCTCCCTGAATGGCACCTTTCCAGTAAAATGAAGTGACATCATGACCATACGCGCAACCCAGAAAAAAATGATGTCAAACCCGGTCACCAGCACCGAAGTCGGTAAAAAGGTCTTGAGTTCGTCTGTCTGTTGTGGCCATCCCAGCGTGGAAAATGGCCATAATGCAGAAGAAAACCAGGTATCAAGCACATCTTCATCTTGCCTGAGACTTTCCTTACCTGATAGCTGCCGCGCCTCTTCAAGATTGTGCGCAACCGTGACATTGCCATCCTCGTCATACCATGCTGTAATTCGGTGACCCCACCATAATTGCCGAGAAATACACCAATCCTGGATACTTTCCAACCACTGGTTGTAAACATGCGTCCAATTTTCTGGCGTGAAACGAACTTCACCACTCGCCACCGCCTCCAAGCCACGTTTGGCCATCCCCTCCATAGCCACATACCACTGATCGGTCAGCATGGGCTCAATAACAGTTTGAGTACGGTCTCCCCGGGGTACCATCAGCTTGTGAGAGCGCGTTTCGACCAGCAACCCCTGTGCTTCCAGATCGCTAATTATCCTTTTCCTCGCCTCAAAACGATCCATTCCTTGATATTCAGCCGGAGCAAATTCGCTGATTTTTCCATCAAGCGTAAAAATATTAAGCGGAACCAGCTTATGACGTAATCCGACCTGATAATCGTTAAAATCGTGTGCCGGCGTAATTTTCACACATCCTGTACCGAATGTTGGATCAACATAATCATCCGCAATAATGGGGATCGTACGCTCACTGAGGGGTAATCGCAGATGCCGTCCGATCAGATGCCGGTAGCGTTCATCTTCTGGATGGACAGCAACCGCCATGTCACCCAACATAGTTTCTGGCCGCGTTGTCGCAACAACCAACCCGCCCTCCTGCAATGTAGCGCTTGTATCCTGCTCAAATGGATAACAAATATGCCAGAGTGAGCCAGTTTCTTCTGCCGAGACGACTTCCAGATCAGATACCGCTGTTTGCAGCACGGGATCCCAGTTAACCAGACGCTTGCCACGATAAATCAATCCTTCTCGATATAACCGTACAAATACCTCTGTCACTGCCTGGGAAAGCATTTCATCCATAGTAAAACGCTCGCGCGACCAGTCGCAAGAAGCACCCATTCGCCGCATCTGACGCGTAATGATTGAACCCGATTCCTCCTTCCACTTCCAGACACGCTTGAGAAACGCCTCGCGTCCGAGCTCTCGCCGATCAATATTTTCTTGATCCAACTGGCGCTCGACGACTATTTGCGTTGCAATACCCGCATGATCGGTACCTGGCTGCCATAATGTATTATCACCCAGCATACGATGATAACGAATCAACGCATCCATTAGAGTATGCTGAAACGCATGCCCCATATGCAGGGTACCGGTGACATTAGGAGGGGGCAGCACAATGCAGTAAGCGGCAGCACCTTTTTCATTTGTTGGTCTGAAATAACCTGATGACTCCCACTCTGAGTACCAGCGCGCTTCGATGAGCTTTGGATCAAAACTTTTTGCAAGTTCCATGGAAATTAGTCTGTTAAATTTAGCAAGAAAAAATCTGCCATTATATCGGAAGGCATTACCGCTGATAGCAAGGCTATTAGACTTACAGGTTTTTAGGCAAGCGTCGTGATAATGCTTGAAGCAACGCCAGCCGATCCGTTGGACTTAATTTGATTTGAGTTTCCCTAAGTGCCGCATCGAATGCATAACAAAGTAACAGGGAAACATCGAATTCTACCGGCCAGTTTACTGAGGGCAATGAGCATTTCTCGGTCAATGTCGGAATCGCCTGATTTGCTGATGCCGGTATATTTTCCGATTGCCGCCCCACAACTTGAGAAGAAGCTGGAAATGGGGATACTGCTTCTTTGGGATGAATCAATGCAGAAGACTCCTTCCGATATCGCAGCAATACAATATCCAACTTATTCAGCAAGATTTCATCATCAATCTCGGACGGCATCTCGGAATGATCACCCATAGTGAAATGAGACAGAAAGAATCGTTATGGTCTGGTTCAATCCTGATTCTGATCCAGCCTATGGTGACGCACACCAAAACCCTGTTCCTGATAAAAACGATAACGTTTACGAGCAGCAATCTTGTCATTAGGTTCATCCCCCACAACTTCAATCACTCTTTGAAACTGATCATAATATGGTGGCACTTCATCATGCAAGTTAAGCAGGACTTCATGATGTTCAATCCGCTGAGTTTCCTCACTATTTCCGCTTAATATCACCGCTGTCACGTCAGCTAACCTGTCCCCAACGTGACAATGCGGAACAAAGCTGATGGGAGAAAATGTCCAAAGCAATTTATCAAATCGATCCAGAAGCAATGAATCCGGTATATAAATCATCATTCTGAGCGCTTGTTGAACCACTTTTGCACTCAAACGACATGCAACCAGTAATTTATCAGACGCTCCTGAATAAAAATCAATTTGCGTCATCGTTTAAGCGCTAAATCCATCACCACAATCATCTTCGTTAAAGCTCCAGTACTTCCCACACTGCATCATCCCTCCCTCCATCCATCCATGCTCAGCTTTATGCTTTCGCACGTGAAAGCAGAAATTGCGTCAAAAGCGGCACCGGACGACCAGTAGATCCTTTCTCTTTACCGTTCTTCCAGGCCGTACCTGCAATATCGAGATGTGCCCATGAATATTTTTCTGTAAAGCGCGACAAAAAACAAGCAGCCGTAATTGTTCCTGCTGAACGCCCACCAATATTTGCCATATCCGCAAAGTTGCTCTTCAACAATTCCTGATAATCATCCCACATCGGTAATCGCCAGGCGCGATCCGACGATAATTCGGAAGCCTGCAACAATTCCTCGGCCAGCTGATCATTATTACTCATTAAGCCTGACGCCATATGCCCCAAAGCGATCACACAAGCGCCAGTAAGCGTTGCGATATCAATAACAACATCTGGCTTATACCGCTCTGCATACGTCAGCGCATCGCATAAAATAAGCCGCCCCTCAGCGTCCGTATTTAGAATCTCGATCGTGCGTCCAGACATGCTCGTTACCACATCTCCGGGTTTTGTAGCATTACCACCCGGCATATTCTCAGTTGCAGGAATGATACCGACAATATTGAGAGGGAGCTTCATTTCCGCCGCCGCAGTCAGGGTACCGAAAACACTGGCCGCACCACTCATATCAAATTTCATCTCATCCATCTCTGCAGGCGGCTTCAATGAAATTCCGCCTGTATCAAAAGTCACCCCTTTACCTACCAGCACAATAGGTTTCTCCATTTTTGCCAAACCGCGATACTCCAGCGCAATGAGTTTAGCCGGTTGATGGCTGCCGCGAGCTACCGCGAGAAAAGCACCCATGCCAAGCTTCTCCATGTCTTTCTGCTCTAAAACAGAAACTTTGAGCTTATAAAGCTTAGCCATTTCTTTGGCTTGCTCCGCAAGATATGTCGGTGTGCAGATATTGGGCGCCAGATTACCAAGATCTTTGGCGACACTCATACCACGTGCGATAGCGAGACCCTGCTGGAGAGCCTTCTCTCCGACTAGCAACGATGCTTGGTCGTTTACATATATCGTAGCCTTGTCAAGTATTGAAGATTCTTTTTCCGGCTTACTTTTGAGGCGATCAAAACGATAAGCACTTTCCGTCGCGATAATAATAGTCTGGGTAATTTTCCACGCAATATTCCGCTGTTTTAATGGAATATCTGCCAGAAAGAGGGTAGCGTCTGCAGCACCTGTTTGATGTAGCGCCTTGAATGTCGTTGAAACAGCAAGCTGATATGCCTTGTCATTAAAATCCTTTTCTTTGCCTAATCCAACCAACATCACCCGCTTACTTGGAATATCGGGAACGCCATGTAATAGCAAAGTTGTATTTGCTTTACCCTCCATATCACCCTGACGCAAGATATTACTGATGTAGCCTTTTGAAGTATCATCCAAAATTTTAGCTGGCTCGGTCAATTTGCGTGATTCAAATATACCTACCACAACACAGGCTCCACGCTGTTTTTCTGAGGTGCCGAATTTGATTGCAAAATCCACTTTCTACTCCTTGTTTAAGTATTCTCTAAGACGAAAGAAATTCAGAAATAAACCTGCATGGATTATCGCTGCACTTATTGCATAAAGTCAAAATAAGCAATATCGCTTAACTGTAGTAGAATCTCTATCTTAAAATCGGTTTCGAATTAAAACGAGCATTTATTCAAACCCCTGTCTATAAAAATCCAGTGCATCTGGAGCGCTTTGCTTTGCGCTTGCTCCAATTCACACCAAGACCATAATTAATAATAACGAGATACTCCATGAACCTCATCATCCAAGGATTAGATATTGAAAACAGCGACCTTAGGGCACTTGCAAAACTTGCACAAGCCAGCCATATTGAGCGTGTTACCAAACAAGCGTTCCGTTTGGTAAATGCCAGGTCACACCCCGATATTCCCGAATACTGCGCTGAAGTACAACTCGATTATGCTTTTGTTCCGATTGGAACAAAGGCAGCCAATTTTGGGTTGGTTGCAATGGATATGGATTCAACACTGATCGCCATTGAATCGATTGATGAAATGGCTGGCATGTGCAATGTCAAACCACAAGTTGCGGAAATCACACAGAGCACCATGCGAGGTGAGATTGATTTTGCCGAGAGCCTGATTCGTCGCACGGCACTTATGGAAGGATTGCCGCAAGAAGCGCTACAAAAAGTTTATGACGAAAAGGTTAAATTAAATCCTGGCGCGGAGAAAATGCTGCAGCATATGCAAATGGCGGGTCTCAAAACCATGGTGATCTCCGGCGGTTATACATTCTTTACTGATAAGATCAAAGCAAAGCTAGGCTTAGATTTTGCCTTTGCAAACACACTGGAAGTCAAGGATAAAAAACTAACTGGCCAGGTAGTTGGCAAGATTATCGGTGCAGAAGGAAAAGCTGAAGCGCTAAAGCGCATACAAGATGAGTTAGGTCTCAGAAAAGAACAGGTTATTGCTATTGGTGATGGCGCAAATGATCTAAGAATGCTGGAATCAGCCGGCATCGGTATTGCTTACCATGCCAAGCCCATCCTACGGGAAAAATCAACTTATTCAATTAATTTTGTGGGACTGGACGGCATTATCAATCTTTTTGAGTAATTTAACGTGTGTTCGACGTAAGAAAAGCTGTAAAAGGAATCCGAATTCCTTATGACGAAACGATTTTAGGAAAGAGCTTCATCACGAGAGGAATCAGATTCCGATGGATACTATAGCGATTTTTTGTGCGACTGACGACTTTTGCCAGGAGTTTGAGTCGTGGTGGGAGTAGCACTTGCTGAAATCCTCGCTAAAGCCGCGTCGGCGACGAGGGAGCTGTGTCTTAGTGAAGTCATGACGATCGTGGTGGGGTTCCATCTGTCGGGCTACCGGACTAAGGACTATTGCCTGAATCAGGCATTGAGGAATGAGCGGTCTTATTTTCCAGGACTGGTGAGCTACAATCGCTTTGTTGAGCTGTTGCAAGGTAACGCCGGTGCCCTTGAGCTGTTTTCTGATCAGCCGTTTTGGGCGCTGCCGTGGGATGAGCTTCATTGATTCGACCAAGATCAGTGTATGTCGCAATCGCCGCATCTGGTCACATAAAATGATGACAGCGCTTGCTGCCAGGGGAAAGACCCGCGAGAAGAAGCCTTCCCTTAATATTAGATTATCCCAGGCTCTTCCAGCCGTGGTGTAATGATTTTTATACCGAACTCACGTTAATTAAAAATCCCGGTAGATAAATAACGATCACCTCGATCGCATGCAATAAAAACAATTACTGCATCTTCTACCTCTGCAGAAATTTTAAGCGCTGCAGCTAACGCACCACCAGATGAGATACCTGTAAAGATTCCCTCTTCGCGTGCCAGCCGCCGTGTCATCGCTTCAGCTTCATGCTGTGAAACCAGCATGATACGATTCAACTGTCTGGGGTCATATATTTTCGGCAAGTAATCTTCCGACCACTTACGAATACCCGGAATCTGGGATCCTTCTTCTGGTTGTACACCAATAATTTCAATAGTTGATTTCTTTTCTAAAAAATATCGAGCACACCCCATAATCGTTCCTGTAGTACCCATGCTACTTACAAAATGGGTTATTTTTCCGCCAGTTTCACGCCAAATCTCAGGGGCCGTCCCCTCATAATGTGCCAATGGATTATCGGGATTAGCAAACTGATCAAGAATAACGCCCCTGCCTTCCTTACGCATTATCTCAGCGATATCCCGCGCCTTTTCCATGCCCCCCTCTTTAGGAGTTAATATGATTTCCGCACCAAATGCACTCATTACTTGTCGGCGCTCAATACTCAGATTCTCCGGCATAACAAGGATCATACGATAATTCATCATTGCTGCCGCCATTGCCAATGCAATACCCGTATTACCACTAGTGGCCTCAACTAAGGTATCACCTGGTTTTATATCACCACGCTTTTGCGCGTGCATAATCATGGAAAGCGCTGGCCGATCTTTAACTGAACCTGCCGGATTATTCCCTTCAAGCTTGGCTAGAATGGTATTAGTTGTCTTTTCGGGTATACGCTTAAGTTTTACTAATGGCGTATTACCAACAAAATCTTCAATTGTTCTGAACATAGGCAGTGCATTTCTTTGCTAGATTATTAATTATCGCATACGTCATTAGAAATAAACGCAGATTTTCCATTAGGGAAATTTTCTAGCAGGCGCCAAGCTGGGAGAAACCGAGGCGGGTGGTGGGTATTCGACAAAAGATTGATGAGTGTCCTGATGCCAAGGGCAAGACATTGTCTTTATTTGCAGATGATCCGGTTTTTGCTTGCTACTGCTATAGTGTGCTGGTCACGGATATGAATTTACCTGCGGCAGAACTGTGGTGTTTATATCGTGACCGTGCTGATTGCGAGAACCGCATCAAGGAACTGAAATATAATTTTGGCGGAGAGAGACTTTAATCTCAGAGATTTCTGAGCGACTGAAGCTGCTTTACTGATAGTGATGCTGGCTTACAATGTGATGAGTTTGTTTCGCCAGGTGATACTAAGGAGTGATGCAGTGTCAGGTAAGAGTGATATTCAACTATCCTTAAAATACTGCGCTATAAGCTTTTTGCCAAGGCTGCTTACATTACTCATGAAGGCCGAAAAAAGATTGTTAACCTAGCCCATCTTTAACATCATATTTTAAAAAACCATAACAATCATGATGTTACAAGGCAAGAAATGATCGTAAGGCACTACATTTGATTTTTTCTGTTACATCAAGCTTATACGTATGTCTTGATAACTCCTCCTGCTAGCGGATCTAAGTTTAGCGCCTGGTAGATAGCGGCCAGTTCCGGCTCCGTACGTGTAGCCTGCGGCCATCGGCACACCGGAAAAAGGCAGTCACCCGCTGTTGTACGGACAAAATATCACGCAAACTGCGCCAGTGCGCCTTGATGCCTTGTGCCTGCAATTGCCGACGAATGATTTGCACCAACTGGTAAGCTAAGACCGTGATGAAGAGATGGCCGTCAACCCGGTGT
>NZ_FNDH01000076.1 GCF_900100485.1 Nitrosomonas sp. Nm132 | reverse complement strand
CATCGCGTGGTGCTCAAGGCCGAGGTGCTGGCGGGGAACACCGGGCGGCCAGCCAAAGATAATCAGCGTTACGTGGTCACGTCGCTGCGCAGTCCCACTCCCGGCGCACTCTACCAGCAGGTGTATTGCCCGCGCGGACAAGCGGAGAATTGGATCAAACAAGTGAAGGCCGATTTGAAGTCAGACCGCACCTCGTACCCAGCGCCTGTCCGGTCAGGGCGCTGCTGACAAAAGTCTGTCAACGACTCATTTCAGCCCGTAGGAAATCTGCCATGCTGGCCTCTCCATAACCCGACACGTCCGGCTCACGAGACGATGCCCCCCTTCCCAATAACCAGTTCACGTTTAACCTTGTCGCTAGGGGTAGGGGAGATATCGCCTAAAAATCAAAAAAATAAGGGAGTAGAAACCAGAGTAGGTAACAGAAAATTTATGCAAAGTTCAGGCTACGTTTTCAGCTTCTGGCTTAAAATGGAAAAAGCGCAAAATAGCCACTGCAAACTTTACGAAGAAGTGACTGTGAAGCACGCATTCATCGTACCGGAACTCTCTGATTATCCAGTTTCAGGGGCTTAAATTCAAAGCAATGACCGTTTCGAATCACACGTTATAAAAACATACCCAATCTGGAGTTTATGAATGGAATACCTTAATCAAGCCTGGATCATGCTAAAACTGGGCGGAATCATTATTCTGCCGTTATCTTTGCTGGGTGTCATCGCGCTGGCAATAATGCTCGAAAAAGCGTTTGTTTACTGGCGCTTCGCCCGTCTCTCAAACGATTTGTTAAATCTCATTGAAACCTATGGCTTCAAGTGGGAAGACCTGGAAAAAATCCTCTCAGGACTTGATAAACGCCATTATTACAAGCGCTTCTTTGAAGTTGTGATTTCCAATCGGCACCAACCATCCTGGTGGACTGAATCGCGTGCAGCGGATGAAGCCCAGCTAATTGAAAATTCATTGGCCCGCCGCCTCTGGGCGCTGGAAACAATCGTGACAGCTGCACCGCTGCTGGGGCTCGTAGGAACCGTTGTCGGCATGATGCGCGCTTTTCAAGTCATTGGCAGCGAAGGTATCGTTACCCCCACCGCAGTGACAGGGAGTGTTGCCGAAGCACTCATTGCAACCGTTATTGGTCTGATTATCGCGCTGGTTGCATTATTTGGATTCAATTACTTCTCACGCCTACAATCACAAACCATGGATGAAATGGAACGCCTCGGCACGCGCCTGATCGATCATATCCGGCTGGATCAAAAGGAAGACACCCATGAAACTGCGTAAATCCAGAACACCCCGAAAAGGTTATATCCAGATTATTCCCATGATTGATGTCATGTTCTTTCTGCTCGCGACATTTATGCTGGCTTCGTTATCCATGCAGAATCTGGATTCTCTGCAAGTCAACTTACCCGAAGGCCAAGCCGAGAAACTCAGTGCCGAAAAACCGGTAACTTTAACCCTAACCAAGGACAATGAAATTTTTATCAATAAAGAATCCGTTACCCTCGATACCCTAGTTACCACACTCAAACCGCTGCTTGAGGATGCCAAGCAAAAATTGATCATATCGGCCGACAACGAAGCGCCACAGGGCATTGTGGTTCAGGCGATGCTCCGGGCGCGAAATGCGGGCGTGCAGCATTTCCTGATCGCGGTTCGGCATAAATAATTCCTATATCCCTTAATAGCTTGATAAAGTCCGTTGCGATGAATAGCTCCAGAACAAGGGAAATTCGTCTCTGGTGGCCGCTGCCGCTGGCGGCGCTGCTTTGGCTGATCATCATCTGGGTATTTGGTTTTTACCTGACAGTACCCGAAATCAAAGTCAGTATTGATATTCCTGACGCAATCGAAGCAGAATTCCTGGAGCTTCCGGAACTCGCACAGCCACGAGAACCCGTTCCGCCGCCATCCAAAGGCATCGAGACGCAACCTCAAAATGAAGCGCAGCAAGTAAAAATAGCACCGAAGCGGGTAATGCCGCCGCTTCCGCGCCCCCGGCCCCTCACTCCACTCAAGCCGCCGCCTGTCAAGCAGGATGCGATTGAAACGGCAAAAGTTACACCACCCGGGGAAGAAACCAGAACCGAAGCTCCACAAAAAAAAGATACCGCTGCACCGACCGATTTGTCAGCGTATATTAATCAAAAAAGAAGGCAACAAAACCGGCCGCCTGGTATTTTTGATGGGCCTGAGAACAACAAAAATATTAACTCTGAACCCCAGCCCTCAGCGGAAGAGATCAGGATGGCGAGAGTCAAACGTAACTTGCAAATACCCGGTACCAATGGCATTTTCCAAATTATCAACATTGGCCCACGCTATGCGCAGTTCTCGTTTCGCTCCTGGACAACCGGAGACAGCAATCCGCGGCGAGTATTAATTGAAGTTGAAGCAGGTCCGGATGGTGACATCAAGCGTGCAATCATCCGCAGGATGATCCAGCTCATTCGTCAGTATCATCAGGAAGACTTTCACTGGGAATCAGATCGCCTTAATCGCACCGTCGTCCTGTCCGCACGCCCAGGAGATAGCGAAGGACTCGAAAATTTTTTAATGCGCGAGTTCTTTGGAGAACCTATCCCGCCTTATTTGCGCTGAGCGTCACTGTTCGCCGAGTTCGTTTTTTGTAAAACGCCAATAAGCGAAGCACATTGCGTGAGTAGTAAATCTTTGATATCTGCTCTGCGTATAGAAATAATAAATGCTTTTTTACTAAGGGCGCATTATCCTGTATTCCTAAAAAGATTTCCCCGTAATTGCAAGATGAATTTTATTTCTGGCAAAACCTATTCTTGATAATCCTCTGGTCATGCACAGCAAGCAAGCAGGAGTTGTGCTCTGCTTTGCTCGCTTGTGCGGCCGAGCCACGATAAAATCCGCACACGGATTCCTTATTCAGTTGACGGCTCCACTATCGGTTGTTGATCAAACTTCCGATTGAATTGTAAGCCAGCGGATCTTTACCAGGTTCTTTCCGCGCCGGTCCAACCTATTGCCTATCGCTCCAAAGGTTGCAATTTGGGTTGAAGAAAACCGTCATTCAAAATTCGATGATGAGCGAAAACGGGACTCGAAGTCCGGCGTTCACGCCACTGTGCTTATCAGGCACGCCAGAAAATATCTTTATATAACAATGAGATACACATATATGGCTCGCCAAAACGGATAAATCTGGGCACTACTGGTTTACTAAGATTTCAATTTGACAATCTTGTATATGTAACATCACCATGACTGCAATCATTGCTGCGGAGATACTGCCGCAACGGTTTCGCGGAAGGCTCCGCCATTAATGCTTTCGAAGAACGATGCTATCCAACGCTGAGATTCCGGCTCCCACTCAAGTAGGTTATATGAAACAGGAGAGCCTTCTGCGCCAAGCGAACTACCACAACCAATAGCCGTTAGACGAGCGTGGTTCGACGCACGCGATACCTCGCGTTCCACGTATCTTGCTTTATGTTTGTGTCCGTGAAGAATAGTCTTGATATTCCAATCCATGCACCAATGATGCAATTCTTCTGCATTGGCTAGGACAAGAAGCTTTTCATCTCCAAGGCCGATTACCTTGAGCGCTTTCTGAATCAAAGTTTCAGCTGGAACTTCGAAAGAGAATGGGTGATGATGCACTAAAACTATTGGTAAATAGTGTCTTAATTCTGACCTTGAGGCGATAAGCGTGCGATACTCTCCGCCCAGCTGGCGGAATTGAGAGCTTGAAATTTCACCTCGTGCAAAGACTCCATTCTCCGAAGAGTTGAAGCAGATAAATATCATTTGGCATTGATCGTCGACAACAATCTTCTGCGTTCCGATTGATGCAACATGTTTGTAGTCATCTCCGAACAGACCAATCATTCTTTGATCATGATTGCCAGTAATAGCGATTGGCTCTCGCCCGCCTGCTAGGCGGGTAATATTGTGCTTAAAGTTGGTGAATAAGGTAGCGTAGTTTTTATTTGGTGTGTCAAACAAGTCACCGGTTATGACCACCCGATCAACGTTCTGGACAATTTCACTTAATTCTGCATCAAGAATTGCTTGATTCTCTGTAGCTTCTTCTGTCCCAAAATGAAGATCACTCAAGTGAAGCAACCGACGATATGTTCGTGAAGAACGTTTAGACCATTCTTTGAGAACAAAATCAAAGCCTTGCGTTGTCATAAATGGGAGTGGTCGTTGTCGTCGTGGCTTCATTCGGAATTGCGCATGAAGGAGAAGATCCAAGAGTTCGCTTGCTTGATTGATTTTTGCGAATGCACTTTCACCTGTTTGGGTCCAGAAAATAAACCCTGGCCAGTCTGGTGCAGCATGTAGCGCAGTAGAAAAGGCTGGCACCGGATCGAGCACCTCAAAATTCCGCTCAGTCACTTCGCTCTCAGGTATCAGCACAAGAAGTTGACCATGCATAGGCGCTCTCGCCAGATCGAGGGCTACATCGCGGATTTCCTGGTTCGTACCAACAGCAAGCGCGTAAAGCGGATAGGCAGCGAATTCACTTCGAAGGCCTTCTAACAAACGACTCAAAGTCGAAGGAGGAACCAATACGGATTCTGTGTCCGCTGATCTTTCATACAATTGCGCGGTTGCATTACGCGCAATTGCGGCGATCTCTGTTGGCCACGGCTCGTACCCGTGCTCAGGGATTAAGTAGTGCTCAGCATCATATGAAAGTACATGGAGAAACTCCTCAAGATGTTGCCGAAGGACACGAGGTGGAGCATATGAGCGCGACGTGACGTAAGCCATGATATTGGCGTGTTCTAGTTTGAATATCGCTCCCATTGCTTTCTCCTTGGTTTTATTACTTAATTAGCTTAAGAATAGCATTTAATATAAAGTTTCAACGCACCATTTAATTTTCCCCCATTCAAGTAACACGGGGGGCTACAAATACATACCATTAAAAATAGCTCCCGAATATAAAGGCTCTTCGCCTTTAAGACAATAAGTTAAATCCTATAAGCCACCTATGCGAGCACTCGGACGGAAGGACTGGCGCGTAGGCAAAGCGGCGTTGGTTGATATTCAGGCTCCGCAAACTCAAAATCCATAAGAGGATCCTGCCATCGTACACGTTACACCACAGAGCGGGGTGCCCTTTTGTGAAGTTATGTGCTTGTAGCGCCTTGATTAATATTGCAGAATTGAAGCGACAGCAACACACCCACTCTAAACGATACAACAAAGTAAGCTGGGAATTATTGGTGAAGAAAATATGCTCAGAGAAGAAAGATTGAATAATCTGTGTAAGTAGAAACCGAAGCTCACTCCGATACATTCACCGCCACATTTCTTAAATATCCATATATAACAGACAGTTACTCATTGACAACACTCTTTCCCCGCTGCATGTCAGTGACCGTCGGGCTAATAGTATTATAACTATATGTTTTTATTAATTCTTCACTCGTCAGCGCTCACTAATACACGACACTGATCATCAGATTTGTCACAGCTCTTTTTTACGGATGTCAAACTAATTCTTAATCTTGAACCTTCACAAATCACTTTTAAAGAAACAATGAAGATAGATGTTGCATTTCTAGACTGATGCCTTGGTATGGCTGTATTTTATTAACGGGTTTGTAAATTCTCACTAGGCTGACACGATGGCAAGACCACTAAAATACCCAAAATCGTTTCCTTTTTACACAGCAATTAACGACTTGAGCTCTTCATTGGCTTTGTATCGATATACAGAGTACGGCTTGCTAATAAGAGAGAAACTCGAAATTGAAGGTCCTTATGCAATTCCCGATTCGTATTTTACTGCCTGGAGAGAGCATGGTGGTGGTAGTCGGTCAGGATTAGTCTTATCCAGTAATCATTCTGATTTTGACAACCATAAAAAAACTATATTGACCTACGCCAGAAATCAATTCTTAGTGAATGCGTTCTCTATATTCGAGTTCTTTATTGCTAATACAGTAATATTTATATGGGCTTATTGTGATAGTAAAAGTGAAAGCAAGAAGAAAAATGAATTCATATGGAAGCATCGTGATGAAATAAGAGAATGTAACAAGAATCTTAAATTTATTTGGAGCGAGGAGAAGAAAACTGAATTTTTAGAAAGCCCCGCGATAGCCAACATCGAGGATGATGAGTGGATGATGGATAACTACAGGACTAACGAGCAAAAGAAGCGGATCCAGTTACTTGAGAATGTATGTGGTTTAAATATTCGAGATTTCAACACAGTAGAGAATGGAATTTCATGTGACTGGAAAAAATTCAAATCCTATGAAAGGTTAAGAAACAATATTGCGCATACAGCTGGAAGAAACTCCCTATACATTAACAATGGCCTTGTAAGAAAAGAAATAACCAAAGACGAAATATTGAATATATTTTGGTTTATTCATAATCTTATTGGAAATTTGAATGAGCAAATATATACCTCTGGAATATTTCACTATGAACACCAAATACCAGGCAGTGCGCCACGTAAAGGTACGGTCTGCTGATGAACGTAAAGGTTATACTAGTACTCAGTCATTCTTCTAAAGTCGGGTAAAGTTTCTTCAATTTTACCCGAGCGTCATCATTCGTAAAGCGCCACTCCATGGGACGTGCGGA
>NZ_FNDH01000100.1 GCF_900100485.1 Nitrosomonas sp. Nm132 | reverse complement strand
GTTCATCGCCAAGTACTCGCAAAACCCACAACCTTTCAAATGGCGTAAGCGGGAAGTGCGCGGCAGTCAGCTCAAAAATACTATCGTTAATTTACGCAATTAAGCACTAGTTCATTGTTTTTATTAATATTATATTTTTGAGAGTAGTGTTTTGCAAAGGTCTTCCTTAGTTTCAACTTTCCCTAGTTTCTTGCATGGCTCAATTGCTCTGGCTGATTGCACCAAGCGCAATTATTCAAATCCTTGTGATTTAAGATAATCTTCATAATTACCTTTGAAGTCATTAATACCATCCGGTTTCATTTCAAGAATTCGTGTGGCCAGTGAAGAAACGAATTCCCGGTCATGTGAAATAAAAATCAAAGTGCCTGTAAATTTCTCAAGTGCGCTGTTCAGTGATTCGATAGATTCCATATCCAGATGATTGGTAGGTTCATCCATCAGGATAATATTCGGTTTCTGGAGAATCAACTTACCAAAGAGCATGCGGCCCTGTTCTCCGCCAGAAATCACGCGGGTAGATTTTTTTACGTCATCACCTGAGAACAATAATCGACCCAATATACCCCGTATCGTTTGATCATCATCATTTCCTTGTCGCCACTGATCCATCCATTCGGTCAACGACATGGTATCTTCAAAATCAGTCGCATGGTCCTGTGGATAATAACTGGGACGCGCCTTCTCGGCCCATTTTATCTCACCAGAATCCGGTGTTAAATCACCTGCAAGGCAACGTAGAAGCGTAGTCTTTCCGATTCCGTTAGGGCCAATGATGGCGACTTTCTCACCGGCTTCTATGTCAAAGCTTAAATGGTCAAATAAAGGCTTATCTAATCCAGGGAAACGCTTGCTGATTTCTTTGATGGAAACAGCCAGACGATGCAGCTTATCCCTGTCATCCACTTCAAACTGGATAAAAGGATATTGGCGGCTGGATGGCTTTACATCTTCAAGTTTTATTTTCTCAATCTGCCGCGCACGGCTGGTTGCCTGTCTGGCTTTCGACGCGTTCGCAGAGAAACGACTGACAAAAGATTGCAAATCAGCAATCTGTGTTTTCTTCTTGGCATTATTCGCTAACATTCGCTCGCGAGCCTGGGTCGAGGCGATCATATATTCATCATAGTTACCGGGATAGATCCGTAGCTCGCCGTAATCCAGATCAGCCATATGCGTGCAAACGCTGTTCAGAAAATGCCGGTCATGGGAGATAATGATAATTGTATTTTTGCTGGTATTGATGACATCTTCCAGCCAGCGAATCGTATTAATATCGAGGTTATTGGTCGGTTCATCCAGTAATAAGATATCTGGATTGGAAAATAATGCCTGTGCCAATAATACGCGTAACTTGAATCCCGGCGCAATCGCGCTCATCAGTCCATGATGCTGGGAAGATGGAATGCCTACCCCAAGAAGCAGCTCCCCGACGCGCGCTTCCGCAGAATACCCATTAAGTTCGGCAAATTGAGACTCAAGTTCGGCGGCATGCAGATAATCGTCTTCAGTGGCATCCGGGTTGGCATAAATTGTGTCACGTTCTTGTTTGACGTGCCATAATTCTGCATGTCCCATCATTACAGTATCAATGACGATACAATCTTCAAAAGCAAATTGGTCCTGACGCAGCTTTCCCACCCGTTCACCGCTGTCGACAGCGACATTACCAGAAGTGGGTTCAAGATCCTTGCCGAGAATCTTCATGAATGTTGATTTGCCGCAACCATTAGCGCCAATCAAGCCATAGCGATTACCACCGCCAAATTTTACGGAAACTTTTTCAAAGAGTGGCTTGGCACCAAATTGCATGGTGATATTAGCTGTTGTAATCAAAGGGTGTACCTAAGGGTTATCATTTCAAAAAAAGCTGACATTCTAAATGTTTTCTAGTGTTACGTAGCGCGTTGGTCTCTTTCAGTATGAAATGAGTCTAAGCTGTGATATGTCAAATATGGAGTGCAGCGGATTAACTAGCAAGAAGTTCTGCAAAGATCTGAGTCCAGAAACGCAACTGATGCAGATCGTCAATCTTACTTATTTAAATTCTGTGTAAAGCTGAAGGAATTTGTCACCAAATCCGTGATTAAAACGGCACTTTGATCCCGCCAAAAGACAAACTATTGATATAACTTCATGATTTATATATGGCTCCCCGACCAGGGCTCGAACCTGGGACCTGCGGATTAACAGTCCGTCGCTCTACCGACTGAGCTATCAGGGAATATGAGACATAAGTAGCGCATATTTTAACGTTTTGGACGCTACTGGTCAACCTATATAGTCTCTTCCAATATGAAATGAGCGTAGTAATCGGCCTTCGGCCGCAATGCGTTTGAAAGAAACACGATGCGGCGAGATGTGCGGTAAAGTGGAATACCGCGACGGCGAAGACCGAACAGTCACTGGAGCGTCCCTGCCCGTAAATGAGCGTGGTCACGGGTCACGTCTGCGACATTGGCGAGGCTGCGAAAGCAGCCATCCCGTTTGAGAGAGTGAGTATAACGACGTACCCGAACCGTTGCGGCATTCCAAACGAGATGATGGAGGAAGGCATGGCACAACGCAAGAGAACGGTACTGGAATTGGCGCACCCGAATGCGGCGGGAATCGACATCGGCTCGGCAAGCCATTTTGTGGCGATGTCGCCGGATCGTGACGATGAACCGGTCCGGGAGTTTAAGAAGCTGTCTGGCAAAACGATTTCCATTAGAATCAAGGATTTTTTGATAGTAAGCTAAGAGATGTCATACAAAACGGATATAAATGATGAGGAA
>NZ_FNDH01000074.1 GCF_900100485.1 Nitrosomonas sp. Nm132 | reverse complement strand
TTGTTTGACTGCCTATTTTTGTATCTCCTCCCCTGGCACATGTAATCGATTGATTTATATTTGTTCTTTAGAATGCTTTAAAAACGAGGGATGCTCCGAGATCAGGTTGTCTGAAGCTGAAGTTGGCCGGGCGCAAGAAAGTCAGCGGACAGCTTCGGTTTGTTACCGCGAATTACGATCTGGTGCGCATCGGAAGTCTGGCCGGCGGGTGGACGACTTCGCGCACTGCGGTGGATGCACCATACTGGCAGCCTTTTTGTTCATGAATGCGATTTAAAACGAGAAATCCCATTGTAGCCAGTATCGCTGATTCGATTTGTCGCCAACGGTTAGATGGCTAACTTGAAAATTCACCTTGTTTAAATGGCCATTAAAGAAATAAGTCATTATTCCGCTGGCTTCCTGTTGCAGATCGTCGTTATTGAAATTGACATTAGGATCAACGAATGCATACCGTCCGGCGAGCTCTAGATTCTTGGGTATGATCGGGAAAATGTAGTGGGGAAAGTATCCAGCTTGAACCAAACCACCCATAAGGTTGGTTTTTCGCGCAGGATCGCTTCGCTCTTTACGGGTATCGACGACTTCTTTCCAGTGCATTTCGTGTTGAACAGAAAAACCCTGCCATTTGAAACGGACTTCCTCCAGCATCTGATTGATGCGGTACTGCCCATCTTGTCCTGGGCTGAAGCCAGGCAAATCCCGGCAACTCCTGCTGTCGGTCTCGAATGCCGTGCATTTGCTGCGGTTAGTGGCGGCTGCGAATGCGAAATTGAGTGCTGGCTTTTCATGAAATTCAATATCAGACTGGGAAAAGGGCATTTCCCCACCCAGTGCATTCCACTGCAGTCTGCCAGAGTACATCATACGATCATCGTCATTGCTGCGTTCGCCTACACCCAGGCCAGTAAAGACGCCGGTATAATAGCTGATATCGTGCCAGCTGCCGGGAAACAGATTGCCGAATATTTGCGCTCCCTGCTGCCGGTCTACCGTGAAAATATCGTTGACGATAGAGCGGTTGGCGAACTGCTGATTGCCGGAGGAGCTGACCCGCTCGTCGTTATAGAAGACCTTGCCGCGGCCTACCCACAATTTAGCCCATTTGAATTTATCCATGGTCAAGCTTAAATCACGCAACACCGGCTGAGACCAGTCATACTGCAAATAATATTGCAGCCATGGCCAGTAGGCGTACCCTTTGAGTTTGGTCCGCGCCCGGCGGATCATGAATGAACTTTCATCGCGCTCCAGATCGCTGACTGAGCGCGGATCGCTGTCAAATGGATCGGCATACCTGACTTGAATCCGGTTCTGGATGGCCAGCGAGAATTTGTCATTATCGGTTCTGAATTCAAACCCGTTCTTGCCATAACTGACATTGGCAAAGCGGTCCTGTGATTTAGATTCCGCCTTGTCAGATTTTTTTTCCTCTGCAGCTTGGACAGGCTTAATTTCTTCAGTTTTTACCTGCGCTGCACTGTCAGGCGCCACTGGCGCGGTAACGGTAGTCGTCGCCGATTCCAGTTTCTCGAGTCGTTCCAGTTTCTCATCCAGCGCCTTCAGTTTTGCATCCAAGCGCTTTTCAATGGCCAGAAGCTCCTGCTTATAAAGTTCTGGATCTCTCAATTCTTCCGCTGAAACGGGGCCGATCAGAATCAGACCGGACAACACCCATTTAGCTGCGTGAGACACCCGTTGGAAGGGAAATTGCTTGCTCATGGATTGCACACTTTCTTTACTATCAAGGAGGCTAATTATGTCAGCTTCAGTCAGCGTCAACAAACAGCCTTCGAGAGAAGGGGGCGCTACCCTTCCTTGAATTCAGCACATAGAACCAAAAATTCAATCGCGGAATTTGGGGCAAACTGCCAATGGCGGTGGTTCTGCCAAAGCGTTAGACTATACGCTGAAACGCTGGCCGAGCCTGATTCGTTACGCACAAAGCGGCCACCTGTCCATCGACAACAACCCGGTTGAAAATTCAATCCGGCTCAGAGCGCGCCGGCCAGCGTGCAGCTGCTATCCAAACTTTGTTCGGCACCGCTCAACTCAATGGACTGGACCCATCTGCATGGCTCAACGATACGCTCACTAAACTCCCTGCCTGGCCCAATAGTTGCATCGATGAATTGTTACCATTGACACCGGAATTCATTAAATCACTAACGCAGAAAGAATAACAGTCGGTAGCACCGGACGCTTACGTAGAAACCAGAGTAGGTAACAGAAAATTTATGCAACGTTCAGGATAGATGGTCTCTCAGCGTATCTATCAATACGCTGATCGGCTCAAAAAAACTGTTTCCATGTATATCAAGCAAGGCGAACCCTCACCTCAAAAAAGTGCAACCGCTTAAGTCATCACACCCTCCATGTCTGCGTAGTGTGAGCGAGATAAGGGGGCACACTCATTAGCCTTGCTCATATTTGCGGTAGAAGCGGCGGTGAAGATCATGTACCTGCTTCGTGAGGCCAGGTACTGGATCCTCCACCACTACCTCAGCAGGGTCTGGCCCCGCCGCAAAAACCTCGCACTCCCCTTCATAGGTAACCAGCGCAAGGGTATAAGGTTCTTTCTACAGAATAAAATTAGATCGGTGGTGGACGTCTTCCGATTACCCAGAATAGGATGGCTAGAATGAGGCCAACCACAAATAAAATCCAGGCCATTTCAATAGCAATACTCATTACGCCAGTAATGCCTAAAAGACCTGCAATTATGGCTATTACCAGAAAAACCATTGCTAAATTTATCACGATATCACTCCTTATACGTTTAGCCCCCAGTTTTGAAATTCCAGCTCAACACACGATTGGAGCCATGATCATTTCTGGTGTATGACCGGAGAAGGAGGCAGTGTGACTTGCTAACAAAGATCTAATCTCACCAGATCAACTCTTGAAATAGGAAAACACTGCTATGACGGATAATAAACCAGACGAGTATGATCCGCTACAGGAAGTCTTCTGAGAAGATATACTTAAAATACTAGCTGGAGTTGGAGTAGTCCCATTTTGATGGATTATTTTTTGTAGTTCAAGGCAGAACGTATTTTTGCGTCCAGAACCAGCCCCCTCGCAATGTTCCACGGGCATAACTACGATGACTACGCGGCAAAGACTTGAAGCTGCAAAAAATGAGGTAGATATTGACACGGTGTGCGATAGCCAATGTGCTCACCGCTGTTGACAAAATGAGTCGTTGAGGTCACATCTTCCTCTCTGCCCTGGCTTTAACCTATTCCACGAAACAGCCGTCCCTCAGCCAAACAATCGCACAGTTCACGGTAAACGGCCTGTAGTCGTGTCTGGCTAAAATCTTGATCGATTACGCGTAAAATGCGACGCGCCAGGGGGCCCTGTTCCAGGATAGTGGTTAATGCCTCTTGCCAGGGTTGCCTCGTCTGCTCCGGTATCATCGATACGATGAGATGCTGCCACAGCTCACGTGCTTCACAATGTTGTAGAGAAAAACCCAGCAGCGCCAGATATTGATGATCAGTGATCCTGGCTTGCTCACCATCCCGGATGCAGTCATGCAGGATCTTGACCAGAGCATCCGTGCTGATCGCCTGCTGATCCGCGAGTGCTGCGGTTCGTTGGTCATACAATGCATGCACGATGTCACGCACGACCGCGGCAATGGCCAGATCGGCATACGGGCATTCCTGCACATCGATTACCCGGATTTCAATGGCATTGCGAACGAAACGGGCCACTGCACCCCGTACATTGAGCCATTCGTGCTGCAATACGCCCTCTGAATCCAGCGCTGCGATTTCACGGTACATCGGCGCTAGAATCTGCGTTTCATATGAGGCATGGGTGGTGATCGTATCGGGTATTACTTTACCCATCGTCGAGGGAATTTTCATTTGATGCGTCAGGTAATGCGCCATGCGGCCATCCAGAAAACCGGCATGATGCCCTTCGGTTATCGGTGAGCTCGCTGCCAAGGCAGGCAGAATGGGTAACAGCAGCCGGATGGCGGTATGCAGGCGGGCAAACTCGGCATCGTCAGCAAACGGCATATTTAAGTGCATACTCTGCAGGTTGGCCCAGCCATGCCGCTTGCAATTAAAAATACGATCATAAGCGCGGTAAATTTCTGCGTTGTCACGCGGCCACAGCGCTGTCTCCAACCGGGGATCCATCCAGGGATGCATGGCAGACGGCATCAGCTTTGCGCTCAGGGATTCAAGCTCACGGTTGATGCGCTGGATTTCGCTTTGAAACAACGCGGGAAGCGATTCAATCACCGGTTCGGGATGAGCATTCTTGAGCTCAATCAGATGCAGCACGATTTCATTGGACCAGGCCAGCCGGCCATGTTCGACCTCGGAAGCATATTCGCCCGAGAGTTGGTGCAGCAATTTATCCGCTATGGGCCGGATGGAAAGATACTCGCGGTCGACAATCATGTACTCCAATTCAATGCCGTAGCCGGAAAAAGCGGGCAAAGCAGGCAATGCGGCCTTCACCGCCACTCTCCCTGCTTGTGCCTATCCAACCGATGCAAGAATACCGTCATGATCTGCTGATACAGATCATCCTGGAGAATGCCGTCTTCATTGCCGGCATCGACATTGGGATTGTCATTGATTTCAATGACGTAACAGCGCTTGCCGACCTGCTTGATATCCACGCCATAAAAACCATCACCGATTAAATTGGCTGCCTTGAGCGCCATCTTCACTACTTTGGTTGGCGCTTCCTCCAGTGACACTGCTTGCGTCAGCCCTTCGACGTAATCGCGTTTCTGTCCTCCATGTTTGACGATCTGCCAGTGCCCCGGCGCCATGAAGTACTTGCAGACGAATAGGGGGCGACGGTCGAGTATGGCCACCCGCCAATCAAATTCAGTCGGCAGATATTCCTGGGCAACAATCAACTCCGATTTGCCCAGCAACTCGTTTACTTTGCAGCGCAATTCTTTTTCTGTCTCGACCTTGGCTACTCCCAGCGAGAATGAGCTATCCGGCTGCTTGAGCACACACGGCAAAGTGAGCGTGGGGATGACCTGTTCGACATTGTCTCGATGCACCAGCAAGGTTCTCGGCACAGGAATGCGGCGGCGGGTCAGTAATTCAGCCAGATAAACCTTGTTGTTACACTTCAGGATGGAATTCGGATCATCGATCACGACCAATCCTTCGGCGGCAGCCCGCCGCGAAAAGCGATAGGTGTAATGGTTGACATAGGTGGTATCGCGAATAAACAGCGCATCAAATTCGGGCAATCGGCCAAAATCAGTACGCGTAATGAATTCGACATGCATTCCCAGGTTCTCCGCAGCCTTCTCAAATTGTTTCATCGCCTTGGCATTGGACGGTGGCTCAGGATCGTTGGGATCACGCAAAATGGCTAAATCGTAGCGTGGCGCAATCAGTCGGGGTGACCACGGTTTACGCCCCGAAAAATAATCTGTGGCAGCCTGCACCACAAAATCCTGGTGTTGCGGCGGAATATCGCTCGCTGCAATGGTCTTGATGCTACGAAGGCGCCACTGGCCATCGTGGCGATCGAAATAAGCACGCAGCAACGGCGCTTGCAACAAATTAAACAGCTGACGGCTGAGCTGATCGTAATGTTTGGCCACATTGTGACCAAAATAAATGCTGAGTTCGAAATGCTCAGATTTGATCGCTGACAGGGATTTTTGTATCCGCTCATCCAGATTCTCAGTAATCAATCGCACTAAACCTGGAGATTGCAGATCCTCGATCGCGTTCACTCGGGGAAAAGGCTTATGCCCGCGTGCCTCTGCGAGCAGCGAAACATAGTAGCCAAGGCTCTGGTAGCGGTAGGATTTACACAGATTGAATACCCGTGCTCTAAGCTGGCTGCCGTAAGCTGGATCGGTCAGATATACTCTTGCAGACACCACCGTGACATCGGGA
The DNA here is from genome assembly GCF_900100485.1 of Nitrosomonas sp. Nm132. GTDB lineage: Bacteria > Pseudomonadota > Gammaproteobacteria > Burkholderiales > Nitrosomonadaceae > Nitrosomonas. Next base: position 978 of record NZ_FNDH01000074.1, on the reverse strand, counting down.
ATAGCCAGCGGCCAGTCACGAGGATTGCTTACAACGATGAGGATACTCATGGTAATTCAATCGCTGGTTGCTCGAGGGTGTGTGGCGGATGGATGATGAGCAAGTTAGAATCATACGTCACGATTCCTAACAGAATCGCGCCGATCACCCGGTCGATATTGCTCCAGTATTCCTGAGTCGGTCCATAGGGATCGGCCACGAGCAAGGTGCGTTTGGTACGGTTATAGCCATTGATGACTACGAAATGCCCAGCAGGAGAACCGCGTATATCATCCGGCACATCATCTGGCCCATGCTCGCGCGCAACACGGTACAAAAACGTCGAGCTCAAGCCAGTCAAAATCGGCAGGCCACGACGCAATAGACCATGAATCAGTGAATGAGAGAGATCCACCAGCCGTAGCTGCCCGCCCAGACTGAGGAATTCCAAATAGCCTTCGGTCACGTAGCGCAACCTGCGATCCGTTTTGGCTTCACGCTGCTGTCGCAATCGCCCGGCAATATCTACCCCTGCAGCGAACCAGGTCGGGTCGAACACCTTCAGATTATAGGTATAGATCGTAGTCTGAAAACCATTGCGTAACGCATCACATGCCAGAAAAACATCAAATGTGCCGCTGCCGCTTTCCAGTTTGCGCGTGCGGGCAATAATATCTTCCAGTGAGTCGTGCTTCCCCCAATAGTGATAAACCGCATGCAGGCAGGTCGGGCCACAGGTGGTCTCATCGGGCTGCGGCAGTATCTTGACGGGTAAGTAATGTATCGGCCTCAGCTTGGCAATCATTCTGATCGGTATCCTATGAACAAGCTCCTTATCATGTTAACCCATCTTTAACCTCATCCTGCTAAATTCTCTCCCTTTTTCCGTTTCGTATATTTCTAACTAACTGATATACAAAGCTTTGTATTTTGTGGCACGCTCAAATACGTAATATAGTGCCATAATATTATGGAGATATCTTGTTTTATCCTCCGCTT
>NZ_FNDH01000070.1 GCF_900100485.1 Nitrosomonas sp. Nm132 | reverse complement strand
TCTGGGTCAGTTGCGTCATGGTTTACCTTCCCGCTTTTCTGGCTAAAAAAGAATTATCTCCTTTTAATCAAGAAGGCGCACAGCAAAATGACTCGATCCTTGTCTAGTGCGGAATCTATGGTTCAATCCACCTAAACCGTCATGCTCTGCACAGTTTGGTGCACTTACAAATTGAATTCACGGTTTAAACCAGCAATTTCAGTCCTACCAAAAAAGTCACGATCTCAAAGCTGCGCTTGATAAATCGATTCCCTTTGACGATAGCGAAATGTGCCCCGAGATAACCGCCGACCATCGAACCCATTAATAACGCCGGTAACCAGTCCCATTTGATCTCACCGAGCATGCCGAGTGTCACCGCTCCGGCGCCATTCCAGAACAGTCCGACCAGGACCAGGGTATAGGCCACAGCCTGCTTGTAATCCAATCCAAACCAGTGGACAAGCCAAAGAGTCACGAACAACCCTGTTCCTGAGGTCAATGAACCATTGAGCACGCCAATCAAACACAACACCAAACCGCCTATAAGGTATCCCTGTCGATCACGATGCCGCGAGTCTGCCGTCATCCCGAGCTGCGGCGTAAAAAATGAGTAAAGGCTCATGCCAATCGTCAGTACACCCAACGCCATTTGTGCTGCGCGGTCCGGCACGTTAAGAATCACTGCCGCTCCCGCCACCACCCCAGGCAAGCCTGTAGCCATTACAAAGATGGCAAAGCGAATATCGAGCGATTTTTCCCGCCAATGACGCAATGTTGCACCCACGCCAAGCGCAACGCTGGCGACTTTATGGGTAGCGAGCGCTATCCCAAATGGCAATCCGAGAAATATCAGGGCAGGTAATTGAATCAACCCCGCCCCACCTCCGGCCAAGGCCGAAAAGGCGTTGGCTGCCAGTGAAACCAGCAATAATACGATCTGCTCACTCCAATTCACCGCTCCCCCTCGCGTTACTGAATATATATCTCAAACATTTCCCACACGATGCTATCAAGGTCACTTGTTGCACTACTGTCCATGAGCGGAATTGTCTATGCAGCCAGCCCCGAGAAGACATCTGAATTATTCCGCTGGACCGATAAAATGGCATCACTGATTACGGCGACCGGAAACCACCGGCAGTATGCCCAAAAGGAATACAAAGCCGTCAGCGAACGAGAACCCATCGTCTAAACCATCGAACTCATTCTTGCCTCACCAGAATTCATCAGGGCACTTGGGGTCTACCATTGAATTTGACATTTTTGCCTTCTCTTTTCCGCCTGTTTCACTGCCCGGCTCACGGTAGCATAACCCACACCAACATGCAGGGTGGTCAAATGCCCATAATCTCCCCATCATCGGACAGGTCAATACGGTGTGCGGCCGGGTCACGGGGTAATCCGGGCATGGTGACGATGTCGCCAGTCAGTACCAGCAGGTAACCGGCGCCAGCGGCGATACGCACCGACTCGACTGGCAGTGCAAACGCTCTGAGATGGCCTACGTGAGCTGGGTCACTGCTGAGTGACAGGTGGGTCTTGGCGATACAGATGGGAAGTCGGTCGTAACCAAGTAAGTAAACCCGTTCCAGGTCCTTTCTTGCAGTGCGGCTGAACTCGAGATCGTTGGCGCCATAGATGGTGCGAGCGACGGCGGCAATCTTCTCCTCAGGAGGTAACCCCAAGCTATAAAGATAACGTGCAGGCGATGTCGGTTGAGCGGCAGCGATGGTGACCGCACGTGCCAGCGCTTCAGCCCCGGCGCCGCCATCGGTAAAACCGGTAAAGAGGGCGGCATTCAGCCCAAGCTTGGCACATCCCTTCTTAATGGCAGCCAGTTCCTGCGAGGTATCGCCTTCAAAGCAATTGATGGCAATGACCGGCTCAAAGCCAAAGGCGCGCACGCTGTGGACATGGTGCTCCAGGTGTTCCAAGCCACATTCGATTTCTTGGATGGGATCGGAGTGGATGGGGTCGCCGCCACCATGGATTCTTAATGCCCGCGCGGTTACCACCAGCACAACCACACTAGGCCATAGACCAGAGCTGCGGCATTTCAGGTCAAAAAATTTCTCGGCGCCCAGATCAAAGCCAAAACCCGCTTCTGTCACAGCAAAGTCTGCGCAAGCAGCGGCAGTCTTAGTGGCGACCACGCTATTGCAGCCATGGGCAATGTTGCCAAAGGGGCCTCCATGCACAAAAGCGGGCACACCTTCGGTGGATTGCACCAGATTCGGCAGAATCGCATCCTGCAGCAAAGCCGCCATTGCGCCTGTTGCCTGCAGGCTCTGCGCCGTTACCGGATCACCCGAGCGGTCAAATCCGACCAGGATGCGCCCGAGTCGGGCTTTTAGATCCGCGAGATCCTCGGATAGACAGAGAATGGCCATGACTTCTGAAGCTGCGGTGATGTCGAAGCCGGTCTCACGTGGGACACCATTGAGGCGCCCGCCAAGCCCAATCACGGTCTCACGCAGGGCGCGATCATTCACATCCAACACACGGCGCCAGAAGACTTGGCGGTGCTCCAGGTCGAGTTCGCTGCGAAAATGAATGGCATTATCCAGCAAGGCGGCCAACAGGTTGTGTGCCGCAGCGACGGCATGCAGATCCCCCGTGAAATGCATATTGATGCGCGCCGAGGGCTCGAGTTGGCAACGGCCGCCACCAGTGCCGCCGCCCTTGACGCCAAAGATGGGTCCCAGCGAGGGTTCGCGTAAGGCAAGTGCTGTACGCTGACCGATGCGGGCAAGACCTTGTGCCAAGCCGATAGAAACGGTAGTTTTTCCTTCGCCGCTGCGGGTGGGATTAATCGCCGAAACCAGTACGATTTTTCCTTTTGGCTTAGCCTCTTTCTTGGGTAAGGCGCTCAACCGAAGCTTTGCCATATACTCGCCATAGCACATCAGTGCATTGGGTTGCAGATCAAGGGCTGCGGCGATGTCCAGTATGGGGCGCATGATGAAAAATTAGGGTGAAGAGAATAAGTAAAAATAGCATCAATTCTAACATTCCAACACTCATGCCAATTATTCTGTTCGAATAGCCGCATAACCCGACTCACGGCCATAGGGTGAATGCCGAAATGATCATCCATCTCTGACAGCACGTTAGTACCGAATAAATAAGAAGGTCGGGCTATTGTTTCGTTTCTATTCCGATAGCAGTGTCGACAAACCTCCGGCGACATGGCGGCAACGCGTCAATGCTTTTTAGATAACCCCCCGAAGTTCTTCCGGCGTTTATCCTACTGATACCACTCCACGAAAGCATCAATACCCATGCCCATTTATCGGGAATTAGCCCTAAATTCCAAGCTAAAAAAATTTAGCTGTCAGTATATAATTTCTACTTTCATTCTATATTTTGCAAAATAAAATGCAAGAACCTAAGCCACCCGGGATAGAACCCTTTACCTTTGTTTTCAGTTGGCGACGTTTTTTAGTGCATTGTGCAATTATAAGTGTTTGTATCATGCTCGGTCTGATGACCTGGTATTTTGGTAAACCGCCTAGCATCCGATTTTATGAAGCAACATCGGAAGAACAACTGGCCACTGCGATAGCACCCGGTATTGATATGGCATTGGATACGCGCAGTTCTATAGCCGTGAAAGAAGACCAACCGCTGCAAGTTGAATTATTCAAGGGAAATGTTTATTTTGACATCAAAAAGAACGCCACCAATCAGCTTGAAGCCAAAGTTGGCAATGCCATCATCAAGAACTTTGGCACGCGCTTCAGTATCCAGATGCAGAAAGATGGCAATAACCATATCGCCGTTGCAGATGGATACATCAAGATCCATGTCGCTTCCGGGGTATATCAAATCAATGCATCTGAGCAAGCCGACTTTGATGATACCAGCGTCAGCAAACACCAGCTGATTACTGACCGAAACATTGCGCCTTGGCGCTCTCAGCAATAATGATGTAGATAAGAAATTTAAGCTTGCTGCTTAAATTACCAAGGCAAGATAATCACCCTGCCAGCAAAGACCGGGCAAACGATCTGGTCGCGCAAATGAATACGCAATACTCAATACTCAAATTAACGCATAGCGTTCAGTTGATGAGCAGGTCTACGGCGTATCGCTTTTTCAGCACACCCTAACCCGAATATTTCATAAATTGGCACGTGCCCTCACTTGTCTTTTGATTAATAAGAAAGATTTTGCTCAGTCGGGTGTATGAGTCACTACACCCCTCTTTCTCAAAACTTCCCTATTAATCAAAACCCTGCGTGATCATCACGTGAATTTATGCAATATTCGGGCTAATGATCAAATAGCGAGAAAAAATTGCTCTTCTCCTTTTATCACGCCCGTTTGGCGTGTCCTATACTATTCACGCATCCATTCCAAGCTTGATACTGGCAGCACATGTGGTTACCCAAGATAGTACTGGGAAAAAAGACGAATCCTGGTCATCAATTCTAATCTGCTCATAAATTCTTATCTTTCCGTACACAGGGTAGCGAGCGGCGTTAGCCTGAAAAGGATTCATCCACTGCCAACACATGATTAAAGATTGGCAAGGATGCGGTGAACTTACGAATATTCTGATTCATTCTTCAAGGAGAGAGTAAATGTTGAAAATCGGGTTTGTATCCCGGATTGGCAGTATCGCCTCAGTATTTGCCTTGCTATTGCCTGCGATTTCATCTGTCGCAGAACCAGTAATCGTCGATCAAGGCAAAGAGTGGACAGCTTCTGCCAGAAAGGATTTCTATAGCCGCGACCAGGGATCCCAGCTGATACCACTTCGCTGGATCGTCGCCTTAAAGCAGCCAAATGGCAAACCATTCATGGATGAAAGCCTTGGTCGTTATGGTTATTTACCCAACGAAACAAGCCGGCCCGCTGGATTGCCGGTTGGATTTACTGTTTCCAGCGGGGAGAGCGGACAGGAAATCGGCATGAATTGCTCCGCTTGTCATACGCGCCAAATCGAGGTTTCCGGTACTTCCTATCGAATCGATGGCGGTCCTGGAATCGTTGATTTCCAAAGCTTCCTCGCTGATCTCGATACTGCGGTGAACACGGTTTTGACAAATCAGCAAGCATTCACCGACTTCGCTCATTCTGTACTCGGTCCGTCACCAACTTCGAAAGATAAGGAGAAGCTACGAGAAGAGGTGAAAGCTTGGTACTTGCCCTACCATACCTTGGTAGAGCGCGCGCTTCCTGCACAGCCTTGGGGGCCTGCGAGACTTGACGCCGTATCGATGATCTTCAACCGACTCGCCGGGTTAGACATCGGCCCTTCGCCTACCTACATGATTCCTGAAAATATCCAGCCGGCCACTGCACCGGTACGCTATCCGTTTCTCTGGAATGCTGCGATTCAGGACAAAACGCAGTGGCCCGGCTTCGCCAGTAATGGCAATGATATACTGGGACTCGCCCGGAATCTCGGTGAAGTTTACGGAGTATTTGGTGTTTTTCATCCTAAAAAGGATGCGTGGCGTCTGCTCGGAATCGATTACCTAGCCAATAACTCAGCTGATTTTCAGGGATTGGGCGCATTGGAAGATTTGATAAAAAAAATTGGCCCTCCCAAATGGCCATGGAAAGTAGATCAGGCTCTTGCTAGCAAAGGTAAAGCAATTTATGCCCGCAAGACTGAGGAAGGTGGTTGCGCCGATTGCCATGGTATCGCGCCTGGTGAGACCCGGTTTCTCGAGCAAAAAACCTGGAAAACTCCAATCATGGATGTCGGTACCGATTCCAAGGAATACGAGATTCTCGGCCGTACCGTGAAGACGGGTGTGCTTGAAGGTGCAAAAATCCCGTTTCTCGCTGCCCCACTCAAGCCAGTCGATACCGCTTTCAACGTTCTGGGAACTGCTGTTCTCGGCTCCATTCTCCAGCATTACGTTCCCGTCCTGATGAAGGCCAAAGATGCGGCACAGGCAGATGGTCTGAAATCACCGTTTCCACCGGAAACGGACTCTCTCAAGGATGCATACATTGCACCGGCAGTGTCTGAGAAACCAACTTACGCATATGAATCCCGAGTTCTTGAAGGAATCTGGGCGGCGGCACCGTACCTTCATAACGGATCTGTGCCAACGCTGGCAGAGTTGTTGAAACCCGCAGCCGAACGGGTCGGTTCGTTCAAAGTTGGTCCGGCTTACGATATCGCCAACATCGGAATTGCCGCTGAGCAAACCAAATTTGACTATACGTTGCAAACTACGGATTGCAGTGACCGGAATTCTGGAAACAGCCGTTGCGGCCACGAATTCGGCACCACGCTTTCCTCGGACGAGAAAAAAGCCTTGCTTGAGTATCTCAAAACGCTCTAAATAGAGCAGTATCACAATGGTTGTTTCCTATCAGGAGAAGCGTTAGGTTAACAACGCAGCTCGCCCCCGGTAGAAATTTATTTTACTGGGGCGAGCCCTACCCGCCCAACACCGTCCTTGTCTTTCCAGCATAGATCAAAAAGCTCATCTTTTTATGAATCAACAAAAAAGTATAAGAAGCGTTATCCGAATAATCCAAGCGCTGGGCGTGGCATTACTTGAAACCGCACTCACCTGTATCGGCAGCGGGAAGAAATGGTCTTGCCATCAAACGAATATGGAGCGAACAATTCTCGCAAACTGTTCAGTCCGGGCGGTTAGGAACCTTCACTTCCTATCGAATATCTAAAAAATATAGGATGTTTCCCAATACGGAAAAGCGTTGGTATAGCCAGCCTCAATGGAACACAATATCGTGGAGAAAGCCTGTTATTATTTCGGAGATGTAATATGGCAATGGGTATCAGAAAAATTCATGACACAAAGTTCCAAGCTGAGTGAAAGGAAAGCTATGATAGGAAACTTTGGTGTCTTCGACATCGTCGAGGCCGACGAACTGTAAGGGATTGAAAAAGCCACCATGATCATACGCGCTTATAGGCATGCGGATACGGAAATGCTGTTTGGAAGCGTTGGAAGGAATTTCTGGATACGCTTTAATTACAGAAGGCCATCGCCATTATGCCAACCGTTCTGATCACCGGCAGTAACCGCGGTCTTGGGTTGGAGTGGTGTCGTCAATACGCAGAGGCCGGATGGCGTGTTTTCGCCACTTGCCGGTTTCCTGCACAAGCAGAAGAGCTACAACGGCTGGAAAGCAAGAACAGTGCCTTAACCAGACATCGTCTGGATGTGACCGACCCCGATCAGATCAATGCCTTGGCAGGAGAACTTGCGGATAATCCCATTGATCTCTTGATCAATAATGCGGGGATCTATTTCGAGAAATACGTTCGGCCGGATCAAGCTACCGATTATGAAGCCTGGGCCCATACTTTCCGCGTTAATTCCATGGGCGCATTGCGCGTGAGCCGCGCGTTCCTTGATCATTTGCGACGCAGTCAAAAGCGTCTGATCGTCGCCATCACCAGCCACATGGGTTCCATTGCTGAGATCGAAAGTCCCGGCAGTTACTACTACCGCTCCAGCAAAGCAGCATTGAATGCTGCCATGAAAGGATTCTCATTGGAACTAAGGCCGCTGCAGATCGGGGTATTATTGCTGCATCCGGGTTGGGTGCGAACGCGGATGGGCCGCTGTTGCCCCAAAAAAGTGTCGAGAGTATGCGCACCCTAGTCGACGCTTTTACCCTGGCGGACAGTGGGCGTTTCTTTCGCTATGATGGTAGCGAGATCCCTTGGTGACAAGACAAAACCGCATCGTCAACTATCTGGGGCGACCTTGCTTGAGCAATTTGACCTAAGGCAGGCCTGTAATCATCTGCAGAATAGATAGTAAAAAAGGTTATAGACAAGGTCTCACATTTGCCATCCATATCTTGTTGCTTCAGAAGCTGTCTGGCAAAACGATTTCCATTAGAATCAAGGATTTTTTGATAGTAAGCTAAGAGATGTCATACAAAACGGATATAAATGATGAGGAA
>NZ_FNDH01000066.1 GCF_900100485.1 Nitrosomonas sp. Nm132 | reverse complement strand
TTGGTTACTTTGATTTATTGAGGTTGGGTGATGTCTTCCTCAATAGTTTAACGTTATTGATGAACTGGCTTCTATTTCAGCTCTTAATTCGCATTTAATTTATTTTCTATAATTCACTGGGTTCCCAGTAAAATCAAATTTAGATCTAATATTATTTATATTCAAGCTAAATTCCATTCAGTAAAATCAAGAAAGTATTTAACAATATTTTTAAACTATTAACCGTTGGTAAATCAGTGTTAAGTATAAAAAATTTAATACATATACTCATCGTACTTCAAAATTCCGCATCAATACCTTCTCCCTCTGGGAGAAGGCTGGATGAGGGATTATGAAAACCAAATTTTGAAGTGCGATGAGTATATAAAGTAATCTTCGTTCAGCTAGTTGTGGTGAATTCATTTAAAAATTGCGGGATAGAGAGATATTTTGATAAAAGAAGTATAAACAGTTTTCTAAATTTTAATCTAAATAATTAATAGATAAGATAAACCAATAAAACAGGTAATAAAATATGAGGTTTTATGTGATAAATGGAGAGGATGCTCCAAATAGTCTTGAGAAGCGTATGATAGCCAGGCCAGCGCATTTAGAGCGCATTAAGGCATTACAAAGCGAAGGGCGACTTATTCTTGCAGGACCCTATCCAGCTATTGATAATCCTGACCCCGGGCCTGCCGGGTTTTCAGGGAGCTTAATTGTGGCAGAGTTTGCTTCACTAGAGGCGGCGCAATCTTGGGCAGAAGCAGATCCTTATGTTATCTCAGGGGTATTTTCAAAGGTAACTGTTAAACCATTCAAAAAAGTTTTACCGAACTAGACCAAGTTGAATTTATAGAGGATAAGAGATTATAAAAAATCATCAATAATGATTATCAGATATTTTAGTTACCTATGCTTATAATATGCAAAGAATCACACTTACAATCACATGTTAGAGTGTAATCTTGTATAAATGTATATCAACTTTAATTTACTTAGAGGAAGTTGCATGCGCTTAATAAAATTTCTATTGTTAATATCGGTCGGTATGTCGGGTTTAGTCGCCGTTTCTCTTCAAGCTCAATCGACTGCTGCTGCCGTAGCGAAAGTGAATGGAGTGGTTATTCCGCAGGCACGACTTGAATTTATGGTCAAAGCTGCTGTTGCTCAAGGTCAACCCGATTCTCCCGAAATGAGAAATACCCTGCGTGAGAATCTCATAGCTGAAGAAGTTATTGTGCAAGAGGCTCTTAAAAAAGGACTTGATCGGAATTCGGATGTGGTAACTCAAACCGAACTTGCTCGTCAGGCAATATTAGTTAGAGCATATCAGGCTGATTACATCAAAAATAATGCCGTGAGTGACGATGTCTTACGGCGAGAATATGAAACTGTGAAAACACAGATGGGTGATAAGGAATATAAAGCACGTCATATCCTTGTTGAGACTGAGGCAGAAGCCAAAGATATAATCGCCTCTCTTAAGAAGAAAGGTGCTTCTTTCGAGAAACTGGCAAAAGAGAAATCAATTGATGTAGGTAGTAAAAACAATGGTGGCGAATTAGGCTGGAGCGCAGCCGCAGCATATGTCAAGCCTTTTGCAGATGCTTTGCAAAACTTGAAAAAAGGTAATACCACTGATAAGCCGGTACAAACCTCTTTTGGTTGGCATGTAATTCGCTTGGAAGATATACGTCCTACAGTAACGCCTCCGTTTGAAGAAGTAAAAATGAATATGCAGCAACGTGTATTACAGCGAAATTTTGCAGCGGCTGTTCAAGATTTGCGTAGTAAAGCTAAAGTGGAGTGATCTTATTTTGCTTGGGAATCAGTGAAGTTAAATAGCCTTTACTGATTCTCGTTTGTTACTGTTAATATTTTAACTCTTGAAGATAAAGCGCAAAACAGTTCATAACTGATTGTACCTGCAGATTTTGCTACTTCTTCGATTGGTAACTTGTTTCCCCACAAAATTACTGGGCTTCCAATATTGGCATTTTGAATTTTAGTAAGATCAACAGTGAGCATGTCCATGGATATACGTCCAACTATACGGGTGCGCTGACCATTGACAAGTACAGGCGTGCCAGTAGGTGCATGACGTGGATAACCATCTGCATAACCACATGCAACGACGCCAATGCGCATTGGTTGCTCGGCCTGAAATTGACCACCATATCCAACTTTATCTCTTGTAGTAAGATGTTGTATGGCGATTATCTTGCTTGATACCGTCATGACAGGGCGTAAACCTAGTTCTGCAGCAGTTTTATCTATCAGTGGGGACGCGCCATAGAGCATGATACCAGGACGCACCCAGTCAGCATGTGTTTCAGGGTAACGTAAAATAGCTGCGGAGTTTGCCAGTGAGCATGGCAGATGATGTTTTCTAAAAACCGTAAAGAAATCGCTGAGCTGCTGGTTGACTTCGTCCTTTTGGAAGGGGTCATCTGCGCAGGCAAAATGCGTCATCAATGTAATTTGGCTAATGAGCGAGTTAACTCTTAGCGTTTCAAGTACAGCTAATCCTTGCTCGGGTGCAAAGCCAAGCCGATTCATCCCAGTATTGATTTTAAGAAATACATTTATTTTATTTTTTTGTTTTGCCGTGAACAGCATTGCCAACTGTTCTTGATGGTGTATTACCGTGCTTAAGTGGTACTGTTTAATAACAGTCAGATCTGCTGCAGAGAAAAAGCCTTCAAGAAGTAAAATAGGCTGATAAACACCGGCTTCTCTTAAACGAACAGCAGCATCGAGTTCGAGAACAGCAAAAGCATCTGCAGCTCTTAGAGCGTGTGCAGTACTGAGTAATCCATGCCCATAAGCATTTGCCTTTATTACCGCCATTATTCGTGCGTTTTGCGTATGTTTGCGTACGATGGAAAGGTTATGCTTAAGTGCTGAGAGATCAATCAGCGCATGGATTGGGCGAGGCATTGATATTATTTATTTGGAAGATAATGATTATTTCAATTAGCTGGATTTTATTATATTTGTTCTTAACAGCAGGTGTTTCAGAAATGCAAAAATAGAAAATATATTTAATTAAACCAGTGGTTTATAATAAATACAAGCTGGTTGTTTTTTGAACTAATTGTGGAATTAAAGCAGGCAGTATTAGTTATCAGAAAAATGTTTTGATGTAACATATGAGTATGATGTATTAGAAAACCTATGTTAATAGGATAATTTAGTATTTCTAATGCCGCAATTTATTGATTATTCTAATGATATGATAAGGGTCCAACGTTTAGTTCTTGTTTTTAGCTCACCCAAATTTGGGTAATAGGAATAAAATCAATGTTTATTTTGAATTCAGAATAGTTACAGCCTATCAGAATGTTTAGTCTTTTTAAATCTAAAAAAAATTCTACGGAAGATACTTCTAAGTCGGAAAGCCTAGTAAGCAAAATTAGGCAGGGGCTTACTCGAACCCGACAAAATTTTGGTAAGCAGTTATCTGGTTTGTTTGGTAGGGGTAAAATTGACGAAGCGCTCTATGACGAACTTGAAACTGTCTTGCTTACCGCAGATACTGGTGTGAATGCTACTAATTGGTTGCTAGATACATTGCGTAAGAAAGTTAAACGTGATGCGCTGAGCGACGCGGAACAGCTAAAAGGAGCACTGCAGGAAACTTTGGTTAGTTTGCTTGCCCCATTAGCACAACCGCTTGATGTTACGACAAAAAAGCCATTTGTTATTATGATCACAGGTGTGAATGGTGTTGGTAAAACTACAACAATTGGAAAACTTACCCATTATTTTCAATCACAGGGCAAATCAGTATTGCTTGCTGCTGGAGATACATTTCGTGCTGCCGCACGAGAGCAACTATTGGCATGGGGCGAGCGTAATGGCGTTACAGTTATAGCGCAGGAAAGCGAATCTCAGAAAAAGAGCGATCCTGCAGCTGTCATTTTTGATGCAATCAATGCAGCCAAAGCACGTGATATTGATATAGTACTGGCCGATACCGCTGGCCGCCTGACTACTCAATTGCATCTGATGGAAGAAATTAGAAAGATAAAACGTGTTATTACCAAAGCGTTACCAGATGCACCACATGAGGTTTTGTTAATACTGGATGCTAATACAGGCCAAAATGCAATTAATCAACTCAAGGCTTTTGATGAAGCACTTGGAGTAACCGGTTTAGTTCTTACCAAACTGGATGGAACTGCTAAAGGTGGTGTAATAGCTGCCATAGCTGGACAATATCCACAAAATCCTCCAGCTTTACGCTTTGTAGGAGTGGGAGAAGGACTTGATGATCTTAGGCCATTTGATGCGCAGGAATTTGTCGAAGCACTATTCGATTAAGTACTGAGTGACTAGATTCTTGTTTGTTGAGTATTTTATGATCAGTTTTAAGAGTGTTTACAAACGTTACCCAGATGGATACGAAGCTTTAAAGAATGTTGCTTTTACGATTCATCCAGGTGAACTCGTATTTGTTTCCGGCCACTCAGGTGCTGGTAAAAGTACCATGCTGAAGCTTATTGCGGCAATTGAGCGTCCCACATCTGGTCATGTCATGGTAAGCGACCAGAACATCAATGCACTCAAAAAAAATGCGATTCCTTTTTTGCGGCACAGCCTGGGTTTAATTTTTCAAGATCAGAAAATTTTGTATGATCGCACTATTTTTGCCAATGTTATGCTACCACTACAAATACGTGGCTTTCAGAAAAAGACAGCGGCTGGAAGAGTTCGTGCTGCACTTGATAAGGTTGGTTTATTAGAAAAGGAGAACGCTTATCCGATTACATTATCGGGTGGCGAGAAGCAGCGATTGTGCATTGCCAGAGCTGTGGTTCATCGTCCATCAATTTTGATAGCCGATGAGCCAACTGCAAATCTTGATGTTGATTATGCGCAAAGCATTATGGAAGTATTCAGATCCTTTCATCAAGTAGGCGTTACTGTAGTAATCGCCACGCACGATACAACGCTATTAAATGATACTCGATATCGTACCCTTTTACTCAATCAAGGAAAACTGACTGTATGAGTATGTGGTTGTCTCAACATTGGCAAGCACTAAACCAGACACTCAGGCAGCTCGTCAATACGCCATTATCTAGCCTGCTGAGTATTATTGTAATTGGTATTGCTTTCAGTTTACCTCTTGGTATTTATACCCTGCTAGGCAACTTGCAGACTATTTCGGGAGATGTTACTGATACTCCACAATTAAGTTTGTTTCTTAAGCTGAGCACGACGCAAGAAGGCATTGAAAATATTAATTCACGGCTGGAAAAACTCTCTTATATTGCAAGTTTTCAATTCATCTCCAAGGAAATTGCCTTGCAACAACTGCAACAAGAGGGTGGCCTAACTGAAGTTGTAAATAATCTTATAAGAAATCCATTACCTGATGCTTTTATTATCAATCTTCAGCAAGTTACACCTGATGAACTAGAGAATATACGCGCTACTATAAAAGAATGGTCTGAGATAGAGCATGTTCAAGTCGATACAGATTGGGCCAGGCGATTGGATGCTTTTCTCAGATTGGGCCAGCTTGCCGTATTGATGTTAGCAGTTTTATTGAGCTTGGCATTGGTTATAGTAGTTTTCAACACCATTCGCCTACAGATATTAACCAAGCGAGATGAAATTGAAGTCTCGAAATTAATTGGCGCTACAGATAGCTTTATCCGCCGCCCTTTCCTCTATTTTGGTGCGATACAAGGAGTAGCAGGTGCAGCAGCTGCCTGGCTACTCATTGCCTTGGGTATTCAGGCAATCAATGAGAGTTTGATTGAGCTTGCACAACTCTATGCAACAGACTTTCATTTGAATCATCTTTCTTTACAAGATAGTCTTAGCTTGTTTATTTTTTCAGCATTGCTGGGATGGTTAGGGGCAAGATTATCAGTTGCACAGCATCTCTCTCAAATCGAACCAGAATAAATGGGTTGATTCTAGATGAGTAGCTTTTTCCTTGCCAAACATCTCATATAACTCGCTCAGTTTCTAAATTTTAACTTCTTAACTTTATGAGGAAGAATGTTTCTCTGAAGCTTCAAGAAGTATTTGCTCTATTTCCAGAGCATCTTCAATTGAATTCCACCTCAAAGGTTTTATCAAATTGGGAAACTTCAGGAAATTTTAGCACTCTCATTGCATGAGTGCTAAAATAAAAATTAAGTTGATAAAAAATCTAAAATTGAGATTAAAGGAGAAAGCATGACAACTAATTTAGTGTTGCCAACGATAGTGGGAGGAAGTATTGAAGGATATATTCAGACTGTTAACCGCTTTCCTATATTATCCCAAGAGGAAGAAATTCGTTTGGCGAGATGCCTGAGGGATGAAGATGATATAAAGGCTGCTCATCAATTAGTGTTATCACATCTAAGAGTGGTAATTGCGATAGCTCGTGGTTATTTAGGTTATGGGTTACCGCATGCTGATTTAATACAGGAAGGTAACATCGGACTAATGAAAGCCGTGAAGCGGTTTGATCCAGAACGTGGCGTGCGTCTTGTGTCATTCGCTATTCATTGGATTAAAGCAGAAATTCATGAGTTCATCATGCGAAATTGGAGATTAGTCAAGATCGCAACAACCAAACAGCAACGTAAGCTATTTTTTAACTTGCGAAGCATGAAACAGGGTTTGGACACCATGAACCAAGGAGAGGTGGCTGCTATAGCGAAACAGTTGGGAGTCAAATCTGAAGAAGTAATAGAAATGGAAACTCGTTTTAGTGGTCGCGATATCTCATTGGAACCATTATCTGATGAAGATGATGAAAGTTGTAGTCCAATTAGTTATTTAACTGATGGAGTTGATCCATCACAGGTATTTGAGAATAAGCAGATTTCTCGTTTATGTCATGAAAAACTTAAAGAATCACTTTTAAATCTTGATGATCGTAGCCGCCATATTATTGAGGCTCGCTGGTTAAGAGAAAAAGATGCTGCGACACTTCATGAATTGGCTGAAGAACTAGGGGTATCAGCCGAGCGAGTTAGGCAGATTGAAGCCAAGGCAATTCAGAAAATAAGAAATATAGTTACCGTTGCTATCTAATTTTATATGTAAAGGCTATGTTTGATCGTGTGTTCGGAAGTGTTTAAGATGGGTTGAATAAGTAGGATTTACACTTCTTGTTATAAGAAGGGGTCTTGAAATAATTCAATTATTTGTCATATCATTGCGACTATGATCTCAACCATTTTATGAAGTCAATGTACCAAAGCGACTTATCAGAGGAAGAATGGGGGCTAGTCTCGCGTCATTTTGAGCATAAAGATCAACGAGGGAAAAAGCCGATTCACAGTAAACGTGCTATCGTCAATGCGATTCTCTACATCAGCAAAAGCGAGGCCCAATAGCGCATGCTGCCAAAGGATTACCCGCCGCGGAAAACCGTTTACGACCATTATTGGCGCTGGAATCAACGAGGGGTGTGGGAAGCTGCACTGGACGAAATCAATGAGATCCATAGAAAAGAAACGGCAAAGAGCCAGCCCCAGGGCAAACGCACGAATTATCCACTAGCCACAACCGGTATCGCAATGCCAAGGCTGATTGTGGCTAAATGTGTATGATTTTTCAAGACAGCTTCTAAGTAAAACTGGTAAACTATGAATATTCTTATATTTATTTGAATACTTAAGTGGAGAGGTACCGAAGTGGCCATAACGGCGCTGACTCGAAATCAGATGGTTGGGGTAACCCGGCACGTGGGTTCGAATCCCACCCTCTCCGCCAAGCATGTATTTTCTCCCGTCCGTAGCAGCCCACAAACCCGCATGTAACAAGGCTTCAAGCTAATTTTACTATCCGTAACAGCCCTTAAAAATCCTTCAGAATCCAATATTAAGCGGGGGTACATTTGGGGGTATATCGGTTTTTGCTTTAAAATGTACCCCCAGATTGTCCTTTTTTACTTAATTTTCTAGAAGGTTAAGGTACTAAACTGGCAAAAGTAGGGAACAGAATCTCTAATTCTGACTTTCTTTAGTCATATTCCTATCCCGCAAAAAAACAATGGGGAGTGTGGGGAAAATGGGGAGGTCGGCTTGAAATCCGCATGGATACTAGCTTTAAGCCTCCCCACTACGCCCCAAATTAGCAAAAGATGAATGGGGAATTCCCCACTTTTAGAAAAAAATTGCTCGCGCATTTCTTCCTGCTGCTCCCCAATTCGGACGTGAAAATAGGTGTTTTTTCGCAAGCTTTAAAGTTTTGAGTTTGATTAAAGGCCATAAACATGGATGAATCAGGTGAGAATATACCCCCAACTAGAAAAACAGATACCCCCAGAAAGCCACTTAGCGCTGTAGCCATAAGCAAAGCCAAGCCCAAAGACAAACCTTATAAGCTTGCTGATGAAAAAGGCTTGTTCCTACTGATTCATCCAAATGGCGGGAAGTATTGGCGGCTCAAGTATCGCCACGATGGCAAGGAAAAAATGTTGGCCCTGGGCGTCTATCCTGATGTGTCGCTGGCAGACGCAAGAGAGCGCCGGGACGGTGCCAGAAAACTGCTTGCTAATGGCATTGATCCTGGTATAGCCAGAAAGCAAGGGATACTATCCGCCAGGGAAGCATCAATAAATAGCTTTGAAGCAATCGCACGTGAATGGATGGTTAAGCATTTAGCGGATCGGGCGCCCAGCCATAAGCAGACAGTGATAGACCGATTAGAAAAGAATGTCTTTCCATGGATTGGGATAGGCCAATACGTAATATTGCTGCACCGGACCTGTTGCAGGTAGCGCAACGAATTGAAAGCCGGGGCGCAATAGAAACAGCCCGCCGGGTATTGGGTATATGTGGTCAAGTATTCCGTTATGCGGTGTCACTTGGCAAGGCAGACCGAGATCCTTCTGGAGACCTGCGCGGGGTGTTACCCAAGAAAGAAAGCGCCAAGATTAAACATCATGCCAGCATAACTGACCCTAAACGGGTTGGTGAATTAATGCGAGCTATACAGGGTTTTAATGGTTCGCTTATCGTAAAATGTGCCTTACTGACCTGGTCAAGTAAAACCGGACAACCCAGTTAAGCGACTTCTTTCAATTTTTCTGTTTCCACTTCATATTGATTGGGGCTTTTGTACTCCAAG
>NZ_FNDH01000047.1 GCF_900100485.1 Nitrosomonas sp. Nm132 | reverse complement strand
ATGTATTTCTTTGCCATTGGCCCACTTCCATTCTACGTTGAAGCTCGAGAGTATGGGGAGCTTTAGCCGACATTTCAAGAATGACTGAGTACTAGCAAGAAAGTACTCTATAAGTTGGGACTGCTTGTGAGAATCTAATCGTTCTTTAACCATTGTTGCCGCGTCTCGCGGGCATTAGCAAATGCTTTCTTGAGTGCTTCCCCATTATTATTTGCCAGAGTAATGCGCAGATCGGTTAGCTCCTTCTGATAAGTATCAATCTGTTTAAGTAATGTTTCTCGGTTAGCGAGGCAGATATCACGCCACATTTCCGGAGAACTACTTGCAATGCGAGTGCAATCACGAAAACTGCTGCCCGCAAAACGCAATATCTCTTCAGGTTTGTCTTCAATGCTGGCTCGAACATGATTCATGAGCGTAAATGCCAAGATGTGTGGTAGATGGCTGATGGTGGCAAGTATCCGGTCGTGCTGATCTGCAGGCATGCAAGAGACTTTTGTGCCGCAATGTTGCCAGAGGGTTGTCACTAGGCTGATTGCTTGATCATTATTTTCTGCCAGAGGAGTGATGATCAGGTGCTTGTCACGAAACAAATGGGTGCTAGCGGCTTCGGCACCGCTGAGTTCGGTTCCGGCAATGGGGTGGCAGGGAATAAAGTGAGCGAGGTGCTGAACAAGATGAGTACGGGCAGCAATTATTACATCTTGTTTGGTACTTCCCACATCAGAAACGATCGTTCCCGGTGTCAGGCAGGGAGCGATTTGCACCATGATGTTACTGATTTGGCCGACGGGCATGGCGAGGAGGACAAAATCTGCGCCTTTTAATGCAGATGCAAAATTACTCGCTATTTCATCGATGATGCCCAGTTCAAGAGCACGCTGCATATTTTCTTGGCTACGTCCCATACCAACGATATGCTTGACCATCCCTGCGTTACGCAGTGCCAACGCAAAAGAGCCCCCAATCAAACCGACACCGATGACAACTAGCTTATGTAGGGGGGGAGATGTCATATCTGCATGCCTTGGGATGGATGATATAAATTTCGCGATGCCAAGATATTGATGTTCAGGAAGATGTTCTCAATACTTGTTCCAATGCCTCCAGGAATTTTTGGTTTTCAGATTCCAGTCCGATGGTAACTCTTAAATGATGGGGCATTTCATAAACACCCAGTGGACGTACGATAACGCCTTGCTGAAGCAGGTTCTGGTAGGTTTGCATTGTATTGGTGATATCGCCTCTGACGCGGAAGCTGATGAAATTTCCGTAAGAAGGAATATATTCCACACCCAATTGACGAAGACCATTGGTTATTTGCAGCATTCCTGCTCGATTGATCGTATAGGAGCGCTTGACAAATTCGATATCCTGTAACGCAGCATGTGCACCTACCAATGCAATACTATTGACATTGAACGGCTGCCGGATGCGATTCATTAAATCAGCTAAATCAGGGTGAGTCAGCGCAAATCCAACACGAATACCTGCAAGGCCGTATGCTTTTGAAAAGGTGCGTGTAATTAACAGATTGGGAAATTTTCTCAGCCAAGAAATACTATTGGCTTTATTAGCTTCAGGCAGATATTCATCGTAGGCTTCATCCAGAATAACCAAAACGTCCGGCGAAACTCGCTCAAGAAAACGTAATAGATCATCGGCATCGCAGAGTGTCCCGGTGGGATTATTGGGATTGGCGATAAATATGATGCGCGTTTCCGGTGTGATGGCATTGAGCATGGCAACCAGATCATGACCATAAAGCCTGGCAGGTACGGAGATACCATGTGCACCTAATGCCTGTGCCAGCAGGGGGTAAATAGCGAAAGCGTGCTGCGAATAAACAGCCGAAGCGCCCGGTTTCAGGAATATACAGGCAGCGAGTTCCAGTACATCATTTGAACCATTTCCCAACACAATCTGATCAACGTTTACGCCATAGTGCTTCGATAATGCATTTTTTAGTTCAAAGCCACTTCCATCAGGGTAACGAGCAATTTCTTGAAGCGCGCTGGTCATTGCTTCTATAGCCAATGGGCTTGTTCCGAGTGGATTCTCATTGGATGCAAGCTTGATAACACCGTATTTCTCCAGACCAAGCTCCCGCACCAGCTCTGAAATGGGTTTGCCTGGCTGATAAGGCTGTATAGCGCGGATATATTCTGGTGCAAGTTCACAAAGTTTCATAAAGTCAGGATGCTAAAACTTAAAAAATAAAACTGAAATAAAGAAATTACTAAGGTCAGCAACGGAGCATATTACTGTGCAGCGGGATATGAGCCCAGTATTTTAAGAAAAGTTGCTTTGTTACGGATTTCTTCAAGTGCTTTTGCAACATTCTCATTTTCTAGATGGCCTTCAATATCGATAAAAAATACATATTCCCAAAGCTCTTTACGGGAAGGACGGGATTCTAGCCGGCTCATGCCAACTTGGTAGCGGGCAAAGGGGGACAATAGTTCATAAATGGAGCCAGGCCGATTACTTGTCGACATGATGATTGAGGTTTTATCTCTGCCAGAGGAAGAAACTTGCTGTGTTCCGATAACTAGAAATCGGGTGGTATTGTTCGGATCATCTTCAATATTCTTGGCGCAGATAGTGAGCCCAAATACGTCAGCAGCTTTTTTCCCTGCAATGGCTGCGGCATTCTTGTCTGCTGCCGCTAATCGAGCTGCATCGGCATTGCTTGCTGTATCGATGCGTGATATATCCTGCAAATTAGGTAAATGCTTGTTCAACCATCCGAGACATTGCGCAAACGATTGAGGATGAGAGTAAATTTTCTGAATAGTTGTTAGATCCGTCTGTTGTGCCATCAAATGCTGATGGACAGGTAATTCGATTTCGCCGCATACGGTTAATGAAGTTTGTAACAACAAATCCATGGTTCTACCGACGGCACCTTCTGTGGAGTTTTCAACAGGTACGACACCATAACTGACAGTGTCCGACTCTACCTTACGAAAGACATCATCAATAGATTGACAGGCTAGAGTTGCTACCGTGCTGCCAAAGCGTTTGGTTACAGCTTCTTCAGAAAAAGTTCCCTGAGGACCAAGATAAGCAACGGTTAATGGTTCTTCCATTGCTCGGCAGGCCGATATGATTTCTGTAAACAATTGTATGATACGCTCGTTGGTGAGTGGCCCTGGATTTAATTGTTGCAGACGTGTTAATACCTGAGACTCACGCTCAGGACGGTAGGTTACACCATTCTTCTGGAGACCAATTTGTTGTGCTAACTCAGCACGTGTGTTGATGAGTTTGAGTAATTCGTTATCAATCGAATCGATTTTATCTCGCAGCTGTTTGAGCTGTTCAGTCATGGGAAATAAATATTAATCTGAAGTTTCTGTCGGAATGGGCAAATAGCGTACCAGTAGAACGCCCGTGATTTTGGAAAGGTCACCAATCACATATTCTGGTACTGGACTATCTATATCTACCAGGGTGTAGGCCATTTCACCACGCGATTTGTTGGTCATATTGTGTATATTCAGCCCAGCTTTTGCCATACATGTTGATATTTGACCCAAAAGATTGGGAACATTGGCGTTGGCTACTGCAATCCGATAGAGTGACCCTCGTTCCATAACAATATTCGGAAAATTGACTGTATTGACGATATTGCCGTGTTGCAAATAATTCATCATTTGATCAACGACCATTATCGCGCAGTTTTCTTCTGCTTCCTGAGTGGATGCTCCCAGGTGAGGCAGGGCAATTACTGATTCATGATGCTGTAATTTTTGACTTGGGAAATCACATACATAATATTTAATTTTACCATTCTTGATTCCAGTGAGAACTGCATCTTCGTCAACGATGGTATCTCTGGAGAAATTAAGGAGTATCGTATTTCGCTTCAAAAATTGTATCACTTCATCATTGATGAGATGATAAGTAGAATCCATCAGAGGGACGTGCAAGGAAATAAAATCACTGTGGCGTAACAGATCTTCGATGCTCTGAGCTTTTTGTACCTCTGAAGACAGGCTCCAAGCAGAGTCGACAGTAATTTTAGGATCATATCCTAATACTTTCATCCCAAGCTTAATGGCAGCATCGGCCACGAGCCTTCCAATTTTACCTAAGCCAATAATGCCGAGCGTCCGTTTGGGTAATTCCACTCCCAAGAATTTCTTTTTGTGATCTTCTACTTGCTTGTGCAGGGCCTGATCGTCGCCGTGCAAGCTTTCAACAAAGCGAAATGCAGGAATCAGATTACGTGATGCTATTAACATGCTTGCCAATACCAGTTCTTTGACGGCATTCGCATTGGCACCAGGTGTATTAAATACTGGAACGCCACGTAGATTCATTTCGTTAACCGGGATATTATTTGTGCCAGCACCTGCGCGCCCGATTGCAATGACGCTTCCGGGTATATTCATATCCAGCATATTGTGCGATCGTACCAAAATAGCATCTGGATTAGATAATTCACTGCTGACATAGTAACGATCAGAAGGAAATCGCTTTAATCCAATTGACGAAATGTTATTAAGCGTGAGGATATTAAAAATTCTTTGAGTATGGTCAGGCATAGATCTTCTCAAATTCTTTCATGAAAGAAACCAAGGCTACAACGCCTTCATAGGGCATAGCATTATAGATCGAGGCTCGCATCCCGCCCACAGAACGATGACCTTTTAACTGGAGTAACCCACGTGCTTTTGCTTGCTTTAGAAATTCATTATCTAGCGCCGCATTTTTCAGTGTAAACGGAATATTCATGCGTGACCGATCGGGTCGGGCAACCGGACATTGATAGAAATCGCTGGCATCGATTAAATCATAAAGCAGCTTGGATTTGGAGATATTGATCGTTTCCATTGCCGCCAGTCCACCTTTTTGTTTTAGCCAGTCTAGCACAAGACCCATGATGTAAATTGCGTAGGTGGGCGGTGTGTTATACATGGAGTCGTAATCCGCATGGATTTTGTAATTGTACATGGTCGGCGTACCCGTTATCGGCCTGCCCAGTAAATCCTCGCGTACAATAACGAGTACAAGCCCTGCCGGACCAATATTTTTTTGTGCACCTGCATAAATAAGTCCGAATGGTGTGACATCCAGTGGGCGAGACAAAATGTTGGAAGACATATCGGCCACCAGTGGAATGTCAGCTTTTCCACCTTTCACTTGAGTGATATCGGGAACCCAGTTAAATTCTACGCCGCCAATGGTCTCGTTGGTTGTGTAATGAATATACGCGGTATCAGGGGCGACTCTCCATTTATCGAGTGTAGGAGCGTAGGTGAAATGAGCATCTTCTGATGAAGCAGCGATATTAACCGTACAATAATTTTTCGCTTCATCGATAGCTTTTTGTGACCATTGACCTGTATTGATGTAATCGGCTCTCTTTTTTTCATGCAGAAGGTTCATCGGCACCATGGCAAATTGGCTTGCGGCGCCGCCCTGGAGAAAGAGTATTTTATAGTGATCAGGAATATTTGCTAATTCGCGTAAATCACTTTCGGTTTTGGCGGCAATGGACATGAATTCTTCACCGCGATGGCTCATTTCCATGACTGACATGCCGCTGCCATGCCAATCCAGCATTTCGTCACGAGCTTGCTGGAGAACCTCTTTTGGCAGTACAGCCGGACCTGCGCTGAAATTATAAACTATGTTCATAAGAAAATTCCTGACTTATTTCAATTGAATCTTGCTGTATTCCAGTTGTAAAAGATTGATTTTAAGTTTCATCCGTTTCAATCACTCGTTCCAGTCCAGCAAGTTTTTCACCCTGATCTAGGTTAATCAGAGTAACCCCCTGAGTGGCGCGGCCCATTTCACGAATTTCATTGACACGGGTTCGGATCAATACACCACCTGTTGTGATCAGCATGATCTCATCATCTGGTTTGACAAGTTGTGCTGCTACCACTTTGCCATTACGTATACTAGTATTGATTGCAATCATGCCCTGTGTGCCACGGCTATGGCGAGTATATTCACTGATCGACGTGCGTTTGCCGTATCCATTTTCGGTGGCTGTCAAAACAGTAAGTTCCTCGTTTTCGGCGACGAGCAGTGAAATAACTTTTTGGCCAGCACCGAGTTTCATACCGCGTACGCCGCGTGCGATGCGGCCCATCGGTCGGACATCATTTTCATCGAAACGCATGGCTTTACCGTTATCAGAAAACAGCATGACATCATGCTTTCCTTCTGTGAGTGCAACGCCTACTAGATAATCACCTTCATCAAGACCAATTGCAATGATTCCATTATTGCGCGGCCGTGAGAATTCGGATAGCGGTGTTTTTTTAACAGTACCGAAAGCAGTCGCCATAAAAATATAACGATTGTTGTCGAATGTTTTTACGGGTAATACCGCATTGATTTTTTCATCTTTTTCCAGTTGCACTAGATTGTTCATGGGCTTCCCTCGTGAAGAGCGGCTACCTTGAGGTACATTATAAACCTTGATCCAATATACGCGTCCTAGACTGGAAAAACATAGAATGTAATCGTGCGTATTGGCAATGAACATATTGTCAATGAAATCGTCTTCTTTTGTAGTGATGGCCAGTTTCCCACGTCCACCACGTTTTTGAGCGCGATACTCATCCATCAGCTGAGACTTGATATAACCTGCATGCGATAATGTAATGACTACATCGGCCGGAGTGATCAAATCTTCTGTATTTAAATCTTGGGTATTAATAACGATTTCACTGCGACGATTATCGCCAAATTGCTGCTTTATAGCGTTGAGTTCTTCAGCAATAATGGTAGTAATCCGCTCCGGATTGCCGAGAATTTCAAGGAGGTCAATAATTTTATCGATGATTTCTCTATATTCGTCAATAATTTTATCTTGCTCCAGCCCGGTAAGTCGCTGAAGGCGAAGATCCAGAATCGCCTGAGCTTGTGTATCGGAGAGGCGGTATTCTTGATCAAATAAACCAAACTCAGTGGTTAACCCATCTGGGCGAAAAGCTTTTGCATCAATAGCCGCGCGCGTCAGCATTTCTTCTACCAATTGAGAGTGCCAAGTTCTGGATATGAGTGCTCTTTTAGCATCGGCAGGGGTAGGCGCGGCTTTGATTAGAGCGATGATTTCATCCACATTGGATAGTGCTACAGCTAAACCTTCGAGCAAATGTCCGCGTTCACGTGCTTTCTTCAATTCAAAGGCAGTACGGCGTGTTACTACCTCACGCCGATGACGCAGAAATGCTTCCAGCATTTGTTTTAGGTTGAGTAGGCGAGGCTGACCATCTATCAGGGCCACCATGTTCATCCCGAAGGTATCTTGCATCTGCGTTTCTTTGTACAGATTGTTTAGGACTACTTCAGGGATCTCGCCGCGCTTTAGCTCAATAACTACACGCATACCCGATTTATCTGATTCGTCTCGCAAATCAGAAATGCCTTCGATCCGCTTATCACGTACCAGTTCACCAATACGTATCAGTAAATTGGCTTTATTAACCTGATAGGGTAACTCATCTATGATGATGCTTTGGCGATTACCTTTATCGATGTCCTCAAAATGCGTGCGTGCCCGCATGATTACCCGACCTCGCCCAGTATGATAGCCATCTCGTATGCCCGCTGTACCATAGATAATACCGGCTGTAGGGAAATCAGGCGCTTGGATATGCTCAATTAACTCATCTATACTGACTTCTGGGCTGTAAAGCAACACAAGACTGGCATCGATTACTTCATTAAGGTTGTGAGGTGGGATATTGGTTGCCATACCCACTGCAATTCCGGAAGAACCATTGATGAGCAAGTTAGGGATCTTTGCTGGAAAGATGAGTGGTTCTTGCTCTGAGCCATCATAGTTAGGTCCAAAATCAACAGTATTTTTGTCGAGATCGACGAGTAATTCATGCGCGATGCGCGACATTCTAATTTCGGTATAACGCATGGCTGCGGCATTATCACCATCAACCGAACCAAAATTACCTTGTCCATCCACCAGCATATAGCGTAATGAGAAATTTTGAGCCATTCGGACAATCGTGTCATATACGGCGGTATCACCATGTGGATGATATTTACCAATGACATCGCCAACGATACGCGCTGATTTTTTATAGGGACGATTCCAGTCATTTGAGAGTTCATACATGGCATACAGTACACGCCGGTGTACTGGTTTTAGACCATCCCGCACATCGGGTAGCGCACGCCCAACAATCACGCTCATTGCATAGTCCAGATAGGAGCGCCGCATCTCCTCTTCAAGACTGATAGCTAAGGTTTCCTTTGCGAATTGATTCATTTTGTTAGATTTTATCGAGTTCGGAATTCAGCTCGTTATATTCATTTTATTTGAATTGAGCTGAAAAGTTTGATATGGCTATTTCTTGATGAGACCGCTAGAGCATTAATTTTATATTCTAACATGCCATTTCTATTTATTTCATCGTAAGCCCTAGTCTCTTAAAAGCACTAAGGAACTAAGGAGATTTTGATGACAGAATATATCAATTTATGCTTTCGAGCAGATAAGATGCTTTAATCCAATCATAAAATAGCTTTGTGTTTAAAAAAATAACACAAAACAAAAAAGGTCTTGAAAAAGCTTACTAAATAAGTAAATATAGATTTAATATAAGATATGGGTTACGGCGGCAAATGCCGCCGTATTGTTTTCTATTTCTTCAAACTTAAAATGCGAGTGTAGCACTGTGTCAAACTTGATGAGTACTTATTTGCGGCTTCCGGTAACCTTTGTCAGGGGAGAAGGGGTCTGGTTATGGGATGATCGTGGTGATTGTTATCTTGATGCGCTCTCCGGAATTGCCGTATGTGGCCTTGGGCACAGTCATCCTGAACTGACCAAAGCGCTGTGTGAACAGGCGGGGATGCTAATACATACTTCAAATCTCTATCATATCGAAAAACAAGAGATGCTGGCGGGGAGATTGGCCGCTTTGTCTGGAATGGACAGAGTGTTTTTTTGTAATTCGGGCGCAGAGGCAAATGAAGCTGCTATCAAACTGGCAAGATTACATGGTCACAATAAAGGGATCGAATTGCCTACGATCATAGTGATGGAGCGATCTTTCCATGGCCGTACTATGGCGACTTTGACTGCAACAGGTAATCGCAAAGCCCAAGCTGGCTTTGAGCCATTGCTCGCAGGTTTCGTGCGTGTTCCATACGATGACCTCAATGCGGTTGCTCAAATTGCTGATAACAATAAACATGTCGTGGCGGTGCTGGTAGAAACTTACCAGGGTGAAGGGGGAGTCAATTTTCCACAAATCAATTATCTGCAAGGATTACGTCAATTGTGTGATCAGAATAATTGGCTGCTGATGCTTGATGAGGTGCAGTGTGGTGTTGGTCGCACAGGAGAATGGTTTGCGTTCCAGCATAGCGGTATCATGCCAGATGTCATGACATTGGCAAAAGGTCTGGGTTCTGGTGTGGCTATTGGAGCCTGTATTGCAAAAGGTGAGGCGGGAGGTGTGTTTAAACCTGGTAATCACGCATCGACTTTTGGGGGTAATCCACTTGCTTGCACAGCAGCGCTGACTACCTTGAATGTGATTGAAAAAGACTGCTTGATGCAAAACGCGGTTAAGGTGGGTAGTTTGATACGAGATAGATTTAAGGAAAAACTTGCTAAATGGCTTGATGTGATACAAATTCGGGGTCAAGGGCTTATGTTGGGTGTCGAACTCCCTGTTCCTTGCGGTGAGTTGGTTAAGGAAGCGCTAAAACATCGGCTATTGATTAATGTAACTTCAGAGAGGGTGGTGCGATTGTTACCTGCTCTGGTAATGAATCAAGCGGAAGCTGAGGAAGTTGTGGATACTGCTTCAGAAATTATTGAGGGATTCTTGGTAAGTCAACCTGAGAGTGTAATTGCACGTGACAGACCTGGATTATCTAATTAAATCAGTGATTTTATGCAAATAAGGCATTTTCTGAGGATTAATGATTTAACCCTCAAAGAGCTTGAATATTTATTCGAGCGGGCGCGTTGGATTAAAAATGAGTTTAAGCAATATCGACGATATTGGCCATTGATGGACCGGACTTTGGCGATGATTTTTGATAAGAATTCTACGCGTACGCGATTATCATTTGAGGCGGGAATGTATCAGTTGGGTGGTAACGCTGTCTATCTTTCAACCCGGGATACGCAATTAGGTCGAGGTGAGCCTGTAGAAGATGCGGCGCATGTGATTTCGCGAATGGTGGATATCGTCATAATTCGCACTTACGAGCACAGTATAATCGAACGTTTCGCGGAAAGTTCGCGTGTGCCTGTTATCAATGGATTAACTGATGAATATCACCCTTGTCAAATTTTAGGTGATATTTTTACTTATATAGAGCACCGAGGAAGTATTGCTGGTAAGACAGTGGCATGGATCGGTGATTCCAATAACGTGTGTAATACATGGCTGCAGGCGGCTGAAATATTTGATTTTAATGTGCATGTTTCAACGCCCCCGGGCTATGAAGTCGAACCGGAGCGTGCGGGGTTATACAGTACCGACCATTATGAGGAATTTGCTTGTCCGCATGATGCTGTGAGAAATGCTGACCTTGTAACAACTGACGTATGGACAAGCATGGGCTTTGAGGCTGAGGAGGAGGCCCGAAGAAATGCCTTTGCTGATTTCTGTGTTGATGAAGAAATGATGTCCTATGCGAAGAAGGATGCTTTGTTCATGCACTGTTTGCCAGCTCATCGTGGTGAAGAGGTGGCTGCCCAGGTATTGGATGGTCCGCAGTCAGTGGTCTGGGAGGAGGCGGAAAATCGATTGCACACTCAAAAAGCGTTAATGGAATATTTGTTGTTGGGCAAAGTAGAAATTAAGTAACCGGATATTTCAATAAATCTGTTTGGATTCTGTTTTATTACCATGAAAAAAATTAAAAAGGTGGTTCTTGCTTTTTCCGGTGGATTAGACACTTCGGTTATATTGAAGTGGCTGCAAGATGTTTACCAGTGTGAAGTTGTTACTTTTACTGCCGATATTGGTCAGGGAGAAGAAATTGAGCCTGCACGTATAAAAGCTCGTAGTCTTGGCGTTAAAGAAATTTTTATAGAAGATTTGCGTGAAGAGTTTGTTCGAGAATATGTATTTCCAATGTTTCGTGCAAATACTATCTATGAAGGCGAATATTTGCTCGGAACCAGTATTGCAAGACCACTAATTGCAAAGAGACAAATTGAAATTGCTCAGGAAACAGGGGCGGATGCTGTTTCTCACGGTGCAACTGGTAAGGGAAATGATCAGGTTCGCTTTGAGCTGGGTTATTATGCATTGAAGCCTAATATTTATGTGGTCGCTCCATGGCGTGAATGGGATCTTACTTCTCGGGAGAAGCTCTTGGGGTATGCAGAAAGGCATGGAATTCCGGTTGAGATGAAGCAGCAAAGTGGATCTCCTTACAGCATGGATGCAAATTTATTGCACATCTCCTATGAAGGGCGCTTATTGGAAGATCCGGCAAGAGAGCCCGAAGAATCGATGTGGCGATGGACAGTATCGCCAGAGAAGGCGCCAGATGAGCCAGAGTATCTTGATTTAGAATTTGAGCATGGTGATATCGTTGCGTTGAATCAAGAAAGGTTATCACCTGCGGAAATTCTTGCGAGGCTGAATCAATTGGGTGGTAAGCATGGCATTGGACGTCTGGATTTGGTTGAGAACAGATATGTCGGAATGAAGTCACGTGGATGCTATGAAACACCGGGGGGCACAATTATGTTGCGCGCTCATCGTGCCATTGAGTCTATTACATTAGATCGGGAGGTGGCTCATTTGAAAGATGAGCTAATGCCGCGTTATGCGACTCTTATTTATAGTGGGTATTGGTGGAGTCCCGAGCGAAGAATGTTACAAGCCATGATTGATGAATCACAATTAAATGTCAACGGTTGGGTGCGGGTAAAGCTCTATAAAGGTAATGTAGTGATAGTTGGCCGTGATTCTAAAACTGATTCGCTATTTGATCCCGATATAGCAACTTTTGAAGATGATCGCGGTGCTTATAATCAAGCGGATGCAGCAGGATTTATCAGATTGAATGCGCTAAGACTGCGAATTGCAGCGAAAGTGAGAAAGAGATGAGTTGAAAAAAATGATTTAAGATGAATTATGGTCGCATGAATAGAAATTATCGTCCCATCCTTTTGATATTATGTCGGAAGTAGATAAGCAAGAAATCAAAAAAATGCGGCTGATCAGGTGAATAAGGAGGTAGGTAACCATTTTGATTTCAAGGGGTTGGGTGCTTCGTTGGAGTAATCTGAGTTTGGGCTTAAATGTGTCTGCTGACAATGAGTTTAACCAGAATATTTCATAAATTCGCGTGATGATCACGCAAGGTTTTGATTAATAGGGAAGTTTTGAGAAGGAAGGGTGTAGTGATTCTTATGCACGACTGAGCAAAATCTTTCTTATTAATCAAAAGACAAGTGAGGGCGCGTGCCAATTTATGAAATATTCGGGTTAAGTTAAACCGGATATTGGATATTTTGGTAGATAAATTTACGTGCCGTGGAGTTGATGCAGGATGTTTAGATGAGCGCCAAATTGAAAAAGTAAGTGGGGGTAAAGTCAGGCAAAAAAGTGGTTGTAAAAGCGGGTATCGAAATTGAGCTGGTAAAAGAAATCATCAGATTGATAAAAACCAGAAGCTCAAAGCGCGGCTAGTATGCGAGGCGGTATAGTGCTGGTTGCGAATGTGAAAAAAAGATATTTTGCGGGTTGCTATGCAGTTAATTAAAAAAAACAATAATAGAATTTCCGCTGCAATCTTCTAATTATCGCAAATAGAATAAGTAATATGGCAAATTTTATCCTCCCTTCTTGACATGGATAGATAAAACCCATAAAATCCGCAGTCTTTTTAGCCGCATCTTTTGTTTGTATTGGCAAAAGAGATGGATAGGTGGCTTTAGAAAAAAGCTGGCTCGGATAAAAAAACAAAGATTAAAACGATGCATCTAATTAATATTCAAAGTCGAGATGAAAAATAAAGAAATAGGTTTAATTGAGAAATAAAATATTATGCCAACCATAAGTCAATTAGTAAGAAAGCCGCGAACTGCTAAGCGTGTAAAAAGCAAAGTGCCAGCACTAGAGAGTTGTCCGCAAAAGAGGGGGGTCTGTACGCGAGTTTATACAACAACTCCTAAGAAGCCTAACTCTGCTCTGCGTAAAGTTGCGCGGGTTAGATTGACAAATGGGTATGAAGTCACAAGCTATATCGGTGGTGAGGGTCATAATTTGCAAGAGCACTCGGTCGTATTGATTCGAGGGGGGCGTGTTAAGGATTTGCCGGGGGTGCGTTACCATACCGTCCGTGGAAGCTTGGATACTGCGGGGGTGAAAGACCGTAAGAATGCCCGGTCGAAGTATGGTTCTAAGAAACCTAAAGCATCATAAAGAGATTTTCAGTGTTATATGTTTTTGAACATAACGAATATAAAGCAGCTAAAGATAACTAGGATAGTTTGGGGTTAGTAAATGCCAAGACGCAGAGAAGTACCAAAACGTGAGATTTTGCCAGATCCGAAATACCATAATGTTGAGGTTTCTAAGTTTGTCAATGTTTTGATGACGGGGGGGAAGAAATCAGTGGCAGAGCGCATTATCTATGGTGCTATGCAGCAAATCGAGAAAAAAACTGGAAAAGATCCGGTCGAGGTATTTACGCAGGCGATGGCAAATATTCGGCCCGTGGTCGAGGTTAAAAGTCGACGAGTTGGAGGGGCTAATTACCAAGTTCCCGTCGAGGTAAGATCGGTGCGTCGTAGTGCGTTAGCAATGCGATGGTTGCGGGATGCTGCGCGTAAACGTAGCGAGAAATCTATGGATATACGTCTTGCCGGTGAGCTAATAGAAGCCTCCGAGGGTCGTGGTGGCGCGGTTAAAAAGCGTGAAGAGGTGCATCGCATGGCTGAGTCAAATAAAGCATTTTCTCACTATCGATTTTAATGGGATTCTATAAAACTTTTTACTCTCGCAAGTAGTGCGGAATGAGTGGGTGGCGAAGAGTTTTATGAGTCAGATGATTTGGTTCAAAATAAAAGTTTAAATTTAAGGTAATAATTGTGTCTAGAAAAACGCCCATTGAACGCTACCGCAACATAGGAATTATGGCGCATATTGATGCGGGGAAAACAACAACATCGGAGCGTGTTTTGTTTTATACCGGGGTTTCCCATAAACTGGGGGAGGTTCATGATGGTGCGGCCACGATGGATTGGATGGAGCAAGAGCAGGAGCGTGGAATAACGATCACCTCGGCTGCAACAACGTGCTTTTGGAAGGGGATGGCGGGTAACTATCCGGAGCACCGGATAAATATAATCGATACACCTGGTCACGTAGACTTTACTATCGAGGTGGAGAGATCACTCAGGGTGTTAGATGGTGCGTGTACAGTGTTTTGTGCTGTGGGTGGAGTGCAACCTCAAACTGAAACGGTTTGGCGGCAGGCTAATAAATATAAAGTGCCGCGACTTGCTTTTGTGAATAAAATGGATCGCTCGGGTGCAAATTTCATGCGTGTATTAGAGCAGATAAAGACGCGGTTAAAAGCTCATCCGGTGCCAATTCAATTGCCAATTGGCGCAGAAGATAGATTTGAGGGTGTTGTCGATTTAGTTAAAATGAAAGCGATTTATTGGGAAGAAGCTTCTCAGGGTATGAAGTTTGAGGAGCGAGATATTCCAGAAAATTTAATGAATGAGGCGAAGCTCTGGCAAGAGAAAATGATGGAGTCGGCAGCAGAAGCCTCGGAAGAGTTAATGAATAAATACCTTGAGCAGGGAGCGCTACCAGTATCTGACATAAAGCAGGGCTTGAGAACGCGGACTTTGGGTAACGAGATTGTTCCAATGCTGTGTGGCTCGGCGTTCAAAAATAAGGGGGTGCAGGCCATGCTTGATGCGGTCGTGGATTATTTGCCATCTCCGTCAGATATACCTGCTATTCAAGGAACTAAGGAAAGCGGGGAAAAGGATGAGCGCCATGCGAGCGACGATGAGCCATTTTCAAGTTTGGCATTTAAGATTGCTACCGATCCATATGTTGGGCAGCTAATTTTCTTCCGGGTATATTCCGGGGTGGTTACATCAGGGGACACTGTTTATAACTCCGTAAAAGGTCGCAAGGAGCGAATAGGTAGGTTATTACAAATGCACGCGAACCAGAGGGAGGAAATAAAAGAGGTGCGTGCGGGTGACATTGCTGCTGCTGTTGGGCTAAAAGAGGTTGTGACGGGAGATACGTTGTGTAACATGGAGCATGTGATAACATTGGAGCGTATGGATTTTCCAGAGCCGGTTATTCATGTCGCCGTAGAGCCGAAAACTAAGAATGACCAAGAAAAGATGGGAGTTGCCTTAAATCGCTTGGCGCAAGAAGATCCGTCATTTCGAGTGCGTACTGACGAAGAGTCGGGTCAAACCATCATATCTGGGATGGGTGAGTTGCACCTTGAGATAATTGTAGATCGAATGAGGAGGGAGTTTAGTGTTGAGGCAAATGTCGGTGCGCCTCAAGTAGCTTATCGCGAAGCAATCAAGAAAAAAGTAGAGATTGAAGGTAAATTTATCAAGCAAAGTGGTGGGCGTGGTCAGTATGGTCATGTTTGGTTAAGGATGGAGCCTAATGAAGCCGGTAAGGGGTTCGAATTTATTGATGAAATTAAAGGCGGTGTGGTTCCTCGTGAATACATACCTGCAGTAGAGAAAGGGTTGCGGGATACTTTGGGAGCAGGAGTTTTGGCTGGCTATCCAGTGGTAGATGTTAAAATTGCATTGTTTGATGGTTCTTACCATGACGTTGATTCAAATGAGAACGCGTTTAAAATGGCCGCTTCAATTGCATTTAAAGACGGTATGCGTAAAGCCAATCCAGTATTATTGGAGCCAATGATGTCTGTAGAGGTGGAGACGCCTGCGGAGTTTATGGGGAATGTGGTTGGCGATTTATCATCACGTCGGGGTATGATTCAAGGTATGGATGATACGCTAGGTTTTAAAATTATACGAGCAGAAGTTCCGTTAGCAGAAATGTTTGGTTACTCTACTGTTTTACGTTCCGCTACACAAGGTAGAGCGACCTATACCATGGAATTTAAACATTATTCAGAAGCACCAAAAAGTGTAGCTGAAGCAGTTATCAATAAAAGTAAGTAAAAAAATTGGCGATGAGGATATAGCATGGCGAAGAGTAAATTTGAGCGATTGAAGCCGCATATAAACGTTGGCACGATAGGTCATGTTGATCATGGGAAGACAACA
>NZ_FNDH01000023.1 GCF_900100485.1 Nitrosomonas sp. Nm132 | reverse complement strand
AAGCGGAGGATAAAACAAGATATCTCCATAATATTATGGCACTATATTACGTATTTGAGCGTGCCACAAAATACAAAGCTTTGTATATCAGTTAGTTAGAAATATACGAAACGGAAAAAGGGAGAGAATTTAGCAGGATGAGGTTAAAGATGGGCTAGAAGTCCCGCCAATACTGGGTAAACGGACAATAAAAAAACCTCAACCGAGAATGGTTGAGGTTTGGTTGTTGGTGGAGGCGGCGGGAATCGAACCCGCGTCCGCAAGTCCTCTACAGACAGTTCTACATACTTAGCCAAGTTATTTGATTTAACCTTTCACCCGCCAACCGGCAGGCTGGTGAAAGGCGAGTTACCTATTTTTTAGTATTTTGCAAAGTAACCCTACAAAATACGATCCTCGTTAGTGACTCCACTGTCTGTTGCCAGACCCGGCGTTGAGGCCCACCGGTGTGGAGTTCAGCCGAATTAAGCGGCTAAAGCGTAGTTTTCGTCGTTTGCGACTATTTTTTTTCAGATGTATTTACGAGGTAACTGATCCTCGGTATGCCCTGCGCTGCTTTGCAACCCACGTCGAAGCCGGATCGCCCCCGGCATAATTTATACTGTTTAATAAGATTGTGTTGAGACGAAAAAGTTCAAGTGGGTGATTCTAACAGAATCTCAGAAATGATTCTAAGGGGGTATCCTAGATATAATTGAGCAGATCTTCGGGCTGATCAATGAGATGATCTGCTCCCCAGGATTCAGGTGGCGCATCGTTACCCAGATAGCCATAACGGGCCACGATGGGTATTATGCCGGCAGCCAGACTAGCTTTGACATCCCGTATGTCGTCGCCGAGATAAATACAGTTCTGGGGTAAGGCATTGATTTGACGGCATGCGGTGAGAAGTGGTTCCGGATGCGGCTTGGTATTCACCGTATCATCACCACTGATGATACAGGCTGCGCGTTGATGTAGTCCGAGTGTTCGCACGAGTGGTTGAGTGAAGCGAGCAGGTTTGTTGGTCACGATTCCCCAAGGTAAATGATTGGCATCCAGTCGATCAAGCACATTGGCCATGCCTGGAAACAGGCAAGTATCGTGACATAGGCGCTCTGCGTAAAAGCGAAGAAATTCATCGCGCATCGCCTCATATTCTGAATCATCTGGCTTGAGATTGAAACCAAGATTCAGTAATCCACGAGAACCCGCCGATGCTTGAGTGCGAATAAGTCCAATGGGCAAGGGAGGTAATCCTCGTGCGAGGCGCTGCCGATTGAGTGCATGACCCAGATCAGGCGCGGTATCGGCAATGGTGCCATCAAAATCGAAAAGAATCGCTTCAATCATCTATGGTTTAGCAGGCTCTAAGCTCGGAATGCCATGATGTAGTTGACGCTGGTATCGGATTCGAGTGCATAAACTTTGGTAAGGGGATTGTAGGTCATGCCAATAATCCTGGCGTCATTTAGTCCTGCTGCACGCGCCATGCGCGCGAGTTCAGATGGTTTGAGGAATTTCGCGTATTCATGGGTGCCGCGTGGTAATAGTTTAAGGATATATTCAGCGCCAAGGATCGCATAGAGATAGGCCTTAGGATTTCGATTAATGGTCGAGAAAAAGACCCAGCCACCGGGTTTGGCTAGTTGAGCACATGCTCGTATTACGCTGGCAGGATCAGGCACATGTTCAAGCATTTCCATACAGGTGACGGTATCAAAATGATGCGGCTGCTCTTTGGCGAGCATCTCAACGGTAATTTTTCGATAATCAACTTGGTGACCGCTTTCGAGTAAATGGAGTTTGGCGACTTTCAGTGCTTTATCGCTCAAATCAATTCCTGTCGTGTTTGCTCCGCGCGCAGCCATTGCTTCAGAAAGTATGCCGCCGCCACAGCCAACATCTACGACAGTTTTTCCTTCCAACCCACCGCTCAGTTGATCAATGTAATCCAGTCGTAGTGGATTAATTTCATGCAGTGGTTTAAATTCGCTATTAGGATCCCACCAACGATGGGCGAGTTGACTGAATTTCTCCAGTTCCATCGGATCTGCATTAATACCATCATTTTCCATGCGATTTCTATCCTTTATTTTTAGCTATTGAGGCGCTTCTGCCAGTGTATTGCTCGATTGATCAATTCCATTTCGTTCAGATTAACAAGTTCTCCCTCATCCAGCAATAGCTTGCCGTTGACCCAGACGTGGCTGACATGTTCTCGTCCAGCGACATAAACAAGATGTGAAACGGGATCAAAACAAGAGGAAAGTGTAAGTCCGGAGAAATCAACGGCGGTGATGTCTGCGGCTTTGCCAGTCGATAGAGATCCCGTGATTTTATCGAGTCCCAATGCAATGGCCCCATTTAGAGTGGCCATGCGTAGCGCTTGGCGAGCAGGGAGTACTTCTGCTTTGTTACTATTGGCTTTGGCAAGTAAGGCGGTAAGGCGCATTTCTTCGAACATATCAAGACGATTGTTACTCGCGGCGCTATCCGTGCCAATACCGACATTGATTCCATGTGCTAATAAATCAGTAACCGGAGCAAATCCACTCGCAAGCTTTAGATTGGATGAAGGGCAATGTGCAATATTACAATTTTGTTGTTTCAGCAAGCTTATTTCTTTGTTGGTCAAATGTACCATGTGCACCGCAATCAGGTTTGGGCTAAGTAAACCAAGTTGGTGTAAACGTGCGATTGGGCGGAGCCCAAAGGTATCCAGACTGTTCCTGATTTCATCGATAGTTTCATGCAGATGAATATGTACAGGCAAATTGAGCTGCTCGGCGTAAGTCATGATATTGGCTAAGGTTTTGTCACTCACAGTATAGGGTGCGTGGGGTGCAAAACAGAATGACAGCAGTGGATGCTGCGGATATTGATCACGCAGTACCAGTCCTTTTGCCAGATAATCATCGGCGTCGCTGGCATAGGAAGAAGGCAAATCAATGGTGATTAATCCGATAGCTGCGCGCATACCCATTTCAATGGCGGCTTTTGCAGTGATTTCCGGAAAGAAATACATATCATTGAAACAAGTAATCCCTCCTTTAAGCATTTCTGCGCAGGCCAGCGTTGCGCCATCCAGTACAAAATTTGCATCAACAAATCGGGTTTCTGCAGGCCAGATGTGATGATTAAGCCATTCCATTAAAGGCAGATCATCGGCTAAGCCACGCATTAATACCATTGCTGCATGAGTGTGCAAATTGATCAATCCTGGGATGATCGCATGATGATCCAGGGTGATATGGTTAAGCGGGGTAAACTGTGAGCATGCTTGCAAGCTTGGAACGATAGCTTTGATGATGCCATCATCAATCACAATGGCATGATCGATCAATACAGTTTTCTCTGGTTCGACTGGAATGATCCAGCGCGCTTCGATGACTGTATCAACGATGACAGGAGGGATCATTTTTAAAGTAAGCTAACAAAAAAGCCCTGCGCAATGGCAGGGCCTCTTTTCCTTAAGCCAGACTTAGAAACTAATCTTAATTCTCTTATCGTGTACCTGCTACTTCAATTTCTACACGACGGTCAGGCGCCAAGCAGTTAATCAATGCTTTAGTTTTTTGGGTACCCGGGCAACTATCGCCCGTTATTGGATTAGCTTCTCCTTTGCCGTCCGTAAAAATACGATCTGGACTAATCCCTTTGGCGGTTACCAGATAGTTCTTAACTGCTTCAGCACGTCTCATGGAGAGTTGCTTGTTATAGTCTTCCGAACCAATACGATCGGCATAACCAACGGCAATGATAAGATCATAGTTGATATTTGCTAGCTTATCTGCGAAATCACTTAAAGACTGTTTGCCTTCGGGTTTAAGCACGGCTTTGTCAAAATCAAACAATGCATCTGCAGAAAAAGAGATTTTTTCCGGTTCAGTTAGAGGTGCAGGAGCAGGAGCTGGGGCCTCAACTTTTTTTTCTATCTGACATTTTGGGAGCTGTGGATCGCATTCACAGGTTGCTGTTTCTTCGTTCCATTCCCTTGTGCGCCAACAGAGATTGCCTAAATCGGCGGAACTTCTTGATACGGCTCCACGATCATTCACATTGTAAGCTTTTACTTTCTCGGCATCACTTTCGCCTTGCCTATAGGGTGATTCTGCCGTCACTATTGTCGAAAATAACAGTGCTGACAAAACAGCAAGTACTCCTATTAGATACTTTCTGGTCGATACTATCTTTTTCATGCTATTGTCCTTTTCCGTAATTTGGGTTCACTCAAAATCAGTCAACTTCACAAAATCATTTGTTACTGATGCGATCTCGTGACACTTATCGATATATTGATCATTAATACACTACTTGGACGGATTATGCGTTCATGTTTTTATTTTTGTCAAACCAGCTTGTTGCTATTATGCAACACTGTGGCAATCAATTGAAATGGACTGATAGAATAGACTGGTATTATCTCAGGCAATGATTTGGCGGGATGTACGAAACTTAGAATTCGGTATTCGAGAAAATAGATGAGAGCAACTTAGATGAGAACAACTCGTCTAGTATTCAATTGCGTCGAAATATCCATAAAGTGTTTTGCTTGATTCGGGGCAATCAAGAAAGAAATAAATATTGGTAAACCCACTTCTGCTAGTCGGTGAAGTGAGAACGCCTAATTTAACAGTTGATTAATTTTGAAAATGAGTACGCTCGTGAATGATTCCATTCCCAATGTGACTATTTCTGCTCATAACTTGAGCCGCAGATTTGGTAACCATATTGCCGTGCGCAGAGTCGATCTGGAATTAAAGCGAGGTGAGGTATTGGGTTTGCTGGGTCCCAATGGTGCGGGAAAAAGTACGACCATGCAAATGCTAACGGGTAACTTGGCACCAACGAGTGGCAGTGTGCAAATTTGTGGTATCGATTTACTTAAAAATCCTCGTAAGGCCAAGCGCTATATTGGCTATTTGCCTGAGAACCCACCGTTGTATAAAGAACTAACAGTGGACGAATATCTCCGATTTGCTGCCAGATTGCACAATGTCGATTTGTCTAGAATCGATTTTGTGTTGACCGAAGTCAAACAACGCTGCGGGCTGAGTGATATTGGGCAGCGTCTGATCAGTGCGCTGTCCAAGGGTTATCAACAACGTGTAGGCGTTGCGCAAGCGATCATTCATCAACCTGAGATTATCATTCTTGATGAGCCTTCTGTGGGATTGGATCCTAATCAGATACGAGAAATTCGTACTCTAATTCGAGAGCTTGGTAAATCCTGTAGTGTCATTCTTTCTACCCATATTCTCCCGGAAGTCGAAAGTGTATGCGATCGTGTGCAAATCATGAATCAAGGCGTTATGGTGTTTAGTGCTGCGCTAACTGAGCTTAAACAGAAAGGCCTCAGCCTGGAGCGAATTTTTGAACAATTGACCCTGAAGAATGCAAATACTGGAAATTAATAAGATGATTTTGACTATTGCCAGGAAAGAATTGAAGTTATTGTTTGTCTCGCCCCTAGCCTGGACCTTTCTCGCGCTGATCCAATTAATATTAACCTGGGTTTTTTTGGGGCGTCTCGATGCTTTTTTAGAACTGCAAGCGCAGCTCATGCAGATTGCCAATCCACCTGGCGCGACAGAAGTGATCATCGTGCCGGTATTTGCGGTGGCATCAATAGTATTGCTGATGACAACACCTTTATTGACTATGCGCCTCATGGCAGAAGAGTGGCGTAACCATACCATGGCTTTGTTAATCTCTGCGCCAATTTCAATGACGGCCATCGTGCTGGGTAAGTTTCTAGGGTTAATGGTTTTCTTTTTATTAGCAACGTTACTTGCCGTAGTGTTGTCGCTTTCTCTACTCGTCGGGGGAGCAATGGATTTGGGCTTACTCGTGAGTAATGCTATCGGCTTATTATTGCTGGCTGCCTGTTTTGTTTCTATTGGACTCTATATTTCTAGTTTGACTTCTCATCCAGCGATTGCTGCGCTAGGGACGTTAGGCATATTACTAGCTTTATGGATAGCAGATATCGTTGTAAGTGATGTGAGCGGCGTTATACAGAATTTTTCATTGCTCAGGCATTACGAAAACTTCAATCGTGGTTTGATTGATTCATTTAGCTTTGCTTTTTTCACCCTTTTTATCGTTACTTTTCTGATATTGACGGTTCGTCGACTGGATGGAGAACGGCTTCATGGGTGAATTTGATTTGCCAATGATTTTGAGTGAATGATCTAGATGATTACGGTTAATAAAAAATTGCGACTGCATCTGCTGCTGCAGAATGGACTATTTGTGGTACTACTCTTGATATTGGTGGGTATGCTGGGTTATCTGGCGATAGAGTTTCGTACTCAATGGGATATTAGTCAAAATGGTCATAATAGCTTGAGTGAAGCAAGTCGCGATGTATTACAAAAATTAGATGGTCCGGTAAGTGTTACAGTTTATGCCACTACGCAGGATGCCCAGCTAGGCGATATCAGAAAAATCATCAGTGAGTTTGTGGCTGTCTACCAGCGAATTAAGCCTGATCTTGTGCTCAACTTTATTGATCCAGTTGAGCAGCCTAACCTTGCACAAGAAGCCGACGTTAGAATGAACGGTGAGATGGTGATGACCTTTAATGACCGAGCCGAGCATCTCACGACTATTAATGAGCAAACGTTTACCAACGCATTGATGCGATTGGTACGATCTGATCAAAAACAATTGATGATGCTTTCTGGTCATGGCGAACGTAAGCTTGATGGTATTGCCAATCGTGATATGGGAGAGTTTGGCAGAAAATTAACAGAAGCCGGCTTTAAAGGTGAAGCTCTGAATCTTGCCAGTACACAGGAGATCCCATCCAATACAAGTGTGCTCATCATCGCCTCTCCGCAAACTGATTTGTTGGCTGGTGAGGTAGATAAGCTACTCGATTATATTGAGCACGGCGGCAATTTGCTGTGGTTGGTAGATCAGGAATCTTTGTATGGCTTGTTGCCGCTAGCCGAAAAATTGGGCTTGACTTTCACGCCCGGTGTAGTGGTTGATCCGCAGGCTAAGCGGTTGAGATCGCCTGTCACATTTGCATTGGGAACGATTTATGGACAGCATGCTATTACCGAGAATTTTGATTTTATTACCGTATTTCCATTTGTACGACAAATTATTTTTAATGAAAATGAGGAGTGGCATGGTGTTTCGTTGGTTGAAGTAGCACCGCAGGGCTGGGTGGAGGTCAGTAAGTTGAATGATGAGGCCACTTTTGATGAAGCTAACGATATGGCGGGTCCGGTTAGCGTAGCAGTAGCACTCGATCGTACTATTGATGATCGTGAGCAGCGTATCGTTGTTGTCGGGAATGGACATTTTCTTGCCAATACCTATCTTGGGAATGGCGGCAATATCGATTTTGGAATTAATCTGATTAACTGGCTTGCGGGTGATGAGGATTTGATCACCATTCAGCCTCGTGCAACCATTGATAGTCAACTAATATTGAGCGAATCTGCATTAACTGCGATCGTAATTGGCTTCCTCATTGCGCTTCCCTTGCTGTTCCTAATGAGCGGACTAATCATTTGGTGGCGTCGAAGGAGAAGGTAAAGGTATGCATTCCCATTCCTGGCTTAATCTGATTATGTTTGCCACAGCTGTTGTGCTTGCAGCGTTTCTCTATATCAAACCTTCATTACAGGAAGAAGCGGCGTATAAAATTTCGTCGCTTTCGGCGGAATCAGTGCAGCATATCCGTATCGATAGGCAAGACACCTCGATTGAATTAAGTCGGTCTAATAATCGCTGGTACATGAAAAAACCTGTACAGGGTAAAGTGAACGAAGTAAATGTTGAGCGCATTCTGGAAATTCTATCTGCGACAAGCCAGCATCTTTTGCCATTAGAGAATCTAGATCGCTACGGTCTGGCCTCACCTGTTATTAGACTGCAAGTCGATCAAGAGTCATTTGATTTTGGTAACTTTGCACCCATCACCAACGAGCAATATATGGCAACTAGGCAACAGGTATTTCTGGTTTCACCACGCTACGCTGCTACGCTGTCGGCGTTGCCTACCGATCTCTTAAGTTCTAATGATCAAACGGTCTTTGTTGAATAATGCCCGAGTTACCCGAAGTCGAAGTTACGCGACAAGGCCTTGAACCATATTTATTAAATCAGCGTGTTGTGCACGTTACTGTTAGAAATTCACGTTTGCGCTGGCCGATTCCAAGCAATCTTGATGAGACGCTGGCAGGGCAGGAAATAGTCTCGATAGCGCGGCGTGCAAAATATCTCCTGTTCATTTGCAGCAAAGGAACATTGATTGTGCATTTAGGCATGTCTGGCAGCTTGCGTCTAGTGTCTGTTCCAGTACCAGCACAGAAACACGATCATTTTGACCTGGAACTTGCCAATGGTGTAATACTGCGTTTCAGAGATCCCCGTCGTTTTGGGGCAATTCTGTGGAGTACAGGAGATGTTATGCGACATCCATTACTGGCGCAGCTCGGAGATGAGCCGCTGTGTTCATCCTTTGATGGGAAGAGCTTGTATGAGAAGACGCGGCATCGGATCGTCAGCGTTAAGCAAGTGCTTATGAGTAATCAGATTGTAGTGGGTATAGGTAATATCTATGCTAATGAGGCATTATTTCGTGCTGGGATACATCCTAGAACATTGGCCGGTAAAATTGGTCTGAATCGGTATGAGAGACTGGCCTGCTCCATCAAGACAGTCCTTAAGGCAGCGATTGGAGCAGGTGGCAGCAGTTTACGGGATTTTGTTAAGTGCGATGGTAATCCGGGATATTTCCAGCAACAATATTGGGTGTATGGCCGGATAAACCAGCCATGTCGAATATGTGGCAGCTTGATTGAACAAATTAAGCAAGGGCAGCGTTCAAGTTTTTATTGCCCAAAATGTCAGAAGTGAGTTTGGTGGTTAACTGTAAAGGTTGATGGCGAGGCACTTCAACCTTTTTGATGCAAACATTATTGTAGAGTATGGATTTTATGGCACGGTGGATCATGATTGCTGGTGCAATCTTGCTTATTCTGGGTGCAATAATGCATTTGGCTCCTTGGCTATTAAGTTGGTTTGGCAAATTACCTGGTGATATCAGGATAGAATCAGAGCGGGGAAGGGTTTTTATACCCATTACCTCTATGATTATTGTGAGCATTGTGCTCACAATAATCATAAACATATTCAAACGATAAGTCGGGTTGCTTAGGGTGAGCAAAACAATGTGTAGTCAGAGAGTCTCATTGGGGCTGATTTATTAAAGTTATCTAGCGCGAAGTGGTTACTCGCTTAGAAAAACACGGAGTATGGGAATAATATGAGCATTACGTTTGTTGGCGGAGGCAATATGGCTAGCGCCTTAATTGGTGGACTGTTGCAGCAAGACTATCCTGTAACACAAATACGTGTTGTAGAAATAAGCCCTGAAATCCGTGACAAAATCAAACATCGATTCGGAGTGGCAACTGCTACCGAGCTTGAGAAGGGGGTTGCCGGTTGCGATATTATCCTCCTGGCAGTTAAGCCGCAGCAGCTTTTTACTGTAGCAGAACAACTCGCTCCTTTACTCACTGGTCAATTGGTTATTTCTATTGCGGCTGGCATCCGCACGCTCGATTTGTCTCGCTGGCTGGGTGGTTATAGTTGTATTGTACGTGCCATGCCCAACACCCCTTCCTTGATTCGTGCCGGAGTCACGGGTCTATATGCGCTACCTGCGGTCGCAATTCAACAGAAGGAAAAGGTTACCAATATTCTTAGTGCGGTAGGGTCAGTGTTGTGGGTAGAGCAGGAAGCGCTATTAGATGCCGTGACTGCTATCTCAGGTAGTGGTCCTGCCTATGTTTTTTATTTTATTGAGGCAATGCAGCAGGCTGGTGTGGAATTGGGTTTGAGCATGGAGCAGGCGAGGCAACTGACTTTGCAAACTTTCTTGGGCGCAGTGCAACTAGCAAATCAGAGTGAGGAAGATGTCGTTATCTTACGGTCCCGGGTAACTTCGAAAGGAGGGACGACCGAGCAGGCGCTGCAAAAGATGGATCAGGATGACATTAAAAATGCAATTGTGCGTGCAATTCATGTGGCTTTCAAGCGTGCTCAACAAATGGGTGATGAATTAGGTAGCAAATAGCCTTTATCTTCAAGCATCAAAATCTTCAGAGAGTAAAAAATGTCCAGTCAAATATTAGTATTTCTTATAGATACCGTGCTTGGCCTGCTTTCCCTTGCGTTACTGCTACGTTTCTATATGCAATTGTTACGCGCTTCTTACTATAATCCACTATCAAAGTTTCTGGTTGCCATCACCAATTTTATCGTGCTGCCTGTGCGTCGGGTAATTCCTAGTTGGAAGGGTTTTGATCTTTCCACATTAGCGCTAGCCTGGTTTACTCAGTTTGTTATCCTGGCTGGAGTGAACATTTTGCAGGGCTATGAGTTTGATTCATCCGCTGGAAGCACATTCATTGGGTTTGGGTTACTGGCATTAATTGAGCTTATTAGAATGACTTTGTACATTATTATGATCATGATTATTGTACAAGCAGTACTCTCTTGGATTAATCCTTATAGTCCATTAGCACCGATACTAGATAGTTTTACCCGGCCGATTCTAGGGGTTTTCCAACGTCGTATCCCTCCCATCGCCAATGTCGATCTGTCACCTTTGTTCGCCATTATTGTGG
Organism: Nitrosomonas sp. Nm132; assembly: GCF_900100485.1. Taxonomy (GTDB): domain Bacteria; phylum Pseudomonadota; class Gammaproteobacteria; order Burkholderiales; family Nitrosomonadaceae; genus Nitrosomonas. The sequence goes on along the minus strand of NZ_FNDH01000023.1, from coordinate 29,791 downwards.
TGCAATTGCTATTAATGGTAGTGGCGGGCGTGCAACAGGAAATTTCAGTCATGTTCTGATGAGTTGGTATCGAAGTGATGGTAATCACAGTCTCATTTTGACACTTTACATTCAGCCCGGGGCAAAGCATACCGCATCGGTCGGATTGCATGGTAATGCGCTTAAAATAAAACTTTCCGCTCCACCTATTGAAGATAAAGCTAATAAAGCGCTATTAAAGTTTCTTGCTGAACGTTTCCAAGTACCATTACGACAGGTATCACTCAAGCAGGGGGCGCAGTCCCGCTACAAGATAGTCGAAATTTATCAGCCCACTGTGGGGCCGCAAGTACTTCTTGCAGATGATTGTTTAGAGTAGATCGGATTTGTGTTGGCTTATTAGCTTACTTCGCCGGATGGCGTGGTGCATTGATCCGCTTGCCTTGTGATTGTTTCCTTGGGATGGATATGTTTAATCCGATGCGATACTTCTCAAAAGTCTTTATCAATGGCTAAACTTGTTAGCGGCAATCGGTATACTTGATGTCTCATGCTTTCCCAAAATCGTTTCATCATAAGAAATTCCGATTCCTTTTACAGCTTTTCTTACGTTGAATTCACGTTATGTAGTTGACTACAATGGATAGGTGTAACTAAGAAAGCCAGTTTTGCTACACCTAAAATATTTACAGATGGAACGATGACCCCGATAAAATGGCTGATCGGTATCAGTAGGACGTGATAGTGGTACCCCGCAATTGATTAAGAATGAATCTGGATAATGCTTATTACTAGACCAGTGCAGCACTTGGTTACGGTGTGCAAACTGCTCAGCTTCCCCTGGAAAGGTTGGCACAGTAACAGATTGAAAGAGTTCCTTGCGCAAAGAATCGATATCTTATGAGCCTGCATCCTGTACTTTTTCTCTACAAAAACTTTCCACCAATCAATTCTTTTTTAGCATTTTATGGCTAATAAAAAACTTGCTTGTATGCCATTTATATTATTGAATGGCTAGTTTGTGTTTTACTAGTAAACAAATAGCGTATCCTTTTCTTAATGAATAAAAAGATCTGTAATCAAATAAATGAAAATTCAGTGAAATATTTGGATTGATGGCAGAATGTACCGTGGTAAAACGGCCATTCATTTAATTTTAGAGGAGAATATAGAGGATGAAGTACAAGAGTATTGAGGAGTTCAGAAATTATGTTTCTGAACGTAACCCCGGTCAGCCAGAATATATGCAAGCTGTTACTGAGGTTATTGAGAGTTTGTGGCCGTTTATCACCAGTAATCTACGCTATGCCGAGCATGGCTTGCTAGATAGAATCGTCGAGCCAGAACGCATAATTATATTTCGGGTTGCCTGGGTCGATGATAGCGGTGAAGTAAAAGTCAATCGTGGTTATCGTATACAACATAATTCAGCGATTGGCCCATATAAGGGAGGTATTCGTTTCCATCCTTCAGTTAATCTCTCCATTCTCAAGTTTTTAGCATTTGAGCAAACGTTCAAGAACGCTTTGACAACTTTACCCATGGGAGGCGGTAAAGGAGGCTCAGATTTTGATCCTAAAGGGAGAAGTCCTAATGAAATCATGCGTTTCTGCCAAGCTTTTGTGAGTGAGTTATTTCGTCACATTGGTGCTGATACGGATGTGCCTGCAGGCGATATTGGTGTGGGTGGCCGGGAAGTCGGTTACATGGCGGGTATGGTCAAAAAATTGACTAATCGTTCAGATTGTGTGTTTACCGGTAAAGGGATCAGTTTTGGGGGATCATTGATACGTCCGGAAGCTACGGGTTATGGTACGGTCTATTTTGTTGATGAAATGCTTAGGCATGTTGGGCAATCATTGGATGGCTTACGTGTTGCCGTGTCAGGATCGGGTAATGTTGCGCAATATGCAATAGAAAAAGCAATGGCCTTTGGGGCAAAAGTAGTGACTGTTTCAGATTCGAGTGGCACGGTGATTGATGAGGCAGGGTTCACACCTGAAAAGCTCGCTATGTTGTCAGAAGTAAAAAATCGCCTTTATGGTCGTGTAAGTGATTATGCTGAGAGAATAGGAGCCAAGTTTATTCCAGGAGAAAAACCATGGCATGCGCCTGTAGATGTTGCGTTACCGTGCGCAACCCAGAATGAGATCAGTGAAGACGATGCGGCATTTTTGATTAAAAATGGTGTAATTTGTGTGGCAGAAGGCGCAAATATGCCTTGTACAGCTGGTGCTGTGAAGCGTTTCGAGCATGCTAAAGTTTTGTTTGCACCGGGTAAAGCGAGTAATGCGGGGGGGGTGGCTACCTCTGGCCTGGAAATGAGTCAACAAGCAATGCGGCTTTTCTGGACACACGAGGAAGTTGATGCGCGTTTACAGGAAATTATGAGGGCTATTCACCAAGCATGCTTGCAATATGGCGAGCAGGAAGATGGTCGTATCAATTATGTTGATGGCGCTAATGTAGCTGGTTTCGTGAAAGTGGCGGATGCAATGTTGGCTCAAGGGGTAATTTGAGGAATTGAGAGACTAATAACTTGATCATTCTAGTAATAATAAAGCTTTGTTGCTTCTAGTTGATGGGTTATCGCAACGAGGTGTCGCGATAACCTAGATTTAACCGATAAGAGTCTGTGATTTCGAATGATTCTTACTCTTGCGTATTTTGAATTCAAAAGCTAATAATTCTGGCATGAGAAAATTTTTAATTGGTTTATTCCTGATCTGTTACATGAAATCGCTTGCAGCCGGTCAAGGGGAAGATTTTTTGGCGATGCGGGAGGCATTCAGGGTGGGGGATGCTGCACGCGTGGCATTTTACGCCAAGCATCTGCAAAATCATGTGCTTGCACCGTATGCTGAATATTATCAATTGCGTTTATATCTGGAAACGATTGATATCGGCACAATTAGGGAATTTCTCGCGCGCCGCCAGGAGAGTCTTGTTGCAGATAAGTTGCGAGGGGACTGGTTAAGAATTCTTGGAAGAAAGCAGCAATGGGCGTTGTTTGCCGAAGAATATCCAAAGTTGAGCAATAAAGATGAGGGACTCATATGTTATTCCCTGCAGCAGCGCCTGGCTGCGGGAGATAGAGAAACGCCGAATGAAGCGCGATTACTTTGGTTTACTGAGCGTGATATGGCTGATAGTTGTACTCCAGTATTCAATATACTGGTTACGACGGGACGAATATCGACGGAAGATATCTGGTCTCGAATTAGACTCGCGCTTGAGGCAGGGAACGCAAGTGTAGCACTGCATGTTAGTCGCTATTTGCCAGCCAACCAAACGCTTAATGCGCAGAAGCTCAAAGAGGCTGCAAAGGATCCGCAACGTTATCTGGAGAAATACCAGAATGACTTTAGATCTCGGCATGATCGTGAGATTGCAATGTTCGCTTTATCGCAGCTACTGCGCAGCGGGATCAATCAGGCTTATGCCCGCTGGCATAAAATACGCAAACAGTTCTCAGAATATGATCAGTCCTACTTTATGAGTAGTCTGGCGTATCGGGCAGCCCTTAAACAAGATTCTCGGGCGCTTGGCTGGTTTCTAGAGGCTGCAAATAGCAAACAGGCCTATCCACTTACCGAAGCTAAACTTACCTGGAAAGCACGAATTGCACTTCGAGAGGGAAAATGGGATCTCGTTTTGCAATGTATAGATAGCATGTCGGCTGCGATGCAGCAAGCTGACGTATGGCGCTACTGGAAGGCGCGAGCGTTAAAAACAAAAGGCGAGCTAGCCGCGGCTAATGAAATTCTTGCACCGCTGAGTCACGAGCACAGCTATTATGGACAGATGGCAAAAGAAGAGTTGGGAGTTATGCTGAGTGTTCCAGCTGCCAACTATCAATCCAGTTTGGATGAAATCAGAACGATGCAGCAAGTGCCAGGAATTCAGCGGGCACTTACCCTGTACCAGCTTAATCTGCGTGTGGAGGCGAATCGTGAATGGGTTTGGACAATGCGTAAATTTAGTGATGCGCAATTGTTGGCTGCAGCAGAGGTGGCCTATCGCCATGGTTTATATGATCGAGCGATCAATACGGCTATCCAAACGGTATCACAACATAATTTCAATTTGCGCTATCTGGCGCCATACCGTGACCAGATGCGGGAAGTATTGAGATATCATGAGCTCGATGAAGCATTTGTGTATGGATTGATCCGCCAGGAAAGCCGCTTTATTGCTGATATTAAATCGAGTGCTGGCGCCATGGGCTTAATGCAATTAATGCCCGCTACTGCAAAATGGGTTGCAGAAAAATTGGGTATGCAGAATTTTCACAATCATCTCGTTACCGATATTAATACCAATCTCCGATTAGGGGTTTATTATTTAAAGCATGTATTGACTTTATTTGATAATCAGCCGCTATTAGCTGCAGCTGCCTATAACGCTGGGCCGGGCAGGGCAAAACAGTGGCGAGATGATATAAGGCCGCTAGAAGGGGCTATTTATGCGGAAACTATTCCTTTCAATGAAACGCGTGATTATGTCAAAGTAGTGTTGAACAATTCGATATATTATGCGAATAATTTTGGTCACCCGCATAAGCTTACATTAACGCAACGCCTAGGGACCGTTTCCCCAAAGCAGTAATTATTTTTTCATGAAAATTTATCGAGTAGGTGGTTCAGTACGTGATGAATTGCTGGGACTGCCGGTCAAAGATCATGATTATGTCGTTGTTGGCTCTAAACCGGAAGAAATGGTGCGGCTTGGTTTTCGCCCTGTCGGTAAGGATTTTCCGGTCTTCCTTCATCCTCAAACACAAGAACAATATGCTTTGGCGCGCACTGAACGCAAAATTTCACGTGGATACAAGGGATTCGAAGTCTATGCCTCCCCTGAGGTGACATTACAGGAAGATTTAGCTAGGCGTGATCTGACGATTAATGCAATGGCCAAGGACCAAAATGGAAATATTATCGATCCATTTAATGGGATCGCTGACCTTGAAGCGGGCGTGTTGCGTCATATCAGTCCGGCTTTTGTCGAAGATCCCGTTAGGGTGCTGCGTGTTGCGCGCTTCACTGCACGCTTGGGTTTTCATATTGCCCCTGAGACGCTGGATTTGATGAGGGAAATGGTGCATAACGGAGAAACTGAAGCACTCGTCCCAGAGCGGGTATGGCAGGAAATTGCACGTGGATTGATGGAACATCATCCCTCACGGATGTTTTATGCCCTGCGTGAATGCAGTGCGTTGTCGCGCATCATTCCTGAGGTTGATGCGCTATTCGGTGTTCCCCAGCCAGTGCAGTCTCATCCAGAGGTCGATACCGGGGTACATATCATGATGGCTATTGATTATGCAGCAACACGTCAGTATTCGTTGACTGTTCGCTTTGCTACGCTTACTCACGATCTTGGCAAGGGAACAACACCTCCAGACGAGTGGCCGCGGCATATTGGCCATGAAATGCGCAGCGTTGCATTAGTAAAAGATCTGTGTGAACGTATCAGAATTCCTAAGGAAGAGCGTGATTTAGCGCTGCTTGTTGCACGTTTCCATGGTGATGTGCATCGTGCTGAGGAGCTACGGTCAGCAACAATTGCTGATATGCTGCAGGCAACGGATGCATATCGCAAACCAAATCGCTTTGAAGCGTTTCTCCATGCCTGTGCGTGTGATTTTCATGGACGCCCGGGTTATGCTGATAAGTCTTATCCGCAGTTTGGACGATTAACCAAGGCATTTAGCGCAGCTAAAAGTGTTGATGCAGGTGCCATTGCTGCAGAACTCAAGCGCAGTGATGTCAATCTTGCAGACTTACCCGTTCTGATCAATGCTAAGGTACGCGAGGCACGTATTAACGAAATAACGAATGTTTTATCTAACCTGGAAACCATGGTCGGGTAATATGGTTTAGGGGGGGTTCAGCAATACAAAGATAAATCAGCTGTGGCTCCCCAGTTTAGTTGTATATCCATTAAACATTCTTAGTTTGCGCATCAGCTAATAGCTCTGCTTGCCCATTAGAAAGAATAAAAACACGATCAGCCGCATTAATAACCGCAGGTTGATGCGATACCGCGATAATCGTATAATCTCGTGTTAGTTTTTGCAGCGTTTCGCAAATTGTTTTTTCACTTTCCGGGTCAAGTGCGCTGGTTGGTTCATCTAGTAACAGTAGGAGGGGCTGATGCGCCAGTGCTCGAGCAATCGCGATGCGCTGACGTTGCCCGCCAGAAAGCATACCTCCTCGCTCACCAACGATCGTTTGTAACCCGTCTGGAAAAGTACTGACAAAATCCCACGCACCAGCCTGTTGTAATGCTCGTTCCGCATCGGCGGAATTCAGTGCAGGTGCACCCACGAGCACATTATTGAGTATTGTGTCATGGAGTAGTACGGTATCCTGAGATACGTACCCGATTAGATGTCGCCATTGTCGTAAATCAATATTATGTAATGCAACACCATCAATGAGAATTTCACCAGATTTAGGTTCAGCAAGTCCACATAGCAGGTCAAGCAAAGTGCTTTTGCCTACCCCAGAAGAGCCGATTACTGCTGTAAAGGATTTGACAGGAATATCAATATTGAGATCCTTGAAAATTGACTTCCGATCATAATCAAAGGCTATATGACGAAGGCTGATACCCTGTTGCAGGGAGGGTTGTAAAGTACCAGTTGCTCTTTCAGCTGCAGCCTGGGCTTCTTCTGCTGCTGTTCGTAGTGCCCAATACGCGCTTTCCTGAACTGTGAGTTGTTGATAACGACGTTGTGTTTTATTGAGTAGACCAAGGATCCGGGTTAGCAAGAAAACCATAACCATTACTTCAGGTAGGGAAAGTTTCCAAACGACTAAAGCGAGATATAAGCCGCTTGCTGTCAGTGTTGCGAGTATGGGTTCTTGTAGCGCAAGTAAAGCGGCCCTACTGATGACTTCTTTGCGAGTGGCTTTTTCTAGTTGCCAGGATTGATCATGTAAAATGGCATCAGCCACATTGTCCCGTGCCATTGCTTTTAAGGATTTTACCGAACTGAGTACATCGGATAAATAGCCCAATAAATGGCGCAGCAAGTGCGTCTGTTTTGTACCAGCCCGACGAGTCGCACGTACTAGGCGATGCAGTATGATAAACAAGACAATGCCAATAAAGAGAGATCCAATGGTTGCCTGCCAGGAAATGAATGCGGCAACAATAACATATACGATGACCTCGACGGATAAAGCAAGCACATTGACACTGTGCTCAAAACCGTTTGCTGCACGATAGGCTTCTGTAGCAACAGAATTAGCTAGCGCTCCAGTTGGTTGACGCAGAAAATATTGCCAGCGACTGGCAAGTAATGCTTCAATGAGGTTTAAGCGCAGAGTAGTTGCAACATGAGCGACGGTATACCCTACTTGTCTGTTCGTAAGAAGGAGAATGGCTCCTTTTATGAGCATGCCACCAACGATGATCAGCAAGATGATATCAATACTAGGTTCAATTCCGATGCGATGTAGGGTTTGAACCATGAATCGCCCAATACTGGACTCATCTGTCTCGCCTACAGCTACGGAAAGAAGCGGAAGTAGTGCTGTCAGGCTAAGTGCTTCGGCGACCCCTGCTAATAATAACGCAATCAAGACGAATGCGCTGCGCCGTGGGAAAACCATAATATAGGTAAGTAATGTGCGCATAGACTGATTTCTTTGTTTTACCTATTTTTGAAGTTGACTGAGGTTTGGGTAAAGCGAGTAAATGGAGGTGTGATAGCTATATCAGTAATCTTAAACGTACGATACTTCTTTATTTATCATGAGATACTGGTGAGAAACCAGGACACCTCGCTTCGTACTTCATATTTATTTGAGCCGTAACCCAGCCGGAGAGTAGCCATGAGAATTTTCTTGCCTGTGCATGCAGATCGTACACATTTTACGTCATTATTTTGTATTAGTAATTCGGTTTCCCTGGTCTTTTATCAAAGACTACCTGGGAAGGTATTTTCCGATGTTAGCCCAAATATTTCATAAATTGGCACGTGCCAATTTATGAAATATTTGGGCTAGTTCGATGGTAATTCGATAATTCCTTCAAAAACAGTGCTCACGGGTCCAGTCATCAAGACAGATTGGTCTTTTCCTTCCCACTGTATCCATAAATCGCCGCCATGGGTACTGACTTTGACTTTAGATGCGAGTAGACCGCGTTCAATGCCCGTGACCACAGCAGCGCAGGCACCTGTTCCACAGGCCAGTGTTTCTCCGGCATCGCGCTCAAAGACGCGTAATCGGATGTGATGTCGATCGATGATTTGCATGTAACCAACATTAACATGTTGTGGGAAGCGTGCATGTGATTCGATCTGAATCCCTTGGGTTGATATCGGCGCATCATCTACATTGGCTACAATTTGAACAGCATGAGGATTACCCATGGAAACAACACTAATCTCTATTTGTTTATTGTCAACGTCAAGCAGATAGGTCAAAGCGCGTTTCTCAGCCACAAAGGGGATATCTGCGGGTTCAAATCTAGGAATGCCCATGTTGACGGTCACTTTACCGTTTGCTTCCAGTCTTGGGAAGATTAAACCGCTTGCTGTTTCAACACAGATTTCTTTCTTTTTAGTTAAGCCTTGGTCATGTACAAAGCGTACAAAGCAGCGCGCACCGTTCCCGCACTGTTCTACTTCATTACCATTGGCATTAAAAATCCGATAACGGAAATCTGCATTACCGCTCGCTTTTTCAACTATTAACACCTGATCGCAGCCAACTCCAAAATGGCGATCAGCCAACCAGCGAATGTTTTCAGGAGTAAGTGAAATCAATTGACTGATACCATCAATGACCACGAAATCATTACCTAGTCCATGCATTTTGGTAAACTTTAGTTTCATATAGTGTTTATCTATTGTTCGTGATATTAATTCTAGTGGCTTAATCTCTGCCCGGCGTTAAATGTCTGGGCCTGTGTATACTCTATACAGTAAGTGCATTGACCGCCATAATTGTAATATGTTTTAATCCGCTTACATAAAGACGGCTAGCTCAGCGGTAGAGTATCACCTTCACACGGTAGAAGTCATTGGTTCGATTCCAGTGCCACCTGCCAATTTATTCCTGTTAACAAATTGATCTCTCTATCACTGTCTGGGAATTGCTTCGATTCCATTGGGGGATTATAGGGACTAATAGATTTGTATCTTGGCAGTGATCCTATAGTTATAGTGGATATATAAATGAATATTAGTCTCAGCCCTAGAATATGGCAGATCTTTTGGGATTCTCTCTTTTCTAAACGTTATATTTTCTTTTGGATTGGAATGTTGCTCGTGTCCCAGTCTTGTAATGCTGATCTCGTGCAGACGATAGAGCGAATTAAGCCGTCGATTGTGGGTGTAGGTACTTTCCAAAAAATGCGCTCTCCCCCCGTTAATTTCCTGGGGACTGGTTTTGTTGTTGACGATGGACGGTACATTGTTACCAATGCTCATGTTGTTCCAGATTCAATGGATACAGCAAGGAACGAATCATTGGTTGTATTAACAGGCAAGGGAAATAATCCCGAACTTAGGACCGCAACAATGGCTGCCCTTGATAAAGAGCACGATCTGGCTGTGTTTCGGATCAATGGAGCATCTTTACCCGCATTAAAGCTAGGCGATGCAGAAAAGATTCGTGAGGGGCAAGCGCTTGCTTTTACGGGATTTCCGCTAGGTATGATACTTGGTTTTTATCCAGTAACGCATCGAACTACGATCTCTTCGATTACCCCAATTATATTACCTGCTCATAATACTAAACAGCTTGATGCTGGAAAGATCAGGCAACTACAGAAATCAGCCTTCGAAGTATTTCAGCTTGATGGAACAGCTTATCCTGGTAGCAGTGGCAGTCCGCTTTATGATCCAGATAGTGGGGAGGTGTATGGTATTGTGAATATGGTGTTTGTCAAGGGAAAGAAAGAGTCGGCGCTAAGTAATCCAAGCGGTATAAGCTATGCAATTCCTGGTAGCTATATACGGGATTTATTGAAACGCAAGCAGCTTTAGTAAAGTGAGTCACTCATACAGCGTAATTTTCCTCGAACTAGTGCAGTTAGAAATTAGAAAATAACAATAAACGAGCCATATTATCAGTAATTAGCTATTTTTTATTTAAAGTAATATTGGGTAATTAGGGAGAGCTAAGGCACATTGAAGTTTTGTTACTTAAATAATTTTAACGAGGAGAGGTGTTTTGATTCGTGTTTATAACCATTACATTTCTAGATTTACGGTATTACTTATTAGCATTGAGATATGCTTGCTAATGATTATTTTTTTTCTGGGTGTTGGTATTCGTTTTCATTATTTGGAGACATCCTTCATTGATTTGCTTTTTTCTCAGTTACCGGGAGCCATTGTTTTTACTTTGGTAATGATTGCATGTATAGCTGCGATGGGTATGTATCAGCTAGATTCAAAGCTGGATATTGAATCTACATTGTGGCGTTTGATGCCATCTTTAGCAATAGGTTTTGCGATTATGACGCTGATTTTTTATCTATTTCCAGAGCTATATCTAGGTCGTGGCCTATTGGCAATAGTGATATCGCTTGCATTATTGTTAATTCTTATAACTCGAATGATCTTTTTTCGATGGCCTGGTCTGGAAGTTTTTCGATCACGTGCCATAGTGCTTGGAACAGGAAGCGGAGCAGAGGAGCTTTTGAGTATAGCAGAAGATAGCTCGATTTTACGTAATCTAAATATTGTTGGTTTTGTTCCATTTTATGGGGAAGATCGTCGCGTGCCTGTTTCGGTAGTATTGCCAAAACAGGGTTCACTGGCATCTTTGGTGAATCAGTGTGATGCTAGCGAGATAATCATTGCAACCCAGGAGCGGCGAGGAGGGGGATTTCCCATTCAGGAATTGCTGGAATGTAAGATGCATGGAATAAAGGTAACGGATATCGCTACCTTCTTTGAGCGTGAGCGTGGTCATATTCGTATGGATTCGTTTTACCCAAGCTGGCTAGTATTTGGTGGTGGTTTTGATCAAAGCTTTTTTAGAACTACGGTCAAGCGCATTTTTGATTTACTCGCAAGTTTAATGATCTTGCTTATTTCATTGCCAGTCATGTTGCTGGCAGTGGTTCTTATTTTAATTGAAGACGGTAGACCTATTTTCTATCGGCAGGAAAGAATTGGAAAGGGTGGGAAGATCTTCCAGGTAATTAAGTTTCGCAGTATGCGGAATAATGCAGAAAAAGGTGGTCAGCCGCAATGGGCGGCAGCAGACGATCCTCGCATCACTAAGATTGGGAAGATTATCCGCAAATTGAGAATTGATGAGCTTCCTCAGATTATTAATGTACTCAAAGGAGAAATGAGTTTTGTGGGACCTCGCCCTGAGAGACCTTATTTCGTCGATATGCTTACTGAGAAGGTGCCCTATTACAATGTGCGGCATAGTATTAAACCTGGAATAACTGGATGGGCGCAAGTACGCTATCCGTACGGTTCTTCAGTAGAGGATGCAATCGAGAAACTGCAATATGATCTGTATTATGTAAAAAATCATAGTTTATTTCTTGATCTCATCATACTAATAGATACTGTGGGTGTTGTTCTTTTTGGTAAAGGCGGGAGGTAAAGTCGGGTATTACTTATAATATGTTGACGACAATTGCTACGGCTGGCTATGTGACAGCAGCTGTGGCTTATTTTCTCTTATTTGTCCTTTTACTGACGAGTTGGCGCGGACGCCTGTATGGATTACTGTTGGCGATTGCTTGTCTAGTTTCTGTTTTCTGGGCTGCAGCTATCGCAGGCCAATTATACTGGGACTATCCATCTGTTTTCTTGATAGAAATCCTGGAAATTTTCCGGCATGCTGGTTGGTCCATATTTTTGATTACTTTACTGGGTCCTTTTCAGCCGAGAAAAGAAGATTCTACTCTCCTGAGAATAAGGCCAGCCGTAGTGGTCATTGCAGTGCTTTATCTTATTTTTTTCGTATTCATTATTTTTCTTAATAGTAGCAATAGTATCGAGTTTACCCCACATGGTCAGCTGCCCGGTTCTTTTGGTAATTTCTTTACTGGCCTGTTAATGGCCGTAATTGGCATGATTCTCGTTGAGCAGTATTACAGGAATACGTCACCCGAACAACGCTGGGGAATAAAGTTTATTTGCTTGGGAATGGGAAGTATCTTTGTATATGATTTTTACTTATTAAGTGATGCGCTGTTGTTCAGAAAGATAAATGTTGATATATGGATTGCTCGAGGATGGGTCAATACTTTGATCGTTCCTTTGATAGCACTCTCAGCTGCACGTAACCCAAAGTGGTCTGTGGGTATTTCGTTATCACGGCATGTTTTGTTCTATTCATCTGCCTTATTTGGTGCAGCCGTATATTTGCTTGTAATGGCAGCTGTTGGCTACTACCTAAGGCTTTCCGGAGGGACTTGGGGAGCAGTTTTACAGTTGACTTTTTTATCTGGCGCGATACTGCTTCTTATAATTCTATTGTTTTCTGGCACTACTCGTTCCTGGCTTAAAGTATTTATTAGTAAGCATTTTTATAGCTATAACTATGATTATCGTGAGGAATGGCTACGTTTTACACGAACTCTTTCGGAGGGTGAGCTCGAGTTAAGGGCGCGTGCGATCAAAGCGCTTGCTCAATTAGTGGAAAGTCCTGCAGGTGGACTGTGGTTTAGACAGGAAAATGGAAGGTATCAGTTAATTGCGGGTTGGAACATTTCTCTAAAGAAAGAAATTACCGAAGCTAAGAATAAATTTTGTCAATTCCTGGAAGAAAAGGCATGGGTTATCGATTTACGAGAATATCACGCAGATCCCAAAAAATATTCAGCTTTGGTGCTGCCAGATTGGTTGTCTGACATTCCAGAATCTCGGTTGATTGTGCCATTAATTTTGCATCGAGAATTGCTGGGATTTGTTATATTGATTGAGCCTAGGAGTGCTATCAATTTAAATTGGGAAGTTAGGGATTTGTTGAGGGTTGCGGGTACTCAGGCAGCGAGCTATTTGGCACAATACGAAGCTACCAATGCGCTTTCAATCGCGCGTCAGTTTGAATCTTTCAATCGCATGTCAACTTTTGTCGTGCACGATATCAAAAACTTGATTTTTCAATTATCTTTATTACTTTCGAATGCTGAAAAGCATAAAGATAATCCTGAATTTCAGAAAGATATGATTGAAACAGTGAATTTTTCAGTGAATAAAATGAAACGGCTGCTTGAAAAATTAAGCAGTGGAAATCAATCGGAAAAATCCAATATTCTTTACCTTGATCAATTGTTACAGCAAATTATAGAGAGGAAATCGTTCAATATGCCAAAGCCTCTGCTTGAAATTACTGATTCCGGATTGATGGTAGAAGCTGATTATTCTCGCCTGGAGAGAGTACTTAGCCACCTGATTCAGAATGCAATTGAGGCTACTCCTAAAAATGGGCAGGTTTGGGTTCGACTCACAAGAAAAGATAATTCAGCTGTAATAAAAATCGAAGATACGGGGCATGGCATGAGCGAGCAATTTATTCAGAAAAAGCTTTTTAAGCCTTTTGAGTCTACTAAAGCAGCTGGTATGGGCATCGGTGTTTTCGAGAGCAAAGAATATATTAACGAGCTTGAAGGACAACTTGCTGTTGATAGCCAAGAATTGGTAGGAACAACTTTCTCAGTTATGCTACCACTTTATCGAGAGCACCCGGAAAGCTAGTTTGATATTTAAAACTAACTTGTTTTTCTAGAATTAGTCGGGTTTCTTGCTTATTTTGATAAATTGCTTGTAAACAGAGTTTGTTATGATGCGTACTGTTTTTGGGTGTTATTGAAAATCTGTGCAGAGTAGGATTCTAATTTATTTTGCAAGGTATCAATATAACTTAATAACTTAGCTTTATGCGTTTTTAATGCAAATTCTGTTAATGTGTTGAGGCACTATATAAAAAATGAAAGCAAGTGATAGTCGAAGAAAATTGCTTGTGATCGAAGATGATCCAGGTTTGCAGAAACAATTACGCTGGAGTTTTGATGCTTACGATGTATCCGTGGCAACAGACCGCGAAAGCGCACTTGCGCAAGTCCGTCGACATGAGCCTGCGGTCGTAACCATGGATCTTGGTTTGCCACCCGATCCAGATGGGGCTTCGGAAGGATTGGCCACGCTGCAACAGATTCTTGCGCTTGCGCCTGACACCAAAGTAATTGTTCTGACAGGTAATCAGAATCATATAAATGCCCTGAAGGCAATAGAATTAGGTGCGTATGATTTCCATCAAAAGCCTTATGATCCCAAAATGCTGAGTTTAATTGTTGACAGAGCCTTTTATTTGTATGGCTTGCAACGAGAAAATCGCAGTCTGCTACTATCTCACTTAGATTCTCCAATTTCTGGAATTATTACGCGCGATCCGGACATGATTAAAATGTGCCGTAACGTTGAAAGGGTTGCGACCTCGAATGTAACCGTTATGCTGCTTGGTGAAAGCGGTACAGGTAAGGAAGTTTTGGCTAGAGCGCTGCACGAGCTGAGTGTTCGGAAAGAAGGACGGTTTGTCGCAATAAATTGTGCTGCTATTCCTGAAACTTTGCTGGAAAGTGAGCTGTTTGGTTATGAGAAGGGCGCCTTTACCGGTGCTATTAAACAGACGCTGGGGAAAATTGAGCTGGCTCAGGGGGGGACTTTTTTTCTTGATGAAGTAGGCGATCTGCCCCTATCATTGCAGGCAAAATTGCTTCGATTTCTCCAAGAGAGAGTGATCGAGCGAATTGGAGGGCGAGAAGAGATTCCGGTAGATGTGCGTGTTGTCTGTGCGACCCATCAGAATCTCAAGAAATTGATCGAAGAAAGTCGTTTTCGTGAGGACTTGTTTTATCGTTTAGGTGAGATTTCCATTAGAATTCCTCCCTTGCGCAATCGAGTGGGAGACGCAGTGCTGCTAGCGCATCATTTCAAGAACAAGTTTTGCATAAAAGAGGGGCGTCACTCATTGAGTTTTAGTCAGGAAGCGCTGACTGCAATTGAGGCTCACCATTGGCCAGGTAATGTTCGTGAAATGGAAAATCGTATAAAACGTGCTGTTATTATGGCGGAAGGGCCACAGATTAGTGCGGATGATTTGGAGCTTCAGGAGTCTCAAATCCTGATGGAGCCGATGAATTTACGTGAAGTTCGTGAAAGAGAAGAATGCAAGGCCTTGGTTAGGGCGCTTGCAAAAGTAGATGGTAATATTGCAAAGGCAGCCGAGCTACTCGGTGTCAGCCGGCCGACTTTATATGACCTAATGAATCGGCACGGTCTGAAATGAGTAATGTGGCGTTATCTGAAGATAATTGATAAGTTATCCATTACGCCTTAAATTCTGAAATGCCTCATCTTTTTCATGAATTGATTTTTAACACTGCAAATCGTAGTGTTAATACGGAGGGACTTGTATACCAGCAGCAGAGATTGGATTATGCTGCCTTGGCACGAGAAATTGAACTTGCTGCAGGTGCTCTGCTGGCTTTGGGATTAGGGCGGGGGGAACGTCTTGCTATTTATCTTGAGAAACGATTTGAAGCAGTCATTGCCATGTTTGGTGCTTCCGCAGCGGGAAGCGTTTTTGTGCCAATCAATCCGTTACTTAAAGCAGAGCAGGTTGCTTATATTCTTAAAAATTGTAACGTAAGGATATTGGTGACTTCAATTGAGCGACTTAATTTGCTCATATCAGTTCTGCCGGAGTGTCATGATCTTCATGTAGTGATCGTAGTTGGGTCAGCAGAAAATCTTCCAGTGATTTCAGGTGTATATATGATCCTCTGGCAAGAGGCACTGACTATGGCAAGATCAATCCATGCCCATCGGTGTATTGATAGTGACATGGCTGCAATCTTGTATACTTCTGGTAGTACAGGCAAACCTAAAGGAGTAGTACTTTCCCATCGTAATCTGGTAACCGGTGCAAAAAGTGTTTCCCAATACCTAAAAAATAATCAGGATGATCGAATTTTATCAGTACTACCGTTCAGTTTTGATTACGGATTGAGTCAGCTAGCAACGGCTTTTTATGTTGGCGCAACCAATGTGTTGATGAATTATTTATTACCGCGCGATATCATCGACGAAGTAATACGAGAAAGCATCAGCGGTCTTGCTGCAGTTCCTTCCCTATGGATTCAACTTGCTCAGCTAAAGTGGGAGAGGGCTACCTCGCTTCGCTATATTACTAATTCAGGAGGAGCAATGCCACGGGCAGCACTTGATCAGCTTCGTCGTAAGCTTCCAAATACCAGTATATTTTTAATGTATGGTTTGACAGAAGCGTTTCGTTCGACTTTTTTATCACCTGAGGAAGTAGATAGACGCCCAGACTCTATTGGCAAGGCTATACCCAATGTTGAAATATTAGTGTTACGTGAAGATGGTTCACAATGTGCGCCAGGTGAACCCGGGGAATTGGTGCATCGTGGGCCGCTAGTGTCCATGGGATACTGGAATGATGCTGAGAAGACTGAAAAATGTTTTAGACCTCTCCCGCGCCAGTCTGGTTTGACTATTCCAGAGATGGCTGTATGGTCAGGAGATACGGTACGTATGGATGAGGCGGGCTATTTATATTTCGTTGGTCGTCGCGATGACATGATCAAAACTTCGGGTTACCGGGTCAGTCCTACTGAAATCGAAGAAATTATCTACTCAACAGAGTGTGTTGTGGAAGCAGCGGCGATAGGTGTGCCTCACCCTACCTTAGGCCAGGCAATTATCGTGGTGGCGGTACCGCTTGGAGGAGTAGATTTGGATCCTGAGGCGTTACTGTTAGCCTGCAAGCGGCATCTTCCAGCTTTTATGGTGCCGAACCTGGTCACGTTGCGGAAAGATCATTTGCCACGTACTCCCAATGGCAAAATTGATCGTAGAAGTATAGCTCAGGAGCTTCAGCATACTTTTATGTCGATAGGCACATGACGGTCATGTGCCCGAAACATGCCCCCATGAGGCAATTTTCGGTTCGCGATAATTGCCTTCAGATAGGGGGCATCTCTCTTTTACGACTAGCGCGGCGTGTTGGTCAGACTCCTTTTTATGCCTATGATAGGCGATTGATTGCTGAGCGTGTCAACCTATTGCGTCGCTACCTACCTGAGGAGATTCATCTTCACTATGCGATGAAAGCTAATCCTATGCCCGCTGTTGTTCAGCATTTGGCTGGTCTGGTGGATGGTATTGATGTTGCTTCTGTCGGAGAGATGAAAATTGCGCTAGATACGGAAATGCCTCCTGAGAGAATTAGTTTTGCCGGTCCTGGCAAGAACGAGCATGAACTTGCTTGCGCTATTGCCGCAGGGATTGTTATTAACATGGAATCCGAGCGGGAGCTGGAGCGTATCGCGACGCTAGCCGCACAGATGGGTATTTGTCCTAAAGTTGCTGTTCGAGTCAATCCAGATTTTGAGCTTAGAGCATCTGGAATGAAAATGGGGGGAGGGGCGAAACCATTTGGTGTTGATGCAGAACGGGTTCCCGCTATGCTTATTCGTATAGGCAAACTGGGGTTGGATTTAGAAGGGTTGCACATTTTTTGTGGCTCACAGAATCTTAAGGCAGAAGCTATCCAGGATGCTCACGAAAAGACTTTACAGTTAGGCTTGCAACTTGCGCAAGCTTCGCCTGTTCCGATTCGCACATTAAATATCGGAGGTGGTTTTGGAGTGCCTTATTTTCCTGGCGAAATGCCACTTGATCTCGTTGCGGTGGGAGAGAATCTGCAGCATTTATTAACTAAAGGAAAACTGGTACTTCCTGGAACGCGGTTTGTGATTGAACTGGGACGCTACATTGTGGCAGAGGCGGGTATCTATGTATGTCGTGTATTAGACAAAAAAATGTCGAGAGGACGGGTATTTCTGGTGACAGATGGTGGATTGCACCATCATCTTGCTGCTTCAGGCAACTTTGGTCAGGTCATCCGTAAAAATTACCCAGTGATTGTCGGCAACAAGGTAGAAACTTCTGAAACAGAAATTGCATCGGTAGTGGGTCCATTATGTACACCACTCGATTTGCTGGCCGATGAGATGGAATTGCCCAAGGCGGACATTGGAGACTTTATTGTCGTATTTCAGTCTGGTGCGTATGGCTTGACAGCAAGTCCAACAGCTTTCCTAAGTCACCCCATTCCGCAAGAGGTGTTAGTCTAGCTTCTTCTAAAGAATGGCTGTCATAATTTATTTTCAGGATAGTCACGCACCTAAATCCTATTTAGATAGGATGTCTGAGATTCTTTAGCATGGGTTTAAGAAACTGGGCTTATTTATAGCTCGGGATTAATCAAAATATACATTCGATGATCATCAAAAGAGGAAACCAATATGAGCGGATTATGCGGATGGGTCGGATATAGCAGTACTGATGATGAGATTCAGCAACTCATTGAACGAATGGTTTATCCACTTATTCGATTTGATGGCAGCCAAGCTCGATCCTTGACTGGAAATAGCGCTGCTCTGATTATTGCTGCGAGCAATCGATACACTCACGTTTACCAAAAAGATGGGTGGTTAGTTGGGTTATGGGGATATGTTAGATTCCGAAATACTGAATTGAATCAGCTTGCGGGTGTTGAGGGAGTAGCGAAGATTCTGGCAGATCAATGGCAGAAAAAAGGGGAGAAAATACTGGAAGATCTCACCGGTGAATTCGTTTGTTGCATTCTAAATAGTAATTTACAAGAAGCTATTTTAGCAACTGACCGGATGGGAACACGACCGCTTTTTTATCAGGTATCGCATCAGGGCTTATTGTTTGGCTCATCGACAGATACTATTGCAGCGCATCCGCTTGCTACACCCGAGGTCAATCTCCAGGGTTTGTATAATTATGTTTTCTTTCACATGATACCGGGTCCGGATACTGTCTATCATGGACAGAAGCGCTTACTTCCTGGTGAATATCTAAGCTATAAGAAAGGAAGTATAGAGGTTAAGAAATACTGGCAAGTACAATTTAGGGAAAAAGAAAAGAGACCATTTATTGAGCTTAAGCAGGAGTTTCTGTCTTTGCTGCATTCGAGTGTAAGTGAAGCGGTAGGAGACCAAAAAGTCGGTACATTTCTGAGTGGTGGAACTGATAGCTCGACGGTTGCTGGGATATTGGGAGAAGTGACCGGTCAACCCGCTAGAACCTACTCTATTGGATTCGAGGCTACAGGGTACGATGAAATGGAATATGCGCGTATTGCTGCAAGGCATTTTTCAACAGATCATCATGAATATTATGTCACACCTGAAGATGTCGTTACTGCTATCCCACAGATTGCGACTGTCTTTGATCAGCCCTTTGGTAATGCTTCTGCTATTCCTGCTTTTTATTGCGCACGCATGGCTAGAGCCGATGGTCTTGATACTTTGTTAGGAGGTGATGGCGGAGACGAGCTGTTTGGTGGCAATGTGCGCTATGCAAAACAATATATATTTTCACTTTATGAAAATTTGCCTTCAGTATTGCGGAAAAAGGTTGTTACTCCACTAGCGCTTAATATTCCAGAAGGTAATGGCCTACAATTCGTGCGTAAGGCACGTAGTTATATTGAGCAAGCATCGATACCTATGCCTGGGCGAATGGAAGCCTATAATCTGCTGGTGCGCTATAACTATGAGAACGTATTTACCAGTGAATTTCTGGCAAATATAGACCCCATCCAACCTTCAGTATTATCGCGCCAAACTTATGATCAGACGCATGCGCATAGCCTAATAAATCGTATGCTTGCTTTTGACTGGAAATTCACACTCGCTGATAACGATTTGCCTAAAGTAATCAAAGCATGTGAACTAACGGGAATGGATGTCTCTTTTCCCTTGTTAAATAATGCGATAGTAGATTTTTCTGCTCGCCTTGAACCCCAGCTCAAGCTTAAGGGAACAAAGCTACGTTATTTCTTTAAAGAAGCGTTACGTGATTTTCTACCGGATGAAATTATTGTTAAACAGAAACAGGGTTTCGGTCTTCCTGTTGGGATCTGGCTTCAAAAACACAAGTTATTGCAAACGTTGGCTGCAGATAGTTTAAATGATTTGAAGTCACGCAAAATTATTCGCTCTGATTTTATTGATAAACTGCTTGGACAATATTTGTATGAACACGCAAGTTACCACGGTACCATGATTTGGTTGTTAATGATGTTGGAGCATTGGTACAAGCAACGAATAAATATATAAATTTAGTTCGTTGATACAATTTTATGCCAATTAATTTATTTTTTATTAAATATATATTTTTCCATCATTTCATGATATTTTCGACGAGAATAATGATTCGTCGTATTTTGGCGACAATTTATTTTAAATAACATTAACTTGTGAAGTTTCGTCGATGGATAGATGAGCCTGAATAAGAGTATGATTTTTATATTTTTTAGTTCCAAGGAATATAGATAGGTTGAGGCTCTTTTTTATAGGATAGCACTGGAGTTTCTGGCGAATGCTGATTATTTTGAAATAAAGGAAAACTTCGAATCAGTTCATTGATTTGGATTGGAAGCTGACCAGTAAAATTAGCTTAATTATTTATTAAAAGTTTTAACCAGCTTGCTTGCTAAGGATTGTCATGAATGATATCACCACAGCATTTCATGAATACTTTGAGATTATTATTGCTGATACTCCAGCGTTATTAAAGAAGGTATTTAATCTAAGATATCGAATTTTGTGTGTTGATAATAAATACCCAGATATTGATGCATCAAGTTATCCTGACGAATTGGAAAGTGATGAATATGACAGTTCTTCTTTGCATTTACTATTACGACATAAACCATCCAATACTTTTGTAGGAACTACGCGTCTGATTTTATCTAATCCCCTCGATATTAATCAAAAGTTTCCTGTTGAGTTACATACGCAATTTTATCCAGCATATACCAATATGAACGTGCAGCGACGGTCTGCCGTTGAGATTTCGAGATTTGTTATTCTTCGTAACTTTTTCAGACGAAAAGATGATTTCCATTTTGTAGTTGGTAAGATTTCAAAGCACTCTGATGAGAGCGGGCGCAGGCGATTCCCCCATCCGATGTTAGGGCTGGCTATTGGTATTATTCAAATATGTGCTAAATATGATATCTATCACTTATTTTCAGCAATGGATCCGGCTCTGAATAGGCTATTTGGTTTTTATGGCATGCAATTCGAGCCTATCGGCCCATTAGTTAATTATCATGGCCAACGACGCCCTTATTATGTCTGCCTGATTGATGTGCTGGAAAGGATGTATACAAATTATCGCGATATCTGGGAACTGGTGACCGATAATGGTAGAGTCTGGCCAGCAAATCTCGAAGATTTCAAGTCGATATGTAGATGTCGGCAGGGCGTGCCCTATACTGATACTAGCATTGTAACTTGTTAGCATATTTTCAGTATGGCGGTACGCATCACTGTTCATTATTTGTGCTGTATTTTTCTACTATTTCTGTTGATCAGTGCGCCATTCGTTGCAAGTGCTCCGCAAACCAGTGGTTCCGTTGAGGTAGTCGTTCATCTCAGCGTTAATATACGACACCTTTCCAGAAACTCATTACGTGCTATTTTTGGCATGCGTCTTAGAGCATGGCAGGATGGCTCCCCTATCCGGGTGTTCGTGCTGCCTGACGATGCGCCGTTGCACAATCTCTTTGCCAAAGAGAAGCTCAATATTTTTCCCTATCAATTACGTTCAGCATGGGATCGGCTTATCTTTTCAGGGACAGGCCAGGCACCCTTTCTAGTAAGTTCCGAAGAAGAAATGCGCGTTCGGGTCGCCACGACCCCGGGCGCTATCGGCTATTTGAAGAGAGTAAATATAGATGATAGCATCCAGATCCTTCATGTTCATGTTGAATAGACTTATTATTTTGATTGGCTCTTTGAGTCGAGTGGTGATGCTATTGACTGGATTGCATCCATCATGGATTAATGCGGCAGAAAGACCAGATCTGAAAGGTCTGCAGGTTCATGGCTTCTTGAGTCAGGGATATATAAAAACAACCGCAACACGAAATGATGTGTTTGGCGATAGTACCAGGGGGAGGGGCAGTTTCGATTTTAGAGAGATTGGAGTGAATGCTTCGTATCGACCCTTGACGAATCTCCAATTTTCAGGGCAGTTACTATCCCGCCAAACAGGCGAAGATAGTAAAGGTGGTATTCGTATCGATTATGGTTTTGTCGATTATACTGCAATCACGACTGAGACTAAAGAAGTAGGGGTGCGTTTAGGGCGAACCAAAAACCCTTTTGGTTTTTATAATGAAACTCGCGATGTACCCTTTACCCGGCCGAGTATTTTGTTGCCACAATCGATTTACTTCGATCGGGCGCGTAATTTAGCGTTGGCTTCAGATGGTATACAATTATATGGCGAATCTCGTTCCGATTGGGGTGACGTTACACTTCAGTTTGTAACGGGTTTTCCACAAGTTGACGATAAAAGTACCGAGGCAGCTATTTTGCGAAAAAACCAGTCAGGTGATCTAACGCCGAGATTATCATATTTAGGGCGTCTGATTTATGAGCGAGATGGCGGGCGATTACGTTTGGCAATAAGCGGAGCGCAGGTCAATGTAGGGTATGATCCAGCAGCGAAGGATCGATTGAGCTCAGGTTCAATCGAATTCTTTCCATTAATCTTTTCTGCGCAATATAATGCTGAGCACTGGAGCATTACTTCGGAATATGCATTGCGGCATATCGAAATGAAGAACTTTCATCCTCTTGTTGACAAGAGCTTTACCGGTGAAAGTTTTTATTTTCAAGGTATTTACCGGTTTAGCCCAGCCTGGGAGGCCGTCTTGCGGTATGATGTACTGTTTACAGATAGAAAAGATCGTGATGGCAGTGAATGGCATGTTAAAACTGGATTTCCTTCTGACAGTCGCTTTGCTAAGGATTTGACTGTGGGGCTACGTTGGAACATTACTCCTGCGATTATGCTACGCGGCGAGTATCATCGCGTAAATGGCACAGCCTGGCTTTCTACATTGGATAATCCGGATCCTGCTTTTACCGATCGACATTGGAATCTCTTTGCTGCCCAGGTTTCTTATCGCTTTTAAGCAGAAATCTGCATGAAACAGAGTATTTTGGAAAAAAACACTCAGCTTGCTAAGTTTGATCATGGCGCATCATCTCGATTTGCTAGTCTGAAATGGAAGATTTCGCTACTCAGCAGCATAATTTTGCTGATAGTGGTGACGACATTCAGCATCATTAATTATCAGCGCTTCATCGATAATATTGATCAACAAAGTGATCTACAATATCAGCGATATGCCAAAGAGGTTGAAAAACTCATTGAGCAAATTTCATCTAGCTCACATCAGCTGATCAGAATGATTCCTTTCCTGAAAGGAATGGATGCAGCCTTGTCTGCACAAAATAATGAGCAGATTGCAAATGCATTTGAACATCACTGGCAATTATTGCAGCTTCAAGATGGAATTGAAGCGGTAAGGTTTTATGATCAATCTAATCAGCTCCTGATAGGTTGGGATAGCTTTGAAGCGGATATTTATCGAGATACGCTTCTTTTGAAGCATGTTCGTGAAGTCAATTTATATGAACAGCCCGCCAATCCATTAATCTGCATAGAAAGTTGTATACAGTATACGATCGAGCCGCTTCTGGTGGAAGGTATTCGTACAGGAACGATCGTTATTGGCGCTTCTCTGGCCGATGTTTTCTTAGGTTTTAAGCGAACATTTGGCTCTGATATTGGATTGTTTCTAAAAGAAAAAAAATACACGATTAAACACAATGATGTATGGTTTCCTGATTGGGAGATACGCCTGGCAGCATTGACCAATAGAGATAAGAATCTTGAGATCCTTTATCAAACGGTAGAAGAGTACCCCGATCTGGCCAAACTGAAGCAGGGCATTCAAACCGAATGGAATAAACGTTACCAGCGTATAAAACTGTTTCCATTACAAGGGATCAGCATGACAGATCAGGCTCATTTGGTTGTCATTACTGATATTACCGCTACCATTGAAGCGATTCGTGATTCTATTTGGCGTATAGTCATCATCGGTCTAATTGGTTTAATTTTTTCAGAAATATTATTGTTTGCTATTCTTTCTAAGCCACTCTCACGGCTTAAGCATATTGTATTTACCTTGCCGCTTTTGGCGGGTGGCAGCTTTGGAATCTTCCGCGCTACGCTTTCTTCTGTTAACAGGAAGCAATGGCTAAAGGATGAGATTGATCTTCTTTATGAAGCTGCAGTGACGTTGTCTCATAAGCTTGAGAAGCTGGAGGATAAAGTCGTTTATCGTACAAAGCTGCTTGTTCAGCAACGGGATGAATTAAGCAAAGAAAAAGATTTTATTGCACACTTGCTTGATACAGCTCAGGTCATCGTGCTGACCCAGAATGTCAAAGGTAAGATAATAATGTTAAACGCATATGGTGAAATGCTGATGCGTTATACTGAAGAAGAGATTCGAGGTAAGCCCTTTCTTGAGATATTGCTACCTGACAGTGAACAGTACAATCTTGGCCAGCATTTAGAGGAGATCCATTCTGGTCGACGTGAACAATTGAGGCATGAGGCCATTACCTTATGTAATGATGGTTCAAAAAGACATATCGTTTGGTTGCATTCCCGGTTGTCATGGCAATCAGAAACAGATCCATCAGTACTTTCAGTTGGTCTGGATATTACAGAATACAAGCGTGTGGAAGGCCATTTGGCATGGTTGGCCGATCATGATCCGTTGACGAATCTATATAATCGGCGTCGTTTCAGTGAAGAGCTCGAGCATATGATCAATTGGGCGGAGAGATACCAACATCCAGGGGCATTGTTATTTTTTGATCTCGATCGATTTAAGTACATTAATGATACCAGTGGGCACCAAGCTGGCGATTCTTTGCTGAAGATAGTTGCAGACATGCTATCTCATGCAATTCGTGCTGCGGATATTACGGGACGTTTAGGAGGGGATGAGTTTGCAGTTATTCTGCCAGAAATTACGGCGAGCGGAGCTATTGAAGTCGCAAAGAAAATTCTATTTCGCTTGAGTGAGACGCAGTTAACGGTAAATGGTAGAACATATAAAATTGCAGCCAGTATCGGTATTGCTCTTTTTCCGGAGCATGGTAACAATGTGCACGATCTATTGGCTGCAGCCGATCTTGCTATGTATCAGGCCAAGGAAATAGGACGGGGTACCTGGCATCTGTTTTCCAATGACGATCAAACGAGAGAGCGAATGTATACGCTTGTGCATTGGAAAGAGCAAATCGAGTATGCTAACTTGAATGATAAGTATCTGCTTTATTTCCAGCCGATTATGGCGCTACCTGATAGAACGATCTCTCATTATGAGGTATTGCTGCGTATGTGCGGTAAGGATGGCACAATTCATTCACCTGCGGCTTTCATTGCTGCTGCAGAGCATACCGGGTTGATCCATGAGATTGATCATATGGTGTTGCGTAAGGCAATTGCACAAGCAGCCAAGATCAATAAATCAGGTAATCGAATTCGCCTATCAATCAACTTATCCGCGCATGCGTTCAATGATCCAGGATTACTGCCAGTGATTAGACAGGAGCTTATGGATAAAGGTGTCGACCCCACTCTTTTAATGTTTGAAATAACAGAGACTGCCGCTCTCGATAATTTACCTGGAACACGAAACCTGCTTCGAGAAATTAAGGAACTTGGTTGCGGTTTTGTGCTGGATGATTTTGGTGTTGGTTTTTCATCTTTCTATTATTTGAGAGAGTTACCTGTCGATGCTGTGAAGATAGATGGCTCATTTGTTCGGAATCTGGCGAGTAGCCCTGCTGATCTAATATTGGTTAAAGCCTTATGCAGCGTAGCAAGGGGGTTTGGTAAGAAAATTACCGCTGAATTTGTTGAAAATGAGGAGGTGTTGGTATTGCTGGAAAAAATGGAGGTAGATTTTGCACAAGGCTATCATATTGGCAAACCCTCTGCTGCTGCTGAAGTCTTTGGTTCATCCGAAGATTAATTGTGATTGTCAGTAGATTAGACATTCCGTTGTGCTAACGAAGAAAATAAATCAGGTTACTTTTCTCGCTCTAGAGCTGCGGCAAAGAAGCCATCAGTTTGATGAAGTGCTGGTGATAGCTGCAAGTATTCGCCTGTGTCAAGCGGTATTTTCTGTTGTGCCAGAAGACTTGCACAATTTAATCGGATGAAATGAGGATTGCCAGAGAGGAAAGATTCTATAATCTCTTGATTCTCTTCGGGAAGTAGGCTGCAGGTAGCGTAAACTAGTCTGCCGCCTGGTTTAAGTAGATTGGCAGCAGAAGAAAGGATGGTTGCTTGTTTGTATTTTAATTCCTCGATACTTTGCGGTGTTTGCCGCCATTTTAAATCTGGGTTGCGGCGTAATGTCCCTAATCCACTGCAGGGTACGTCAACGAGTACTCGATCTATTTTTCCGTACAGGCGTTTTATCCTAATGTCATTTTCACTGCTGATGCGTTGAGGGTGTAAATTGGACAAACCAGAGCGTTTGAGACGTGGTTTCAGATTGTTAAGACGTTTCTCAGAGATATCGAAAGCGTAAATGCGGCCCTGGGAGTGCATGAGCGCGCCCAGCATCAATGCTTTGCCACCAGCACCTGCACAAAAATCAACAACCATTTCACCCCGCCGGGGTGCGAGCAGATAGCCCAGAATCTGACTACTTTCATCTTGTACTTCTATTTTTCCAGAAAGAAATAGCGGATCTTTATTAATGGTGGGTTTGCCAGTTAGACGAATACCGATAGGTGAGTAGGGGGTAGCGTGCGCCTCGATACCTTTCTGATTTAATAGTGTGAGCACCTCGTCACGTTTTACAAACAGCGTGTTGACGCGTAAGTCTAAGGGAGCAGGATGCTGTAATGTTTGGCCCAGCCTGAGAATCTCAGTATCGGGTAAAAATTTTTGTAATTTTTCCATGAGCCATTCGGGAAATTCTGCTTGAATAGCAAGCGGTTGTGACGCTAATGTGATCGCTTTGATGTGCGCGAGCCATTTGGCTTCGCTTTCATTAATGAAAGAGGCCAGTTCACGCAAATTTATGCCTTCAAATTTGACTAGGTAAGCCAGAAGCAGAGTGCGGGGTGTTGCTTTCTCAGTCAGGCATTCCAGAAAAAATCTGTGACGTAAAATACCGAACACTATTTCTGCAATGACAGCTCGATCATTCTGACCCGCCATCGAATGATCACGGAAAAACAGGCGGAGCAGGGTATCGGCGGGGGATCTCAGCGGTAATATAGTACGTATGGCTACCGTGGCCATGTCGAGTTGGGCAAGCGTTGGGCGCATAATTAATTGGATGGGTAATGATTCGAGAACGTCTTAAACTGATCCGTGAGAGGTTTAGCTTTTTTCTGTAAGAGGTATGACGTATTGATTAAAGGCGTGCAAAAATTTATAACGGGGCCATCAATGCGTTTGAAGAGAATTTTCATTGATCTAAGGGAGGCGAATATAAAGCATGGTTTTCTATGGCTGCCGCCCGAATTTCTACACAACTATTGGTAAGCGTAAGACGATCTTCCAAGAACCAGCGCACGGCTTGCGGGTAAATCCGATGTTCTTGCTGGAGAACACGCGCAGCCAAAGCTTCAGGGGTATCTTCAGGCAGCACAGGGACTGCAGCTTGAATAATGATAGGTCCATGATCGAGTTGCGAAGTAACAAAGTGTACCGTGCATCCATGGATTTTTACACCTTCTTTAAGTGCGCGCGTGTGTGTGTTCAAGCCGGAAAAAGCAGGTAGCAAGGAAGGGTGAATATTGATCAATCGATTCTGATAATGGCTAGCAAAGCTGTCACCAAGAATGCGCATGAAGCCAGCAAGCGCGACCAAGTCGGGTTGGCAGGCATCAATTTTTTCTGCTAGGGCGGCGTCGAACGTTTCGCGATCTGGATAAGCGCGATGATCGACGACATGAGTCTGGATGTGACGCGATCGAGCAATTTCCAGCCCTGTTGCAGCTGGATTATTACTGATTACGGTGATGGTCTTAGCTGGGAGTTTTGCATCAAGTAGCGTTTGCATGTTGCTACCGCGACCAGAAATAAGAATAACCAGTGATTTCATCATACTTATATTGGTTAAGCAATTAAAATGGCTGGCTCGTCGGCGTGACGTTGCTTGATATGGCCGATTCGCCAGACAGTTTCTCCACAGGCATGTAAAACGGCCATCGCCTCATCAGCATGTTCAGGTGCAACCACCAAAACCATTCCTATGCCGCAATTGAAAACCCGAAACATTTCTTCATTAGCAACGTTGCCTTGCTGTTGCAACCAATGAAATAAGAGAGGAATTTCCCAGGAATCCTGCTGGATATAGACCATCATTCCTGTAGGCAAAATGCGTGGAATGTTTTCTAGTAGCCCCCCACCGGTAATATGGGCAAGACCTTTCACAGGCAATTTTCTGATTAATTCCAGTACAGGTTTTACGTAGATACGGGTTGGCGCCATGATGGCTTCTATCAGAGTGCTATTCCCTAATTTGGCGTTTAAATCAACAGGATGTTTTTCGATAATTTTGCGGATCAACGAAAAGCCATTGGCATGCGCACCATTGGAGGCGATTCCTAGAATGATATCGTTTTCCGAAATGGTAGATCCATTGATGATGCTACTTTTCTCTACGATTCCCACGGCAAAACCAGCCAGATCATATTCGCCTTCTGGATACATGCCGGGCATTTCAGCCGTTTCTCCGCCAATCAAGGCACATCCGGCTTGTTCACAGCCTGCCGCAATACCTTGAACAACTCGAGTGGCCGTATCTACATTCAAGCTACCGCAAGCAAAATAATCCAGAAAGAACAGCGGCTCTGCACCCTGAACGAGGATATCATTGACGCTCATGGCAACCAGATCGATTCCAATGCTGTCGTGCTGATTAAACTGGAAGGCAACCTTTAATTTGGTGCCTACGCCATCGGTTCCAGATACCAATACCGGATTGCGGTATTTCTGAGGGACCTCAAAAAGTGCACCGAAACCTCCGATTCCAGCAAGTATCTCCGGGCGCCATGTGCGTTGGGCAAAAGGTTTGATTTTCTCAACCAGAAGATTGCCTGCATCAATGTTTACGCCGGCATCGCGATAGGATAGTTGTTCTGGCTTAGGATGTTGGGAATTAGATGAAGTCAAGTTGAGTTCTCGCTTGGTTACGGATAGAGTGCCACTTTTCGGAAAGTGTAATTTTACCGCAAATGAACTCTAAACACTCTGAGGATCAACATTATCTTTGGTGGATCATTCTGATCGGTGTATTTGGGGCGCTGATTTATCTTTTGAGTCCAATGCTGACGCCTTTTTTACTGGCTGCAGTTATTGCCTATATCTGTAATCCACTCGTCTCATGGCTGTCAGTCCAAAAAATTTCCCGAACCTTGGGAACGGTGCTGGTCATGCTCTTATCACTGGGTGTATTCACGGCCATGATTTTAGTCATGATGCCATTGTTTGAGAAGGAGATAATGCGGTTGGTTGAGCGTACTCCGGATTACCTTGAAACCGTTAAGAGTCAATGGATCCCCTGGCTGAAAACAACGCTCGGAATCGACCTGCAGCTGAACGTGGCCATGCTCAGACAAGCCTTGGCAGAGCACTGGAAAAGTGCTGGGGGTGTTGCTGCTAAGATGCTACCTTCACTGACGAGCGGTGGCATCGTGGTATTGGATTTTCTAATGAGTTTGCTGCTTGTGCCAGTTGTGCTGTTTTAGAAGCTGTCTGGCAAAACGATTTCCATTAGAATCAAGGATTTTTTGATAGTAAGCTAAGAGATGTCATACAAAACGGATATAAATGATGAGG
>NZ_FNDH01000065.1 GCF_900100485.1 Nitrosomonas sp. Nm132 | reverse complement strand
GACTGCCTCTTTCCGGTGTGCCGATGGCCGCACTTTGCATGTGCGCAAGGCTACACGTACGGAGCCGGAACTGGCCGCTATCTACCAGGCGCTAAACTTAGATCCGCTAGCAGGAGGAGTTATCAAGACATACGTATAAGCTTGATGTAACAGAAAAAATCAAATGTAGTGCCTTACGATCATTTTTTCCTTGTAACATCATGATTGTTATGGTTTTTTAAAATATGATGTTAAAGATGGGTTAGGCACTCTTGCGGGCAGTTACCTGGATTTCGATTCTCATGCGCGGATCGGATAAGCCTGCCGCAATCATCATGGCCGCCGGGCGAACCTTACCAAGATACTTGCGGAAAACAGGCCAGCACAATTCAAAATCGGCCGCACTGGGCAATACATAAGTAACCCGCACGATATCCTGCAAGCCGGAACCTGCCTGCCGCAAAGCAGATTCGATGTTTCTGAAACATTGCTCAGCCTGTTCAAGCAGGTCATCCGATATGGTCATGGTAGAATAATCAAAGCCTGTCGTTCCTGACACGAAAACCCAGTCTCCTTCCACCACTGCACGGGAATAACCAATTTCTTCTTCAAATATGGAACCCGAGCTGATCAGTCGTCTTGTCATACTATCTCCCCATAAAATATTGATAAAAATTTTGTTCGATAATGATGAACCTGTCCAACAAGCAAAGTCAATCCAACACGCTAGAAAGTGAACAGATAATCAATCAACTGCGCCCCACCAAAACCACCAAATGGCAAGAGCAACGCCTGGAGCGCTGGTTGCTGGGCAAAGGATGCAAAGGCACCCTCGCGGGTATTACGAATCCGCTCGATTAGCCGGTTAATTTGCTCTGCACTGAGAGGGGGCTGAGCCTGTGTTCTAGGTTGAGCCAGTTGCAAAAGTACTTGCTCATAATGAGCCAATACCTTGGCACGCATGGCGCCTGCACTTTTATTCAATAGCTTTGCCGTATACAGCGTGTAAAGCAGCGCGACGATGACAATCAGGATAAGCGCCAATGGAAAATCCATGGCATCGAACAGGTCGCTACGCGCAATCACCATGAAAAGAATTGAAACGAACGGTAGATAAATGAGCCATTGTATGCGTTGGGTTACCGCTACGACAAGCTGAAAATCAAGATAATAATCGAGGTAAGGACGGGGCACCCCGGTTTCATTGACTTCGCAATCGAGCAAATATTCGGGCCATTGCCTGCGAACATTACCGAGTGCTTCGATAAATTGGGTGCAGGCACGACTCTCATAGCCAATCCAGAAAATAATCAGCCAGAGCACGGGCGCAGTCATTCCTATAAGAATGTAATGCAGATACTTAACAAGTTCACCTCGATGCGGAAATGAGGGGATATCAAAGGCGCTAAATGCTACTACACTTAGCAGAAATACAATCACCGTCGACAAGACGATCCACCAGGTCATTTCCTGCCAACTAGTAGCGCGCAAATAGTTCTGCCACAAGGTGGAAACCTCGATTTCACCCGGTGAAGCACCAAACCTAGATCTACCTTCTGTATCAAATGATGTCAGATCAAGATAGGGCCCGGTCCACATGGCAGAGAAGCGGCTGCGTGCAAGTGCCCAGATGGAGGGCATGGCCAGACTGAATCGCTCAGCTATTGCCAGTGCCTGCCGCTGGATCCGGATGATAAATATCCCTATCAAAATCAGCATCGTGATGAGGCTGATGAAACGAATCACAAGGTTGGGCCATACGCTGACCCCTTCCAGCCATACAAACGGTTCGCCCGTTCCTTGCTCGATAGTGTCTTGCATAGCCTGATTAACGACTATGGGCGCAGCAATTGTGATCACTGCCAGCACGATTACCCAGAAGGTTGTGGGAGGTACCTGTATTGACGAGTATCCGGTTGATCTGATCGAACAAAATAGCGTTAATAAACCTTTCTGAATACGACGACTGGAGATCATTGCCCACAAGCTGAATAAGATACAGGCAAGCCATATCATCCATTGCTGTGATAAGGGAAACGTCCATGATAGGTTGGCAGGCTCTATCCGGTCACATTCCGCCCAATCTGCACATGACGCCACTCGTGCCATATGACTTACCCCGTCCGGATTGCTGCCATTGATCCAATCGATGAGATCATCCACGGAAGGAGAGGCCACCAGCACTGCTTCAGTCCGACCAATCTCAAAAACCTGTGGCCTCAGCCATTTCTTCATTTGTTCAGCCCAATACCCAAGCGGCTCGGGCGCAAGCGCTATCAAAGTAGCCAGGTAAATCGAAGTTTGATAGCCGTCGCGAAAAGGTAACGTAAATTGCTGAAGTAAAGGATGCAATGCCAGACCAAAATTGGATACCGCCACGAGATTGCGCGCCCAGTCCTTCTGATCAGCATGCAAATAACGCGCATCCAGATCAGTAGTAAAAAAGATTTTTCCTTTGAAATGATTGCGTAGCGCCTGGAGGATCAGCAGTTTGTCGTACACATCCGAACCAACGATACCGATCGCCTTGACGCCATGCTCGGCAAACTGCGGATCACGGTCAAGCCTGGCGATCTCATTAGTCAAGCGTCGTAGATAGTCGTATTGACTGAGTCCCTCGGCATGCTCAGGTGGCGCTGCTTCAAGCTGAGCGCGTAAATCCATGGCTTGATTCGCATCATTCTCTCGCACTGCTTTTGTTCCGTGCTTCCCTGCACTGGGTAATGCGCCATCCAGTCCCCGCAGGTAGTTAAAACTGTACACTGGCGGTGATAAATCAGTATTGGCTTTACAGAGTTCAGAAAAGCTATCTGTCAAATTCTGAGACAACGTGCGGGCATAAGCAGAATCCCACTCGCTGATCAATACTAACCCATCCTTGCATCGATCATCTCGCTGAAATTCCGCTGCCCCTTGCTCGTCCTGCGGTGGCCATGTTCGCTCACGGTTAACACCACGCTGCCAAAGCTCCCATAGCAAAGTCACTGCGAGCACATCATCCGTACCAATGGTGCGAACTATCCCTTTCTCTTTCAGTTCATCTCGATAAACGTTGCGATTAAGAAAACATTGCCATGGCTGCTGACTTTTTACAGCAAACAAATCAGATAAGTTACAGTCAGTTATCGTCGCACTCGGTGAAAACATCTTGATAATGTGTTGTTGATCCAGCGCCACCGTATCGGCGCCGTGCACGAGTTTCATCAGCATGGCCGATCCTGCTGGGCCTACCACTGTCAATTCTCCAAATAATGCAGGCAAATTATCCTGAATCAGACTGGGATTATATAAACTCTCATTCAACCACAGCAACAACACCTTTGAGGCAGATTGCTCATTCCCCTCGAACCACTCAAATGGGATCGTAATCTGTTTTACCTTATCCTCAGTATCGACGATCTCTGAGTTTAGTTTTAATTGGCCATGGGTAATATGAAAATAACCGATCGCTTCGGAATTTACTGGACTATAGCCATGGAAGCCAAGTGCTGATACTACTGCAAAACGGGAGCGTCGCCGACTCTCAGCAGCTTCGGCAAAGGAGCCACCAAAAACACTGATTGCCAGAACCGTTACTTTGTATTGCTCTTCACGAAGCTGCCGGATCTTGTCACGGAGCACTTCTGGTTTGAGTGCTGCAGCCTGACCAATGGAATCTGTTTGTTTCTGCGCGGCAGTTTGCGCAAAACGCTCTTCATGTTTCTCAACTGCCGCAAAAGGATCTTGCCAGAGCCGCGCTTCAACATTTTGCTGTCCAATCGGTACAAATTTCACTCGCTCGATATCACTGGGGCGGGCGCTTTCCAGTGGAATATTCTTGACCAGTATGCCTGCTGCAAGCAATACCACCATAATGATCGGCAGTGGATTGATCAAAGCACTTTTGTTGTGATCACGATCTGTGCTCATGCTATCGGCACGATGGTTTATTTAGAATAAGATTAATAACTTCATGCACTTTCAGTTAAAAATAATTCTTTCGCAGGCTTTGGCAATCCAAATAAGTTACCCTGTACCAAGGCTGCCCCACATTGCTTGAGCACTTCTGCCTGCTGAACATTTTCTACGCCTTCGCCTAAAGTCATCCCACCGAGTGCAGTAATCGCTCGAATCGTTTCCAACATCTCTCGTTCAACCCCATCTTTACGCCCAATACGACTGATCACAGTAATGCAGAGCTTGACAATCGCAGGGCGCAGTTCTTCGACAGTTGTCATATCAAAAAAACCACAGCCCGTATCGTCTAATGAAAGCTTAAGTCCCGTGTTCCGGAAATCTCTCATCACAGTATGCAGCTTCACTGCTGATTCAATGGGGAGATGCTCGGTCAACTCGAAAACAATGCGTGATAACGAAGACTTGATATGTGGGTTTGATAAATATTGTTGAAATTCATATGACATGAATAATTCAGGCCCCAGATTGACTGATATCCATAAGTGTTGAGGAATATAAACCAACCAATTGATTGCCTGTTTGAGGCAGGCAAACTCCAGAGCATGTGTCATGCCAAACTGCCTGGCGGCTGTAAATAGCGCATCCGCCGTATAGAAAACCGAATCAACCGGCCCTCGCGACAAGGCTTCATAGCCGACGATTTCTTGATCAGCAAGTGAAAAGATGGGCTGAAAATAACATTGCAACTGATCCTGCTCAATCAATAGCTGCAGGAGTTCCCTGGTCTCATTGCCATGCAAGGCTGGGTTAGTGTCAGGAACAAGCTCAAGCGCATGATCGATGACCTGGTTAACTGACTTATCATCAAGGCATTCTGGAGCAGGCAGAATCATCAATCTGCAGTCTTGCCGACTGCCCGTTGCCTGCCCAAAATTGGTAATCAGCAACTCATGCATTCTTGCTGCACCTACTTCCTGTAATAGCGGGATTTGCTCCGACATGTCGAAAGGCATCAAGCCCACTTTCGGGCCAAACACCCTGTACCAGCGTCCGAAATAAGCTGAAGTGATTGAGCCATAACATTGATATTTTTGTAACAGAATCTCGGATAATCGTTGAATATCTCGCGTCATATCAGCATAAGCAAGCTTGACGATTACTTCACCAAAAATCTCTAGGAAGCGCTCCGGTTGATTCAGTTGAACAGCCAAAATAAAACGCTGATCGTTTGGAACTGTCATAAATCCCCATCTCCTTAGAGCTTATGAACAAATCTGCTGCATGTCCCGATAGCTGCGTCGGGGGTGCTCATGCCTCGCCTATCTACTTGAGTATGGCTTTACCCAAAACGAAGTTTGGATAAAACTCGCAAAACTCGTTTTATCGTCACTATATTCCGCTTGCTACGTTTTTTTCACAAGCTCTTAGCGTTCAGGACAAGACTAAACTAAACTAAACTAAACTAAACTAAACTAGACTAGACTAGACTAGACTAGATATTAAGAATCATTGCTGATGCTATTATTCTTATCATATGCGTACTCTGCCATATGATGATTTCTAATCCCGACTAATCAAGAAAACTCGCTCTTATTCTTATAATTTAATACTATAGATGATGTTCCATAAGCATAATATAGAAAACACAAGTTTTGACCGCATAATCACTCAATAAATTGCAATAATCTATTTAATAAACTCCCAAACAATGTATCGCCGAATTCTGATTCAAGTCTCTTCTATTCTGATCGCTGCAGTTATCAGCATTATCATTATGGGTGAGATTCTGACCGGACCCGCATCAACCGCTGTTGGAATCTTGATACCCGATTTTCCGGTCGAATCGGTAAAAATTCCTGCTGGCAAGGATCACGAAGTGCATGGCTGGCTGACAAGAGGCATCCGTGGTAATGGCGTAGTATTGCTGGTTCACTCTATCCGCAGCAATCGCCTGGAAATGCTAGGTAGAGCTAGATTTTTGAATGACCGGGGATATAGTGTATTATTGATTGATCTACAAGCCCATGGAGAAACACCGGGCGAACGAATTACTTTTGGCATACGTGAGTCGCAAGATGTCAAAACGGCGGTTGCCTATCTCCGGAACAATTTTCCCCACGAACGCATTGCCGCCATTGGTGTAACTCTGGGTGCGGCTGCAATCATACTGGCAGATCCTCCATTGAAGCTTGATGCGATTGTATTGGAGTCTCTTCATCCGACATTTGAAGAAGCCGTTGAGAATCGACTAAAACTTCATCTCGGCGAATTCGGAGTATGGATTAAGCCCTTATTACTATCCTATTTATCCTTGCTTTTGGATCTATCAACCAATGAACTCAATCCCATCGACCGGATAAGTAATCTGAGCATGCCTATCCTGTTAATTTCAGGTACGCACGACAAACATACCACGCAATCAGAGGCTGAGCGTTTATTTAATGCCGCTCTTCAGCCAAAAGAACTGTGGATTGTCCCAGGCGCAGGTCACTATAACATGCATACTTACGATCGCAGAGGTTATGAAGATCGCATTTCCTCGTTTCTGTCCAGGTATTTATGGCAGTAAAATAGCTATTTTCACCAAGTCAATATCATCCCGCCAAAGCGAAGGAGTCATTATGGCCGATTATCAACATATTCTGTTAGCAGTCGATTTCTCAGATCAGGATACGTATGTTGCACGTAAAGTTGAACGTTTGGCGACCTTTTTCAGTGCAAAATTGAGCATCATTCACGTGCTGGATAATATTCCAATGCCGGACACCGCCTACGGCACAGAGATTCCACTTTATTCAGATTCATCCTATGAACTGCTTGAAATAGAAAAAGACAAATTAATACAAGCAGGAAATAGATTAGCCATCGATCCCGCCAATCGATGGTTAATCTGGGGAAAACCGGAAGTAGAAATTATCCGGGTCGCCAATGAAGAAGACGTTGATTTGATCGTAGTAGGTTCACACGGCCGGCATGGCCTTGCATTACTTCTGGGATCAACTGCCAGTGGTGTGCTGCACCATGCACAGTGCGATGTACTAGCCGTCCGCTTAGAGGACGAGTGGGCTGGATCGGTAATGTTTGCATCTACCTAGAAATGCCCATTCTCTTCCAAGCAGCATACGCAATTACCATATTTTCCACCAAGCTGTTTTTCCTAACGGACCCGAATCCGAGAGGTATTCGCTTTCTGGAAAATTTTTTCTCATGACACGTTCCACGTCATCTCGCAAATCAGTCATCTTCATTTCATCATAAGCTCTGGCCATGATATACAAAGCTTCTTCCGTGGCAGGTGTCTGCGGATATTCTTCAAGAACATATTGCGCGCGCCTGACTGCAGCAACATAAGCTTTACGCTTCATATAGTAGCGCGCAACATATATTTCACTCTTGGCAACCACGTTAACCAGATGCGCCATGCGCTTGAGCGCATCGGGAGTGTACTTGCTCTTGGGGAATCGAGTAACCAGTTCTTTGAAATTTTCAAACGATTCACGCGAAGCCTTCGAATCACGCTCACTCATATCCTGATTAATAATTTTCGATGTGATATAACCCATGACTCCCAGATCATCATGAAAATTGGCTAACCCCTTGATATAATATGCATAGTCAACATTGGGATGATGTGGATAAAGCTGAATGAAACGATCTGCTGCTGCAATAGCCGAAGCCTGTTGTTGATCCTTATAATGCGCATAGGCAGTTTCAAGTTGTGCTTGTTGCGCATACCGTCCATAAGGATAGCGCGCTTCAAGTGCTTCGAATAATTTGATGGCAGCTTCATAATTGCCATTATTTAATTCATTCTTAGCTTCAGAGTAAAATTTATTTGGTGACCATTGACTATTATCTACTGACTTTTCCTTCAATAAGCCACATGCCGATAAACCCAAAACCAAAACTAAAATTAAACTATGCCACATGAAATTTCCTGTAGAAACTAAAAAAGCTATTCAAAATTATAATGCAAAGCCATCTTTATCCGCACTGGCTGAACGAACTGAATCCATTATTGATTTGGTTGTTCCGCAAAGCTGTATCGGACTTCGTCTAGACCTCGTGTTAGCACAGCTACTGCCACAATGGTCACGTAGCCGTTTACAGTCATGGATACTCGAAAAACGTGTAAGCGTAGATGGCGAAGTAGCTACACCCAAACAAAAAATTTGGGGAAACGAAAAAATTAGTGTTTCGCCTCATATTGTACCAGTCAACGAGGCGCATGCTGCAGAAGCCATTTCGCTTGAGATCATCTATGAAGATAACCACTTACTTGTCATCAACAAGCCCGTAGGAATGGTTGTGCATCCAGGCAATGGAAATTGGCAGGGAACACTATTGAACGCGCTCCTTCATTATTCTAAGCAACTTAATGAGATACCAAGAGCAGGCATTGTTCATCGGTTAGACAAAGATACCAGTGGTTTGCTCGTTGTCGCTAAAACGATAGAAGCACAAACCAGCCTGGTTCGGCAACTGCAACAACATACCGTCAAGCGGCATTATCTAGCAATCGTGTTAGGTGAAATTAAACAGAGCGGCCATATCGATGCGCCAATAGGACGACATCCCGTGCAACGTACCAAAATGGCTGTGACTATCCATGGCAAGCCAGCTCGTACTTATTATCAAATATTAGAGCAATTCGAAGGTTGCACATTACTTCGTTGCAGCCTGAAAACCGGACGCACTCATCAGATCCGCGTCCACATGCACAGCATAGGTCATCCTCTCGTGGGTGATCCAGTTTATACCGGTAAACCTAAAAAGATTCCCGCAGAAATAGCGCGGCTGATCATGCAATTCCCACGACAAGCTTTGCATGCACAGCAGTTAGTATTAGCTCACCCGCAGCATGGTGAAACCATGATATGGGATTCTGTTCTACCTGAAGATATAAGTGCACTTCTGCAAGAGCTTCGGCAATATCATATGCCATCCTCTTAATAGAGAATCTTCTAAGTTAGCCCATCTTTAACCTTATCCTGCTAAATTCTCTCCCTTTTTCCGTTTCGTATATTTCTAACTAACTGATATACAAAGCTTTGTATTTTGCGGCACGCTCAAATACGTAATATAGTGCCATAATATTATGGAGATATCTTGTTTTATCTTCCGCTTTGTAGTAACGTCGCGCCTATGTTTATCCGACGAACTCAAACCCGCAGCAATGCTACTGGGGAGCGCTATTACACTTATCGGCTGGTTC
>NZ_FNDH01000039.1 GCF_900100485.1 Nitrosomonas sp. Nm132 | reverse complement strand
CTTCTGGGGCGGCTTGGCTGCCAGGGTGAAAACAACTGGTGCAGCTGGTTTGTTTTCACTTGATCCTGATGGGTGACTGGTGCGATTAATGACATTACCATAATTTGAAGCAAAGGGCGCGAGCAATTTCAGCAAAAAAACGTTCAACAATGGTGTTATCGTTTGTTATTTTATCGCCGAATGGCGAGAATTTTGTTTGTGCTCTTGACTTAGGATGGCTAATGGGTGACCCCTTTATGCTTGAACCCTTTGGTCAAGATATGCTGCATGAAGCAGCCGATAAACTCGCTGCCTCCAAGCGCACCGCCTTGTTGCGGTTGCCGTTGGCAGAAGCATGCCTGTGATAACAGACGGTATTCCCGCCATGCTGAGGATGCGACCGTTAGAGATTGTCACTCAGTGTGTGTAGTGCCCCAGATTCCAGTAAGTAGGGTGCCAATCAGCAAAGCGTATTACATCGAATATTTTTCATTCGGCGCAATAACGATTGCGCCCTACGCGAGCTGAGGGAAAATTTAATTAGAAGAACTGAGAATCGAATTGAGCAGCGAGATCCTTCAATAATATTACGTAAATATCGTTCATAAATTTTATGGCCTCTGTTCCGTTTGATTCCCACCGGCCACTCCATTCCACAAATGTTTTTCCCTCTGAAGTAATCGGTAGCAAATGTAAATCACCGACATAATTACTAATTTCTGCTGGAGATATTGGAAAAGGTGCATCATCAATAGAATAGGTAATGCGATGATCTAATGAGCTATATGCAATTAAAGTATCTAGAAAACTTCCGTTCAAAAGCCGCTTTGCACCGACGCTTGTTCCTCCTTTGCTTCCCACGTTTTCGCACCGTTTTATAATCGACGGTGCCCATGAAAAATCATGGAAATCTGAGATACGCTCCCATACCGCTTCAATGGGCGCGCTAACGATGATAGAGTTATATACGCTAGGCATTTTCGATTCTATTTTATTTCCTGTGGTAAGGTAGGGATTCAAATGTTATTTTTCCAATGATAATTGCTGGCTCGTTCAGTGTAAATACCTCAGAAATACCTCAGGGACAGGTCTATATTTTATGATATTAAATATAGACCTGTCCCTTCTTACGTTGATCCCGACATCGCTAACTGGATTGCAACCCAGTCGTTAGATGATATGCGTGCAACTATGCGTTTGCTTTTGGAAAAACGAGGACAGGAAGCTGAGCGTAAGTTACAGCAGCGTTTTTTGAGCTGGCAACGAGAACACTTGCCAAACTCTCAAAATCCAACGCGTCGTACTGTAGCTGAAATCGATATTGAACGTGATATAGCCAGAATGATGCGGATGACAGGAGCGGCATTTCAGAGTCGAGTTAGTCGGAATTATCCGCAACGGACCCCGTGAGCCACATCCCCATCACAAGTTATGCTACGCTTCTTGATAACCGGTGTCATTGACAAATTCAATGGTAGACCCCATTTGTGTGGGTTTATTTAAATGAATAATAATGCTGATTAGATTAAACATGGAGTGTATGTGAATACTCAAGTGATTTTCGTACATGGTTTGGGTGGTGATGAGTCAACATGGGGTGATTTTCCTCGACTTATTAGAGAGGATTCTGAGCTGGATGTAAGTATCAGCTTTATGACTTATCCAACACCATTTGGGGGATTAAAGCTTTTTTACTTTCTTCAGCCCAAATACCAAGCTATCGAAGATTTAGCTAAATCATTAAAGACAATTATTGATGAAAAATATCGTGATGCCGATGAAATTGTACTTGTTGGTCATAGTATGGGTGGCCTTGTAATTAGAAAATACCTCTTAGAAGAAGTGGTGGCTGAACGACAATCAAAAGTTAGCAAGGCAATACTATATGCAGTACCAAACAGAGGTGCGAGCCTAGCAACATTCGTTGGAAAAGTATCTCTTTTTAAAAACCCTCATCTCTATCAATTAAATAAACAAGCTGATTTCATTAAACTGTTAAATGAAAGTTGGTGTCGAGCTAGAATCGAAGCTTCTGTTGAAATGACTATAGTTGTGGCTGGAAATGACAAAATAGTTACTGTAGATAGCGCGGAGGGAGTTTTTCAGCATCTAGAGCCGAAGCAAATCCCCGGAGTAGGTCATGTGAATGTCGTGAAGCCACAATCTTCTTCAGATTTATCTTTCTTAATTTTTAAAAATGCAGTTTTGAAGAAGAAATATTTGCCTAACTTCCCGATTTCTCTACCAGGAGGGTGCAATTTTATTGGTTGGCAGAAACTCCCAAATCTGTCTAAATTTGAGTTTCGCTTAGATAATAAAAGACAAGAAATATTCGATGCACTAAAGAAAGAATTTGCACAAGTGCGTTCGGCTGTGAGGCTCAAAGGGTTATCAGGGCTAGGAAAAACTAGATTAATATATGAAGCAGTATTGTCTTCAAGTCAAGATATAAAAGACAAAGTTTTATACATAAATGTAGCGACAAAGAATCCTGGTGTGAGAAGTTGGTTGAAGCAAGCCATTGATTCAGGTTACAAAGGTATTTTGATTGTTGATAACTGTAAGCCGGATTTACATAAAGATCTTAGTGATGAAGTAGGAAGAATAGATAGCCAAGTTCTATTTGTATCATTAGACCATAACTTGGAATGCATATCCGCCCATGATGCTAGGGAATATAAAATTGAACCGCTTGATACCGTTCAAATTAGAGCTTTGTTGGAGCCTGAATATGGTTCAAAAATCTTAGATCTAGATCGTGTTGCGAAATTTGCACAAGGGTTTCCCCAGATGGCGGTTCTAATTGCCGATGCTAGGTTATCAAACGATCCAGAGGTGGGAAAGTTAACAGATGATGTACTCGCAAAAAGACTTCTAGGCGAAATTAGTGAAATTGAGTTATCAATCCTAAGAAGCTGCTCTTTATTTGATAATCTAGGATTTAGTGAAAACGTTTCTAATCAATACGAATATATTGCAAACAAAGCAGCAAGAGTTCCACCACAAGATTTTTATGCCTGTATAAAGAAATTCCAAAAAAGAGGTTTGATAGACATAAGCGGTCGATATGTTCAACTAATTCCAAAGCCGCTAGCTGTTCTTCTTGCTTCAGATTGGTGGAATCAAACACGTAATGAAGACCAGCTATCTCTTTTGAAAGAAATGCCAGATGAGCTAGTTGAACCGTTTTGCCTACAAGTATCGATGCTTGGATTTATACCAGAGGTTCAGCAATTAACCCTGACTCTGTGTGGGCCTCAGGGCCCTTTTGGCCAAGCGGAAGCGATTCTATCAAATAGGGGTTCTCTTCTCTTCCGCTCATTTGTTGAAGTGAATCCCATTGCAACCTCTTCCGCTTTGTTTTGTGTACTAGATAGCCTTAGTCACAAAGAACTAAGTAATATCTCTGGTGATGTTAGAAGGAATTTGGTTTGGGCATTAGAAAAATTGGTTTTTCATGCTTCTATTTTTGAAGAGTCAGCTTGGTGCTTAATGCTCCTGGCATCAGCTGAGAATGAAAGCTACAGTAATAATACAACTGGTTTGTTTGCTCAATTATTTCGGATAAATCTTTCTGGAACAGAAGCTGATTTTGAGTTAAGACTGCGTTTACTTAAAAGAGCAATGGAGCTTGGTGATAGCAATGTGGATAAAGCTATTATTAAGGCACTTGGGGCATCAATTAATACTTATAGCGGAAGTCGATTTATCGGTGCTGAACATCAGGGCACAAAAGCACCATTACAAGAATGGCAACCTAAATTTTGGCAGGAAATTTTTGACTATTGGAATGCCATATTTGAGATGCTCATAAAATTTGTTGAAAGAGATAATGAAAACTCTCAAGAAGCTCAAATTGTTATTGGACGCTCCATTAGGGAGATGATCGGATATGGCAGGATTTCGATGCTCAATCATGCTATAACACGCGTTATTGAGCTAAATGGTCGTTATTGGCCATACGCACTTGATAATATAAAAAAAGCACTGCTACATGATACACAACGCATGCCTGAAGCGGGAATTACCGCTCTCAAAAATTGGCTAAATTTACTTACTCCAGATGTAACAAATCTTGCTGAGAGATTAAAAATAATTGTTGTAGCTCCACCTTGGGAACACGAAGTAAATGAAGAAGGTCACTACATTGATGTTGCAGCACAGAATGCTGAACAGCTTGCTATTGAATTAAGCACGAACATTCAAGACCTAGTCGAGCACATTCCTTTATTGCTCTCAGGCGAGCAAAAGCAAGCTTTGGTTTTCGGTAGACGACTGGCCATCGAATCTAAAAATATTGATAATTTTTTAGAGCTAGTCATAGCTGAACTTGTGCGTATTGAGAACCCTAATATAAGTTTTCTTAAAGGGCTATTAAGTGGTATTCATGCTAATTCTACCAATGTTTGGAATCGCCACCTCGAAGATTTTTTGTCTCGGAAAGAACTCATTAAATTTTACCCTCATAT
This sequence comes from Nitrosomonas sp. Nm132, assembly GCF_900100485.1. Taxonomy (GTDB): domain Bacteria; phylum Pseudomonadota; class Gammaproteobacteria; order Burkholderiales; family Nitrosomonadaceae; genus Nitrosomonas. Next base: position 20,959 of record NZ_FNDH01000039.1, on the reverse strand, counting down.
GCTTTGTACTGGAGAGATGCAAAATCACCATCTATCCAATATTCTGAAGCTTATTAAGGGAGGATATTTACGCACTGACAGTGTTTTTGTTTTTAGCTATGGAAGCGTTACGGCTCATCTAAGTGGTGACGACATTTCTTCTTTTTGTCTCGCATTAGCAGATATAGATGCTAAAAGCGCTTGGATCGCACTTGATATTATGTTCATGCATTGTTTTGGCAATGCTAACAAGTTTGCTGAGAATAAGGTCTCTTTAAGGACTTTGGTTACGAAGGTTTCCTTAGATTATAGAAGTAAAAGCAGACATTCTGATATGTATCATTGGGAAGAGGTTACGAAGAAGCTTTTAGTTACTGAAGGGCTGCCGTTTTGCGAAGATATTTGCCGACAGATAATCGCTGCATCAAATGAAAATTTGGATATAGGTGATATTAGTAATTCGATAAAACCTTTGCTGCGAGTTATGATGCAATCTTATGGAAAGGATATCTGGCCAATTTTTAGCGAAGCAATTATTTCCGCTAATTCAACGCAGTTACATTTTTTGCAACTACTTCTTGAAAAACTTGACAGGTATACTAATACTCAACCAAGCGTTTTTTCTATATTACCTCTTAATTTGGTTATTAGCTGGTGTAAAGAATATCTAGAGATAGCTCCTTCTTTTGTTGCGAGTGCTATTAATATATTTGAGCTAGATGAAAGTGGTCTTATGCAACCGACTGCACTTTTTGTAGCTTTGTTAGAGAATTTTGGTGAGCATCCAGAAGTCGTAAGTACGTTATCAGCAAATCTTAGAACTAGGCAATGGTCTGGTTCGCTTGTCCCGTATTTGGAGTCAGATAAAAATGCCCTGACTTCACTACTTCAGCATAGAAGCAGGAAGGTTAGATCTTGGGCTCAAAAATATATTGGTTATCTTGAAAGATCTATTGAATATGAATCTATGCGTGATGCTGAGCATAACTTAGGAAGGTATTAATTATTGACACATAGGGTTCTCGTTCGGATCTTCAAGCGCAATAAGCGGTCGTGATAGGAATGCTGGTTATCCTGCATTCCCCCCCCAAAAAAAGGTGTCAGGCCATACAATTGACATTTCCCCCTACCTACCTATTTAGCCAGCCGAATCACGATCACATAACTCACACCAAAATATTCACCCACTTATCTATGCCAAATTCAATGGTAGCCCCTTAGATGCGAGCATTGATGATTCGCTAACTGCAGGTAGTTTTTTTAATCCCCAACAATCCTGCCATGCCCTCTGGTCAGATAGTCCTCTGACTGCATTTCCATCAAGCGGGAAATCGTACGTTCAAATTCAAAACCGATCTCTCCTCCGGCATACAGCGCTTGAGGGGAGACAGCGGCCGAGCATAAGAATTTGACGTTATGCTCGTAGAGCGCATCGATAAAAGTGATGAAACGTTTGGCCTGATCGCTATTTTCCTGGCTGAATTGTGGGATCGCAACCATGATGACGGTATGATAGGTTCTGGCGATGGCGAGATAGTCTGCTGAGCCCAGCGGGTTCGCGCATAGCCGTTTGAACGAGAAAACCGCTACGCCACGCGCTGCTTTAGGCACAAGCAGCTTGCGCCCCTGCACATTTAGCGTTTCGCTGGGCACCTTTGCCCGATCTTCCACACGTCGATCCGTCAGGCGGAAAAAGGTTGCCGATAATTGAGCGGTGGTTTCCTCATTAATCGGGAAATAATACGTTTCAGCGCCCTTCAAACGGTGGTAGCGATAATCAATCAGTCCATCGAGCGGAACGACCTCGAGCCTTTCCTTGATCTGCTCAATGAAAGGCAGAAAACGCTGGCGATTCAAACCGTGCTTGTAAAGATCATCGGGCGGCCTGTTGGAAGTCACCACCACTATCACGCCTTGATCAAACAGCGCCGTGAACAATCGCGTCAACACCATGGCATCCCCGATATCCGTGACTTGCAGCTCGTCAAAACAGAGTAGGGTCGCTTCACGGGCTATTCCCCGTGCGATAGCGGGAATCGGATCGGTATCGCTGGCACGCCCACCCCGCTGCGCCCGTTTCTGTGCAGCAAGATCATGCGCTTCCTTAAGTCGCGCATGAACATCTAACATGAATTCATGGAAGTGTACCCGCCGCTTGGATGTCGTAGGCGCCACAGAGAAAAACAGATCCATCAACATCGACTTGCCGCGCCCTACTCCGCCATAGAGATAGATACCCTTAGGGGTGGGCTTATCCTTTCCTGACCAAGGGAAGAAGCCAGCAAGCCACCCATTTTTAAACGAGAATCCACGACGCTGACTGCCAATCTCGGGATAATCGATCAATTCGCGGTGTAATCGTTCCAATGAGGCCACCGCTTTGAATTGATTCGCATCCGGCTTGAGCTCCCCCGCCTGCATCAGCGTTTGATACTCAGCTTCAGGTCCGGTTTCTTCAATTGAGTATTTCATGTTTAACCGCTGAGATTATTAAATGAAGCGACGATATGGCAAAATTCCTCCAACGCATTACGCAAGGCCGCGAATGCTGCCGGGTTCATGCGACTTGTTAACACACAGGGCAAAGCGGTTAAATACCGCCTCATCGTTGACTGTTTTTTTTCTAGATAGACAGTCTCTGACTGACTCAATGCCGGCCTGATTATCATCAGCATTGCCGCAAATATCAACAACGATTTAATAGACTTCATGTTTCATTTTTGAATTGGAAATAACAAAAAAACACTGTTGCACCTAGCCCGAATATTTCATAAATTCGCGTGATGATCACGCAGGATTTTGATTGACTGAACAAAATCTTTCTTATTAATCAAAGGACAAGTGAGGGCACGTGCCAATTTATGAAATATTCGGGCTAGAGGTAGAATAAACGCTCTATTTGCATGAAGGCAAGAGAACCTTCCGTCTCCAGTATCAGGCAGTGAAAATAGCGCTGCTTGAGCAAACCTTGGCACTGAGAACATCACTACGCGCGCTATCCTCACTTCCAGGTTTAGCAGAGAACAAGCGAAATCAGTACATCGTCTGATGGCTTTCAACGAGAGCGTTGTATTTCACAACGCTGCCAGCGATAACAGCGGTCCGGTGTGAGTGGTGCCGCCGTTTGGGTGCCCGTCCTCTAACTTGATGCGCTGTTAGAGCGACTTGAGGTATTCGACGAGATCTGCTTTCTGTGCTGTTGTCAGATTCAGTCTGAAGTGGTTGTCATAATGATTGACCACGGCGGGGAGGTCTGGTGCACTCCCGTCATGAAAATAGGGCGGATGCTGCAGGAGGCCTCGCAGTGGCGTTGTCCGGTATTTTCCCGTAGCAGATCTCGCGGCGTACGTCGGGTCCCTGCCAATTTCGGATGGATCATGCAGCAATGGCACGCGCCGATCTGGGCCGCTCAGCACGTCAGTGAAGTTCGGCAACTGATGGCAGATAGTACAGCCGGCTTCGTTATGGAACAGACGCTTACCCCGATGAGCAGCCGCTCGATCGAAACTCCCTTCTGGAGCCTTTGGAGCCCGCAAGCTCAATTGATAATCCAGCAGGGCCGGCAGCTTCGATGTGACCAGATCCGGGGCCTGCTTGATGGTAATGCCGATACGTGGATCGCTGAAGTTCCCATGGCCGCCCATCTGCCCCACGCCAACATAACTGTTCCAATAGGAGATAGGTCCATCCGCGGTGTACGTCTCGAAACCAACACCCTCCAATCCATAGATCGGCGGAATGACAATTGGCTTGGAGGGACTATTGAGCGGAATGATGTTGGTTCCGTCAAAGAAGTGGTGCCGTGGAGCATACTTACCCGGCCCCCAGTTACTGAACTCCGTTTTGGTTGTATCGTCCAGCGCCGGCGACAATGCGACGATCGCACCGACATTCAGGTCGGTATTGGCCCATCCGTCGAGCCGCTTGCCAATGCCCGGCGCAAACGAATTGTCGACAGACGAGTGGCACAGCGCACACGTCACACCGACCTTGGCAAGCTGACCTGCTTCGTCGAAGCTACCCTTCACGCCGACGACTGCGTTCAGGCGCAGCAGTTCCACTGTCACCGCGGAGTTTGTCAGATCAATCTGGCCAGCCAGAAGCGCCGCAACGATCTCCTGCGGCAAGGCCTCAACATCGACCTTGAGGCCAACGGCTAACGCGGTTGCCGGATTGACCGTCACAATGACTTCGTGCATTCGTAGCACGTCTGTCCACAGTTGCTCGTCACCGAAGGTATCGAAACGAAAAATCGCCTGTCCATCGCGGTGCCTCTGTTCACCATCGTCAGAGACTCTCGCCCCCTGCGCCGCCCAACTTGCCGGGGCGGATCCCAAAATGGCGAAGACGATTGCCAAGGCAAATACAGCGGCAAGACGCCAGAAGCGATTTTCCTCCAAATGCTCATTATTAGATCTGCTGCTTATAACCAATGTGCTTTTCTTGGTATTTTTGATAAATGGTTCGGTAGATTCCATGCAGCCTCCTCGTTTAAGCAAAACAACATCAAATGATTAAAGAGATAATTTATGGTCCTACATCATGATGCTATTGACCATATTGGCAATTTATCGGAAAACAGAAAACAATTAAATACGTGCAAACACGTAAGAAATAACCTTACATTCCATGCAATAGACTGCTAATCGATACATCCGTGTGGATTTTCCACACCCTGTCTTATCATAGAGATAGACACCTTGCGAAGCAGGTTTATTTTTATTTAACCAAGGAAAGATAGCAGCGGGTCATTCATTTTTGGAACGAAGAAATGAGGAATGTGAATCGCCTGAATCAGGATCCAGTCAATTGCTATACAATGAAGCGATTAAAAGCATAGTGAAGATTGAATATCCATGATAGGGCATGAAGAAATCAAGAAGAATGTCACTCTGGCATTGGCCGAAGATATCGGCAAAGGCGATTTGACCGCATCGCTGGTGCCCGTTGATAAAACGTTGCTCGCCCGCGTTATCAGTAGAGAACAAGCGGTAATATGTGGTATTGCCTGGTTTGAGGAATGTTTCCGGCAACTTTCACTTAACATTGAATTGAACTGGTTTGTTCAGGATGGCGAGATCGTTCAGGCTGATCAGAAACTGTGTGAAATAACCGGAAACGCCCGGGCTTTGTTGACAGCGGAGCGGACTGCGTTGAATTTTCTGCAACTGCTTTCTGCGGTTGCCACCCAAACCCGGCGCTATGTGGATGCCGTTTCAGGCACCGGCACAAAGATCGTCGATACGCGCAAAACCCTACCCGGGTTACGCTTCGCTCAAAAATACGCGGTGAAATGCGGCGGCGGCGAGAATCATCGCTTCGGTCTGCATGATGGCATACTCATCAAGGAAAATCACATCATTGCTGCAGGAGGCATCAAGCTCGCCTTGCAAAAGGCAAAAGAGATCGCACCTGCGGGTGTGTTTATACAAATTGAAGTCGAAACGCTGGATGAGTTACAACAAGCGCTAACTGCCGGTGCAACCATGATCCTGCTGGATAATTTTGATCCGGCAGGATTGTATGAAGCGGTCGCGTTGAATCAACAACTGACAAACCCATGCGCGATTCTGGAAGCCTCAGGAAATATCACCTTGGCAAACGTTCGTGCGGTTGCGGAAACCGGGGTAAACAGAATCTCTGTCGGCAGTCTGACCAAAGATGTCAAAGCGCTCGATTTATCGATGCGCTTTCTACCGACTGCTTAGCTTATGCAAACAGACGCAGAATTTTTCAATCTCTATCGCCATGGCTTTATACGTGTCGCGGTGGGCATACCGGATGTGCGTGTGGCTGATCCAGTATTTAACGCCTCTGCAACCATCACACTGATGGCACAAGCGGCTGAACAGCATGCCATTCTCGCCCTTTTTCCGGAGCTGGGATTAACAGCTTACTCATGTGAAGATTTATTCCATCAACAGACCTTGCTTGAGGGCGCAATCAATGCGCTCGACAAAATATTGACTGCTTCAAAGCAGCTTGAACTCATTACGCTCGTCGGATTACCGCTGCAGGTGAATCACCTCCTCTTCAATTGTGCCGCTATTGTTTATCGCGGCCGTATTCTCGGTATCGTCCCCAAGACCTTCCTTCCTAATTATCGGGAATTCTATGAGTTGCGGCAGTTTGCCCCTGCTGCTGCAGCCAGCTGCGACACCATCACGTTATGCGGCCAAAGCGCCATCCCGTTCGGGGAAAAATTATTGTTTCGAGCGAAAAACCAGCCGCACCTCAGCTTTTTTACGGAAATCTGCGAGGATCTTTGGGTGCCGGTTCCCCCTTCATGTCACGCAGCTCTTGCAGGTGCCACCCTGCTGCTGAATCTCTCCGCCTCTAATATTACGATCGGCAAACATACCTATCGTCGTAGCCTGGTAGCCAATCAGTCGGCACGCTGTCTCGCGGCGTATCTTTACACAGCTGCCGGCACTGGCGAATCGACCACGGATCTCGCCTGGGATGGCCACGCCATGGTTTATGAAAATGGCACGCCCCTCGCTGAATCGAGCCGATTTCAGGAAGGCTCTCAACTGATATTCGCTGATCTTGATCTGGATCGCCTGATTCAGGAACGCATGCGGCAAAATAGTTTCAGTCAAAGTGCGCACCATCATCAACAAGAAGTCCGGTCATTCCGTGAAATTTCCTTTGAGATCCATTTCCCAACGAGCACTCAGTTACTTTGTCAGCGCCAGTATGATCGCTTTCCTTATGTTCCCGCCGATCCCGCTACACGCGATGCGCATTGTTTTGAGGCCTACCATATCCAGGTGCAGGGTTTAGTGAAGCGACTGAAGCATACGGGCATCCAGAAGATCATTATCGGTATTTCAGGAGGGCTGGATTCCACCCATGCGCTCATCGTGGCAGCTCGTGCGATGGATGTCCTGCACTTACCGCATACGCACATTCTCGCCTACACTATGCCCGGATTTGCCACCAGCGAACACACCTTGGCCAATGCCAGGGACCTGATGCAAGCGATAGGCTGCACTGCGCATGAAATCGATATCCGGCCAAGTTGCGAGCAAATGCTGCGCGATCTCGACCATCCCTTCATCCACGGCGAACCGGTCTATGATGTCACGTTTGAAAACGTGCAAGCAGGTGAACGCACCAACCACCTGTTTCGCCTCGCAAATCACCATCATGCCTTGGTGCTTGGCACCGGCGATCTGAGCGAGCTGGCTTTAGGTTGGTGTACTTATGGCGTCGGTGACCACATGTCACACTACGCCATCAATGCCAGCGTGCCCAAGACACTGATTCAATTTCTGATTCGCTGGATTGCTGACACCGATCAGCTCGGTAATGAAGCAAGCCGTGTGCTTCGTGCAATCCTGGATACGGAAATCAGCCCCGAGTTAGTTCCGGGAACAGCAGATAGCAATCAACCCTCTCAACGCACGGAAGCCATTATGGGTCCCTATGAATTGCAGGATTTCAATTTGTATTACACAACACGGTTTGGCTACCTGCCGACAAAAATTGCTTTTCTGGCCTATTGTAGCTGGCGTAACCGTGTACAAGGCCGCTGGCCCAACATCCCCGAGAACCGGAGAAACCAATACACCATTGGTGAAATCAAGCACTGGCTGCGCGTTTTCGCCTATCGATTCTTCCAAATCAGCCAATTCAAGCGCAGCTGCATCCCCAATGCCCCCAAGGTAGGATCGGGCGGTTCACTCTCGCCCCGTGGAGATTATCGAGCCCCGAGCGACAGTGAAGCGACAATATGGCTTGATTGCATTACACGCATTCCTGATGTTGCACCTGATGATGATCTACCCAATAAAGAAATGATTTGATTGCTGAGCTCACCACCTAAAATTTCATGAAGAAAATCATCCTCAAGGCAGGAAAAGAAAAATCCCTGTTGCGTCGGCACCCATGGGTCTATTCAGGCGCGATTGACCGTGTAGCAGGCTACCCGAGCAATGGCGATACCGTACCGATATACACCAGCCAGGGTGCCTTTCTTGCGCATGCCGCCTATCATTCCCAAGCACCTATTGCAGCGCGTGTGTGGTCTTGGCAGCAAGACGAGCGCATTGACGACGCATTCTTTTACCGCAAGCTCACTCAGGCAATAGCGCTTCGCAAAGACTTGGGTGTGTCGCAGCAGAGTACAGGTTTTCGCCTGGTGCACGGAGAATCCGACGGCTTGCCTGGTTTGGTGGTGGATCGCTATGATCGCGTGCTGGTTATCCAGATAGGCAGTATGGGTGTAGAACGCTGGCGCGAAACCCTGCTGGACATCTTAAAGGCGTTATGTGACCCAATCTGCATTTACGAGCGTTCCGATACTGAGGTACGCGAATTAGAAGGCCTGACCAAACGCACAGGGGCGTTATGGGGTGAATTGCCACATGATCTGACGATTAAAGAATATGGTTTGCATTTTGCAGTGGATGTCGCCCATGGACAAAAAACGGGGTTCTATCTGGACCAACGGGATAATCGCGCAAAAATTCGTACTTTGGCAAAAGACAAGGAAGTACTCAATTGTTTTTGCTACAGCGGGGGCTTTTCTGTATACGCAAATCAAGGAGGCGCCAAATCAATCCTGTCTGTTGATTCATCAGGCAATGCGCTAGCACTCGCGCAACGTAATTTTGCGCTTAACGGACTGGATGTAGACTCCTTGCAGTGGCAATGTGCCGATGTGTTTCAAATGCTGCGCAAATTACGCGACCAGAATCGACAATTCGATCTGATCATTCTCGACCCACCTAAATTTGCGCCAACTGCTGCATTTGCAGCCAAGGCAGCGCGTGGATACAAGGATATCAATCTACTCGGTTTCAAATTACTCAGACCGGGTGGAATATTGGCAACCTATTCCTGCTCCAGTGGCATCAGTAACGATCTGTTTCAGAAAATCGTTGCCGGGGCTGCTTTGGATGCAGGCGTTAGCGCACACATTATCGATCAGCAGATGGCAGCTCCTGATCATCCCATCTTATTGAGTTTTCCGGAAGGCGCCTACCTCAAGGGATTGCTGTTGAGAGTAGCAGATGAAAACTGTGCTATGACCATCATTGCTGGAAAATAAGCGCACATGCTACTATTGTCACAATTATTTAATATATCATTAGCGAGATTGAACCATTTTTAGGATCTTCCTTCCGTCTTTCTGCGCAATTGAATCTCCTGGAAACTCTTTATTCACCTTGCAAGATTAGAAAAACCCTTATGTAAGCCGGAGCTTTAATTTGAATCCGCACGCCGCACGATCGATCTCTCCCTTCACGCTACTCCGCTCGCTCAAGACCAACCGGGGCTTGATTTATAATCTGATTAAACGAGAAGTCATTGGCCGCTATCGTGGTTCCATTATGGGGCTATTATGGTCATTTTTTAATCCGGTACTGATGCTGACTGTTTATACCTTTGTATTCAGTGTGGTCTTCAAAGCACGCTGGGAAGGTGGCACCGACTCCAGAACGGAATTTGCCCTGGTGCTTTTTGCCGGACTCATGGTTTATAACCTGTTTGCAGAATGTATCAACCGGGCACCTGGACTCGTGCTAGGAAATGTGAACTATGTTAAGAAAGTGGTGTTCCCTCTGGAAATACTCCCTGTCGTAGCCATGGGCTCTGCTGCTTTTCATCTGTTGATCAGCCTGTTTGTCTGGCTGGCTTTTTACTTGATATTTTTTGGTATTCCACAGGCGACTCTTTTACTGTTCCCTCTGGTATTGATTCCCTTTTTTCTGATGACCCTGGGACTGAGCTGGTTCCTGGCTTCACTGGGAGTGTATCTGCGTGATGTCAGTCAAATTATTGGAGTGATGACGACTGCGCTTATGTTTCTATCCCCGATTTTCTACCCTATCACTGCTTTGCCAGAGGAGTATCACCTGATTATGCAGATCAGCCCGTTAACACTCATTATTGAACAAACGCGTGACGTGATGATCTGGGGCAAAGGATTAGATTGGCATGCCTGGGCTATCTATACCGTGCTTGCAGCAGCGAATGCCTGGCTAGGCTTTGCCTGGTTCCAAAAAACGCGCAAAGGATTTGCAGATGTCCTCTGAGATAGTCCTCAAAGTCGAGGGTCTGAGTAAGTGCTACCACATTTACGATAAGCCCCGGGACAGGCTACTGCAAATGCTAGCATATGGAAAAAAGCAGTTTTTCCGTGAATTCTGGGCATTACGCGATATCTCGTTTACTGTTCCCAAAGGAGAAACTGTTGGCATCATCGGACGAAATGGCAGCGGAAAATCGACTTTACTGCAAATAATTTGCGGTACTGTTTCATCAACCTCTGGTGTAGTTGATACACGCGGGCGGATCGCAGCGATACTCGAACTTGGGGCTGGCTTTAACACCGAATTTACAGGGCGAGAGAACGTATTACTCAATGCAGCTATTCTTGGCTTCTCCAAGGAAGATATGGAAGAAAGAATGGCGGAAGTATTAGCTTTTTCTGAGCTTGGAGATTTTCTTGATCAACCTGTAAAAACCTACTCCAGTGGGATGTATGCACGACTAGCGTTCTCTATTGCGATTCATCTCGATCCGGAAATCCTGATCGTTGACGAAGCACTGGCAGTAGGCGACGCACGTTTTGTAGCCAAGTGCATGCGTCGCATCAAGGATATCATCACTCAGGGTACTACCGTTCTATTTGTTAGCCATGATGTTTCCTCTGTTCGTACTCTCTGCAACCGAGCAATCTGGCTAGATCAAGGCCGCATGGTTGAAGAAGGAGAAGTTTTTCCTGTAACCGACCGCTATATGGCGTTCATGTTTAAGGACGAGCACTCCAGCGAAGAAGCATTACAAAGCGAAATCACCGCACAGCAAAACACCAGTTCATCAAAACCCAGGGATCTGGTTCAGGACATAACCTCTGAAAAGAACCCTATAGCAATTCTCAATGCGTTCGAACCAATGCCTGAAATAGCCCTGGATTCTCGCCCTGTCACACACTGGGGTTCTTGCAAAAACATCATTTTGTCTGCATTTGTGCGCGATAAACACGGCACTCGAAAAAATATATATGCGTGGGGAGAGGAAATCGAAATATTTATCGATTTATCTGTGCCAGCAGAAATATCTCGCGAATATCTCAGTATCGCATTCTCCATTAAAGATCTAAAGGGAACGGACTTGATCGTCTCGACAACTCGCGATTTCGAACATAAACAACTACCCGAGAAAGATCGTTTCAGTGTTTCATTTAGACTAATCAATCCATTAGTCACAGGAAAATATCTACTGGTTGCTGCTGTTGAAAATCGCCAATACAACGATATCCACTATTATGAATATTTTGAAGGTGCACACTATTTTTCTTCACTTGCCAAAGAGCGCTTTTTCGGCCTTTTCCAACCCCCTATTGAACAGTTGATCATGGTGAACTAATGATAGTTAAGGAGCCCATCAATTCCAATTTATACTGGGATCGTCGGTTTACAGATGACTGGGAACACTGCAATGGACCTGAACAATCCCGCTTCTTTGCCAGAACTGCCATTGAACATTTACCAAAATGGCTAATTGAGCAATTGAGAAGAGAAGCCCTGACACTTGCTGATTGGGGATGCGCGCAAGGAGATGGAACTGATGTCTGGGCCAGCTATATCGATCCTCAACAGATTGTGGGTATTGATTTTTCTGCAAATGCCATAGAACAAGCTACCGAGCGCTATCCTGCTATTCGCTTCATCAACGATGATTGGTTACTGTCAAGCGCAGGCCAAGGCGAATCGTTTGATATTGTTTTCTCATCTAATACCTTAGAGCATTTCCACAAGCCCTATAAGGTATTACTCTCCATTGCTAATCATGCAAAAAAAGCGATTGCGTTGATACTGCCTTACAGGGAACTCGAAAGGATTGATGAGCATTTTTATTCCTTTCTGCCCGAGACTATTCCATTAGTGTTAAAGAATGGATTCAGGTTGGTTTGGTCGCGAGTAGTTGATTGCGGAACTCTTCCAAATACGCTTTGGGGTGGAGAGCAGATTCTCTTGGTCTACGCCGACCCTAGGTGGATAGACGACTTGGGATTAGCTTTGAAGGATTGCCTCATTGAGCAGGTAGATACCGAAAGTCAGATTGTTACTCTTAATCAAGCTGTGGCGGAGCGAGACAAGCAGATTGCTAGCCTTAATCAGACGATGCTAGAACAAGACGAGCAAATTGCTAATCTTAATCAGATGATAGTGGAGCAAAGCGAACAGATCTCCAGCCTCAATCAAGCTGGAGCTGAGCGCGACAGAAAAATCATCGACCTCAGCGAAGCCGTTGCTGAGCACGACAGAAAAATCATCGGCCTCAACGAGGCCGTTGCTGAGCGCGACAGAAAAATCATCGGCCTTAATCAAATCATTACCCAGTATAGCAAACAGTTAGATTTGATAACAACATCCATATCGTGGCGATTGACTCGTCCGTTGAGATGGATAAAACATGCTGCTAGGTTCTTCAAATCACCCCACGAACGATACCAAATTATTAAATCGATTTATTGGAAGTTACCAGAATTTCTAAGAAAACGTCTAAACAACTTACGCCACAAGTACGTTACTCGGCACCTCGCAAGTTTGTACCACTATGCCGAACAACCTAACGCTCAATCTGTCGGTGGAGAGGAATATTGTCCATCTTGGTTGAAAATGGCAAATCAATCTACAAAAATTGCGGTGATACCATGCGCCTTTGAGTTCGACGAGCTTGTGAACCAGCGTCCTATTAACGCAGCTAAATATTTCGCAGAAGAGGATTATTTCGTCTTATATGTTGCTTGGCAATGGACACGGGATGAAAAGTTGTCCAAAGGATGTTGTCAAGTATGGAGAAACATCCATCAAGTCCCTTTGTTTGAATTTATCGATAACGCCAATTCATTAGTTACTAATAACCTTGATTCTCTATTTTTACTGACACTCCCAGCGCCCTTACTTGTTAATCTAGTACCCATTTTACGGCAACATGGTTTTTCTATTGTCTATGACATTATGGATGAATGGGAAGAATTTCACAGGGTGAGGCAAGCACCGTGGTACAAACGCGATGTTGAAGATAATCTAATTCTCCAGAGTGATTTTGTATGCGCCGTCGCTCCTTCCTTATCCGAGAAATTCTCATATCTGCGTACAGATATCGAAATTATCGGAAATGGCTATTGCGCTGAAGTTATCGGTTTAGATAAGCGTGGTATTGCAGGCACGTTAAAGGCTACTGAAAAAATTGTCGGATACTTTGGTCACTTAACGGATGCTTGGTTCGATTGGAATTTACTTTTTGAATTGGCGGAATCAAATAAAGAAATTAAATTTGAAATCATCGGTTACGGCGAACCCGAATGGGCTAATGCCAGAGTCAGATCAATTGAAAATATTACTCTAATAGGAAAGATTCACCCTAATGGGCTACATAACTATGTTCGCTGCTGGAGTGCCGGAATAATTCCGTTCCGTGAAGGAAGGCTAGCCAGCGCCGTTGATCCGATTAAAATCTACGAGTACCTTTACTTTGGACTTCCAACATTAGTTACTGGCATTAAGCATATTAAAGACTACCCGGCGACAGTATATTCAAGTCGTGAAGATATATTTCTTTGCTTAAATGAATTACTGGCGATTGATATGCCAGATGATGAACACTTGGAAGCATTTTTGCAGCATTCAACTTGGCGAACTCGCTTTTCTCATCTAAAAGCTCAGCTTGAAACAAGCCGAAAAATAAGGATGCTGTATGTCTGTTAAGGTTTGCTTTGTTTATCCGTGGGCTACTTTTGGTGGTGTCGAACGAGTGTTATTGAATCGCCTGATTGCTTTTAAAAATTATGCCCCAGATGTAATAGCAGATATCATTTTTCTAAATAACTCCGCAGGTCTATTTTCTCTACAGCAAGCTATAAAAGCTCACGGAATTAAAGCTGAAGTTTTCGTATCACAAGACTTTGGATCTTATTATGATTTCGTCTTCTGTATCGATTGTCCTCAAGCTTTCGAGATATGTAAGCGGCAGAGACTTCGGTATTTAGTGGAATGTCATACTTCATACCCTGAGAACCGTCAATATTTGCAAAACCTGCCCAGCGATTGTGAAGGCATTATCGTGCCATCCCAAATATTTGGCAAAAAGATACGATACGAATTGGGTAATACTACATTTCCTATTAATGAGCTTCGTAATTTTGTGCCTTGGGATATTGCTTCCATTAGAGTTGATTCTAATTCCAGACGGCCCAAATGGAATCTAAAGCCCATCTTGTTTTTTGGTCGTATGGATAAACTTAAAGACCCATTATCTCTACTTGACGCCTTTCTGCTTCTTGAGCAGAAAAGACCTCATGAATTTATGATCATCCTGTGTGGTCCTCAATCCAATGAAATAGATATTCAGCAAGAAATAGAAAATCGGCAGATTACTTCTAAAGTTATTTTGCTGCCACCTGTCCCTTTCTTATCTACAAATCAACTATTGGAGATGGTAAGAGATGCTGGAGGGATATTTGTTTCACCATCCAGAGGTGAATCTTATGGCCTGTCCGCTGCCGAGGCAATATCTTCCGGTATGCCCGTCCTCCTCTCGAATATTAATGAGCACCTCTTTTTGGTGAATGGTTTTGAATCTTTATTAACATATAAGCTTGGCAACATTGAAGAATTATCCACGAGTATTGAAAATGTTTTCGATAATAACCATGCCGCAAAAACAGCCGCAGTGAGTCTTAGGGATAGATTTTCTGCTCAATCTTTTATTGATGATTGGAAGCAATTACTGTCTTCCTTGAGGCTATCTTGACAAAAAAAATACTTTGTGTAGTTGGTACCCGTCCCGAGGCTATCAAAATGGCGCCCGTGATCCAGGCATTGAAGAACGAACCATGGGTTAATTTACGCGTTCTGGCAACGGCGCAGCACCGTCACCTGCTTGATCAGGTGTTGAATTTTTTTAGTATTGAACCCGATATCGATTTGAATATCATGCGCCCCAATCAAGCGTTGACGACCTTGACTGCGCGACTGCTGCTGGATTTGGACGACGTATTGCTGGCTGAGAAACCGGATGCTGTATTAGTACAGGGAGACACCACTACAGTAATGGCGGTTGCATTGGCCTGTTTTTATCATCGCATTCCGGTTGGTCATGTCGAGGCAGGTTTACGTACCTGGAATATCAGCAATCCTTTTCCAGAAGAGGCTAATCGTGTCATTACGGGAAAATTAGCGCATTGGCACTTTGTACCAACCGAAGGATCGCACCAGAATCTGTTACGTGAAGGCGTGGCTGATGAAAATATTTTTATTACTGGCAACACGGTCATCGATGCACTGCTGGTGGTGGCAGCTCAAAATATCGAACTTCCTGCTCAGGTTGATCCAAATAAACGCCTTGTGCTGATTACCGCCCACCGCCGTGAAAATTTTGGTGAACCGTTACGTAATATCTGCCATGCCATACAAGCGCTTGCGCAGAACAATCCAGAAGTTGAATTTCTCTTCCCCGTCCACCCAAACCCTAACGTAACCAACATCGTTAATAGCCTACTGGCAAACAAGCCCAATATCCATCTCTCTGCACCGCTGGATTATGTCCATTTCGTCGCGGCTCTAAAACGATCTTTCCTAATCTTGACAGATTCAGGAGGAGTACAGGAAGAAGCGCCAGCTTTGGGAAAGCCTATTCTGGTGCTTCGCAACGAAACAGAACGCCCCGAAGCAGTCGAGCAAGGGGTTGCAAAACTGGTAGGGTCTCATTACGGCCAGATCGTGGAAGAAACACAACGCCTTCTGGATGACACAACAGCCTACCAAGCAATGGTGAAAGGTACTTCTCCCTATGGAGATGGTCATGCCGCTGAGCGCATTGTGAACGTGCTGAGGGAGCATTTTAGCTAATGCAACTGGTCTATCTTTCTCCTTTGCCATGGAATAGCTTCGTACAACGCCCCCACAAGTTTGTTGAATGGTTTCATCACAAGTACGGAGGGAACGTACTTTGGGTAGACCCCTACCCAACGCGCTTACCCAAATGGACGGATCTCAGAAGGATCAAGACTACAAGGATCTTTGCCAATCCTCAAACGGTGAAAGCAGAGATACCGAATTGGTTAACGGTCATTCGCCCTCATCTGTTACCGATCGAACCATTACCAGGAGCAAGCTTTATCTCTCGCTGGTTGTTGTGGCGTGACATTCTGCGAATAATTGATCAATTCATGCAGCATGGCGGAACACTGCTAGGCATTGGTAAACCTTCTGAGCTGGCGCTACAGGTACTCGCCCAGTATCCTGCCATATCTTCTTTCTATGATGCCATGGATGATTTCCCGGCCTTTTACCAAGGCCTATCGAGAGCTGCTATGGCGCGCCGGGAACAAAGAATTGCCGATAGCGTCTCACGCATCTCGGTTTCTTCGACCACTCTGGCAGAACGCTTCTCCGCCTATCATTCAAAACTGACTGTAGTTCATAATGCTTGTACGGTAGAAACGCTTCCTCCCATTGATGCAATCAAGAAACAGTCCGAGGACATGGTTATAGGCTATCTCGGCACGATTGGCCACTGGTTTGACTGGCCGTTTGTACTTGCACTGGCACAAGCCAACTCATCCTTGAATATTCACTTGATCGGTCCTGTCTATACATCAGTTCCAGAACCTTTACCCTGCAATATTAGATTGTTCCCTGCATGCGATCACGTGACTGCAATCGGACTGATGCAAGCATTCTCGGTCGGCCTGATCCCCTTTAAGTGCAGCGACCTGACTGCTTCGATTGACCCCATCAAATACTATGAATATCGCGCATTAGGACTGCCCATCCTCTCTACATATTTTGGAGAAATGGCCCGGCGACAAGGGCAAGCAGGAATATTTATCGTAGATGCTAATTCCGACCTAACTTACCAAGTGAATGCAGCAATGGTCTACAAATATCGCAGAAATGAAATTCAAATATTCAGAAAAAATAACTCTTGGGAGGCACGCTTTAACGCGAGCGATTTCCTTCCATGTTCAGATTAGCGCACTCAGAATTTTGAGTTGCTTCAGCGCGAATAGGTTCAAGAATCACTCGCCATGCCTCAAGCTTACGCTCAAAAGGAATCGAGGCGTTAGCCGGACTGGTTGAAGGCAACCGAGTGTAACGAAATATGCCGCTTTCGATCTTGGGTGCGACCAGTTGCTTGAAGCAAGTGTCTGCTTTGGTACCGTTAAAGTAAACATGGGTGATATTGCGATGTGCGCGGAAAAAGGTCGAAAAATCGTTGGCTATTTGTGTTCCAATCTCAATCATAGAATCCAGGCTGCCGCTTCTTTTACAGGAATGAAGCACATCCCATAACGCAATACGCGCTGATCGCAGCGCCTGGGTCTTGGCCGCATAAGGTATCGCAGGATCAAAACACAGCAGTTCTGCCATGATCCGCCAGAACGCATTCTGCTTATGCGCATAATATTGTCCCGCAGTTAAGGATGCATCCCCCGGCATACTGCCAAGAATGAGAATCTCGGCATGTTCATCTGCTACCGGTACAAAACTATGAATTGTTGTCATGAACTGTCTGATTATTTTTTGAAATATGTTACCCCAAGGGTTGTGCTCGCGCCCGCTGCATCAACCTGGGCGCCAGCATTATCAGAAATACTCAAGAAGCTGCCCTCTCCGAAGCGAATTTCCCAGTCAACAACCGGCTGGCAGGCACGAGCTTTGCTAATTGCATCCGGCACATGCAAACAAACCAGTTCATAAATCGCTCTGGCCCAAACCGCTTCATTGTCAGGAACAGGCCTGTTCCTTTCTACCGAACTTTTATTTCTCCCACCGCTTTCTCCCCGGAAGTAGGTAATACTGCGATGCTCAGGTGTGTCTTCCAGTTCAATCCGGTAAATCGATTTTCGCCCTCCCGGCAACGGCGTGTCCCTGATAAAAGTCGAATTCCCAGACTGGAAATAACCCGCTGCTTCCAGTATGACCGGAATATCTTCTGGCAGTGTACTCAGTGAAATACCTTGAATTTCAAGATCAAGAAAACGCTGCAGCGGAAAGGAATCACTGCCCTTCGCAGCGGACACGGTTAAGAGCTTGATCAACAGTACTGTCATTAAAAAAAGAATGCGAATATGCTGGCGAGAACGAAGCATCTTTTAATCCTCCATTCAATTTCAGGAAAGCCGACAGTTGTACCAGCTTATCACAGGAAATTTCTGACTGTGGAAGCTACTGCCAGGTTCAAATACATTTCTCGTACTTAGAATAGCTAGCCGAATTTTGTTTTCCATATTCATCGATCCAAGGCAAATAAACTGAAAGCTAAATGAGTCAACCATTAATAAAATCAGGAAATATCCTGTACCATTACCGTAATGGATGTCATCTTGGAGAATCGGGATTTTCCTCTGGTTCCATCAGCACTCGTTAACGACTTCTGGCACTCCATTCTCTACGAAAATAGATTCGGCAAAGTGGACGAAAGAATCTGGCCAAAAGGTAAGCGTTGTCCAAATTGGGTTCGCAGAAGTACAAGCACATTCTTAGCAATAGCATAACATTCGCGTCAACTCAAATGCCAAGGAGCTGCTGTATACTTTGCTTGGCAGCTTCTTGCCGTCGTAGCCGTACAATATGGGCAGCAATTTTTTTGCCAATATACCACCACGGAATTCATCTCTATACTTCACATATTCCTGACTCATCAGGAAAGCGGCATCTTTGACTTGCATCTCGGTAAATAGCGTCAAAGCAAAGTATACTCTGCTTCGGTAGAATCTATTTTTTTGTAACACGGAGCTCACATGCACAAATAACATAATCTCCTGCCTGGAGATTATTTGGCAGAGCCAGCGAAACCTCTCGACGCATACTGCCTAGATTGACGATCGCGTAATCTTCCGGGACAATTCTTCAACACATACAAGAATAGCCAGACACATAACACATAACGAAATTAAATAATCAGACAATAATGATGCCTCTGAACTGCGCGATTTTCAAAAATATCGTAACGTGATTCAACTGTATTTACCAGATTAAAAAAGCTATCCTTAACCATCTTCTCATTTTTTCCAATGTACAGCAGATTACTTATATTGATTTTATGCTTGTTAGCTTTCAATCCAGTCAACGCACATAACGATATCTGGATTAATGTGGATACCCAGAATTTGACCTTATCGGTCATGAAGGGAAAGGCGGTAGAAGTTATTTTTGACAATATTGCGATCGGACGCTTTGGTGCCAGCAATGCCAGAATGATGGGCGATAACAGAACGCCACTCGGTAGTTTCCGGATTGGCAGGATCAAAGAATCAAGCCGTTATCACCGCTTCTTTGTCTTTGATTATCCAAATCGAGAGACTGCTGATCTCGCTCTGGCAGAAAACCGGATTACTAAAGAAACGTGGCAATCCATTATCAATGCAATTGAAACGGGACGAACTCCTCCTCAGGATACGCCGCTGGGTGGTCATTTGGGTATTCATGGGCTAGGGCAGGGAGATCACAAGGTTCATAAGCAGTTCAATTGGACCAATGGCTGTATTGCGCTAACCAATGCGCAAATTGATAAGCTCAGCAAGTGGCTCAAACCAGGGATAGTTATTCAAGTCCGGTAAGAATTTAGTGGCTTTAATCAAAAAGGAATATGCCGATAAACAGCCAACACTTTCCCAGCATGGCTAGCGCAACAGCTTTGATGAGCAAATCTGCTTACCTAACGTGAGTTCGACATAAGAAAAGCAGCAAAAAGAACCTGAATTCCTTATTATGATGAAGCTATTTTGGAAAAGGGTTTCATCACGATGAGGGGTCAGGTTCTTATGGATACTATAGGGTCTGTTGACGCTTTGAGGCAAGTATTTCATAAGTCGAAGTAAACTCGTAATATTGTGAGGTTTTTACACCCCCCACAAAACGAGTTTGTGATGCCCGACTGATGCTCACTGATGAGTTCTGGCCGAAGCTGGAGAAGATTCTGCTTCAAGAAGCGATTTATAACAAGCGCAATCTGCGCATGACGGTGGAAGGTGTGCTATACCGAATGTGGGTTGGTTGTCCGTGACGGGACTTACCCGAGGTTTTTGGATGCTGGAATTCCATCTATAGATAGTTGTGGTTTGCCGGTTGAATTTGAAATTACCGGTGGAGATGTGAATGATTGCTCTGTGGCACCGGAGCTGATTGCCAAGTTACCTGATGCGCAGGCGATTGTAGCGGATAAGGGCTATGACAGTGAGTGCATACGTGAGCAGATCATAAAGAAAGGAGCCAGGGCCGTGATCCCAAGAAAGCGCAATTCGCTAAAGGGTAACGCAGATATGGATTGGGGCTTGTATAGGTACCGGCATTTGGTGAAAAACGCCTTTGCACGACTAAAGCAGTATCGGGCAATAGCAACACGATACGACAAACTCAAGAGAAATTACGAAAGTATGGTAGCTATCGCGTGTGGATACCTGTGGCTACCTATATGAAATGTCAACAGACCCTAGCGATTTTTTGTGCGATTGACGACTTTTTTCAGAGGTTTGAAGCGTGGTGGGAGCGAGCAGCGCTTGTTGGAGTTGGAGTTGGAGTTGGCGCTGAAGCGACGTCGGCGGCGAGGGGAATTGTGTCTAAGCGAAATCATGACAATCGTGGTGGGGGTTCATCTGTCGGGTTACCGGACGTTTAAGTCCTGTTATCTGGGCCAGGTGTTGAGATATCAGCGGCCCTATTATCCGGGGTTAGTAAGTTACAACCGCTTTGTTGAGCTGCTGCCAGGTAGCCTGATGCCTTTGTGCTGTTTTCTGGTCAGCCGCTTTGGGCGCTGCAGCGGGATCAGCTTTATTGATTCGACCAAGATCAGTGTGTGCCACAATCGCCGCATTGGGTCGCATAAAGTGATGGCAGAGTTTGCTGCCTGGGGAAAGACTAGTACTCAGTCATTCTTGAAATGTCGGCTAAAGCTCCCCATACTCTCGAGCTTCAACGTAGAATGGAAGTGGGCCAATGGCAAAGAAATACAT
>NZ_FNDH01000002.1 GCF_900100485.1 Nitrosomonas sp. Nm132 | reverse complement strand
GGCAGCGTGGCAAGCACAACGAAATGCTTCCGCACGTCCCATGGAGTGGCGCTTTACGAATGATGACGCTCGGGTAAAATTGAAGAAACTTTACCCGACTTTAGAAGAATGACTGAGTACTAGCTTAAAACAGGGGTTTCCAAACAATTTCTTGGAGCGATGATTGCCCATAGCACCAGGGTAAAAGAGCCGCAAGATAATCTGCAAGACAAAACATGCCTTAGTGAAACGAAGGCAAATGTTCATAACTTGCAAATTGAAATACATCTTCAAACTCAAATTCAATACCAGCCAGTGATATAATTGCATCCGAATTGAACAACCATACAGCCTGATTACCTGGGAATACCCGCTTGAAGCACACGAAAACCGATAGAAACGCCCCCAGTCATTTACCCGCTTTCCGCACATCATCATGTGTTTCAGAAGAAAAAATTCTGAACATGCTTCACTTCCACTTCCTGTTTTTGATTCAGCGCTACGGATATATCGATCGATCTATTTAATTTATTGGAGGAGAAATGAGTCATACATTGTTTGAAACCAAGATTCAGCGCGTGCAACGTTGCGAATTGGCTGTGCCAGGTTCGCGCCCCGAAATGTTTGAAAAGGCACTGAAAAGCGGAGTGGACTTTATCTTCCTGGATCTTGAGGATGCCGTTGCCCCGGACGATAAAATACAGGCTCGCAAAAATATCATCCAGGCGATCAACGATCTGGACTGGAAAGGGCATGGGATCACGCTTTCAGTGCGTATCAACGGTCTGGATACTCAATTTATGGTACGCGATGTGGTCGATCTGGTTGAACAGGCCGGGCGCAAGATCGATACCATTCTGATTCCCAAGGTGGGCGTTTATGCAGATGTCTACATGGTTGAAGCGATGCTCAATCAGCTGGAAATGCAGCAAGGATTAAAAAACAGGATCGGCATCGAAGCGCTTATCGAGACCGCGCTGGGGATGGCTAATGTCGAGGATATCGCCCGTAACGGCGCAGCCGGGCGACTGGAAGCGCTGCATTTTGGTGTGGCTGACTATGCCGCCAGTAACCGTGCACGCACTACCAATATTGGCGGACTCAATCCGGATTATCCCGGTGATCAATGGCACGCCGCCATCAGCCGAATGACTGTGGCATGTCGTGCTTTTGGCTTGAGGCCAATCGATGGGCCTTTTGGTGATATTCAGGATCCGGAAGGTTATAAGCAGGCTGCCAGACGAGCGGCTGCACTGGGCTGCGAGGGAAAATGGGCGATTCATCCGACCCAGATCGCTTTGGCCAACGAAGTATTTACGCCTCCTGCTGCTGAAATTGAAAAAGCCAGGCGGATTCTGGCTGCATTGAAAGAGGCGGCGGCGCAAGGAAAAGGCGCGGCCTCACTCGATGGCCGTTTGATTGATGCGGCTTCGGAAAGAATGGCCAATAATATTGTGAAAGCAGCTGAGGCGATTGCTGCAAAAAATAACTAATCAGCAGGCAGGTTTTTAAACAGTTCTTTGAAATTGAAAGGGGATAGGCATTGGATATTCACGAGTATCAGGCAAAAGAAATCTTGGCTGAATATGGTGTCAAGATTGCTGAAGGCGGCTTGGCATACACGGTGGAAGAAGCCGTGCAGCGTAGCCGGGAAATCGATGGAAATGTCTGGGTAGTCAAGGCGCAGATTCATTCTGGCGCACGCGGGAAAGCAGGCGGCATCAAAGTCTGTAGGACCCATGATGAAGTGGAGGCGGCAGCTGAAGCGCTCTTGGGCAAGAGACTGGTTACCCATCAGACGGGTCCGGGCGGCAAGATGTGCACCCGGCTTTATATCGAGGCGGGGACGGATATTGCCCGGGAGCTCTATCTGTCTTTCATGATCGACCGCAGTCATGAGCGTGTCATTATGGTGGGTTCTGCACAGGGCGGCATGGAGATCGAACGCCTCGCAGCCACTAATCCCGATGCAATCGTCAAAATCTATGTGGAACCCGCAGTAGGGTTACAGGATTTCCAGGCGCGCACCATGGCTTTTGCCTTAGGCGTTGGAGAAGATTTGCTCAATCACGCGGTTAAAACCATCAAGGGATGCTACCGTGCCTTGCGCGATCTGGATGCCAACATCCTGGAAATCAATCCACTGGTTGTGACCAAAAATAATGAGTTGCTGGCGTTGGATGCGAAAATGAGTTTCGATGAAAACGCGTTGTTCCGCCGTCATAGAATTGCCGAATTGCGCGACAAGACACAAATCGATCCACGCGAGGTGGCAGCAGCAGAGGCTGGCTTGAGCTATGTGGGACTGGATGGAGATATCGGCTGCATGATTAATGGCGCTGGCCTGGCGATGGCAACCATGGACATGATCAAGCTGGCAGGTGGTGAGCCCGCTAATTTCCTGGATGTCGGCGGAGGCGCATCGGCGGAACGTACCGAAAAAGCATTTCGCCTGGTGCTGGCTGATGAAGGCGTCAAGGCGATGCTGGTTAATATTTTTGCCGGAATTAACCGATGTGACTGGATTGCAGAAGGCGTGGTTCAAGCGGTTAAAAATATCGATATGAAAGTACCGCTGGTGGTGCGTTTATCTGGAACAAACGTTGAAGAAGGTCAGCGAATTATCGCAGACAGCGGTTTGCCGATTATTACCGCGGAAACATTGGCGGATGCGGCGGAAAAAGTGGTTCAGGCACGCAACGAAATGGTTGCAAAACAAGGGTAGGGAGGGACAGAGTGGCCATTTTAATTAATGAAAATACGCGCATTATTGTGCAAGGCTTCACAGGCAGAATTGGCAGCTTTCATGCGCA
The DNA here is from genome assembly GCF_900100485.1 of Nitrosomonas sp. Nm132. Taxonomy (GTDB): domain Bacteria; phylum Pseudomonadota; class Gammaproteobacteria; order Burkholderiales; family Nitrosomonadaceae; genus Nitrosomonas. The sequence goes on along the minus strand of NZ_FNDH01000002.1, from coordinate 175,641 downwards.
GGAAATGATCGAATATGGATCGAAAGTCGTAGGGGGTGTTACCCCGGGTAAGGGCGGGAAAACGCACTTGGGGCTACCCGTTTTCAATACCGTGAAAGAAGCGGTTGAACAGGTGGGGGCCGAGGCGAGCATCGTATTTGTGCCCCCGGCATTTGCCGCTGATTCGATCATGGAAGCAGCCGATGCTGGCATTAAATATTGTGTCTCGATTACAGATGGTATTCCGACTCAAGATATGATGACAGTCAAGAGTTTTTTACGCCGTTTTCCCAAGGCGCAAAGGATGATGTTGACCGGCCCCAATTGTTCAGGGACGATCAGCCCGGAACGTGCCATGCTGGGCATCATGCCAGGACATATCTATATGCGGGGTAATGTGGGGGTGGTTGGCCGTTCAGGGACGCTGGGCTATGAAGCTGCCGATCAAATGCGGCGGCTGGAGATCGGTATTTCCACCTCTATCGGGATTGGCGGTGATCCGATCATCGGGAGCTCCCACCGCGATGTGCTGGAAAAACTGGAACAGGATCCGGAAACCAAGGTGGCGCTGATGATTGGTGAAATCGGAGGGCCGCAGGAAGTGGAAGCCGGCATTTTTGCCAAAGAGAATATGAGCAAACCATTAATAGCCTATATTGCGGGATTGACGGCACCAGCCGGTCGGCGTATGGGACATGCGGGAGCAATCATTTCTTCTGCAGGAGAAAGCGCTGCAGAGAAAGTGGAGCGATTGAAAGAGCTGGGTGTCACCATATGCCCAACACCGTCTTTGATGGGAAAAACGGTCGCAGAAGTATTGGCCAAAATGTAGCCTGAAAGTTGTTTTCTCAACTTGCTGACCAGATTGATTGCGAAATCTGGTCAGCTTCCTTGAATCCGGCACAAGCACCCATACAATAAGCAAGGCGTTTTATGGTGTGCAAAATTGAAGTAATCGAATTTTTAATGATATGGAAATTAACCAGAAAACCGACAAAAAAAGAATTTCAGCGATAGCCCGTTTTCTCTTTTTATCACGTTGGCTGCAATTACCGCTCTATTTAGGGTTAGTACTGGCGCAGTGTGTCTATGTTTTTCACTTTTGGGTCGAGTTAATTGATCTGGTGGGTGCGATCATAGGTGACAAAGAGTCATTGAGGCATATTCTGCATATTGTTTCTCCTGAAGAAGGAGAAGCGCCCATGAAGATCACAGAAACGGCCATTATGCTGGTAGTGCTGGGTCTGATTGATGTGGTAATGATTTCTAATCTATTGATTATGGTGATTATTGGCGGATATGAGACGTTTGTTTCACGCATGAATCTGGAAGGCCACCCCGATCAGCCTGAATGGCTATCGCATGTCAATGCAGCGGTATTAAAGATCAAGCTCTCCACTGCCATTATCGGTATCTCGTCCATTCACTTGCTCAAGACCTTTATCAATGCCAGTGCTTATGATGAAAAGACATTGCTGGCCCAAACAGGCATTCATATTACTTTCTTGCTATCTGCAATGGCGATTGCCTATACAGATCGCCTGATGTCTATGACCCTGCACAACAGCATAGCGGAATCAGACGAGTGAAGGTGGCATAACGTCTAATAAATGGATAATGCCCAATAAGGCGGTTCCCACAGCTTGCCGCCTGATTGCTTCGCGATCTCCTGAGAAAAAATGGGTCTCGCTGCCTGCGAGCCCTTGCTTGGATGCCCAGGCAAAACACACCATCCCGACGGGTTTTTCTTGCGATCCGCCTGCTGGACCAGCAATGCCGGTTACCGCAACCGCTACCTGGGCATCGCTCATTTTAATGGCGCCTGTTGCCATTTCTTGCGCGGTTTGTTCGGATACTGCGCCATATTGAGTCAAAGTTGCCGCCTGCACACCCAACATTTGTTGCTTGGCGTGGTTACTATAGGTAATAAAACCCCGATCATACCAGGCTGAACTCCCCGCAACGGCTGTGACCACCTGACCTACCCAGCCGCCTGTGCACGATTCTGCACTGGCCAGCATCAAACCCCTTTCAGCAAGCGCTACGCCAACATGCTGTGCATAAGAAAGCAGCATGCGATCATCGACCATAGAGTCGCCTCTGAAAATTCATTTTGCGAACGAATTGCAGTACTTTGCGCCTAATCCTGTTTAGGTCAGAAGTAACTCTCGAATAAAACGAGTGACTTCCAGCCAGCGAGGCAAAGTAAGGTATAGAATGCTGCCAGTAGATCATCGAACATCACACCCAGCCCGCCACGAAGCTTGCGCTCATAGTATTTGATGGGCGGAGGTTTAAGGATGTCAAAAAAGCGAAATAATATAAACGCAGCGCCAGACCATAGCCAATGATCGGGAATGAAATAGAGCACTAGCATGAAAGCGACAATTTCATCCCATACCATACCGGGATGATCATGGGCGCGCAACGCTCTGCCAGTAATGGCACACGCCCAGATACCCAAAATGAAGAAAATATCAATAGCGAGTAATAGTGCGATCGGCTCGAGAAACGAATCCAGGGACCAGAATAAGGGAAAGGCAACCAGTGTTCCAAAGGTGCCCGGTGCCAACCGACTTAGCCCGACGCCAGCACCAAATGCAAGAAAGTGGGCAAAGCGGCTGTGAACAAACGCTAAATCAGGTTGCAAAGGAGGAAGTTTGAAACTGGACTGGTAGGACTCAGGTAAGGAAGTGGTCATAGCCTTTTTTCTCGTGGGTGATCGCGTGACCGTTTGCATCAAGAATGAATAATCCTTTACCCGGAGTAATTTTTCCAATACGGGCAAGGGGAACAGTCAATTCCTGAGACAATTGTATTATTTCGGGACGCTTTATCTCGGGAGCGGTAAAACAGAGTTCATAATCATCGCCTCCTGCCAGTAAACAGTCAACTGCAAGTGATAAAGGTAAATATCTTTGCATGGCCCATGAGCAGGCGATTCTTTCTAAATGGATCGTTGCGGCAACATGAGAGGATTCCAGAATATGTCCAAGATCAGCCAGTAATCCATCGGAAATATCAATCGCACTATGTGCAAGATCAACTAATCGCTGCCCAAGTTCGACGCGTGCTACGGGGGTATGAAGCGCAGCTGAACACACAGCCAGTTCTTCTGGATCCAGGGTGATGTGTTGTTGCAGATGAGCAAGCGCCAATGCGGCATTGCCTAAATACCCGGATATCCAGATATCATCTCCCGGAATGGCTCCACTTCTTTTCAGCGCTTTTCCTTTGGTGACTTCACCCATGATGTGTACGCCTATATTAAGCGGGCCACACGTCGTGTCACCACCTATGAGTTCCACCTGATATTTTCTGGCTAGCGTAAAGAAGCCATCCATAAACGCTTCCAGCCAGCCACTATTCATGGTTACCAGATTGGTAGGTAATGTCAGTGCGAGTGTAACCCAGCGGGGAATGGCCCCCATCGCTGCCATATCAGAGAGATTGACCGCCAAGGCTTTGTGACCAAGCTTGCCAGGATCGGTATCGGCGAAAAAATGCTGACCGGATACCAGGGTATCGGTAGAAACGGCCAAATCGGTCGTCGCTGTGTAGGGAATCAGCGCAGCATCATCGCCTATGCCAAGGATCGCCCGATGAGTCGGTCGTGTGAAATATCGACGGATAATATCAAACTCGGAACTCACGATCAGTCCATGGTATGAAATTGTTACCAGAAGGCAGCTAGAAATAGGGTGTTATATTGATTCAATTTTTTTCTTGGCTTGCGATTGAATTTCTATGGCGCGCAACTGTGCCGCGAGCTTATCCAGCACACCATTCACGTATTTGTATCCGTCGGTTCCTCCGTATGTCTTAGCGAGTTCTATGGCCTCATTGATAATGGCGCGATAAGGAGTTTCCAGATGGTGAATGAACTCGTAGGTGCTGAGTAAGAGAATGGAAGACTCAACCGGGCTGAGATCAATCAAAGGGCGATCAAGGTAAGGCTGAATATGGTGTTCCAGCGTGGTTGAATTTTTTAGCACACCGCGCAGTAAATCGGAAAAAAAAGATTCATCTGTTTTGGGAAAAATGTCTGTTTCACGTAATTGTGTTTCGATAAAACTCACATCGTTTCCAGCGACACGCCACTGATAAATGCCTTGTAATGCGAGCTCACGCGAAAGATGGCGGCGTTTCTTGTATTTAAAGCCGGTTTTTAAAGGTGAGGTAGGTTGGGTTGCAGTCATGAGCCAATTATTATGTCATTTCATCAAATTTTGCCAGAAGATTGGCCATTTCGATCGCCGCGCGTGCAGCTTCTATTCCTTTCTGGGTCATCCTGGCAAGCGCCTGATCATCATTGTCAGTCGTGAGTATGCCATTTGCTACAGGAATGCCCGTATCAAGCTGAACAGAGATTAATCCTCTTGCTGATTCATTCGATACCACTTCAAAATGATAGGTGTCGCCTCGTATGACGGCACCTAAAGCGATCAATGCATCAAACTGATCGGATAAGGCCATCTTTTGCAATGCCAATGGGATCTCCAGTGCACCAGGTACTGTAGCCAATAACAGGTTCGATTCTTGAACGCCCTGCTTGACTAATTCAGCGGTACAAGCGCCAAGTAGCCCCTCTGTTACTTCAATGTTAAAGCGGCTCATCACGATGCCAACGCGAAGCTCGGCACTATTGAGGCTGGTTTCAATTTCAGGGATATTGTCGTAATATGCCATGCTCACTCCAGTAAGCGTGCTAAAAGTTGAAGAAAGGTTGAAGAAATAGAAAAGGTTAGATTTTACTGTAAAGCGGTATATTTATTCAGAGTTTCCAGATATCCCGTCACTTCCAGACCAAAACCCGTCATGCTGGGCATTTTGCGTGGCGTCGCAAGCAAACGCATCTTGCCTACGCCAAGATCTTTCAGTATTTGCGCACCGATGCCATGATCCCGTAAATCTGTCTTGACCGAGTCATGATGCTGTGCCTGATTCTGCAAGAGACGTTCTGCCAGGATGGCAGCATCCCCCTTGCGATGCAACAGCACGATCACCCCTTGCCCTGTCTCTGCAATCACACGCATGGCATCATTGATGCTCCAGGAATGCATATGATCGTTGATATCCAGTACATCGATCACGGATAAAGGTTCATGCACGCGTACCAGTACTTCTTTATCTGGATGAAGCGTGCCTTTTACCAGCGCAAGGTGCGTAATATTGGCTGTTTTATCATGATAAGCAGTCAAGTGAAATTCACCATAGATAGTTTGAATGGGACGATCAGCCACCCGTGTCACCAAACTTTCCGTGAGGCTGCGGTGATGAATCAGATCTGCGATGGTGCCAATTTTGAGCTGATGTTTGGCGGAAAATTCGATGAGATCCGGTAGGCGCGCCATTTCACCATCATCTTTCAGGATTTCGCAGATCACCGCAGCCGGAGTCAATCCCGCCATCTGCGCCAGGTCGCACCCCGCTTCGGTATGTCCCGCGCGTACCAATACGCCCCCTTTTTGCGCCTTGAGCGGAAAAATATGGCCAGGCTGGACAATATCTTCGGATTTGGCATCTGCTTTGACAGCGGCTTGTATGGTGCGAGCGCGATCAGCTGCAGAAATCCCTGTCGTTACACCCGTTGCGGCCTCAATGGAAACAGTGAAGTTGGTTCCATGGGATGAATGGCTAGTCGAAACCATCAACGGCAATTTGAGTTGATGGCATCGTTCTTCCGTTAGCGTCAGACAGACCAGTCCTCGGCCATGCTTCGCCATGAAATTGATCGTTTCCGCGGTCACGAAATCAGCGGCCAGAACCAGATCGCCTTCATTTTCACGATCTTCTTCGTCAATGAGAATAACCATTTTTCCGGCCCTGAAATCCGTAATGATTTCCTCGATAGTGCTAATTGCCATATTTACTTAACTATAACTCCAGAAGATAGTTCCATTAGACGCGCGACATAGCGTGCCAGCATATCCGATTCCAAATTTAATCGTTCACCCCGTTTAAGATGCTTCAGATTCGTTTCAGCTAACGTATGGGGAATGAGATTGATTTCCAGGATATCGTCCTCTATACGATTGATGGTCAGGCTGACGCCATTTACCGTAATCGACCCTTTTGCTGCAATATATTTTAACAGTGATACCGGTGATTTGATCGCCAGCAGATAATTTTCCCCTGCTTGTTCGAATGTGGTGACTGTGCCTACTCCATCCACATGGCCGCTTACCAAGTGACCGCCTAATCGATCCGTTAATCGCATTGCTTTCTCCAGATTAACATAATTTCCGACGATATTCAGGCCATGTGTGCAGCTTAAAGTTTCATCTGAGACATCGACAGTAAAAAAAGTACTGGCTAATGAAGTGACCGTCAGACATACGCCATTAACTGCAATACTGTCACCGATCTTGACGTCACTCATATCCAGCTTGCCTGGGGCGATATGCAGGCCGAGCGCATTAGGCTTCTGGCTAATTTGTTTAATTTCCCCGACCGCTTCAATAATTCCTGTAAACATTTTTTATTTTCCAAACATTAAGATACTGCCACCTTGTTGATGCGGTTCTTGGCGGACAAGAACAGCATACGGCAGCTGCCTTAATTGCCGTACAGCAAATAACTGAGCGTTACTCAGTTTCCAACACATAAAGCCGGCTGGCTTTATCAACGCCACATAATAGGGATAGGGCCGAAACATTTTTCGCTTTCCAAAGGGTATTTGTCGCATTTGCCGAAACCAGCTTCGCTGGGTCGTATATTTCCACTTTCATGTTAAAGCCGAAGGCTGAATGATTATTTCATTTTATTTTCAATGTATTAACTATTCTACCTGCCGAGCATTCGGATAACAATAATTTCTGGCACGCTACTTGCTCATTATTTTTAATGAAGGCAACCAAAGTTGAACAAGTTGTCCTGACGAAAATGAAATCAAACGCGTTAACGCTGGGCCTGATGCCTGGATGAGTCACAAGCCGGAGCGTGACGGAGAACCTGAGAATTGGAGGACTAAGCCATGTATGAGAGCGAAAACATATTCGAATTCAATCCGGAAATGAGCAGTTTTGAGAGCGAGCAATACGAAGGTGAGCAATTTGAACAATTCGAAGACGGTGAAGCAGAATGGGCGGAGGTATTTAGCGAAAGTGAAGTGATGGAACTGACTGCCGAGCTTCTAGAAGTGACTAATGAAGAGGAGCTTGATCGCTTCCTGGGTGGGTTAATCAAGAAGGCCGGCGGAGCTCTCCGTAAGGTAGTGAAATCTCCCATTGGTCGAGCTGTGGGAGGGGTACTCAAGGGTGTTGCCAAAAAAGCCTTGCCCATTGCTGGCGGTGCGTTGGGTGCCTATTTCGGCGGGCCGTTAGGGGCCAAGATTGGCAGCGGTCTCGCCTCTGCAGCAGGTAGTGCGCTGGGGCTTGAACTTGAAGCATTGAGCCAGGAAGATCGTGAATTTGAAGGCGGAAAGCAATTCGTCCGTTTTGCCGCTAACACTGTCAAAAATGCAGTTTCAGCACCCGCTTCTATCGATCCACGCACTGCCGCTCAAGCTGCAGCAATTAAAGCTGCGCAAAAATATGCACCCAATCTGTTAGCCTCGGGCTCAGGATCTGCTGCGCCATCGACTGTGCCGGGTAAGGGCCGTAGTGGTCGATGGATTCGGCGAGGCCGCAACATCATTATTCTCAATGCGTGAACAACCCCTGGCAACACATTTCTCAAGGAGGATAACGCCATGCACGATATCGACCGCACTCAACTGGAAACCAGCCATGAGCTGGAAAATTACGAATATGAACAATACGAAGATGGTGAAACCGAATGGAGCACTGAAGCGGGTGTTTTCAGTGAAGCAGAAGCGATGGAGCTCGCTGCCGAGCTGTTGGAGGTCAGCAGTGAAGCAGAGCTGGAGCAGTTCCTGGGTAGCCTCATCAAAAGGGCTGGTCGAGTCGCCGGCCAGTTTATCAAGTCACCGGTAGGCCAACAGCTCGGCGGGCTCTTGAAAGGCGCAGCCAAGAAAGCGCTGCCCATGGTGGGCAGCGCTATCGGCGGTTATTTCGGCGGCAGTAGCGGCGCCAAAATCGGCAGTCAGGTTGCATCCACTGCTGGTCGAATCTTCGGTTTGGAATTGGAGGGATTAAGTCTGGAGGACCAGGAATACGAGGCCGCGAAAAGCTTCGTTCAGTTTGCCGGAACAGCCGCTAAAAATGCAGCCTCAGCGCCACCGACGGCTAATCCGCGAGCAGCCGCTCAATCGGCCGTGCTGGCAGCCGCTCGTCAACTGGCTCCAGGTCTAGTCAGTGGCATCCGGCCTACAGTTCCTGGCGGCACCGCGGGTACAGTCTGTCCTTCTTGCGGAAGTGGAGCGAGAAGCGGTCGCTGGATGCGCCGTGGCAACAAGATTATTCTGTTTGGGGTTTGAGCCATCATGGCCGCCGCTTCCTATGCCACATGGATGCTCGAGCAGGAAGCTCGTGCGTTGATGACCAGATTAGAACGCATCAAGCCTTTTGCATTGCATGAAAGCATGTTGCCGGCGGCGGCTATTCTGCCAGCAGCACAAACCGGCATCGAACGGTATCTCATGAAAGGCCGGCGAGAGCTGAGAGGTTTAATCCGGCGTTATATAAGCTGGTTGCGGGGGCCGTCAGGTCAAAGAGCGAGCCCAGCGCAGGCGCAACGGCTATTTTCAATACTCCGGCTTAGGTTCAATACCGTCTTGACTCAGTTCGATTTGTTCAACGATGCATTGACGCAACGTAGCGAGAATGAAATCGGTGTGTGGCTTTCAGGACTCGATGTCGTTTCTGCCGACGCGCTGACATTGACTGGTCATTACTATGATGTGCCCCCCGTCATCTGTTATTTCGATCGCGGCGTCGGGGCCGCCATTCGGCGGGTTCGCACACGGCTCCCGGGTGGTGGCGAAAATCCGGTGGCTGTGATTCGTGTGCCGAGGGAACGTCTGATCGGCAGCGGTATCGCCTCTTCCCTGGTTCACGAAGTGGGTCATCAGGCTGCTGCTCTGCTTAATTTGGTGAATTCACTTCGTCCTGTTTTGCAAGGAATGCAACGAGGCAGCGGATCTCATAGCGCCATCTGGTCGTTATGGGAGCGGTGGATTTCCGAGGTCGTTGCTGATTTTTGGTCTGTTGCTCGCATCGGGATTGCTTCTACTTTGGGGTTAATGGGTGTCGTAAGCCTGCCGCGTGCTTTTATGTTCCGCCTGAATCGGGATGATCCCCATCCTTCTCCTTGGATACGCGTCAAGCTGAGCTGTGCCATGGGGCAGGCGCTCTATCCTCATCCGCAGTGGGAACGCCTGGCTCGGTTATGGGAAGCGTATTACCCGCTTAGCGGACTGGGTGCAGAGCAGCAGCGGAATTATGGTGCTTTGCAGGCGACGTTACCTGGCTTTGTCGCACTGTTGGTTAACCACAGACCCCTAAGCCTGCGCGGCCATAGCCTGGCCGAAGCCTTGCAGGTGCGAAACCGTCAACCGCACTATCTTCAGGCGCTTTTGCAGGTTTGGCGGCAACAGCCGTCGAAAATGTACCGGGCGCCCCCTACCTTGGCTTTTGCCGTGATTGGTCAGGCGCGTTCCGACGGTCGCATGAGTCCGGAACAGGAAAGCGCCATCCTGTCCAAACTGCTGACTCACTGGGCGCTGAGCAGCACCTTGCAAGTATCCGAAGACTGCTCCAGACAGGGCTGGGGACACAGAACACCAGAGTTTAAACTGGCAATCCAATATTGATCATCATTTATTAAGGAGACGTCCATGTCTACAAAAAATACGCAGTTAGGTAAAGTGACCATTTTGGTGACCGACGACCCTACCGTCCAAAATACCCCAATAAGAAATGCTTGGGTTACCCTTACCCGCCGAGGTAAAGAAAGCGCTGGGCAAGCTCAGCAGAAATCTAAAACGAAAGGAGGCGTCGAAGAGCATTCGGATGAGTATTCTTGCGAAGAAAAAATTTATCGAAAAGAGACTAATGAAGATGCTCTTGCCATTCTCGAAGTACCCTGTGGCGACTATGAAATCTGTTGCGAAGCTTTTGGAATCGTCTCTAAAAAAGCGGACATCACGGTAACACAGGACAGCTGTCTCACTAGAACAATAGTCATTCCTTTGCAGTTTGACATCGAGTGGGGAGCACTTGCGGAGAATTGTCAAGGAACAGAATTTAATCAGTGCATTCAGGCGGATGCAGGAACTACCTGGGTTTTCAGCGTCCATCATAACTTAACAATACAACCGGGAAATCGAAAGATCAGATGGGCAACAACCCGCGGCCATTTTTATGAATCCGATACCGCGCGCGATATGGTTCATCTCAGTACGCATGGGCATGTGGGTGAAATCAGAGTCAGCGCCACAATGAGCGAAATAGGAAGCGCCTCAGTCACCAAGGAAATACCTGTCTTTTCCAATCAGCCGCCAATAACCAATGTTGAAGGCAATCTAAACGTCTCGCTGACGCGTACGGAGACTTCTTTCACTGAAGACACCGCGTTCTGGACAGGAATTCGCAACAGCACAGACGCACTCTCGTTCAATAATTATCTTCGCTTCATGGATTGGATTTTTTGTGGCGGGAAACCTCCAAACCCAAAAAATGGCTTTGAAGATGGGCGTTTTATTACCAAGAAAGAAGAATACGATCGACTGAAGATTCAACGTTTCCTACCCTTTGCCGACTCCGACGCCTATCGCGTCATGAAGGCAGCCACCGAGGCCTTCGTGATGGTCAACTGCGGCGTGCAGCAAGAACCGCTACCGTTCGATCCGAATACGAATCGCCCAAATCGCGATGACGCCTATCTTAACCGCAGAGACCTGCCCATTCCAGACGTGGGGCTGAGTACTGCTTTCGACCAATATCTTGTGCCCGTGAACGGCGATAAAACACTGCCTTATCTTGCGGTTATTCGGCGAAAACTACCCGATATTCCAATCAAGACTACATTGTTCGAAAATGCTGTCCCGAGAAACCAAGGAGATTTAGCCGAAATATTCGACAATTGCTTCGGTTTGCTGCAAGAGAAACTTGAAAACCCTTGCCTGTTGGAACTCATCTGGTCCTACTGGCACGAAGAAGGCATGCTCGTGCAGTCGATGAACGCTATCTCGCGACGCTTCCAGAACATACGCTCGTCAGTCCAGGACCCGCTTGCTAACCTGGAGATGGATCCATTGCGTCCACTCAATAATTTGCTATGGAGTTATATCCAGGATGAGCCGCATCGGCTGACGATCAATCGGCGCAACTACGAATACGATCACCATTACGGTTTGCGACTGGAAGGTAAGGCTGTTCAGAATTTCAGTCCTGTGGATACACGTTCGAAATTCCTGGAGGCATTCCACCACTTGTTACGCTTGTGTACCGTGTTCTATAAGCAGGATGACGATACCACGGTTAAAGCCGACGCCTTCCCGGTGCTCAATGCGCTCAAGGAAGTGCATTTGATTCTTTCCCAAGGGGCTCACAACCAGTTCGGAGATCTGCCGTCGAGTGCCCGCATTGAAATGCTGATGCAGCAGTGGTTGCTGGCCAGACCCGAATTTCGGGAGCTTTTGCCGACCCGTATCATGGTGGCTTACCCTGAGCCCTGGATGGACCGCGTCGATGCGATGAAGAAACTCCAGGGTTGGACCGACACCAGTGTACTGCACTTCCGCAACCTTGGCATGTTCGGCGAGCAGCTATTGCTTTCAATCCGCTGGGGTCATTGGAGCGATGAGTTCGAGCCTGTTAAGGCGCTTAATTGGGCACGGTTTTTCCGTCCGCAGGCGCAGGGTTACATCCATGCTTACCGTGCGGCAACGGGCGTGGATCTATCGGCTGATCCAACGGTGAATGCGCGTGTGGATTCCACCTTGCCATCAGTATTGTTGCAGAAGCGGCTGGCAAGCCAACAGCGGGCAAGTTGAGGTCATCAAACATGATCAACTTCACTTCGGCACTCTACCTTGGGTTGCATCACCCGAGTTGGCTTCTGCAGCCTTGGAAGCAGCTCACCTTGGGTGTGCCGGCAGCTCTGGCCGAACCCCCCGGTGCCGAAGAAGTGGCTCAAAGACTGGCGCAGTTACAGGGCTGCGAGCAAGGCGTTCTGATGCCTTCCACCTTGCATTTGTTTTGGGATTTATTCGGGATGTTATGCCTGCAACCGGTGACTGTATATCTGGATGAGGGGGCTTATGCAACCGTGCGGTGGGGAGTGGAGCGGGTAGGTGCAAGAGGTGTTGCCGTTCACCGCTTTCGTCATCACGATGCCACAGCGCTTTTGTCTCAAATTAAGCTGCAGATACGTAAAAGGAAATATCCGGTGGTGGTCGCCAATGGCTTCTGCCCCGTTTGTAGCAAGGCAGCCCCCATCGGCGACTATTTGGAGATTGTGAGACGCTTTGGCGGTCTGCTGGTTTTGGATGATACTCAGGCGTTGGGCATCTTGGGGGAAGCGCCCGTAGGGTGTGCCCCCTATGGCCATGGCGGGGGAGGCATTTTGCGCTGGAGTGGGCATTCCGGGCCGGACATCCTGGTGGGTTCTTCTCTGGCAAAGGGGTTGGGTGTGCCGGTAGCGGTTCTTGCAGGGAGCCAGCATTGGCTCAAACGATTTAAAACTGCAAGCGACACCCGAGTGCATAGCAGTCCTCCTTCGGTGGCCGTTATCCAGGCTGCTGCGCATGCGCTGACGGTAAACCAGGTTCAGGGTAATTTGTTGAGACAAAGGCTCGCTCAGCGAGTCGGACAATTCCGAAAAGGATTGGAGTTCGTCGGAGGGTCTTCCGCCGGCGGCTGGTTTCCAGTTCAAACCCTCCACGGCATTGCTGGGGATGCGGCTGTGCGGCTACACCAACGTCTTTCTCAGCGGGGCGTTCAAGCCGTATTATCACGCCCCCACAATAATAGGGAAGCCCGTCTGAGTTTTTTGATCACGGCCCGGCACTGCGCTATGGAGATGGATCGATGTATAGATATGTTGGATTCATTGGCCAATAGTGTCAAAACTCCAACAAACAACGAACAGCTTAAGGGGCAGCCAACTTCGGCCTGCCAATCAAGATAGTGACACTACATTCTAGAGGTGAATCATGAATCAAGAGCCCAGCTTTGAAACGTTGCCCTTTGAACTCGCTCCCGAATTTGCTGGCGAGATGTTCGAAGTAGAAAGTGAACGAGGAAGTCGTCGATCATTCGGCAGGAGCGGAGGATGGTATTCCCAGTCCCCCTCCCTGTCTGGATTACGGCCGAAGGGAGTCAAGCGCCCGCCGATTGCAAAACCCCGCCCCCTCCCGAAGAAGCGCCGTAGGCCTTGGGGCGTGGGACGTGAACCCTATGGTATCGTGAGCGAGCCCTATCCCATTGGACCCGAACCGTTAGGGTCGGAGCGAGTGCGCTGGCTACAGGATTGTCTGAATCAAGCGATAGGAACACAGCTTCCAGTGACGGGCGTTGTGGGACCGGAAACGCGCAGTGCTGTCAGGCGTTTTCAGCGGCAGCAAGGCCTCAGAACAACCGGTATCGCCGGCCCCGATACCGAAGAAGCATTGAGGGTTGCTTGTGAAAACCGGGGTGACCAACCATCATCGGAGGAACTGGAATTCGGTGCCATCTACGAGAGCGAGTGGATGGAAATGGAATTGCCCGCTGCATTTCGAGACAATTACAGCAGGCTCCTCACACACATGTTGCCAGCAGATCAGGGACTCTGGGCCACCAGGCGATGTTATCGGCTCTCGCAGTATCATCGCGCTCCCCAGCAACGGGGTGTATATCTTCTCATTTTCCGTCATCGCTCGCCCAGCGGCCACATCGGTTATGTCGGTGAAAGCGAAAACCTTCGCGAGCGAATGCAAGGATACCGCCGGGATGCGATATTCTTCGGTCTCAATCCCGACAATTATGCCTTTTGCTGGGTACTGACATCTCAACATAAAGCAATCGAAGAGGGCCTTCGGGCTGCTCTGAATCCAACTGGGCTGGTCACCAATCAGCGAGAGCTCGAAATAGCACTGGAAAGCCCGTTCAATGAAGCTGAAGAAATCGAGCTTGCCGCGGAATTGTTATCGATTTCCAGTGAGGAAGAGCTGGACCAGTTTCTCGGCAAGTTGTTCAAGGGAATAGGCAGGGGGATCAAGAAAGCGGGCCGCTTCATTGGCAAGCGAGTGCTGCCCGTACTGGGCAAAGGTCTGAAAGCTATTGGCAAGGTCGCGCTTCCGGTCGTGGGCAAGGCATTAGGATCCTTTATTCCGATACCGGGGGTCGGCACGGCAATCGGTGGTGCTGTGGGAACAGCGCTGAGCAAAGCACTGGAACTTGAATTCAGTGGCTTGAACGCGGAAGAAGCAGAGTTGGAAAAGGCGCGGCGCTTTGTCCGCATTGCGGGCACAGCAGCCAGGCAAGCAGCGCTGGCCGACCCCAATGCGGATCCTCAGGCCGCAGTAAGAACGGCATTGATGGCTGCGCTACGCCGGCATGTGCCGAATCTCCCGGCCAGCCTCACTGACAATGCTTTGCAGACGAGCGGAGCTAAAGCCTCTGCGAGCACCGGCCGGTGGGTTCGACGTGGGCGCACTATCGTTGTGGAAAGAGCCTAAAGCAAAAAGAAGGCGCATGGAAGTCCGGCTGAACCGTATTGAAAGACAGGGAATAAGCAGAGTGATTAACCCGAATATTTCATAAATTCGCGTGATGATCACGCAGGATTTTGATTAATAGGGAGGTTTTGAGAGGGAGGGGTGTAGTGATTCATACACCCGACTGAGCAAAATCTTTCTTATTAATCGAAAGACAAGTGAGGGCACGTGCCAATTTATGAAATATTCGGGTTAACTCTCCGAAGCTCCGGACCTCCATCCAGTTACGCTGGCTGGCCTTAATAAATATATCTCAGTAGCGTAGGAGGTCACTCATGAGTACGCCATTCAGTTTTGAAAATGAGCTGTTCGAGGTGGTGCATCTAGCCGTGATATTGAGGGAGCCAGAAACCGAACATAGTACGGTAATGCTTGATCGCTGCGCAGCGCCCTACCACAGATGCCTAGCGCCATTTCAGAATCCGGCCGCTGTTGACTGGGCATCCTTACGACAGCAGCGGCTCACGAATTGTCCTCTACCGGCTATCTTGGCAGCCGTTGGCCGGGCTTGCCCCAAGTTTCTGCGAAGCATGATCTTTCATGATCTCACACAGCCTTACAAAGCTACTCTGGGGAAACGGCCAGGTTCGGGCTCCAGCGTGCTCCACATCACATTTAGAGGAGTGAACAGAACGATTATCATTTCACCTCGACTGCATTTCCCGCGGCCAAAGGATGCGCAGCACCCGGTAGCGCCGGAACTTCACAATCTCACGTTTTCCAGAGCGTCTGATGGGGGTTGGGCCAGCTACATTGAGAAAGCCTATGTTGTGATGCGAGGAAAGAATCGTTATGAAAATTTAAACATGCATGCAATGGATCCACCCCTTACCGTCAATCGTTTTTTCTTCGATGTGCTGGGCCGATTTACGAAGATTCAATTCGAAACAAACGAAATATTCTTCAGCCTAAGGCCAAGCCTGAACGTTGAAGGAAAAGAAATTTGGATAACTGAAGAAAGATTCATAAGGCCGTTGACGCGCGGAAGACTCAAGGCATTACTGATTTTGACGCATGAACGCCCAACGATTGCTACAACTCATGCTGCTTCATCACGGCTGATTCGTGAACATACTTACCTAGTGACACATTTGTCCAGAGCGGGTGTTCATGTTCAGGAATTCATGCGACGCTCGCCGCCGGAGGCTATTCCGCTGGCTGATCTCGGCAGGGAGTTTGACGCTATTTATCAGAGTTCAAGCAATTGTGCCTAGTGTTGAATGGGAGGAAATACCATGATCATCGATTGCCACTGCCATGCCGGAATGGGCGATGGCTTAACTGGGCCGTGGGATACCCGAGCATCCTTGCGAGATTATCTGCAGCGTGCAGCAGCGGCAGGGATTCATCGTACGGTGCTGTTTTCTGCTTTTCATTCGAACTATGCCGTTGCCAACCGGGAAGTAGCGCGTATCGTAGCCAGTGGATCCAGTCGATTTTACGGTTTTGCTTTTGTGCATGCTGAACGTGATCGAGGACGCATACACAAATTGATTGAGATTGCCGTAAAACGTTATGGCTTCGTTGGCATCAAGGTACACCGCCACGATGCCGCCATCACGCGCGAGATCTGTGCGGCTGCCCGGGCTTATGCTTTACCGGTGTTGTACGATGTGGCAGGGGAGGTATCCGTTTGTGAATTGCTGGCCCAGGAATATCCAGACGTCAACTTTATCATCCCGCATCTCGGTAGCTTTGCTGACGACTGGCGTGCCCAGTTGGCCGTGATTGACCATCTGGTTCGCCATCCGAATATTTACGCTGATACCTCTGGGGTGCGGCGCTTTGATTTGCTGGAACAAGCCGTCAAACGGGCGGGAGCGGCCAAGATCCTATTCGGCTCCGACGGGCCATGGCTGCACCCGGGCGTTGAGCTGGCCAAGATCAAGGCTTTGCGATTGCCGCTTTCTCAGGAGAATCTGATTCTGGGAGGAAATTTTCGAAATTTAATCGGCATAGCTGGGCGCCGTCAGGCGATGTTATTGGCAGGCGGATTGCGAAGCTAGTCGTTGATGATCCTAACCCGAATATTTCATAAATTGGCACGTGTCCTCACTTGTCTTTTGATTAATAAGAAAGATTTTGCTCAGTCGGGTGTATGAATCACTACACCCCTCCTTCTCAAAACTTCCCTATTAATCAAAATCCTGCGTGATGATCACGCGAATTTATGAAATATTCGGGCTAAAACAATTACAAAAGGTATTCGGTCTTACTTGTTGAGGATCTATCTTTCTTCCAGTTCTGAACAGTACGATCGGTTACACCTAAAAGTTGGGCCGCCCGTTGTGTATTGCCGTTCACTTGCTCCAACACAATGCGGAACGCAGTCTCTTCAGTGTTCCGGCTGATGGCTTTGAGTCCTACGCCTCGACTCAGCGCGATACGAATTGCACGTTCGAAACCAGTATCACGCCACTCCTTCCAATCCTCTGTCCAAACCGGTCGATCATCCGGCGGAATACACCCTACCGTGATAGCGCCCTGCCCAGCGTGACGACATAGCATGCGCGCGATAACTTGCTTGAGATCACGTACATTACCAGGGTATTCACGGCGCAACAGGTACTCCTGAACAGGAGCATCCAACTTGGGTGAGTCCTGATCAGGGTAGTTTACCTTCAGGAAGTGGTTGGCCAAGGGAAGAATGTCTTCAGGACGCTCCCGCAAGGGAGGTAAATGACATACATTACTGGCAATGCGGTAGTAGAGGTCCGCGCGGAATTCACTCCGCTGAACTTGCGCCCAAAGATCGCGATTAGTGGCGCAAACCAGCCGGAATGAAGTGCGTTGCCAAGCGTTGCCGCCGACGCGCTTGAAGGTGTTTTCTTGAATGACTCGCAGTAACTGGGTTTGCAGTGTAAGGGGCAGCTCTCCTACTTCGTCAAGAAACAGCGTGCCGCCGTTTGCCAGTGCGAACACGCCGTCACGCGAAGATGCCGCGCCAGTGAATGCGCCACGCTCATGGCCGAAGAACTCGCTACCAGACAATTCCGAAACAATAGTGGTGCAATCCAGAATGACGAGGTCGCCTTTGTCGGGGCGAGGGTCCAGGGTATGGATGAGATTCGCCAGCAACTCCTTGCCGGTGCCGCTTTCGCCCAGAATCAAAACCGATGCATCCGTAAAATGAGCTACCTCTACAACTTGACGCAGGATCGCCTTTAAAGCCTGGCTTTCTCCTACTAATACATTCTGCACTGCTGGTGAATTCACCATACGATCCACTGCCACCCAGCGGCGGAGGCGTGAGGTGATCTCATGGATGATCGTACTGCATTCCGAACACACCAATACATCAGAGGCCCCCGCCGCCAATAGTTGCCAGACTGCATCACCCGGAATGGTCGTATCACAACAGGCAAGAACTTGTAGCTGACCATTATGGCTAAATTCGCGTAGCTGCTCGCAGATTTTCGGAGTGACTTCATTACTAAAAATCACACCAGGATTGCGGGAAAGATGATCATCATAGTCTTGCATTTGAATACCCTGTTCGATCAAGAGATCAGTAATTTCATGAGCAGTTTGTTTCTGATATCCACTCATCCAGCGAACCCAGATTTTGATAGTCACCTCAAACCTCCAGTACTCAGTATTTTCGAATAGAAAAGTAACTCTTAACCCGAATATTCCATAAATTCGCGTGATGATCACGCAGGATTTTGATTAATAGGGAAGTTTTGAGAAGGAGGGGTGTAGTGATTCATACACCCGACTGAGCAAAATCTTTCTTATTAATCAAAAGACAAGTGAGGACACGTGCCAATTTATGAAATATTCGGGTTAAATAAAGAGGAAAATAGAAGGTTGCTTGTATTAGTCGGGTTCCTTGGGGGATGTAAAGAAAAAGAACGGCGTGTTATTCCTGATCTCCTTAATAATCGTGACGCTCATAGTCTCCTCCGCAAGATGAGTGTAGAAAAGTAAGAGATTCTATCGGCCCCGCGGCGTATCGCACTGAATCAGGCCATTACCCGTGTGCTGGGGATTAAAGATTATATAAATGCTTTTTTTGAGTTTGGATACTCCGATAGGTTATCGAAATATACTCACTAAAAAAATACGTGCAAACACGTAAAGCATAATTTTTTTGACTCAAACTATGCTATATATTCAAAGTTTGGATGCATTTTGTCTTTTGGGTAAAGACAGCTGGAGGATGAGTCAATGCATGAATAAGGAAAGACCTTGGCTGGCTATGTTACTGATCCGATGGTATAATCTTGCCCCTTCTTTGCATCAATTTCAGGTTAATTCTTAGGGATTTATTATATGTCACGCCCACTCCGAAACATCGCTATTATTGCTCACGTCGATCATGGCAAGACCACAATGGTGGACAAGCTGCTACATCAGGGAGGAACGTTTGCCGCGCATCAGACCATCGCCGAACGTGTCATGGATTCCAACGATATCGAACGCGAGCGGGGTATTACAATTTTTTCCAAGAATTGTGCGGTCGATTATGAGGGTGTGCATATCAATATCGTGGATACACCCGGTCACGCGGATTTCGGCGGCGAGGTCGAGCGCGTGCTATCGATGGTGGATGGGGTGTTGTTGCTGGTAGATGCTGTGGAAGGGCCTATGCCGCAGACGCGTTTTGTCACCAAGAAAGCGTTGGCGCTGGGGCTGCGGCCCATTGTGGTCATCAATAAGATTGATCGCCCGGGTGCGCGTCCGGATTGGGTGATCAATCATACCTTCGACCTATTCGATAAATTGAATGCAACGGAAGCGCAACTGGATTTTCCGGTGGTGTATGCGTCCGCGCTCAATGGTTATGCCACGCTGGATCCGAAACAAACCAGCACCGATATGCGTCCGCTTTTCGACACCATCCTCAAGCATGTGCCTCAGCCAACGGGTAACCCTGACGAGCCTTTGCAATTACAAATCAGCGCGCTTGACTATTCGAGTTTTGTGGGCCGGATTGGTGTGGGGCGGATCGCGCGCGGCCGTCTCAAGCCTGCCCAGGATGTGATGGTCATGACCGGGGATCAAACACCCAAAAAAGCGCGCGTCAATCAGGTATTCGGTTTCCGTGGTCTTGAGCGTGTGCCACTGAGTGAAGCATTGGCGGGGGATATCGTCCTGGTGAATGGCATTGAAATACTCAGTATCGGTACGACGCTGGCCGATATCGATCATCCTGAGGCATTGCCAATGCCAATAGTGGATGAGCCGACACTGTCCATGAATTTCCAGGTCAATACCTCGCCATTCGCAGGTAAAGAAGGAAAATTTGTCACCAGTCGACAGTTGCGCGAACGATTGGAAAAAGAACTGCTGACCAATGTGGCGCTCAAGCTGGAAGAAACAGGCGAGACCGATTCGTTCCTGGTTTCTGGACGGGGTGAATTGCATTTGACCATATTGCTGGAGAATATGCGGCGTGAAGGCTATGAACTGGCTGTTTCGCGTCCACGTGTCGTCATTCGTGAAATTGACGGTGAGAAATGCGAGCCCTTTGAGGTGCTTACGATAGATGTCGATGAAGAAAACCAGGGCGCTGTGATGGAAGCGCTGGGTGCACGTCGGGGTGATTTACTCGATATGGTATCGGATGGGCATGGCCGGGTCAGACTTGATTATCGTATTCCTGCACGCGGCTTGATCGGTTTTCAATCCGAATTCATGACCATGACGCGGGGTACCGGCATGATGAGCCACGTTTTTGATGAATACGCACCGATGCGACCTGAGATCGCAGCGCGCAGAAATGGTGTGCTGATTTCTGCCGAGCATGGTGAAGCAGTGGCCTATGCACTGTGGAAGCTGCAAGAGCGTGGGCGCATGTTTGTCAGCCCGGGTGATCCAGTTTATGAGGGTATGGTGATTGGCATTCATAGCCGGGATAATGATCTGGTCGTGAATCCGATCAAAGGCAAGCAATTGACTAACGTCCGTGCATCGGGCCATGATGAGGCAGTGACGTTGACACCGCCCATCCAGCTCACGCTAGAGTCTGCCATAGAATTTATCGCCGATGATGAACTGGTAGAAATTACGCCCAAAAGTCTTCGGATACGTAAACGCTTCCTTCTGGAGCATGAACGCAAACGTGCATCGCGCCCGGCAGCATAAGCTATAAGCTATCTTATTATTGCTTTGCCGCATGAATGAACGCACGCTGTGGTACATTGCCGATCCTATGTGTTCCTGGTGCTGGGGGTTCTCGCCTGTCATCGAGGCAATCCGGCATGAATATGGTGATCGCCTGAAAATCGGACTGATCGTGGGGGGATTGCGCCCTGGTACAACAGAGCCAATTGCGCTCGAAAAGCGCGCAGAGATATTGCATCACTGGCATAACGTGCAGCGGATGACCGGGCAGCCATTCAAGTTTTCAGGCGCTTTGCCGCAAGGATTCATCTACGATACCGAGCCTGCCTGCAGGGCTATAGTCAGCGCTTCGCTCATTGATTCAGCGCACACGTTTTCGTTGCTTGCCGCTATTCAGCATGCCTTTTACGTTGAGCAGGCCAACGTGACGCAGCCGGATGTGCTGACTCAACTTGTCGCTGAGCTGGGCATGCCTGCCGCGCAATTTTCGCAAGTATTTGCCTCGGATGCGGCAAAACGCCACACCCAGGATCATTTTCATCAAGCCATCCGATGGGGGGTGCGGGGTTTTCCTGCTATCCTTGCCCAGGATGCGCCTGTCCCGCAGTTTCTTAGCAAGGGTTATTGCACGCTTGAAGTGTTACGTCAGCGCATTGATACCTGGCTAAATGCCAACATCAGCCGCAGTTGATTTATTCAGCGCTTCCCTATTTCGATTACGTGCCGCTCCTGAATCAGCGTTATAATTACTCTTTTTTCTAGATGCAGAGTAGTTGATATGACCACCATAGTATCTGTACGACGAGGCAAGCAAGTAGCATTGGGGGGCGATGGGCAGGTAACGCTCGGTGCTGTCGTTGCCAAAGCCAGCGCGCGCAAGGTGCGCAGGCTTTACCATGGTAAGATTTTAGCGGGGTTTGCGGGCGGAACAGCCGATGCCTTTACCTTGTTTGAGCGTTTTGAGGGCAAGCTGGAAAAACATCAGGGCCATCTGATGCGATCAGCCGTTGAACTCGCCAAGGATTGGCGGACCGACCGTATTTTACGGCGCCTTGAAGCCATGCTGGTGGTGGCTGATGGTGAAGCCACGCTGATCATCACTGGGGCAGGTGATGTGATTGAGCCAGAATTGAGTTTGGCTGCGATTGGCAGTGGTGGCGCCTATGCGCAGGCCGCGGCGAGGGCGTTGCTGGAGAATACTGATCTGCCTGCCAAGGAAATTGTTGCCAAAGCACTCGCCATTGCGGGCGATATCTGTATCTATACCAATCAGACTCACGTCATCGAGTCCCTCGATTAATTTGATTCATTCCTCCGAGAAGCTATTACCATGTCACAAATGACTCCCCAGGAAATCGTTCACGAACTCGATAAACACATCATTGGTCAGCTTAGCGCGAAGCGCGCCGTTGCGATTGCGCTCAGGAACCGCTGGCGCAGACAGCAAGTGGCTGAACCGCTGCGGCAGGAAATCACGCCCAAGAATATCCTGATGATTGGTCCTACCGGCGTAGGTAAAACAGAAATTGCGCGCCGGCTGGCGAAGCTCGCGGATGCGCCGTTTATCAAGATAGAAGCAACCAAGTTTACTGAGGTGGGTTATGTTGGGCGCGATGTCGATTCCATCATTCGTGATCTGGTGGAGTCCGCCATCAAACAGGGGCGCGAACGGGAAATCAGAAAGATGCGTCCACTTGCGGAAGATCGTACCGAAGAGCGGATTCTCGATGTATTGTTGCCGCCCGCGCGTGATCTGGATTTCCGGGCAGAGAGCGAAGAAAGCAATGCAACCCGGCAAAAATTCCGCAAAAAACTGCGTGAAGGCGAGCTGGATGACAAGGAAATAGAGATTGAGGTCGCTACACCCCAAGCGGGCATGGAGATCTTCGCGCCTCCGGGAATGGAAGAGCTTACTTCGCAGATTCAGGGCATGTTCCAGACGATGGGGGCAGGTAAGAAGAAAACACGCAAACTCGCGATCCGTGAAGCCAAAAAAATTCTGCTCGAGGAGGAGGCAGGACGATTGATCAATGACGAGGAGCTCAAGCTGCGCGCGGTGCAGAATGTCGAGCAAAACGGTATCGTGTTTCTTGATGAAATCGACAAAATTACCAGTCGCTCTGAAACATCCGGCGCTGATGTATCGCGGCAGGGCGTGCAGCGTGATCTATTGCCGCTGGTCGAAGGTACCACGATTTCCACTAAGTATGGCATGATCAAGACCGATCATATCCTGTTTATTGCTAGTGGCGCCTTTCATCTGGCCAAGCCTTCTGATCTGATTCCCGAGCTGCAGGGGCGTTTTCCGATCCGGGTTGAGTTGGGCAGCCTGAGTGCAGACGATTTCGAGCAGATTCTTACCAATACCGATGCTTGTCTGACACGGCAATATCAGGCGCTCCTGAAAACAGAGGGGATCGAGCTGAGCTTCTCGGAGGATGCCATCAAGCGATTGGCGGAGATTGCCTATTCGGTCAATGAAAGAACTGAAAACATTGGTGCAAGAAGACTGCATACTGTCATGGAAAAACTGCTCGAAGAAGTTTCTTTCAACGCGACCAAGCGCAGCGGTGAATCGATCGTCATCGATGCGGTGTATGTCGATACGCGTCTCAAGGAGCTTTCTCAGAGTGAGGATCTGGCGCGATATGTGCTGTAGTAGAGGAAAGCCTGCTAAGTGATCGCAGTGACACATTACTGTGTTGCGCGGTGCTGGCTCTCTTGCCTATCTACGAGGTATGTGATTTCGCCGAGACTCACTAAGCTTTTTTTCCCGGGTTCTGGGTATCGTACGCTTTTCACGGTGCCGACTTCGCTCACTTATTCAGGCTTTTCCGAAATATTCATTCAATCAAGGAGCATCTTTCGTGCCAGCACGTGAGGTCGTCATACTCAGTGGCGTGCGCACTGCAATCGGAGATTATGGCCGAGCGCTCAAGGATGTCACCCCTACCGTCCTGGCGGCAAAGGTGGTGCGTGAGGCTGTTATGCGTGCAGGTGTCGAATCTGCTGAAGTGGGGCATCTGGTTTTTGGCCATGTGATTCACAGTGAAGCACGCGATATGTATCTGGCTCGAGTGGCTGGCCTGGAAGGAGGGTTGCCGCAATCAACCGCGGCCTTGACGCTGAACCGGGTATGCGGCAGCGGTTTGCAAGCGATTCTATCTGCTGCGCAAACCATTATGCTAGGTGATACGGATGTTGCTGTCGCAGGTGGCGTGGAATCGATGAGTCGGGCAGGTTATCTGTTACCTGCGCTGCGCTGGGGGCAGCGCATGAAAGATAGCCAGGCGGTAGATATGATGGTTGGCGCGCTGACCGATCCGTTTGATCAAGTTCATATGGGTATAACGGCGGAAAACATCGCCAGGAAATGGGGCATTACCCGCGAGGAACAAGATCAATTTGCCATGGAAAGCCATCGGCGGGCGATGGTTGCAATCCAGCAGGGCTATTTTAAAACGCAGATTTTGCCCATCGAGATCTCTACGGGCGAAGGAATCAGGCTTTTCGATACCGATGAGCATCCCCGCGAGCAGGTTAGCCTAGGGAAACTGGCCAGGCTTCCCAGCGTTTTTCAGAAGAATGGCACAGTCACTGCGGGCAATGCATCCAGCATCAATGATGGTGCGGCTGCCATGGTGCTTATGGCAGCGCAAACTGCTGAGCAAAAGAATCTGAGCCCGCTGGCGCGTCTGGTCGCTTATGGTCATGCTGGCGTCGATCCCAGCTATATGGGGATCGGTCCGGTTCCAGCCGTGCAGCAGGCGCTCGATCGGGCCGGACTTAAACTCGCCGATATAGATGTAATTGAGTCGAATGAAGCCTTCGCGGTTCAAGCCTGTGCAGTGGCGCGCGAGCTCGGCTTTGATCCAGTCAAAGCGAATCCTAATGGCGGCGCAGTGGCATTCGGGCATCCGATTGGGGCGACCGGTTGTATTCTGTCAGTCAAAGCGATCTATGAACTGCATCGGGGGGGCGGGCGCTATGCTTTGGTGACAATGTGCATAGGCGGCGGACAAGGGATTGCCGCCATCTTTGAACGGCTTTGATCGCATTACGCGCGGCCGTTTATTTAACAAACCATGCCATCCATTTCTTCCCGTCACGCGCTCCAAGTCCTCTTCATTACGCCGGAAGTCTATCCATTGTGTAAGACCGGCGGATTGGGCGATGTCAGTGCAGCATTGCCTGCTGCTTTGCGTGAACTGAAAGTGGATATTCGCTTGTTATTACCCGGCTACCCATCCGTTCTGTCAGGACTCAAATATAAGCGTAAGGTAGCCGTATTCGGCGATCTTCCTCATTTTCCGCCCGCTACGTTATGGTCAGCCAAGTTGCAGATCAGCCCATTGACGAGTGTACCGGTCTACGTCATTGATTGTCCGGCGTTGTACCAGCGTGAAGGCGGACCTTATCTGAATGCTGTGGGGAAGGACTGGCCGGACAATGCCTTGCGCTTCGGCTTACTTTCAAAAATAGGTGCGATCTTGGCGAGTGACGCCAACCCGCTGACATGGCGGCCGGATATTGTGCATTGCAATGATTGGCAAAGTGGGCTCGCACCTGCTTACCTTCATTTTCATCCAGGAAAAAAAGCTGCTTCCCTGATGACGATTCATAATCTTGCCTTCCAAGGCTGTTTCCCCTCTGAAACCGTTACCCAGCTGGGATTGCCCACGAGCAGCTTTGATATTAACGGTGTGGAATACTACGGTAATCTGTCGTTTATCAAGGCTGGCCTTTATTATGCCGATCGTATTTCGACAGTCAGTCCCAGTTATGCCCTGGAAATCCAGCAGGCACCGCTTGGCTTTGGCTTGCAAGGATTGCTGGCTGCACGTAGCCGGCATATTCATGGCATCGTCAACGGTATTGATACCAGAGAATGGAACCCTGTCACCGATCCTCATCTCAGCAAGAACTATTCCAGCAAACAACTTGCTGCAAAGCAGGACAACAAGCTTGCGATCCAGCGGGAAATGGGGCTGGAAGTCGATCGTGATATTTTGCTGTTTGCCGCAATCAGTCGCTTCAGTGAACAAAAAGGTTATGACCTCATACTGCAGGTAGCCTCGCAGCTCGTGCAAATACCGGCGCAACTGGTGTTGCTGGGAAGTGGTAATGCTAAACTGGAGAAGGATCTGGCCAAGCTGGGAGAAACTTATCCAGGCAAGATTGTGGCGCAAATCGGTTTTGATGAGGCTTTATCGCACCAGATTGAAGCGGGAGCTGACAGTTTTCTGATGCCGTCACGTTTTGAGCCATGTGGCTTAAACCAGATGTATAGCCAGCGTTATGGTACGCCTCCGCTGGTCCATGCCACTGGGGGACTGATCGATACGGTGGTGGATTGTACGCCAGCTACGCTTGCGGATGGAAGCGCCAGCGGCTTTCAATTCCCTCGCATGACCCCTGAGGATTTTCTGGTGGGTATTCAGCGTGTCGTGACAGCCTACCGCAATAAGCCACTTTGGCAGCAGCTGCAGAAAAACGGCATGCTCAAGGATTTTAGCTGGCAAGCCAGTGCCATGGCATATCGTGACATTTATCAGTTATTGGCGACTGGTTCAGATTGATCACAACTGAAGGCGATCTACCACGCCTTCTGATTTTCTGCCGATACCATCAGTTTGTGGTAGACAGCCAGACGCCGCGCATTGGTTTTGCCATCCTGAGCGGCTCGCAACAATGCGCAATCCGGTTCTGTCATGTGTCGGCAGTTGCTGAAGCGGCATTGTCCGAGATAGGGACGGAATTCGGTGAATCCCCATGCCAGCTCCCTGCTGTCAATATGATGCAGCCCAAATTCCTGCAAGCCAGGTGAATCGATGATGCTACTTTCCGAATCAAGATGATAGAGCCGCGTATGCGTGGTGGTATGTCGTCCACTATCGAGCGCGGTGGAAATTTCCATGGTGGTGCGCTGTGCATCCGGAATCAGCGCATTGATGATAGTCGATTTACCCATCCCGGATTGGCCGGCCAATACACTGGTATGACCCTGCAGATAAGGCCTGAGCGGTTCGATATCCTGACAGGCGCTGATAGTCAGCAGGGGATAGCCAAGCGATTGATAAAATGCTAGCGTGGCAATAGGCGCCCGTGTCTGTTCCAGCAAATCTGCTTTGTTGAGCAGAATGAATACCTTAATATGCTGGTTTTCTGCCGCAATCAGGCAACGGTCGATTAATTCCTCACTGAAGCTCGGTACCGCCGCAACCACAATGATGAGTTGAGTCACGTTAGCCGCAATCAGTTTTTGGCGAAAGGCATCACTGCGATACAATAAGCTTGAGCGTGGTAAAACCATTTCGATGACACCTTGTCCTGGTGTCGTAGGCAGGATTTCAACCTGATCCCCGCAAGCTACGCCTCCTTTCTTCCCGCGCATGACACACGTTAGCAGAGTGCCATTCTGTGTTTTGATTTCGTATTGCCTGCCGTAGGTGGCGATTACCTGGCCTCGGCCTACGGTTGGCTGAGTAAGTTTTCTGGAAGAGGGATGCTTTGAGCTCAAATTCTGAACAGCCAATCAATTTTAGCTGCGCAAATAAAATCATTTTCAGACAGCCCATTGATGGCATGCGTCATGTACTCGACATGACACGTGTTATAACCTACTGCCATGTCAGGGTGATGATCTTCGCGATGAGAGATCCACGCGGCTGCGTTGACAAAGGCCATCGTTTGATAGTAATTTTTGAATTCAAATGTCTTGCTGATTTTATTGTTTGCAAGCGACCAGCCTTCGAGCTGTTGCAGCAATTTGCTTGCTTCCTCGGCAGTGAGGGGAGGCACACCGCCTTCGCAGGGTTTGCATTGCTTGTTTGTTAGATCACAGATATCGGTCATAAGCACACCTATACGGAAATGAGTTTTTTGAGTTGGGCAATACGAATCGCCGCCGGAGGATGCGAATCGTAAAAAGCGGAATGCAAGGGATCAGGCGTGAGCGTTGCCGCATTATCCTGATAAAGTTTTACTAAAGCACGAATCAAATCAGCTGCAGAAGCATTCTGTGCCGCATATTCATCTGCCTCGAATTCATGTTTACGGGAGTATAGGCTAGAGAGGGGGTGCAGCAAAAAAGTAAATACCGGCATCACCAGAAAAAACAGCAGCAGCGCCATGGCCGTGGAGGAAAGGGATGCGGTAGAAGCGCCTAATCCTTGGTAGAACCAATCCTGCTGCATCAGATAACCTAATAACCACAAAAATGCCAGGCTGACGAGGAATGACCAGACGATTCGTTTGATGACGTGATAGCGTTTGAAATGACCGAGCTCGTGGGCAAGTACGGCCTCTACTTCCGTTGCTTCGAGACGCGATAGCAAGGTATCGAAAAAGACGATGCGTTTGGTTTTGCCAAAGCCGGTGAAATACGCGTTACCATGGTTGCTGCGGCGTGATCCATCCATCACGAACAAACCGCTGGATTTAAAACCACACTTATGCAAAAGCTGCTCAATACGCGTTCTGAGAGAAGCGTCTTCCAGGGGTGAAAATTTGTTGAACAGGGGCGCGATCCATGTCGGATAAACGGCCAGCAGGAAGAGGTTGAAAGCGACCCATGCGAGCCAGGCATAAAGCCACCAGTTATCGCCCATTTTTTCCATCAGCCATAAAATGCCGAACAACAATGGCGCACCCAGCAGCAGGCCTAATGCATATTGCTTGATGAGATCAGAAAAAAACATGGCTGGTGTCATCTTGTTGAAGCCAAACTGCTGCTCGATGACAAAAGTCCGGTAATAACTAAAAGGGATTTCGGTCGCGCTCAACAGCAAAGCCGTGCTGATAATAAGCGCCATGCCATGTTGTATCGGATCGGTAAACCAGTTCGCCCAGAAGTTTGCGAGAACATTCAATCCGCCTCCCAGCGTGAGTGTCAGTAGCAGGAGGACATGCATTAAGGTACTGGGATAATCCAGGCGGGTTTTAGCGCAGGTATAATCGGCAGCTTTTTGATGGGCCGCAAGATCAATTTGTGATGCGAAATCTGGTGGAACATTGCCGCGATAGGCGCGAATATGACGGATGTGCCGCGTAGCTAGCCACAATTGGGTAAAGGTAGTCAATAATAGTGCAATGATAAATATAGCAGTGAAAGTTTGCATAGCAATATAGTCGGGATGGAAATATAACGAAATTTGCGTTCGCCTATCATAAAGTGACGGGCAACTTGCAATATGACACAATCAATCTATTAAAATTCAAGAAAGTTCATTATGGCACAAGATAGTAATAACCTCATCTGGATAGACATGGAAATGACCGGTTTGAATCCTGATACCGACCGTATCATTGAAATCGCCCTGGTCGTGACCGATTCACAACTCAATGTGGTGGCGGAAGCGCCGGTATTGGTGGTGTCGCAGCCAACCGCCATGCTGGATGGCATGGATAAATGGAATCAATCGACGCATGCTAAATCTGGGTTGATTGATAAGGTCAAAGCTTCCAGAATTACGGAAGCGCAGGCAGAGGCGAGTATGCTGGTTTTTTTACAAGCCCATGTACCCTCCGCTACCTCACCGATGTGTGGTAATTCGATTTGCCAGGATCGGCGCTTTCTTGCTCGCGCCATGCCACAGCTGGAAGCTTACTTTCATTACCGTAACCTGGATGTCAGCACCCTCAAGGAACTGGCTAAACGTTGGAAACCCGGCATCATGGCGGGGCTGAGCAAGGAAAGTAAACATGAAGCGCTGGCAGATATTTATGATTCGATCAACGAATTAAAATATTATCGCGAGCATTTTATCGTCCCATGACCATCACGGTATTTATCTCGTCAAGGAGAGCAATCAATGAGTATCCGAACTGCATTCACCGTCACAGTCAATCCCAAAATACCCTCCCGTCTGTCCCGCATGGAGGAGTTAGCCAATAATCTTTGGTATAGCTGGGATCGCGAAACACGTGCTTTGTTTTCCCGTATCGATCCACGTTTGTGGGAAGCTACCGGGCATAATCCCAAAGCTTTCCTCAAGCGAGTCGATGAGTCATTGCTATACAAAGCTGCGGCGGATCAAACGTTTCTTTCCAGCTATAACAGCGTGTTATTAGCTTATGATTCCTATCATTCAGAGTCTTTGCAGTACAATCACATCGAAGGTTTCAACCCGGGCGATCGGGTTGCTTATTTTTGCTTTGAATTTGGCTTCCATGAAAGCCTTCCGGTCTATTCAGGAGGGCTGGGTATCCTGGCAGGAGACCACTGCAAGGCCGCCAGTGATTTATGCCTACCTTTTGTTGCGGTCGGTCTGCTTTATCGGCAAGGTTATTTCTTCCAGACTATCGATAGTCAGGGTAATCAGCAGGCGGTTTATACCGATTCAGATTTTGAAGATCTGCCCGTGAAGCCGGCTTTGCATGATGATGGTTCAGAAGTCCGTGTGCAGGTGGCTCTGCCGGGACGTAAGGTGATAGCGAAAGTATGGCAAGTTATCATAGGTCATGTGAGTTTGTATTTGCTGGATACCGATTTGCCGGAGAATCCCCAGAATGATCGCTTGATCACCCATCAGCTTTATGGCGGAGATAAAACGCTGCGCATTGAGCAGGAAATCATTCTGGGGATAGGGGGGGTTAGCGCATTACAGGAAATGGGGATCAAACCCACTGTATGGCACAGTAACGAAGGGCACGCGGCATTTATGATGCTGGAGCGGGCGCGCAATCTGGTGCGGCAGGGACTGGATTTTGCCAGTGCGGTTGAAGCAGTGGCGGTCAATACCGTGTTTACCACGCATACTGCCGTACCCGCCGGGCATGACCATTTCTCCAAAGCCATGATGCATGACTATTTTAGTGGGTTTTGCCATGATCTGAAGATTTCCTGGGAAGAATTTATGGCGCTGGGGCATATGCCAGGTTGTGATGATTTCAATATGACGGCGCTGGCTATCCATATGTCACGCACGCATAACGGTGTCAGCAAGATACATGGTGATGTGTCTGCCCGTATTTGCCATGATCTCTGGCCGCAGATCGAGCCCGAGGAAAATCCGATTGCCTATATCACCAATGGGGTGCATGTGCCGACTTTTCTGGCGCAGGAGTGGTCCGATCTGTTTGATCGCTACCTTGGCTACGAATGGCGCAGCAAGATGTGCGACACGGAATTCTGGTCATTGGTAGACGCCATTCCTGATCATCTGTTCTGGAGTGTGCGGCAGACGCTGAAATCACAAATGTTTTATGGCATCCGTGCACGCTTGACCGAACAAAATAGACGTAATAGCGGTTCAGAAGCTCATCTCGATCGGCTCTTGAAGCTGGTCGATCCGATTAACCCCAATGTGCTGGTATTAGGCTTCGCACGTCGCTTTGCGACTTATAAACGCGCGACCTTGTTATTCGAGAACCTCGACTGGTTAAGAAGAATTCTGCTTGACCCGGAACACCCGGTGCTACTCATTTTTTCGGGCAAAGCCCATCCAGCGGATATTCCAGGCCAGGATTTGATTCGACGGATTAGCCAGGTATCACGCATGCCGGAATTTGAAGGGCGGATTCTGCTGGTGGAGAACTATGATATGCGCCTTGCTCGCAGGTTGGTGGCGGGGGTGGACGTCTGGCTCAATAGCCCCATTTATCCCCTTGAAGCGAGTGGCACTTCCGGCATGAAGGCAGGGATCAATGGCACGCTTAATGTGAGTGTGCTCGATGGCTGGTGGGAAGAGGGCTACGATGGCAAAAATGGCTGGGCAGTCAAACCGGCGTCGGATGATACGGAAGCTGTCTTGCGGGATAAGGATGAGAGTCAGTCGTTTTACGAGATTCTGCAGGATCAGGTCATTCCTATGTATTATCGTCGCGGCAAATTCGGCTATTCTTCAGAATGGGTCAAGATGGCCAAATACTCAATGACTTCTCTATTACCGCGCTACAATGCGACGCGCATGGTGAACGAATATGTCAACAAATTTTACGTGGCCGCTAATGAGCAAGGCGCGCAATATGCTCGGGATGATTTTGCCAATGCCAAAAGCATCGCTGCCTGGAAGGCGAAAGTAAGGGCGGCATGGGGAGATGTCTCGCTGCGACGGCTGGATACGCCATGCAAGCAGATTGATTTTGGCACTACCCTGAATTTCAAGGTGGCAGCCAAATTAAATGGCTTGCAGCCAGACGATGTAGCGGTGGAACTGTTACTTTGCCGACAGTACAAGAAAATGAGACTGAACAGTTTCCAGCGTTTCCGTTTTGAGTTTGCCGAAGTGGACGCGACTGGCGAGCATTTATTCGAGCTGCATCACATGCCTGAGTTATGTGGTAAGCAGGAATACTATTTGCGCATGTATCCTTGCCATCCGCTGCTGACCCACCCGCTGGAGATGGGTAGG
Source organism: Nitrosomonas sp. Nm132 (assembly GCF_900100485.1). Lineage (GTDB taxonomy): Bacteria > Pseudomonadota > Gammaproteobacteria > Burkholderiales > Nitrosomonadaceae > Nitrosomonas. The sequence goes on along the minus strand of NZ_FNDH01000002.1, from coordinate 143,634 downwards.
ATGGTATGGTTGTAGCGTTTTTCCCGGAATGTTATTGGGCTGGATGATGCTTTGTTTTTTTGCTTGCTCGTATTGGGCTAGCCCGAAATTTCCAGATTATCAATCAGCCGGATCTGGCCCAGCCTTGCTGCGCCGAGGATGACCAGATCAGTGTCGCTGGCATGGGCAGGCAGGAGCGTTTCACGCTGCTGCAAGGCGATGTAGTCGACTTGCCATCCGTGGCTGGTAAGGTCCGATTCTGCGGATTCTTCCAGTGACCGGAAGTCACGATGGCCTCGTTCTATGGCTTGCTTTATTTGGAGCAAAGTACGAAATAGATGACTCGCCTGCTGTCGTTCCACTCCACTCAGATAGCTGTTACGGGAGCTCAGCGCGAGTCCGTCTTCAGAACGCACCGTTTCACCCGTCATGATATCGATGGGTAGATTCAATTGCTGCACCATGTTTCGCACGATGTGCAATTGTTGGTAATCTTTCTTACCAAATAGGGCTAACTGCGGCTGGACGATATTGAACAATTTCAGTACGACGATCGCCACGCCTCGAAAAAATCCGGGGCGGCATGCGCCTTCCAGCGTATCGGCTAGCGGCGGGAGCAGCAGTTGGAATTCCTGGGGGACGGGATAAAGCGTTTTTTCATCAGGTAAAAATACGATATCAACACCGAGCTTCTGGAGAAGCTGGCAATCGTTTGCCTGAGTGCGCGGATAACGATCAAAATCTTCATGGGGCGCAAATTGCAGGCGATTGACGAAAATACTCACCACGGTACAGCCTGCATTCTGCTGTGCAATTTGCACCAGAGACAAATGACCCTCGTGCAAATTGCCCATGGTGGGCACCAGTGCAATCGATGGCTCGCGTTGCAGGCGAGTTCGCAACGCTGCAATATCAGTAATGATTTCCACGGGTAGCGCTTTGAGAGAATTGAAGCTTGTGGTTAGAAGGCATGCTCTGCTGCCGGGAATTTCCCGGCCTTCACTTCTGCGACATAATGCGCGATCGCTGCCTGGACGCTCTCTGCACCTATCATGAAATTCTTGATGAAACGCGGTTTGTTTCCCGAATAGATTCCCAGCATGTCGTGCAGAACCAGTACCTGAGCAGAGCAATCTGCCCCCGCGCCGATGCCGATGGTGGGAATGGAAAGTTCCCGGCTAATCTTGCCGGCTAAGGAAGCTGGAATCGTTTCCATTAACAACATGCCGGCTCCCGCTTCCTGTAAAAGAATAGCGTCGTTCAGGAGCTGTTCCGCTTCGTTAGCTGTTCTTCCCTGGACTTTATAACCCCCAAGCTGATGAACGGATTGCGGCAGCAGGCCGATATGCGCACATACCGGGATACCCCGCTGGGTAAGAAAATCAATGGTGTCAGTCATCACCTGACCGCCTTCAATCTTGACCATTTGCGCGCCTGCGGCCATGAGCTTGGCGGCATGCATGAAGGTTTCTTCAGGGGATATCTGAAACGTGCCAAAAGGCATGTCGACCATGATGAACGCTTTGCTTGATCCACGCACGACGCACTGGGTATGATAAATCATGTCATCCAGTGTCACGGGCAAGGTGCTGGCATGGCCTTGCAGAACATTCCCCAACGAATCGCCCACCAATAGCATATCGACTCCTGCATTCTCCAGCAGGGCGGCAAAGGCGGCATCATAGCAAGTGAGCGCGGCGATTTTGCTGCCTGCTGCGTGCATTCTCTGTAAGGTATCTCGAGTTATTCTCATGTCAATTTAGTCCTTAACGACTTATAGATATTCCCTAAGACCGCAGTTGAAATATTCCCGTGCGCCTCGCATCTGGCTGATGCGCTGGAGCAACAGGTTAAAATCAGCCGTGTTGTTGGCAAAATTGAGATTGTCGCTATTGACAGTGATCACGGGCGCTTTATCGTATTGATGAAAAAACTGCGTGTAGCTACTGGACAATTTATACAGATATTCTTCGGATATATTTTTTTCGTAAGCGTTGCCGCGACGCTTGATTCGCTCGAGCAGCTTCTCCGGTGAAGCCTGAAGATAAATGACCAGATCAGGGAAAGGTGCCTGAGGCTGCATTTGATGATAAATTTTCTGATAGAGATCAAATTCGGATGGGCTCAGCGTGATGCGGGCAAATAATTGGTCTTTCTCCAATAAGAAATCGCTGATCATCGGTCTTGAGAGCAGGTCAGCTTGCGTCCAGCCCCGGAATTGGTTGATGCGCTGGAGTAAAAAGGAGAGTTGAGTTGGCAATGCGTAACGCGAGATATCGCCATAAAATTTTCCAAGGAAAGGGTTTTCTTCCGGACACTCCAGTAATAAGGCGCATTCCAGGTAGTCTGCCATATTCTGGGCAAGGCTGGTTTTACCCGCACCAATAGGACCTTCGATGACAATATAGTGGTATTTTTCCAGTATCATGATGTTGAAATACATTCCAGTCGTTGTTCAGTACAGGCGGCCAGCAGGCCGGTAACTAATCCCTGTCCGGGAATCATGCAATCCTGTTTGATCTCCATGAGTGGCTGCAATACGAACGCGCGCTCATGCATGCGGGGGTGTGGCAATGTTAAGCCTTCCTCATGGCATTGCAGATCATCATATAACAATAAGTCAAGGTCGAGGGTGCGCGGCGCGTTGGGATAGGTTCGAATGCGTCCGCAACGCCGCTCGATTTCGAGTAACGCCCTGAGAAGATCATGAGGCATCAGCGTTGTTTGCAGGTGGACCACTGCATTAATGAAATCAGGTTGATCAACTGCTCCCATTGGCGCGCTGCGGTACAGGGAAGATTGTTTTATCAAGCGGCTATCGGGAAGCGCTGCAAGCAGTGAAATGGCTCGTCTGATTTGGTATAGGGGGTTTTTCAGATTGCTGCCTAAACCAATAAAGGCTTGTCTGGCTGGTTGGGTTCCAGTAGCGGGCATCAGATCATGTTTCCGTAGGGGGCGCTAAATTGGTCACATCGCTTTTTTTATGGTCTGCCGATTCTGCTGGCTTGCGACGCCGCTTGCTTCTCTTGCGCCGTTTGGGTGTGGTTTCCTTTAACAGCATTGCTTCGCGGGTGGCGGCATCAGTATGCTGGAAAACTTTCCACCATTGCCCCACTTCCATATCGACTTCGCCGCTTTCACAGCGTAGCCATAAAAAATCATACGCCGCGCGGAAACGCGGGTGTTCAAGCAAGTGAAATGGTCTGCGTCCTGCCCGCGCCACAAAGTGCGGCTGGAGTGTCCAGATATCATAAATGATTGAATCCAGCCGCCGAGGGATGGCGAGCTGCTGGCGTTGTAATGCCAGGATTTCAACCATCGCCATATGGAGGGCGGGAATAGGCTTTACCCCTTCTGCTTGCCGTTTGTTCCAGGCGGTGAGCACTTCATGCCAGAGCAGGGTCGCAAACAGGAAGCCGGGTGATACGGGCTTATCCTGCTGGACACGCTCATCGGTATTTTTAAGCGCTAAAGTGATAAAGCGTTCTCCGAGGGGCTGCTCAAGAAGCACATCCAGCATGGGCAGCAAACCGTGATGAAGCCCGCGCATACGCAAATCCACGATACAGCTAAGGGAGTGGCCAGACATCAACAGTTTCAGCATTTCATCGAATAATCGGGCCGCGGGCACATTTTGCAACAACGGCGCCAAGTCACCTATGGGCGCTGCAGTTGAATCATCAAGCTGGATATCCAGCTTGGCTGCTAGGCGAACTGCCCGCAGCATGCGAACGGGATCTTCCCGATAACGTTGGATCGGTTCACCAATGATGCGCAGGCGCTTGGCCTTGATATCCTCATAACCATTCAGATAATCAAGAATTTCTTCAGTGGCAGGATCATAAAACAGCGCATTGATTGTAAAATCACGCCGCATCACATCCTCTTCCTGACTGCCAAAAATGTTGTCCTGCAGCAAGCGCCCGTATTGATCGGCGTGGTTCTGGGCCGCCATGTCCGTGTCACCATCAGCAGCGCAATTGGCGCGAAAAGTAGATACTTCCACAATCTCGGTACCATAGGTGACGTGCACCAGGCGAAAGCGTCGTCCAATGATGCGAGAACGACGAAATAGCCCACGCACCTGCTCCGGTGTAGCATTGGTCGCCACATCGAAATCCTTGGGTTCCAATCCCAGCAATAAATCACGAATAGCGCCACCGACTACGAATGCGGAGAATCCGCCCTGCTGCAAGGCTACCGTCACTTTTAATGCGGCCGGGCTAATTTGCTGGCGGGTAATGCCATGTTCCTTGCGCGATACCGTGTGCAACACTGAAGTGGTGTTGGCGGCAGGTGGATTACGCGTGAAGATACGTTTAAAGAATTTACGGATCATTGCAAAACGCTGAAAGAATCAGTCACGGATTATCCTAAAAACCGCGGTTGAACGGAAGGGGGGCGTGTGGCGATTCGGGTGTGAGGCAAGGCGCGACAAGGCCACAGGGCTGCTCTCTGCAATAGGGAGCAACACCGCCTGCGCGCCTGGAGCGACGTACGATGCACGCCGTAGCGACATTACCATTTGGTTGAATGAAAAATTTTCGAAGATGTCTTTATATGTCATGGGCTTGGCTTGCCGGTCAAGCGGTCAATTGCAGTTTTTAGGATTATACACTTGGTCATGCAATCAATACGCCGCTAACAGGCTTGGGATCAAAGGATCAGGAATAAGGGAAGCTGACCGATAAGCCGGATTCTGTCTTGGACAGTCATTCCTCTAGGTGCACAGTTACCCGTGTACTCAAGCAACCTACCCGCAGGCTCAGCGAGCAGCATCGTAGCCTGCCTATTTGGTCTTGCTCCGGATGGAGGTTACCGCGTTTCACCGTAACTTAATACGCTCGTCTCTGTGGCCCTATTCCTCGCCTCACGACGGCCGGCCATTAACCGGCATCCCGCTCTATGGAGTCCGGACTTTCCTCTCCCTGCTTTCGCAGGCAGCGACTGTCTGGTCAGCTTCGAATACATTCTATCAACTTCCTGTACCGGGAAGGATAGATTTTTATCCTATAGCAGCGCGTTGATCTCTTTCAGCACGTCTTCATCCAATTCCCCCGCTTCGGCTTTCAGCCGTAATCGTGACATCAGATAAGTGTAATAGGCTTGCGCCAAATCTCTGCGTGCAGAAAAGAACTGCTGTTGCGCATTTAAAACATCCACTTCTGTTCTGACGCCAACTTCCTGTCCTAGCACCGTAGAGTCCAGCTGGCTCTTGCTGGTTGTGAGCGCCTGCTTCTGAGCTTTGATCAGGGCAATGCCGTTGGTCACATTCAGATATTGCTGGCGTACTTGCAGGCCGATGGTTCTCCGGACATTTTCCAGATCCTGACGCGCCTTGTCCCGATTGGCTAGCGCTTCGCGAACACGAGATTGCACAGAAAGTCCCTGGAATATGGGTACATTAAGCTGAAGTCCTACCGATTTCGATTCTAAATCGATACCACGCCCGGTAATCGCGCCCCCGACGCCCTGTTGATTGCTGTACTGCGCGACCAGATCAAGCGTGGGGTAATGGCCTGCCTTGGCCTTTTTGATTTCCTGCTCGGCCAGATCATAGGCGATTTGCTGTACTTTGAGAGAGAAATTTTTCTGCTCGGCCAATGCTACCCACTCTTCCATGTCGTCATAGGGCAGGGTAAGCGAATCTGACACTATTTTATCTATGCTGGTACTGGACAGGGAATCTGGAAATCGATTGATGATCCCTTGCAGACTCCGCTTATTAACCTCCAGCGTATTTTTAGCCAAAATCTCTTGCGAGACCGTCAGATCATAACGAGCTTGAGCTTCATGCGTATCTACGATCGTGGCAACGCCTACCTCAAAGTTGCGCTTGGCTTGTTCCAGTTGTTCGCTGATGGCTTTTTTCTGGGCGCCCATCACCTCAAGATTGTTCTGGGCGATCAGGACATCAAAATACGCTTGCGCTACGCGCAATATCAGATCCTGGGCAGCCAGAACAAACCTTGCATCAGCCTGTATAACCTGATTTTTTGATTGTTCATAGATGATGAAATTTTCAAAGCGAATAAGCGGCTGGGTGGCTGCGATGACCATTCCACGATTTTTGATCACTCTCTCAGGACCCAGGTTGGTATCGATATACTGATTCTGACCTGTTCCTGTGAAATTGATATTAGGCAGTAATCCCGCTCTTCCTTGAGGCAGTTTTTCCTGGGCTGCGATGTAGGCCGCCCGTTCGGAGCCATATTTCGCATCCTGCTCCAGCGCTTCATGATAAATATCCATGAGACTGGCTGCTTGCAGAGGTGTTTGCAGCATGACGCCGATCACAAGCGCCATCCTCCAATATCGCAGATTTTTCATGAACGCTTGGAGCACGATTTTTCCGGATAAGGCGTGATGCCAACGCGCCTATTCTGTTGAAATGGTGAGCTATCGTACTCAATTAGAAACATTAAAAAGTGAACCGCTGTGGTTGCAGGGCATTCCTGAGGGGCGCTGTGCAGGTTTCGAACAGTATTTTGGTATGGTAGACACCTGGCGTGACGCACGTAACGAGCATTGCCTCCATCAAAGGCTCTTCCCCGACAATCGCAAACAAACGTCCCCCCGGATTAAGGCTTTTTTGGAAAGACTCCGGTAGCACCGGTATGGAAGCTGTCAGCACGATGACATCATAGGGGCCATGCTGAGGCCAGCTTTGCGCGGCGTCACCTTGTTCCAGGGTGACGTTGGTAATGCCATGTACCTGGAGATTGATCTTGGCCATGGTGCAGAGCGTGGGTACAATCTCAACGCTGTAAACATGCGCACCCAGTTCTGCGAGTAAGGCGGTCATGTAGCCGCTGCCGCTGCCCACTTCAAGGATTTTATCGGTCTTTTTGAGGTGTAATTCCTGCAGGATGCGCGCTTCCATCTTGGGTGTCAGCATGACTGCGCCATGCTCCAAAGGGATTTCCATATCCGTGAAGGCGAGCGAACGATAAGCCGCCGGTACGAATTCTTCGCGCCGTACTTTGTAAAGTAAATTAAGAACTGTCGTATCCAGAACACTCCACGTCCGAATTTGCTGTTCAACCATATTGAAGCGGTTTTGTTCGAGATTGGTATCGAGTTTCATAATCGTTATTTTTATGGATGAAATAAACAGGCTTGCAATTATTTCATATTTCTATTAGTTTCACAGCTTAAGCTAGGGGTCCGCACTTGGAAGTTATCCAGAGAGCCTGTGAAGAAATCGTGGTGCGCGGTAGATTGGTTAGCAAAACTACGTTTTATCGAAACTTCGTTTTAACGAAACTACGTTTTCACAGGGGCAGGGTGCTGGTGAGATAGTCCCTTAATACCTGATGCGGATAACGCCGCCGTAGGGAAGCTGGGAATAGCCCTGCTCCTTACGGTAATTTGAGGAGCATAACATGAATACAATTATTTCAAAGCTGGAAAAGTTTACGAGCGATACTGCGCAGGTGGATGAAGCTGCGATCAAGCCGCTGCCCAATTCGCGCAAGATCTATGTGCAGGGCGCCCGTCCTGATATTCAGGTCCCCATGCGGGAGATCAGTCAATCGGATACGGCCACGCGCGATGGCACCGAAAAGAATCCTCCCATCTATGTTTACGATACCTCCGGCCCCTATACTGATCCGGCTGTCAGGATCGATATTCGTGCCGGGTTAGCGCCCTTGCGCGAACAATGGATCGAGGCGCGTGGCGATACCGACTTACTTTCAGGGCTGACTTCCGCTTATAGCCGGGAGCGGCTGAATAATCCGAAGCTTGCGGAGATGCGCTTCAATCTCAAACGCCCGTCCCGGCGTGCCAGGACAGGCGCCAATGTGACGCAGATGCACTATGCGCGTAGGGGCATGATTACCCCGGAGATGGAATATATTGCCATACGGGAAAACCAGCGCCGCGAAAGCATCGATGTGCAAAGTAATGAATGGCTCGCGCGCCAGCATCCCGGCCAGGATTTTGGCGCCGCGATTCCGCGCCTGATTACCCCGGAGTTTGTGCGCGATGAGGTCGCGCGCGGGCGCGCGATAATCCCCGCCAATATCAATCATCCGGAATCCGAGCCGATGATCATCGGGCGTAATTTCCTGGTCAAAATCAACGCCAACATTGGTAATTCCGCATTGGGCTCCAGCATCCAGGAAGAAGTCGAGAAAATGACCTGGGCGATCCGCTGGGGAGGCGACACGGTGATGGATCTTTCCACTGGCAAGAATATCCACGAAACGCGCGAGTGGATCATTCGTAACAGTCCGGTGCCGATCGGTACGGTACCCATTTACCAGGCCCTGGAGAAAGTCGATGGGAAAGCAGAGGAGCTAACCTGGGAAATATTCCGCGATACCTTGCTTGAACAAGCAGAGCAGGGCGTGGATTACTTCACCATTCACGCCGGGGTCCGTTTACCGTTCATTCCCATGACGGCCAAGCGCATGACCGGGATTGTTTCACGTGGCGGCTCGATCATGGCCAAATGGTGCCTGGCGCATCATCGGGAGAGTTTCCTCTACACGCATTTCGAGGAAATCTGCGACATCATGAAAGCGTATGATGTCAGTTTCTCACTCGGAGATGGGCTTCGCCCCGGTTCGATTTATGATGCCAACGATGAAGCGCAGTTTGCCGAATTGAAAACACTGGGCGAGTTGACGCAGATTGCCTGGAAACATGATGTGCAGGTCATGATTGAAGGGCCGGGCCATGTGCCCATGCACTTGATCAAGGAGAACATGGATTTGCAGCTCAAGTATTGTCAGGAAGCACCGTTTTACACCCTGGGGCCGCTTACCACCGATATTGCGCCTGGCTACGATCACATTACCTCCGCGATTGGCGCCGCCATGATCGGCTGGTATGGAACAGCCATGCTATGTTATGTCACCCCCAAGGAACACTTGGGACTGCCTGATAAGGATGATGTCAAGGATGGGATCATTACCTACAAGATTGCAGCGCATGCGGCTGATTTGGCCAAGGGGCATCCCGGCGCGCAAATTCGCGACAATGCGCTTTCCAAGGCGCGCTTCGAGTTTCGCTGGAATGATCAGTTCAATCTCAGCCTGGATCCAGATAAAGCCAAACAGTTCCATGATGAAACGCTGCCGCAGGAAGGCGCCAAGCTGGCTCATTTTTGTTCGATGTGTGGCCCCAATTTCTGCTCAATGAAGATCACTCAGGACGTGCGTGATTATGCGGCGCATCAAGGCATCACCGAGGACGAGGCGCTGAAAGCAGGCATGGCGCAGAAATCCACGGAGTTCGTGGAAAAAGGCGCGGAGATTTACAGTAAATTATGATCGTTTTCTCAAATCTTGCTATTTTTAGGGTTCTTTTTAGGGTTCTTTGAACGCAAATGGATTGGCTGATACTAATCAAAGCATTGACCCTCGGGATTGTTGAGGGATTAACCGAGTTTCTGCCGATTTCTTCCACGGGACATTTGATCCTGATAGGGGATCTGCTCGATTTCAATGATGGCAAAGCCAAGGTGTTCACCGTGGCTATTCAGCTGGGCGCGATTCTGGCGGTATGCTGTGAGTATCGCGCCCGCCTGATGGCGGTTGCCACCGGGATTGGGTCGAAGGAATCGAATCGCTTCCTGTTAAACCTGCTGATCGCTTTTTTGCCCGCGGCCATCCTGGGATTCTTGTTCATCAAGACGATCAAGTATTATCTCTTTCATCCGCTGCCGGTGGCCTTGGCGTTGATCATAGGCGGTGTGCTGATTTTATGGGCGGAGCGCCGCGATCATGTGGTGGATGTCGAGCAGGTGGAGGCAATGGACTGGAAACATGCGCTGAAAGTGGGCTGTGCCCAGTGTCTTGCCTTGATTCCGGGCACCTCCCGGTCGGGAGCCACCATCATTGGCGGTCTGCTGTTTGGTTTGTCGCGTAAGACAGCCGCCGAGTTTTCTTTTTTTCTGGCGATCCCGATCATGTTTGCGGCCACCTTTTACGATGTTTATAAAAGCCGTGACCTGCTGCAGATGGAAGATCTCAGTATGTTTGCCGTGGGCTCTCTTGCCTCCTTTGTGAGCGCATGGCTGGCGATCCGCGGATTGCTGCGCTATATCAGCCACCATGATTTTACGCTGTTCGCCTGGTATCGCATCGGCTTCGGCATCATCATCCTGGTAACCGCTTACTCGGGCGTGATTGCCTGGTCAGCGGGTTAGTTTAAAGGCAGGGCGCCATGCCCATCGGGCATTGCGCCGCCTTACGAGGCACAAAATGCCCGCCGGTGATTAACTCTGCACCCAGGGCAGACCTGCCGCTTTCCAGCCCCCTTTTTGGCCACGGTGGCCCGTTTCATCCTTGTCGCCTTCGAATCCTTCCAGGATGTTGTAGCAATTGGGGAAATCTGACTGCGTGGCAATCATGGCCGCATAATCCGAGCGTCCGCCGCTGCGGCAAAGAAACATGATCAGATCGTCTTGGTCTACTTTTTCCGCAATCTGGTCAATAAAATCGGGATTAGGCTGCATGCCCGGGTAGCGCTTCAGCTCGACTTCGATTGCGCCGGGAATGCGGCCAACCCAATCGAGCTCAGCTTTGCAGCGAACATCGATCAGTTTGGCATCGGGAGCGTGCTGCAACAATGCGAAGGCTTCATCGGGTAACAAAGCGCCTTTGTAAGGCAAATCCATATCTTCGGCGCGTTCCTGCGCTTTTTCCAGTATCGTGGTGATGTTTTCCTTTTCCATAGGCCTATTTTAATCGATAAAACAAGCAGTGTAATCAAAGTAAGGCGCTGAAGCAAAAAAAGCCCTCGATGCCCATCTGAACTGATGCTGTCAGGATGAATCTCATGTAACGTATCGCAAATTAATTTTCTTCCTGGATAATCGAGAAAGCACCATGTTTTATTTGATATTGATCATTCTGCTCGTTGTTTTAGTCGTTGGACCTTCCTATTGGGTCAAGCACATCATGGAGAAATATAGCCAGCCGGACGATCGCTATGCGGCAACGGGGGCGGAATTGGCCCGTACCTTGCTCGATCGGGCAAATTTGCCGCAAGTCAGCGTCGAGATCACAGCGCTGGGTGATCATTATGATCCGCTTGAAAAAGCGGTTCGCCTTACCTCGGATAAATTCAATGGCCGATCGCTCACGGCGATTACGGTGGCGGCGCATGAAGTGGGTCACGCGATTCAGGATCAGGCTGGCTATTTACCTTTGAAAATGCGCACCCGGTTAGTGCAGCTTGCCGCACCGGCGGAAAAACTGGGCGCGGGCATCCTCATGCTGGCGCCGCTCATGGTGGTATTGGTCCGCGCGCCTATCGTCGGGGCGTTATTTTTGGCGGGAGGGTTGTTAACTTTGGGAACCTCGACATTGGTGCACTTGATTACCCTGCCGATGGAAATGAATGCAAGTTTTGCGCGTGCGCTGCCGATATTGGAGCAGGGAAATTACCTCAAGCCGGGCGACGCGCCGCATGCCCGGAGATTACTCACCGCCGCAGCCTGGACGTATGTTTCCGCATCGCTCATGACCTTGCTCAATATCGCGCGCTGGTGGGCGATTATTCGCAGATAACGCGGTCGCAGAAATACGATGAGTATAAATCGCCTCTTTTTTCGGCAAGCGTATCGCCAGCAATAATGGTATCTTGAAAGGGATGTCAATACGGTTCGCCGGATTGGCCGCGCGTCCTGATCCTCCTTCGACAAACTTGTATGATATCGGGAGCGAGCGGATGCTTGGCGGCTTCTTTAACGATACGATTTAACCCGAATATTTCATAAATGGGCATGTGCCCATTTATGAAATATTCGGGTTAAAAGCACAGGAGAGTGGGATGACTTCTATCAATGGATGGGCAGCGCAGGGCGCAAAACAGAGACTCGAACCGTTTACTTATGAGGCTGGCCCGCTTGGCGCGGAAGAAGTCGAAGTGGCGGTGGAATACTGCGGTCTTTGCCATTCTGATCTTTCGATTATCAATAATGATTGGGGATTGTCGCGCTATCCCCTTATTCCGGGACATGAAGTGATCGGCCGTATCGTGGCAGTGGGGGATCGCGCCAAGGAATTGAAGATCGGGCAGCGGGTCGGCATAGGCTGGAATGTCGATAGCTGCATGCACTGCCATGAATGCCTGACGGGTAACCATAATCTTTGCCGGGAAGCCGCGCCGACGATTATCGGCCATCATGGCGGCTTTGCAGAGCGGGTGCGCGCGCACTGGCTCTGGGCGATTCCTTTACCCGGCACGCTTGAAGCCTCTTCCGCAGGACCGCTGCTCTGTGGCGGCGTGACGGTCTTTGCGCCGTTGCTGACCTATGGCGTAAAACCCACTGACCGGGTGGGCATTGTCGGCATCGGCGGCCTTGGGCACCTTGCACTGCAATTTGCCCGCGCCTGGGGCTGCGAAGTGACAGCGTTTACCTCGGACCTGTCGAAAGCGGAAGAAACCCGGGGATTTGGGGCGCATCGCGTCGTTTCCAGCCGTAACAGTGCGGAAGTCCTCAAAATGGCCAATTCGCTCGATTTTCTGATGATCACCGTGAATGTGCCGCTCGACTGGCCGTTGCTGCTTAAAACGCTGAAGCCGAATGGCCGCATGCACGTTGTGGGCGCTGTGCTGGAGCCGATGGCTATTCCCGCATTCGATCTGATCATGGGACAGAAAAGCGTTTCGGGATCGCCGACCGGCGGGCCTGCGGTCATCGCCGCCATGCTGGATTTTGCGGCACGACACCACCTTGCGCCGCAAGTCGAGCACTTCCCGCTCAATAAAGTCAATGACGCCATTGCCCATCTGGCGGCAGGCAAGGCGAGGTATCGGGTGGTGCTGGATCATGCGGGTTCTTTCTGAGTTAAAACCAGCGGCTGCAGGGTGGGCACGATAGTGTGCCGACCGAATACCCGCAAAAATGCCAACCACAGTTCGTAGGGTGCAATAAGCGCAGCGCATTGCACCAGATTTAGCCTCTACCCCATGTCTGCCCCTATGACATACTGTCGAAGGCCGAACGGTCTGCCAGCCTTATTTTTTCCGCTTCGCACGCGGATGAGCGCTATCGTAAATTTTGGCGAGGTGCTGAAAGTCCAGATGGGTATAGACCTGTGTGGTGCTGATGCTGGCATGTCCCAGCATTTCCTGCACAGCGCGTAAATCCCCGCTGGATTGCAGCACATGGGAAGCGAACGAATGGCGCAGCGCATGAGGATGCACCTGATTGCCGAGATTCTGCCGGGCAGCCCATGCGTCCAGGCGGTACTCGACTGCACGGGGGCTGATTTGACAGCCGCGCAGCGACACAAATAGCGCGGTCTCTCCGGGTTTCAGCATGCCTGCGCGCTGCGTCAGCCATGCCTGAAGCGCCTGCAAGGCATAGCTGCCGACGGGCACCACGCGCGTCTTGCTGCCTTTTCCTTGCACCCGCACCGTGCCCTCGACAAAATGGATATCCTCTGGCCGAAGCTGCGTCAATTCCGCGAGCCGTAATCCCGAGGAATAAAACAACTCGAACATGGCGCGATCGCGCACGCTGAGCGGATCATCGTGATCGAACGCCATCAACCGCGCGGTTTCATCCGGGGAAAGCGCATGCGGTAGGTTCTTCGGCGATTTGGGGACGCGCATGCCGTTGCAGGGATTGTCAGAATAGCCGTGATGGCGGCTTAAATAGCGGTAAAAACCTCGCCAGGCGGAGAGCATTCTCGCCAGGCTTCTGCCGGAAAGGCCGCCCCCATGCAGCTTGGCGACGAAGTGGCGGATATCATGCGCCCGCAACTGATTCAGGGGAACTGCTTCAGAAAGCTGCAACAAAACAGCCAGATCCCGCGCATAACTTTTTTCGGTGAGCGGTGACAGCCTGCGCTCATGCGTCAGATGAGCGAGGTAAGCGCTGACCAGCGCTGGCTTCTCGTCAGGATCGGGGGAATTCATGTGCCGCTATCTCTACCCTTATCAGCCCTTGCTCTTGAGACGGGTCAGCGCGCTCGTGATCAGCGCGCCTAACCGCTCCAGATAAAGCGTGCCCATGTCGGGATAAAATCGTTCCAGTTCCGGGCTGCCCATCACCAGCAAGCCAATGGTATGTTTCCTGCGTAGCGGAATCATGCAGAAAGAGCGCAGCAACGACGCATCCTGTCCAAACCATTGATTGATCTCGTCCGCCAGATGCGGGCCGCAGTAAGGCCGCGCCATGTTGTCAACGAGGGCGTGCACGGTGTCGCTGACCGGCGTGAATTCAAGGCGTTGTCCCTCGCCGGCAGCCTGGTTTGAAGACCACAAGCGTAACGCCACATGGGGAATGGCGAAATCATCGCGCAGATGATTATTCAGCCCGTGCAGCATTGCTTCCAGCGAATTGAATTCCACCAGCGCAACCGTCAGCCGATGCATTTTCTCGCTGATCTTGTCATTATTCTCGCCGATATTGATCAGCTCATGCAGCTTGACCTGCAGCTGGCGGTTTTTCTCCCGCAGCGAGATCATCTGACGCTCACTGATCGAAATCACCCGGCCCTCGTGGGGATGCGGAATCCTGATATCCGCCAGCATTTCGGCATAGTCATCGAAAAACTGCGGATTTTCCCGCAGGTAGTGTGCAACATCTTCCGGTTTCATCATGATTTCCTGGTCAGCAAAAAACGGTGATATTAGCGTATAAACCCCTCAACAGTGTGACCACTTTCAGCCATTGAGTCCTTCCGGGTTGTCTCGCGCCATGCCGCTTCCGCAGCAGGGTCTCCGCCGTTCGTCATGCAGATCATTGTCATATTCCCGAAAGGCGATCGGTGTTAGAATGAAAAGAAGTCGAAGTGCTGCGGACCGATGACAAGTCATTAATGTGGGAAAAATCACGCGCTTTTCAGCCATTCGACTGCACAATCTTAATGTAAGATGGAAAGCATACTCATCGTCCTTCAAAATTCGGCCGCTCGACCTTCCCCCCTTCCCCTGCTGGGAGAAGGCCGGATGAGGGATGATAAAAACCGAATTTTGAAGGGTGACGAGTATAAATAACGAAGGCGGCTTGCAGGAATGGCTGGCGGCGGCTGTTTATTGGCAGGTGAGGGCGCATGGCACGCAAGCCTGTTCCTTGTAATACGCAAACTGTTGCAAATAAGCGACAAAATATTTTTAAGCATCCCAGCTTGCTTGCACGGGTCGGATTTTTTAGGCAGAATCGTTGAAACTTGTCAACTGTGTCGATTTCTGGTAGCAATTATTGTCATTGTCATGAAGGATGCAATCAGACAAACGGGAACGCAAAAACCGGCTTATAACAGGTTGCAAGGACTGTTTGTTTCATATTCAGCAATTTCGTAACATAGAGTTTGTGGTCTGACGTTTTTTTAACTCAATTTAAAAGGAAGCTTTTACTTATGGCTATTTCTGACACTCAAAAACAATACATTGTAGGGTTGACGGTGGGCTTGTTCAACGGTGCCCCTGGCGCTAATTTTCTAAGAGAGTTCTCTAACCTGATTGAAAGAGGCACGTCCTTCGAGGAACTGGCTGATTTCCTGGTAGCGACGCCGCAATTCCGGCAGGATATTCTGAAAGGTGCCGTAACCTCTCAAGAAATAGCCGCCGCGCTGCTCAAGAACTTCGGTCTGACGGCGGGTAATACCGACCCCGCCAGCGCCGATGCCCAGGCGGAAAAATTTGTCGTCGATAGCCTCAATGCAGGCAGAGACATTGGCGATATCATCATTGAAGCAGGCCTCTATCTGCTCGGCACCCCGGCGCCTGAATTTGCAGATACCGCTAATCTGTTCAAAAACAAAATGCTGGTGGCAGAAATCTACTCCAGAGAGAATGCGGATGACAATGTGGGCGACCTGCAAGCCGTCCTCGCCGGCGTGACCGCTGATGGCCCAACCACCGAGGCGGACGCCGTAGCCTATCTGGCAGGCCTCGGCATTATTGTGGACGGACATACTGGTGAGACTTTCACGCTGACTCCAGGTGCGGACACCATTCCCGGCACCACGGGTAATGATACCATCAACGCATTGACGGTAGATGCGAATGGTGCACCTGCGACCACTTTCAGCGCTTTTGATAACATTGATGGTGGTGCGGGCACTGATATCCTGAACATCTTCACCAATGGCGTCCTCAATGGTGGTACCTTCCCGACTAATACCACTGTGAAGAATGTTGAAACCATCAACTACAACAACGAGATCGCTGTCATTGCTGCTAATATCGATGCCGCTAATTTCGTTGGTGCGACAGCGATCAACCAGGTCGGTTTTGCCACTGATGTGATCAATTTGGCGGCTACTACTACCGCGGGCTTTAGGAACATTACTGTTGATCCGCTGTCTGTCCAGGCTGCCGCTGCTGCTGCCACTGCTACCGTTGCGCTGACTAATGTCGCTGATACTGTGACTCTGGCTGTTAGTGCTGCCGCAGGTGGTGTGCTGAATTCCGTGACTGTTTCCGGTACGCGTGTTGATGCCACACCGGCTGATCCTATTTCAGATCTTGGTCTTACAGTGACAGCTGGCAAGGACGTTGAGTCGGTTAGCATCAATACCTCGATCAACAGTACCCTTGTCGTTGGCAACGAAGCAGGTTCTTCCAAAGCTCTGTCCACCGTTGATGCATCGGCCAGTACCGGTGACATCACGTACGTTGCTGTCCCGACAGTTGCTAACGTCAAGACCGGCGAGGGCAACGATACCGCGACTATCGCCTTTACTGGCACCGCTACTGCTAATGCGGCGTCCCTATCGACTGGTGCTGGCAATGACACCTTGGCTGTTCTTGTCTCCAAGGGCTCGGCTGCTGTGGTCGCTGCTGTTGTTGACGCGGGTGAAGGCGATGACACCATCGACCTGACTATCAATGCTGGCGTGGGCTACAATGTCCAGGGTGGTGCGGGTAACGACACGGTCGCTATCACCGGTACTGTCAAGACCACCGACAAGATCGATGGCGGCGAAGGTGTTGATACTGTTAGCTTGGCGCCCTTGGCTGCAGCTCTGGTCGCTGACGACTACATCGTCTTCAACAAAGTGTTGACCAACTTCGAAACCCTGAAGTTGACTGGTCTTGTTAACAACCTGGATGCCGCTCAACTGGGTGCTAACTACACGACCATTGATCTTTTCAGCGGTTCGACGGTTGACAATGTCGGTACCCAGGCGCTGGTGGCTAATGGTGTTCTGCTTGCCGAAGCGGCCGGTTACGCTGCTGGTGCCACGCCAACCTACGCCGGTACCCTGAACATCGCCGAAAAGGCTAGTGGCATCGTCCAAGCCCACGCTGAAACTGTCAATCTGACCATTCAGGGTGGCGAGGGTGATAATCCTGCGGCTGTTGCTGCTTGGCTAGCCGGTGAAGCCAAGGCTGCCACCATCACGCTGGCTCCGGGCACCGACACCCAGGATACTGTGGCCACATCCGATGACGCATACGTCGCTTCCACCGTGACCATTGCCACCAGCAATGCTGCTGAAGGACTGAAGGACTTGGCTAGCCTGACTTTGTCAGGTAACGGAGCTGCCGTTGTCACCAATGCTGATGGCACTAAACTGGCGACGGTTGATGCTTCCGCGCTGAATAGTGCAGATATCGCCGGCAAAGCTACTGTTGGTCTGACCTACACTTCCATCAACACCGCAGCGGAAACCATCAAGCTGGGTGCTGGTTTGGATGTCGTGAATTTGAGTGCCTCCACCTACGGCGCTACTGATACGGTTCAAGGTCTGAATTTGGTGTTGAATGCAGGCAAGACCGCACTGGATGCGGCTGTGTCGGATGACATCAATCTGAATGCAGGTGCTGCTTTTGCGAAATTCACCACCACCCAGACTGATCTGGATTTGGCGCTGAAGGATGCAGCAGCTTCTGCTGACAACAACCTGGTGTTCCAATTGGGCGGTGATACATATATTTATCAGGATAATGTCGCACCAGCAAGCAATCTGCTGGACGCCGGTGATACACTGGTCAAATTAACCGGTGCTGTTGATCTGGATGCGCTGGTCATTGCACTAGCTCCCGTTGCTTAATTTCCCCTGGAGCCAGGTGGAGTGGGCACACCATGCCCACGCGGAACAATCCCCGGATTAACCGCAAATCCTGATCAAACGAAACCGTCCTTGGGAAACCGGGGGCGGTTTTTTTATGTGCGGTTTTTGGCTACAAAAGAACGCCCCTCACTGGGGAGACGTCTTGAGGCTTTATGTGAGATTGACCAAATATTACGATGGGTGTAGCCTGCTGGAATGAGCAAACTGGATAGATTAAAAGCCGAAATTTCCTTTCATGAAAAAATGTTTTTTACGGCAATAGCCATGATGCTTGGTTTGTTGGGATGGGCTGCAAGCAATTATTTATCTGCAAGTACCGTGGTTCTTTTTTTAGCAATGATCGGCCTGTTCGGTACAGCTGGTTTTGGTGTCTGGAACTATAAAAGGATCAAACAACTACTGGAGAGACTTGAAAATGCTGAATAGTATCCTGATGGCATTGATGGGATGTATTTTTGTTGCTTTTGTGTATTACCTTGCCTATGACGCATGGAAAGATTATTCAAAAAAGGATTGAATGGCGCTTGATCCAACCACTGCTCCCTGGAAACCGGGAGCCAGGTAGTCAGGTAGCGTGGGCACGCGCTGTTTGTGCCCACGCGGACTAATCCTCGGATTAACCGCAAACGCTAACCAAACGAAACCGCCCTTGGGAAATCGGGGGTGGTTTTTTTTATGCTTGTTATTTTGCGCTGGCTGGCATTTCTTTGGGCGCTGACAGGCTCCCTGAGGGTTCCCGTTTTTATGGTTTCACATTCCCAAGTGCACGGCTTTATTTTCCCGAATGCACGTTGATAAATTCCCGGTTGCACGATACTGTTCCCGCTATGAACGGTACACAATCTCTCTATCCGCGGCTCATTGCGGCACGGATCACTGTACGATGGCGCGGAAACCTTGCCGCTTGGAGCGGGCTTATGGGCTGCACCATTGTCGTCTTTGTGGGGAAGATGATGCGTCAAGCGGGTAGGGTGGGCACGCGTTGTCTGTGCCCACGCGGGATCATGGATTAACCGCAAAGCCTGATCAAACGAAACCGCCCTTGGGAAACCGGGAACGGTTTTTTTTATGCTTGCTGTTTTGTGCTGATCGGTATTTTTGTGGGTATGCGGTGGGCTTTAGTAAAGATGCACCAAAGTACACCTGCACCAAAGTACACCTGTCCCTTTGTACGATTCCCCGCCTGGATCAAATTCTTCATGATTAATTCCCGTAACGCCCTGCTGAATAGAAATACAGAAGAAGAATAATTCAAGCGCTTCTGATGGCATTCAGCCCGCGTAGGGCGCAATAACCATCGGGCATTGCGCCGTATGGGTGGTCACGCAACCCTGTGGTGCAATGCGCTGCGCTTATTACACCCTACGAACTGACCGGCATTTTTGTGGGTATGGGGTGGGTACGTGCGGTACTTACCGCTACGGGCTATTCCGTGGCAACCTTGATTTTGCCGGGTATTGGTGTAAGCTGATTACATGAGAAAGCCGGTATTTAACAAAGCGCAGCGGGAAGGCTTGGCTAACCCGAATATTTCATAAATTCGCGTGATGATCACGCAGGATTTATGAAATATTCGGGCTAAGGTGTCGGATAACGTAGCCACGGCGACTGTGATTGCTGCCCTATTGGGTGGCTTTGTTGACCAGAAAGTGACTTTTGTTGGCGTGCTGGCATTAATTTTCCTGGCAATCATGTTTTTGATTGTCTCCTATACCTTGCGTAGAGGAGCAGACAATGGCGATTGAATCTTTAATTGGATTGGCAATATTTGCAGCGATCATGTTATTGGTTGCATGGTACGCTGACACACACCGTTCATGAAGAATCAGCCTCTGTAGGGCGGATATACGGAAGCAGTTGCACCTTAAAACCATCACAAATTTTGCTTGCAAAACAGGAGGAGTCCATATACGCAATAACCATCGAGCATTGCGCCGTATGGGTGGTTAACCTTTGTGGTGCAATGCGCTGCGCTTATTGCGCCTTAGTGTGCCCGGCATGGGCTAAAACTTGTTGTCTGAAAGGAGATAACCGGAAGTAGCGCGGTAGGGCACGGCAACCTGAATCGATGATCTCCCGATCTCATCGCCTTCACCGGTGGTGGGGTCGGGGAATTGTTGCGTTCTGGAGTTGGGAGGATGGATTACGTCGTTTGCTCAACGCGGGCTTTGAGGATGTTTTCGATCAATCGATACACGGTCGTCTGCCCAAGACTCCTCGGCCAATCCCCGCAAGGCGGATGATCGCGCTTCTTTGCACGGCGAATTGCATCATCAATTTGCGCCTGACTGATCTTCCGAGTATCGATCCCCTTGTCGTAATCCGGAATCCAGCGCTTGAGCCGATCTGTGCAGTCGCGCGAGGAGGCGATTCCAATGCCATCCTCAAAGTGTAACAGCAGCCAGTATTCGAACTTGGGGTTGCTGAGCGCGAAGCCGTAGTTCTCTTGCTGCAATGACCACTGGTGGAGTTGCGTCAGCTGCTCTTCGCTCCACTGGTCTTTGTCCACTACCAGCCACGCCTCGTCGGATGGCCTGAGTCCCTCGCTTTCAAGGTGGCCGGTCATCCGCTTCAATGCCTGTGGCGGTGAGCTGTCGTGTTTGCCTTTCAAACAGCTCACACGCACGATGGAAGTGTCATCGGTGAAGATGCCGAAATAGATCGGCTCGGTTTTGACACCTTCGGCCACGATGAGGAACAGCTTCTTGTAGCGCCGTTTTCCCAGTGGCCGCTGGAATTTCCGTCGCTGTGCGGCCACTACTACTGCATCTCCTCAGCGGCCTGAACCTCGTCACCCTCGGCAAAATTGCTGCTGAGCAAGATGCGAGGTATGCCACCAAGCCGGCCTTGCAGATAACTCTTGCGGATATCCTTGTCGTATCGCACATCTTTGTACTCGCTGAAAGAGACCAGCGTAGATGCACCCGAGAGCTTGCGCTCGGCCACCCACATCTCATCGCGACGTAACAATTGCTGATCCATCAGCAAGACATCGTGAGTAGTCAGCAAGAGCTGTGAACGGGTGTCGGCGGAGCAACTGGCCAGGTACGCCTCTAACAGGCGACGTGTCAGCAAGGTGTGAAGGCTTCGATCCACCTCGTCAATGACGAATACCTTCTTTGACCCTGGCGCCGCAAGTTCCAGAAACGCGGGCAGGAGATCAATCACACGCTGCGATCCATCGGACTCTTGCCGGATTTCGAACTTGGCTTCTGTGCCGTCAGTTTTCGGGTGGTAGGTCACCAGCTTCTTGGCAATGAGCTCGCCATTTTTGCGGGTGAAGACGAAGCGTTCGTTCTTGTCCGACATCAGGCGAATCGTCATCCCTTCCTTGACGTCCTCTTGAAGCAGCATCTTCATGGGTTCGGGCAGGGGAATATTCTCGAAGGGAATCTCCTCGCCGCCCAGGTGGGCAATGCCCGTGTCGAGTTGCGGCAGCATCTCGTTCATCGTGGCATAGAGGGGGTGGCCGTTATCGAGAAACTGCTCGAAAGGCTCGAACCGCGAATCAGGCGCGACCAAGTCCAGTGTGTCCTTGAACCAGTCATAGACGGGGCGGAAGTTGTCCACCTTCTGCGACACCGAGTTCGTCAGGAACAACTGGTTGTCACGCGTGCCCTTGAAAGCGAACTGCAGAAATTGATCCTTCTTCAGTGCATCGTCGAATTCGATCTTGCTGCCACGCCGCGCATAGAGCGCCCTCTCGCTGGCGCTCGTGATGACAACCAGTTTCTCCTCGAGGATGGCCTTGCGGTTTACCGAAAAGGAAAACTCGTAGATCGTTTCATCGATCAGCAACTCAAAGGCGAATCGGGAGGGCTTGTCGATACTGGTGTTGTCCAGACGAAAGCCTTCTACGACCAAGTGACTATCGGGCTGGGTGCCCTTGACCACCAGTATCTTGGCGAAGTTCAGTGCTTTGAAGAAATTGGTTTTGCCAGAGGCGTTGCCGCCATAAATGGCGGCAACCGGCAAGACGCGGGTGTTGTACTTCCCGAGTTTTGGCAATCTGTCTCCGTGCTGGCGTTCCCGACTGGCAACCATCGAGAAGGTGACGGAGTCGCGGAAAGACATCCAGTTTTCGACAGAGAAGCTGATGATCATGTGTTTACTCCTTATGAGCGAAAACCGCTTTTAGTGACACTATATTGTACTTTAAAGCTAAAAAAGTCAATGTAAAGAGAAAAAATCTCATAAAATAGCTGGGTGATCAGCCCGCGTAGGGCGCAATAACCATCGGGCATTACGCCGCATGGGTGGTCACGCAACCCCCGGATTAACCGCAAATCCTGATCAAACGAAACTGTCCTTGGGAAACCGGGGGCGGTTTTTTTTTATGTGCGGTTTCTGGCTACAAAAGAACGCCCCTCACTGGGGAGACGTCTTGAGGCTTTATGTGAGATTGACCAAATATTACGATGGGTGTAGCCTGCTGGAATGAGCAAACTGGATAGATTAAAAGCCGAAATTTCCTTTCATGAAAAAATGTTTTTTACGGCAATAGCCATGATGCTTGGTTTGTTGGGATGGGCTGCAAGCAATTATTTATCTGCAAGTACCGTGGTTCTTTTTTTAGCAATGATCGGCCTGTTCGGTACAGCTGGTTTTGGTGTCTGGAACTATAAAAGGATCAAACAACTACTGGAGAGACTTGAAAATGCTGAATAGTATCCTGATGGCATTGATGGGATGTATTTTTGTTGCTTTTGTGTATTACCTTGCCTATGACGCATGGAAAGATTATTCAAAAAAGGATTGAATGGCGCTTGATCCAACCACTGCTCCCTGGAAACCGGGAGCCAGGTAGTCAGGTAGCGTGGGCACGCGCTGTTTGTGCCCACGCGGACTAATCCTCGGATTAACCGCAAACGCTAACCAAACGAAACCGCCCTTGGGAAATCGGGGGTGGTTTTTTTTATGCTTGTTATTTTGCGCTGGCTGGCATTTCTTTGGGCGCTGACAGGCTCCCTGAGGGTTCCCGTTTTTATGGTTTCACATTCCCAAGTGCACGGCTTTATTTTCCCGAATGCACGTTGATAAATTCCCGGTTGCACGATACTGTTCCCGCTATGAACGGTACACAATCTCTCTATCCGCGGCTCATTGCGGCACGGATCACTGTACGATGGCGCGGAAACCTTGCCGCTTGGAGCGGGCTTATGGGCTGCACCATTGTCGTCTTTGTGGGGAAGATGATGCGTCAAGCGGGTAGGGTGGGCACGCGTTGTCTGTGCCCACGCGGGATCATGGATTAACCGCAAAGCCTGATCAAACGAAACCGCCCTTGGGAAACCGGGAACGGTTTTTTTTATGCTTGCTGTTTTGTGCTGATCGGTATTTTTGTGGGTATGCGGTGGGCTTTAGTAAAGATGCACCAAAGTACACCTGCACCAAAGTACACCTGTCCCTTTGTACGATTCCCCGCCTGGATCAAATTCTTCATGATTAATTCCCGTAACGCCCTGCTGAATAGAAATACAGAAGAAGAATAATTCAAGCGCTTCTGATGGCATTCAGAAAATTGGGGCAAGGTAATGATTTAATCAATAAGAATAAGGAGATACGATGGAAATGGTTGGAGAAAAAAAGAATGGCGCTTGTAGAACATGTATTAAACATGTTTTTGTGTTTAGGAAAGGCACAAACCATCTGCTGCACTTAACATTGACAGTTATGACTTTCGGTGTATGGTCAATAATCTGGCTTCTGATATCGCTTAATAAATTGGGTGGCTGGAGGTGTATTGAATGCGGATCATCAGAAGTAAGGTTGTAGCCCGTAGGATGTGCCGACGTCAGGAGGCGCATCATTCGTGTTATTCAGTGCCTTCAATATCCTGGTTTTCAGGGCTTGCCCAATCTTCTGGATAAATATCTTGTGCCAGGTAGCGATGAAAACTGGAGTGAGGCCAATCACGAACCTTCTTGACCCAACCGTGTTTTACTGGGTTCCAGTGAATATAATCGACATGCCGGTTAAAATCAGACTGATCGCGTAATACATGTTCCCAGAAACGTCGTTGCCATATTCCTCTTTCTCTTCGGGATTTCCGGCTGGCGGAAATTCGCTCACCTTTTTCTAAATTGCGGGAAAAATAACCTTTCAGCATATTCCACCGGCAGGAAAAATCAGAGTCCTCTGTGGTAATGTCCAGATACAATGCAAATGATCAGGCAAAATAACCGCTGCATCCAGGCGAAAAGGATGACGTTGCTTGGTGTATACAAAGGCTTGGCGTAATAAATCGATATTATCGATCAATAACCGGTTGTCTTTGCGCTCAGCAAGATTTACGGTGAAAAACCAGGATGCGCCAGGAATATAAGTGCGGCGGTATTCGGTCATGCTGTTTTTTCCTGTTAATGACGCATCACGCGAATGATGCGCCTCCTGACATCGGCACATCCTACTCCCTATCGGTCATTCAACCTGAGGTAGCTAATGTAAGCGCCTGCTGCAACACGCTGCCCTGATTGCATCTTGCGATTGTAAGAAACGACTGCTTCTGAGAAATCTGGAGTGGTTTTTTTGCACTCCGATTATGCGGCCAGCCCATTCTGCAGCCCGTAGGATGTGCCGATGTCAGGAGGCGCATCGTTCTCAGTGATGACTTACCCACCCTGCGCGGTTAAAGCAATGTGCTCCAGATCACTTTGGCTATCATGCCGATGGCGATACAGCCGGTAAGGAGAGCGAAGGCCTGCTGCAATCTGGGCCCGGCAAAACGATCGGCAAAAGTTCTGCCAAGCAGCATGCCTGCAATCGTTCCAGCGCAAAAGGGGAGGGCTATCGGCCATTTCATGACGCCAATCAGTATTGCTGAGATGACGCCCGTGGTGGAGATCAGTGCCGTGATAGCAAGCGATGTCGCCATAATGGACAATATGGGAATATTCGTGGCTTTCCTGAGTGCCGGCACGATTACGAAGCCACCGCCTACGCCCAGCAGGCCTGACAGGAAACCAGCTGTCGTGCCTGAAAATACTAACGCGCTGAAACATGGCCAGGTCCAGATCAAACGTCCGCTGGTGTCATCCAGCTGGCAAGGCGGAGCGCTATGCGGGTCAGTCATGTCCTTTGGATGTTCGCGCAGGCTTTGGCGCAACATGTGCTGGGCAACGTAGACGAGCACGCCGGCAAGCAGCAGTGTCAACGGGGTATTGGGTATTCGCTGGGCGAGCCATATGCCCGCGGGTGAGACAAGTGCGCCGGTGAGCGCGATAAGGCTGGCTGCCCGGTATCGGACTCTTTTCTGCCTGAATGCCAGCAACGCGCCGATGGCTGCCGATAAGCCGACCGCCAGCAAGCCAACGGGAGCCGCTTCTGCAACGGTCAGGTGCAGGCTGAACATGAGCAGCGGCACCGCGATGAGGGTGCCGCCTGCCCCGGTGAGCGCTAGCACGAGGCCGGTAAATGAACCCAGCAGGATACTGATCAAGTCAGGCTCCATGCGTTGCTCAGTTTGTACCTTTTACACGCGCAAGCCATTCACGACCTTTCAACATGCCGTTCCAGTACAGCCAGGGGAATAATTTGACTTTGAATAGCCAGTAGAGCCGCCTTGCTACCAGCGGATCGAGCGGAAAAGTGGGTAGCAATTTGCCGCCAAAACCAAATTCGGCCAGAATCACTTTGCCTTTTTCCACGGTAAGCGGGCAAGCGCCATAGCCATCATAAACATCGGGAAGTTCTCTGCCTTCTTTGGCGGCCAGAAGGTTTTCGGCTACGATGACGATTTGCTTTCTGGCTGCGGCAGCCGTTTTGGTATTGGGCGAGGAGCAGGCATCTCCCAACGAGAAAATATTGGGGTAGCGGGGATGTTGTAAGGTTTTGGGATTGACTTCGCAATAGCCCGAAGCATCTGCCAGTGGGCTTTTGCTCAGAAAATAGGGGGCGGCCTGAGGGGGGGTGACGTGCAGCATATCGAACGGTTTTTCTACCCGTGTGATATTGCCTTCATTGTCCTTGATTTCGAAAGTGGCGATTTTGTTGGCGCCATCCACTTTTACCAGGTTAGAGTTGAAAACCAGTTGCGCATGATAGCGCTTCACATATTCCATCAGTGGCGGTACAAAATCAGCGACGCCAAACAGGACTGCGCCGGCATTGTGGAATTCGACTTCGATGTTATCCAGTGTTTGCTGGTGCAGCCAGTAATCGCATGAGAGATACATGGCCTTTTGCGGCGCGCCGGCGCATTTGATCGGCATGGGCGGTTGGGTGAACAGCGCCTTGCCACTTTTGAGGTTTTTCGTCAGCGTCCAGGTATAAGGCGCCAGCTCGAATTGGTAATTGGAAGTCACGCCATTCTGGCCAAGCGTTTGCTGGATGCCTTCGATTTTTTCCCAGGCCAGGCGAATGCCCGGGCAAACGATCAGTTGCCGGTAACCGATCGAGCGGCCATCGGCCAGATGAACCAGATTGTTGTCCGGGTCGAATCCGCTCGCGGCTGCCTGTATCCATTCTGCCTCCGGCGGGATGACGTCCGCCATGTCTCTTACCGTTTGGGCAATGTCATAAGCGCCGCCGCCCACCAGTGTCCAGGCGGGCTGATAATAATGCTTATCGCTCGGTTCGATAATGGCGATGCGTAACGATGGGCGGCGATGCAGCAGGCTGGCTGTCACGCCAATTCCCGCAGATCCTCCTCCTACCACGACGATATCAAAAGCGTTGCCCCAGTTGCAGGCGGCCGTTACTGAAAGCTGTTTCTCCTGGGAGGGAGGGGGTACGTAAATAGTTTCTGGCGGCTCTTCTGTCCAACTGCAGGCGGCGGTGACTGATTCTTCTTCGCTTGCGGGTTTTTCCGGTTCGGGCGTTTCCTGCGCTTGTCCGGCCAGTTGATACAGCGCCTGGGGCCGGCTGCCAGTTTTACAGAATGCGAGAACGGGCCCTGGTAATTCTGCCAGCAGCTTGTTGAATGCCTCGCTTTTTTCTACTGAAACGGCGCCAATCTCGACGGGTAAATAAACGAAATTGATACCCAGCGAGCGCGCTGCCTGTTCGAGTTGGGTGCTGGTGGGCTGGGTTTCTCCGCCTTCCTGATCGGGACGGTTGCAGATAACCGATTGATAGCCTGCTGCAGCGATTTCTGCTAAATCATCCACACTGATTTGACTGGTAACAGACAGTTTTTCATTCAGTTTGGTCGTGACAAGGTTCATTTTCTTCTCCTCTGGAAGGGATCGGTTTCTTTAATTCAAGATGACTGCTTTTCTGCGGGTGATAAGGGGTCTTATTCATGCAATAAAGTTGGTACAGCGTTTGCATGATGTGTAATGCTTCCTGACTGGCGAGGCTGTAATAGATATATTTACCCTTGCGCGCAGTATTCACAAGGTTTTCTTCACGCAGGACGGTAAGTTGCTGTGACAAGGTCGGTTGACGGATTCCCAGCGATTGCTCCAGTTCGCCTACATTTTTGTCACCTTGCACGAGATGACAAAGAATGAGCAAGCGGTCTTCGTTGGCCAACACTTTCAGCAGCGCACATGCTTGTGCAGCAGACGCCCGATTTGACAGTATGCCAGTCAAATCGGCAGGGTCTTCGGTTTTTTTTATAATTAAGGGATTGTTCAGCATAAAGGCATACTCAAGTTTTCTTATTTTCCGATTTGGACTGCGTTGCCTGGTGTCGTTCCAGAAGCTCAAAAATACCCATGCCAAGCAGCATGGCAGCGACAAATACGATGCCGTGCAGGTTGCCTGTTCCAACCAGCACGAGCCCGGGGCCTGGACAGATACCCGCTAATCCCCAGCCGATTCCGAATGCCAGGCTGCCAAGCACCAGGCGCTTATCGATTACACGGGAGGTAGGGAGTTGGAGGGATGAGCCCAGGTAAGTTTGGCCGCGGCGACGCGCCAGGGTGAAAGCCATCACGCCAACGCTGATTGCGCCCATCATGACAAATGCCAGCGAGGGGTCCCACGAACCGGTTATGTCAAGAAATGACAGCACCTTCGCCGGATTGGCCATCTCCGACAGAATCAGTCCGATCCCGAAAATAAGACCTGCCAGTAATGCGATAAGAATAGTGATCATCAGTGTGTCCTCCTTGACGAAATCATCAGCTCAATAGATGTCTGATGAGATAAACCGTGATAGCGCCTGTGGTCATGAATACCAGCGTGGCGACGATCGAACGGGGTGACAGTCGCGATAGTCCGCATACGCCATGACCGCTGGTGCAACCTGAGCCATAACGCGTACCCAGGCCCACGATCAGCCCTGCCAAAGCCAGTGCCGCGTAACTGGTGTCAATCTGGATGGGCGGTAATTCATGGAATAGCCGCCAGATGAAGGGCGCCAGGATGAGCCCTGAAACAAAGGCGAGGCGCCATCCCATGTCGCCTCTGCTCAGCTTGAGCAAACCACCAACTATGCCGGAAATGCCCGCGATCCGGCCGGCAAGCAATAACAGTATTGCAGTGGCGATACCGATTACCATGCCGCCTGCCAGGGCAGACCATGGTGTGAAATGTGTCCAATCAATAATCATGATGGCTTTCCTCGATTTATCTTTATATATAATTATAATTGATATTATGTTAATGAATAGATTATAGTCAATTGATATGAATTTATTGGGACTTAAAAAAGGAGAGCGCCGTGCAGCCAAATATCCAAGCATTCTTTGATTCCGCGACCTGGACCGTGACTTACGTGGTGTATGATGAGCCGGGTGGAAGCTGCGCCGTCATTGATCCTGTGCTTGATTACGACCCCAAGGCGGGCAGGACGGAAACAGTTTCTGCCGACAAAGTGATCGCCTTTGTCACTGAACAGAAACTGACTGTGAGCTGGCTTCTCGAAACGCATGCCCATGCCGATCATCTCTCATCCGCTGACTATCTCAAGGGCAAGCTCGGAGGGAAAACGGCGATAGGCGATCACATTCCGGCCGTGCAGCAAACTTTCAAGAAGCTGTTCAACATGGAGCCCCAGTTCGCGACAGATGGGACGCAATTCGATCATTTGCTGGCGGAGGGCGAGCTATTCAGCGTGGGCAAGCTGACTGGCAAAGCCATTTCAGTGTCGGGGCATACGCCAGCCGACATGGCTTATCAGTTTGAAGATGCGATATTTATCGGCGATACTCTGTTCATGCCGGATGTAGGGACCGCACGCGCTGATTTTCCCGGGGGCGATGCGCGCCAGCTTTATCGATCCATCCGTAGATTGCTGGATTTTCCGCCGGAAACGAGATTGTTCATGTGCCATGATTATCCGCCCAAAGATCGCTCTGCTCAGTGGCAAAGCACGGTGGCAGAAGAACGCGCGCATAATATTCATGTCCATGATGGCGTCAGCGAGGATCAATTTGTCGCCATGCGCACTGCGCGTGATGCGACGCTGGACATGCCGGTGCTGATATTACCTTCGGTGCAGCTCAATGTGCGCGCGGGGCAAATGCCGCCCGCGGAGGATAATGGGGTGTCTTATTTTAAGATACCGATCAATGTGCTTTGAACGCGGTTAATGTGACTTAAGAGGAGGGAGGATGATGGCGCATTTCGATGATAAAAGACGGCAATTTTTGCAGTTTGCAGCATTCGGTACGGCAGCTGCGGCATGGCCAGGTTTTGCCCTGGCGGAAATGGCCAAGATGACCAATGCGCCCAGCAGCGCCTTCAAACCCGATGTGGAAATCGAACTGACTGCTCGCGCAGGCGCGGTTTCCATCAAACCTGGCGCAGCCACCCGTGTTTTTCAATACCAGGGAAAACTGCTCAAAGGCCCTGCCTCCACGTTAACCGAGATGCCCGGCTATCTCGGTCCCACCCTGAATCTCGTTCATGGCCAGAAAGTTCGCATCATTTTTTATAACGAGCTGACCGAACCCACCGTTGCGCATTGGCATGGCCTGCATGTGCCGCAGAAAATGGATGGACACCCGATGTACGCCATTAATCGAGGCGAGCGTTATGTGTATGAATTCGAGGTCAAAAACCCTGCCGGCACAAACTGGTATCACGCGCATACCCATGAGATGACCGCGACCCAGGTTTATCAAGGATTGGCAGGATTGATCACCATTACCGATGAGCAAGAACAAAAACTGGAGCTGCCGAGCAGCGAATACGATCTGCCGATCGTGATTCAGGACCGGCGCTTTACTTCCGACAATCAGTTGCTATATCTCCAGCATGGCATGCAGGAGCGGATAAGGGGTTTTCTGGGCGATACTATCCTAATCAACGGGCAGATTGACCGCATCATTCCGGTTAAAACCCGCGCGTATCGGCTGCGTTTGTTCAATGGATCGAATTCAAGGATTTATAAACTCGGCTGGGAAGATGGTACGCCCTTGACAGCAATTGGAACGGATGGGGCGTTGCTCGAAAAACCCGAGACTTTCCCCTATATCATGCTGGCACCGGCTGAACGGGTCGAATTATGGGTCGATTTCAGTGGGCGTGAACCTGGTTCCGATCTCGTGCTCCATAGCCTCGAATATCACGGCGTCATGCCGCGCATGGGGGGCGGAATGCGTGGCGGCAGAGGCATGATGAGGGATGGGCTCGGGCAAGGTAGCAAATTTCCGCTGGTTAAATTCCATATCGCCGGGAAAGCCAGCGAATCGCCCCAATTACCGCCCGTGCTGAGCAAGTTTAAACGGCTTACCCACCGTGATGTGGCAAACCCGGATAAGCCTATCCAAATTGGCTTGAGCATGATGCATATGTCACCCGAACTCAATCACCGATCATTTGAGATGCTGGCAGTCGCAGAGGGTGAGAAAATTCCTGTTAACACCATCCAGAAAATCAAGATAGTCCAGGAAGATCATGCAATGCGCGGAAGAAGAGGAATGGGCGGGGGAGATGGCAGGGGGGAAGGAGGCAGGAGAGGCGGCGGTATGGGCATGATGATGTCGATGGCGCACCCGATCCATCTACACGGACAGCAGTTCCAGATACTTTCCCGCTTGATACAAGATCAGCATGGCAGCGGCTATGAAACTGTCAAGGATGGCTTCATCAATAGCGGCTGGAAAGACACCGTGCTGGTCATGCCTGGCGAGGAGGTCACGATTATCAAGCCCTTTCAGGACTATACCGGTCTTTACCTCTATCACTGTCATAATCTTGAACAC
This sequence comes from Nitrosomonas sp. Nm132, assembly GCF_900100485.1. Lineage (GTDB taxonomy): Bacteria > Pseudomonadota > Gammaproteobacteria > Burkholderiales > Nitrosomonadaceae > Nitrosomonas. The sequence continues at coordinate 112,565 of NZ_FNDH01000002.1, read as the reverse complement.
GAAGACATGGGCATGATGCGCAATTTCCTGGTGAGCTGAAGAAATTGCAAGCGTCGATCATGCAGGCAGAAACGGCTTAACGAGGGTTAACCCGAATATTTCATAAATTGGCACGTGCCCTCACTTGTCTTTTGATTAATAAGAAAGATTTTGCTCAGTTAGGTGTATGAGTCACTACACCCCTCTTTCTCAAAACTTCCCTATTAATCAAAATCCTGCGTGATCATCACGCGAATTTATGAAATATTCGGGTTAAGGATGTCAGGCGGTCTTGCTCGTGGCCGCGCTTTTCCAGGCAAACCAGGCGCCGATCACTGCGCCGATAAAATTGAGCGCAACATCGGTGAGGCTAGCATATCGGCCAGGAATAGCGAACTGATGCCATTCAAGCAGCGCACCGTAGGCGCCCGCGATCGTTACGACCAGCGGCAACCCAACCCAAGGATGCAGATACAGAAACAGATAGCGGCAAAGAGTCCACGCAAGTAAGGCATAAGCCGGGATATGCAGCATATTATGCACAGTCGGAGAAAACCAGGAGAACACCGCATGGATGAGAGTCGGATCGTCAGGCGGTTCCCCGGATATCGAAGAGAGGGCATATAAGCCGCTCATCACACCGAGCGGCCAGATGAAAGGTGGAATAATTTTTGTACTTTCAGCATTCATCGTGTGTGCGTCATTGGGGTAAAGGTGGATTGGTCCACATATTACCAGCATTGATAGCGCATAAAAAATAAACATAAAAAGTTGGAGAGTCAGATACCGACTTGCCTTTTATAAAATCTATAGTAACTGACGAATAACTCAAATAACTGGGGTAACTTAATAGTTAGTTTTACGCTGACCTCAATTTTTCCTGCTGTCTGCTTTCGATAACGATATTCTGCGCCAGATGAATGGCCGGGTCCGTTCCTTCGTGTCCGCCGGGCGTATGGTGATGTTGACCGGCAGCCACATGGTCTCACCGCTGTTTTTCCCGGGTGATGATATCGGCAGGTTGTCTGTCCATGGCACACTCAACGATGTTGCCATGTCCGGCGCTAGCCCGAATATTTCATAAATTGGCGCGTGTCCTCACTTGCCTTTTGATTAATAAGAAAGATTTTGCTCAGTCGAGTGTATGAATCACTACACCCCTCCTTCTCAAAACTTCCCTATTAATCAAAATCCTGCGTGATCATCACGCGAATTTATAAAATATTCGGGCTAGGCCGCGCTATTTATCCGCCAGCTTTATTCTGGAAGAAGGGTTTCCGCTAATGATCTCAAGTGCATTGCCGAAAATTCTCATGCTTTGCAGAGAAAAAGGTAAAGAAGCAAGTAAAGTCTCGCGATGCTTCAATTTCACCAGAAAAAAACCCCGGTTAATCCGGGGTTTTTGGGTTAACTTGTGCTTAAACCTATTGGGGCACAATATTTGATGCCTGTTGACCTTTAGGTCCCATCGTCGCTTCGAAGGTAACGCGTTGACCTTCACGTAACGTTTTGAAACCGTTGCTATTGATCGCAGAGAAGTGTGCAAATAAATCTTCTCCACCATTATCCGGGGTAATAAAGCCAAAACCTTTAGCGTCATTGAACCATTTTACAATACCTGTTGCCATGCTATTTCTATTCCTTAATAATGAATTTATGTTTACGGCGATCCGTATATGGCCATTGAATATCAAGGAAAAAAGGTCAACCAGAGGCATTACATTTAACGGCTTGAATCCAAAAGACTCATATAAGAGGCGTCTTCCCTGGGAAAGTTCAATTACTTACTCATAAGCTTATAAGCATGGCAAGCATATGGTTTCATGCTAACCCGAATTTATGAAATATTCGGGTTAACTGCATTCTGAGAGGCGGTGAAAATGCAGTTTCGCCAAAATGAGGTTTCATTATTTATTTGCCTGACGGATTAGCGAGGCCTCGATTTCCGCTTCCCAGCCAGTCAATTCTCCTCTCTTTTTACGTGCATCATTAATCAACCGTAGGTTGCGGGCGGTGGTTTCAGTTTCCCACGCCTCCCGCACGGCGGCGAGTGCATCACCAAGGGCATTCGAAGCCACTTCTTCGTCTTGCGCCAGTACCGCAAGTTCCAGCCGCGTGGCATAGTCCCAGTAATCGGGTTTGCCAGCGGCGATGCGTCGTTCGACCGCATAGGCGACCACGGGCAGCAGTTCTTTGCGGCGTGGATCGGGAGGCTCGGCTAGTTCCATGAGTGTGACCGCATTGATGCCGGGGTAGGCATCGCGCCAATCCGCTTCAAAGCCTTTAAGGTAGGCGTCGATGCTTTTCTTGAGTAAACCTTTGGCGCGCAGGGTTTCGCCCGCCTGGGCGGCCACCTCCCACCGGTCTTTGTAGACACGGCCCAGGATGCCGTAGGTTTCACTGCTCGGGCCGCGCTGAGTGATGATATCGAGCAGCACGCGCTCTGCCTCCTCGCCCCGGCCTGCCCGATTCAGGGCAAGTCCCCGTTGCTCTTGCACCATGACCGTGTTAGCAAGCGGTGGCGACATTTTCGGCACGAGATCGATCATTTCCTGCCAACCTTTAACTGCGCGGTAGGATAGAAAAAGATCAATCACCACACCTGATTCGGTGTCTCCAATCTTAGCCTGCTGACCGAGTTCCTGCTCAATCGCCCGTACCGCATCCAACCCCTGCCTGCGAGCCTCAACCAAATGCTTCTTGACCTGCTCCGAATAGTCAACCCGCTCACGAAACACATCCGTCTTGAGACGCTGGATATCCGGAAAACCCTCCACCAGTTGATAGATGGGGCTATCTGTCAGATGCTTGCGCGCTTCCTTGAATCGCTCTGTCAGCACAGTGGCGACTGCCGGGATAGAGTCAGGTTTGCCATCTGCGCCGATGTCATACGGTATGCTGCGCAGCGGGGCGGCATCGAAGGGAAGTTGCCCCGTATTCTTGGCGAAAAGCAATACCGTAGAGGAAGGTCGTACGGCATGGCGCAATCCGAGCTCATAGAAGACGTTGGCATTGGCCGTGGTGAGATCAGCAATAGCGTATTCGCATAGAATCAGCCGTTCAAACATCGGTTTGTGGATGATGCCGCCGGCCATTTCCTCGTCCGCTCGGATCGGTTCAAGATCGGCTGACCGGATAGCCGGTTCGATCAGGTCATGATAGACCGCATCGAAATCAATCATTTTGCCGGCAGTCGTCGGTTTCTGTCCAAATGGCATGAGCACGAAGCAGAGAGGTTTGGTCATGGTAATCTCCCGAAAGGGCAATTAAGGATTAACTCATTCTAGCGGATTCTTGATCAGAGTGACCGTCAAGTGCATCAAGAACTCACCCTGCAAGTCTGTGCTCATTGAATGAGTGTTAACCTGAATATTTCATAAATTCGGGTTAAGCAGGTACTTTACTCAATTACTTTTAACAAATGCTTGCATTACTCATTTTCTTGTATATAATGAGAATCATTCTCATTAACAATATTAAATATATTAGATGCCATGAATCAGTCGGATATGAATTTGCAAACTGCCAATGAATCCCATTCATTGGTTCTACGAGATCCTGCTAAACCCATCAGTAGTGAGAGCTTGTTTGTAGCGGGTAACGAAGTGCTTATTCAACATCAGGGCCAGCAGTATCGGTTGCGTCGAACACGGAATGGCAAACTAATCCTGACGAAATAATTCGCAGAAAGCGTATTTTTGCGATGTAAAACAAGAGATCAATAACCGAATAATCAGTTTTCTCATCAGTCGCTGGAAGTACTCTCTCTCCTCTGCCAGTGACGATTTTAGCCAGCCAGCTCATCCCTCTTCGGGCAAGCCAGCCAACTTTTTTTATCGATTTAAGGAGCATGGGCGATGAAATCACTAAAAAAACTCCCCTTTATGCTGGCTTTTCATGGAATAGATTATCTTTCCAGCAATTTGTTACGTGATCATTATCATCGCTCATCATTCATCGCAAAATGCTCTGTAGGTGTTCCCGAGAAAAAATTTGCTTCTATCAATAAGCTCTTGGGGATAAGAGAGACATGGCTTGGATGGCTGTCTACATTTAGAGCAGCACCTCATGCTGAGAACCGGCAAGCATCCGATCAAGAATATACTACGGCGATGCATCGCCATTTCCCTGGACAGGAGATCAATGCAAAAGCGAATATCAAGCCTGATACAGAGTGGATTCCCTTGATCAAGGCAAGCTTAGCAGTTAAGTCTGATGCCGGTCAGGAGCTAACCAGAATGCTCAATAATAACCATAGTCTTGCGGGACGAACTGTATTGTGCGTGGGCGGACGGGCAGCGCTCTACCCAGACTACCTTCGGCTGGTGGAAACCGCAGGGGGAAGTTTCATAAGCTATCGTGGCAGCCCGGAAAATAGCAGGAGTCGCTTGTATGCCTTGCTGGATCGCGTCAACATGGTGATTTGCCCGGTCGACTGCGTCAGTCATGATGATTATTTTGCGGTTAAGCGTTACTGCAAGCTGTCGGGCAAGTTTTGCGCATTTCTGGAGCGTTCCAGCTTACCTGCTTTTACTCAGGGTTTGGCAATGCTCATATTACAATTACATGGAGATCATCACTTGGAGTAAGCCATGCATGCTAAAAATATAATCTGGATCATTTTCAACATATTGCTGGCTATCAGCGTGCTGTTCATTTTGCCAGCGCAGGCCCAGGCCAAGAAAGTCAGGGAGTACTGGATTGCTGCCGAGAAAGTAACCTGGAATTATGCGCCCACTGAGAAAAACTTGATTGAGTCAGAGGGCGATCTCGGTGTCTGGGGGAAAACATTGGCCTACACCAAGTATCGCTATATCGGTTATACCGACGGCAAATATACTACTCCGGTACCACAGCCTGAGTGGGCAGGCATCCTGGGTCCTCAAATACGCGCCGTGGTAGGCGATACCATCAAGGTGCATTTTCTGAATAAAACAGACCGTCCGCTTTCCATGCATCCGCATGGCGTGTTCTACCAGAAGGACGACGAGGGTGCAGATGGGGGTAAAGGCGCGAGTATCGCTCCGGGAGCGCGCTATACGTATACCTGGGTCGCGGACGAAGCGGCGGGCCCTGGCCCCAACGATCCCTCCTCCGTTATCTGGCTGTATCATTCTCATGTCATGGCGGAGGAAGAGATGAATCTCGGACTGATCGGCACCATTGCCATCACTCGTGAGGGTAAGGCGCGCTCTCAGGATGACCCAACTCCCCGGGATGTTGATCAGGAATTTGTTTCCTTATTCACCATTTTCAATGAGGAAAATGATGAGGAGAGTGGTTTGAAGCACACCATCAACGGGCGTATCTTCGGCAATCTTCCAGGGTATGAAACCAGTCTGGGCAAGCGGGTGCGCTGGCATCTCGTCGCGCTCGGCAACGAAGTGGATAACCATACTGTGCACTGGCACGGTCAAACTGTGTTGGCTCACGGGCGGCGGACCGATGTCATCGAACTGATGCCTGCCAGTATGATGGCTGTCGATATGGTTCCGCGTTCAGCGGGTGACTGGTTATTTCATTGCCATGTGAATGACCACATGATGGCGGGCATGTCTACCCGCTGGCGGGTCCTCCCTTAACTTTAAAAAGCAGTTGTTTTGTAGGAGTATGAGCAAGCTAACGCCAGCATTGGTTACGCTGATACTGCTGGCAGCGCTTGTATTGGCAGTTGATGGTGGAGGTAATCAAACCACCGATCCAGGGTGCGTCCTGATTACTGGCAAATGGAAAAACATGGGTCGTTTCAAAGGGCCGGTTCTGTGTTCTGTTGCATCACGGCCGCCGTATTTCCATGATGGTTAAGCTAAAGATCTGCTGGCAGTTATTAGTTTTTATAATAACCATTTCGCAATCGGTTTCGGTGATCGCGAAAAGCGGATCTCGTAGCGTTTCTCGCTTCACTGTAGCAACACTGCTAATTCATACTGCCAAACAAAAGAAAAAGCGCATTTCTAGTTAATAAGCAAGTTATCTCATTTTCTTTCCTGTTAGCCAGCCTAGCCTATCACGCAAGCCAGCCAGAGGTCGTTCTAACCCTAACTGGAGGCTATCCAAACAAAAAAACAAGCAACAAAACACAATTGTTCCGGTGAAATACCTTCTGTCTGCCGGATATTCAGTATTTACAGACTTTCTGTGATCAAACCATGAAAGGAAACGTTGGATGAAATATATTAAATCAATTGGATACGCAAGCATGGCTTACGCACTCAAGAATCATACTTTAACCTTCAGTATTGACCCATGAGCCACCTGTCTTCCGATACGCGCATAGGGAGTACCCGCTCAACCGAACCCAAGGGGTATCTTTTTTTAACACACCGCATGAAACGTGGTGGCCGGTTTGTCGTCTGGCTACGCCGTACTCATGCCTGGCTCGGGTTATGGGGCGCGGTGCTAGGGTTAATTTTCGGGATATCGGGCATATTGCTCAATCATCGTACTGAAATGAAAATTCCGCTGGCTGAGCAGCAGGAAATCCGCCAGAAACTGACGCCACCTGTCACCAGTCTGCAATCGCCCGAATCATTGGAAGCCTGGTTGCGTAAGGAGTTTGACTTGTCTTATGCCAAGTCGCGTATACAGAAAAAACCGGCTGGACCGGCTCCATGGGGGAGAGGTCAAATAACTCAGCCAGAACACTGGGGCATCATATTGCTAACCCCTAATCGCAGCGTGAGTGCGCAATACTGGCAGGGCGATGCGAGTGTTCAGATTGAGCAAAGAAAGGCTAATGCTTGGGCAGTGCTCAACAATCTGCATAAAGGGAGCGGCATGTCCAATGCCTGGATATTGCTCGCGGATACACTGGCGGGCGGACTGCTGGTTCTGGCCATTACCGGCACTTTGCTCTGGAGCCGCCTGCATGGACCGCGTCTGCTCGCAGCCAGCTTGATTGGCACAACGTTGACCGCTTCGCTGATGCTTATCTTCAATGCGTTATCGCTGTATTGATTATTGAAGAGGGTCATAGCCGCATCATGCGGAGCATATTTAGCAATCAATAACTCACCGTTATCAACCATAAATCGCCAGCCAGGAAGCGACTGTCGCTTGTAAGCCAGCCCATACTTACAAAACAACAGGGAGCTTCGTCTGTGAAAAAAATAACACAATGTTTCAAAGCAGAATTTAAATTTAAACGTATTCCCATGACTGTCCTTATCGCTTTGGCAGGTATGCCACCTCAGGCAGCCGCTGAGGAAACGGAAGGCAAACAGCAGGACAAAGCTTTGTCAGCCACCGGGGATGTCCAAGTTGTTCAACAAATGCTACCCGAAATTCGTGTGAATGCGGCCAAAGAGTCGAGTTACAAAGCAGATACCTCGACTACTGGCCTCAAATTCGAGGCGCCGTTGCGCGACATACCGCAATCGATCAATGTGGTGAAAGAAGAATTGATTCGTTCACAAAATGCATTCAATCTGGGGGATGCACTCAGGAATGTCAGCGGCCTGACGATTGCCGCTGGGGAAGGTGGGCGCACAGGTGACTCGATCACACTGCGGGGATTTGCCGCTCACTCCGATACCTATCAGGACGGCGCGAAGGAAAATGGTCAATACTTCCGCGATACCTTTTTCATGGAACGGGTGGAAGTGCTCAAGGGATCGTCTTCCGTGCTGTTTGGGCGGGGTGCAACCGGCGGGATCATTAATACCGTGACCAAGAAGCCTGTCTCACAGGGTGATCCCTTCGCCTCTGCAGATTTCACCTATGGTGCCTTTGATTTCAAGCGGGCAACAGCCGATGTAGGCATGGCACCCACTGAAAATATTTCATTCCGGCTTAATGCGCTCTATCAGGATGCGGATTCCTACCGTAATTTTAATTTTACCAATCGCTGGGGCATTGCGCCGTCAGTGCGATTCGATTTTACGCCGGATACGAATCTCGTTTTGCACCTGCTGCATCAGCATGAGGATAGTGTGTTTGATTATGGCGTGCCGATATATCAGGGACGACCCGCGGATGTATCCATCAAGCGGTTCTATGGTTTTGGTGAGGATCGTTTGCAGAAAATCGATGCTACTATTGCAACCGCAACGCTGACTCACCACTTTTCAAGCGATTTCACGGTGCGCAATACTTTCCGGTACGGGAACTATGACCGGCGCTATCGCACGCATCTATTTGGCGCAGTTACAGAAGCGGGCGCAGACTCAACGGCTGCACGTACCCAGGCGTTGCGTGACAGTCCGCAAGAAAACTTTTTTAATCAGACGGATTTCAGCTTCAATAAGCCTATATTGGGCTTCAATAACACCTTATATTTTGGAACAGAAATTGGCTGGGAAGATTTTACTTTCCGTTCCAAGAATTCAACGGGAGTAGGTTCCATTTCTATTTTTAATCCGGTGCTTACTTCGACAGTGGGAACAGGGCGAGCCAATGATTTTTCAGGAACGCTCGCTACGAATCGGTCTATCACCTTACAGACCGTTGCAGGTTATGTGCTCAATCAGTTCGAGATTACCCCCCAGTTGAAGCTGCTTGGAGGAACGCGCTACGATGTGCTGGAAGCCAAACAGATGGACAGGCTGACGAATACTGAACTTTCCAACAAGGTCAATGAATTCAGTCCGCGTGCCGGTATTGTGTGGCAGCCGGCGAGTTGGCAGTCACATTATTTCAGCTACGGAAAATCGTTTAATCCTTCTGCCGAAACGTTCAATCTGTCGGCTGCGACAACGGGTATTGATCCTGAGCAGAATCAGAATTTTGAAATGGGCACCAAGCTGGATTTTTTCAATAACCGGTTATCGCTGACCGGTGCAATTTTCCGACTGGAAAAAACCAATGCGCGCACGACCAACCCTAACGACCCCCTGCTGAATGTGCTGGCAGGTGAGCAGCGCACCGACGGTATCGAATTTGGCCTGGCTGGCGAGCTGCTGCCTAACTGGAATCTGTCCGCTGTTTATGCCTACCTGGACGCGGAGATCATCAAATCCAATACGATGGCAGTGGGTACGATCAGTGGTATAAGCCAGTCGCTGCAAGGCAAGAAACCGATCAATGTGCCCGATCATAGCGGTACCGTTTGGACGAGTTACCGCATCACGCCGCAATGGGAAATTGCTGGCGGGGTATTTTTTGCCAGCTCGCGTTATGCGGACAACGTTAATGAAGTGACTTTGCCTGGTTATGCACGGGTTGATGCCAGCGTGTCGTATATCCATAAACATTTCACCCTGCAGGGCAACGTGTTTAATCTGTTTGACGAGAAGTACTATCAGTCAGGCCAGGCCAGATCAGCATTGCCGGGTGTGCCATTAACAGGGCAGATCAGCGTCCGCCTAAGATTCTAGGCCGAATATTTCATAAATTCGCGTGATGATCACGCAGGATTTTGATTAATAGGAAAGTTTTGAGAAGGAGAGGTGTAGTGATTCATACACCCGACTGAGCAAAATCTTTCTTATTAATCAAAAGACAAGTGAGGGCACGTGTCAATTTATGAAATATTCGGGCTAGGCGTACGAGTATTGATAAACCAAGAATCATTTCATGAATAAAGGAAAAAATGCTCCTCGTCATTGATAATATGTTAACCGCCGAACAGCTTTCCCATATTCGGATGATTTATTCAAAAGCGCAGTTTGGTGACGGTCGGGCTACGGCCGGTGAACTGGCCGCTCAGGTAAAGAATAACCTGCAACTCGCGGCACATGCACCTGAGACACAAATGCTGACAGGGATTGTGCATGATGCGCTGCATCGCAATGCGCTGTTTGTTTCCGCAGTTTTACCCAGGATGATTTGTGCACCGCTATTCAACCGTTATGGAACAGGCATGGGGTTTGGCATGCATGCCGACAATGCGATACGGCTTGGGTCTCAGACCATGCGTGCCGATGTATCCGGCACGTTGTTTCTGTCGGATCCGGATGAATATGAAGGGGGTGAGCTGATCATTGAGGATACCTATGGAGTCCAGCGGATCAAACTCCCTGCCGGATATCTTGTGCTTTATCCCTCAGGCAGTTTGCACCGAGTGGAGCCCATTCGTCGCGGCTGCCGGGATGTCGCAGTATTCTGGGTGCAAAGCATGGTGCGTGATACGAACCAGCGTGCGTTACTGTTCCAACTGGATGCGTCCATTCAGGGGCTACGCGCGCGTGGTCCGGAGAGTCCGGAAATCGTCGCGCTGGTATCCTGTTACCATAACTTGCTACGCATGTGGGCGGATGTTTGACAGAAAATCTTTTTTTGCGGCATAAGGCCTCAGGAAGGTTTGAATAAGAGTCATGCTGGCTTGTCCAATCCTGCAGAAATACCTTCAGATCCTGTATCATCCTGCTTTTAGAGTTACATGCATACTTTCATGAAAACGATTTTTCTGGATTTTGAAAAGGGCATCGAGGAATTTGAAGAAAAGATCGAGCAACTACGCTTTACTCAGGATAATTCAGCACTGGATATTTCCGCTGAGATTGCTAAATTACAGGCAAAAAGCCAGTCGCTAACCAAAAGCGTCTATGCCAAGCTCACGCCTTGGCAGATATCACAGGTGGCGCGTCATCCGCAGCGCCCCTCTACGCTCGATTACATTCAGCATTTATTCACTGATTTTGAAGAGCTGCATGGCGATCGCCATTTTGCCGATGATCACGCGATTGTCGGCGGATTGGCACGGTTTAACGGTAAGACGGTGATGGTAATTGGTCATCAGAAAGGTCACGATACCAAAGAGAAAATTTACCGTAATTTCGGTATGCCGAAACCGGAAGGTTATCGCAAGGCGCTCAGATTAATGCGCTTGGCGGAGAAATTTTCGGTGCCGCTGGTGACGTTTATCGATACGCCGGGCGCCTATCCGGGGATCGACGCGGAAGAACGCGGGCAGTCCGAGGCGATCGGGCAAAATCTCTACGTAATGGCTGAACTGAAAGTCCCGATCATTTGCATCGTGATCGGTGAAGGGGGCTCAGGTGGTGCGCTGGCTGTTGCTGTCGGGGATGCGGTCATGATGCTACAGTATGCAACTTACTCGGTGATTTCTCCGGAAGGTTGCGCTTCCATTTTGTGGAAGAGTGCAGATAAAGCTTCCGAAGCGGCAGAAATCATGGGGATTACCGCTGATCGCCTTAAAGAAATGGGGCTGATCGATGCTGTTATCAGCGAGCCGATTGGCGGGGCCCATCGCGATTATCCCGCCATGATGCATTCAGTCAGGAGCACCTTGCAGGATTCCTTACGAAAACTTCAGGATCTCCCGCATGAGGCGTTATTGGAGAAGCGTTTCAATCGATTGATGGGGTATGGCAAATTCAAGGAAATCAAGCTCGATCACCATTCTTGAGTATGTTGAAAGTATCCTGCGCGAGCAAGTCACCAGGAGAGATCATTTGGTGGTTGCGCTAAGCGGGGGGGTCGACTCAGTGGTACTGCTGCATTTACTCCATACGCTTTCAAGATCGATGGCCTTCAGACTTTCCGCAGTGCATGTTGAACATGGCATTAGCGCTTATGCTGCCCAATGGAGTGATTTCTGTCAGGATCAATGTAACGCCCTGGGTATTCCCATCCAGATTTTTCGTCTGAAAGTCAAGAAGGCGCCCCAGGTGAGTCTCGAAGCGGCTGCCAGGCAGGCGCGTTATCAGGTATTCGAGTGCGTTCAGGCGGATTACATTGTGCTGGCGCACCACCAGGATGATCAGGTTGAAACCGTGCTATTGCAGCTTCTTCGCGGCGCCGGCGTTAAGGGGTTGGGAGGAATGCCGGTTGTCAGGAAGCTCGATTCAGCAGGTGCGATCCGGTTATTGCGGCCACTGCTCGAGGTATCTCGCGAAACCATTATGCAGTATGCACGACAACACTATCTTGGCTGGGTGAACGATGAGAGTAATGACGACACGACGTTCAACCGTAATTTTCTTCGACATGCCATTTTCCCTCGACTGGAGCAGCGATTTCCGGCCTATCGGGAGACAATCTCGCGTGCCAGCCATCACTTGGGTGAAGCGGCTCACTTGTTGGATGAGCTTGCTGAAATTGATAGCAAACGCGCCATGACAGCAGGCAATCTTCATATTGAGAGCCTGCGCAAGCTTAGCTTTCCTCGTGCAAAGAATCTGTTGCGTTATGTGTGCTCGCAGCACGATGTCATCCAGCCCAGTACCGTAAAACTTGAAGAGATCTTGCGGCAATTATTCACTGCGGCGGCCGATACCAAACTCCATCTTGTTTTTGGAGAAATGGAGATACGATGCTTTAAAGGCTTGGTCAGGATGCAATCAAAACATGCGCAACCCGAGATAACAGCGCCACTTGTCTGGCATGGGGAGCGTCACTGGGTTCTTGAGTCCCTGGGAGGAACAATCGAATGCGTTCAGCAGGAAGGCGCCGGAATCAAGCGGGATAAGCTGGTTGAGAAGCCGGTGACCGTGCGTTTGCGCGTGGGTGGAGAACGATTCCAGCCTGATTGCAAGCGACCCCGCCGCAGCCTGAAAAAAATCCTGCAGGAGGCTTTGCTGCCACCCTGGGAGCGTAGAGCCCTGCCGTTACTTTTTAGCGGGGAACAACTCGTCTGGGTGCCTGGCATCGGTGTGGACTGCGCTTTCCAGGCAATGCCGGGAGAATCGGGACTAATGCTGACATGGCGGCCTAATGAATTCAATTGAGCTATCACAATGACTTTTCAAACAACTTTTCGGAAAGAAATATGATTCTAGTAACAGGTGGGGCAGGATTTATTGGGGCAAATTTCGTACTGGACTGGCTGGCGCAATCGGATGAGCCCGTCATTAATTTCGATAAATTGACTTACGCGGGCAATCTGCAGAATTTGGTTTCATTAGAGAGAGATCCGCGGCACATCTTTGTGCAAGGTGATATTAACGATCACCAGAAAATGGCCACATTGCTGATGCGATTTCAGCCTCGTGCGATCATCCATCTGGCAGCAGAAAGTCATGTTGATCGTTCCATTCATGGGCCGGAGGAATTCATTCAGACAAATATCGTGGGTACCTTCCGGTTACTGGAAACGGTCTACCGTTACTGGAAAGAGCAGGAAGGGAAGGCTCGACAAGATTTCCGCTTTCTTCATGTATCAACGGATGAAGTGTATGGTTCTCTTTCTAAAGATGCGCCTGCTTTTACGGAAACACACCGCTATCAGCCCAATAGTCCTTATTCAGCCAGTAAGGCCTCCAGTGACCAACTGGTACGTGCTTATCATCATACCTATGGGCTGCCCACCCTGATCACGAATTGCTCCAACAACTATGGCGCGTTTCAGTTTCCGGAAAAACTCATTCCATTAATGATCGTGAACGCATTGGCGGGTAAGCCATTGCCGATATATGGAGATGGTCAGCAAATCCGTGACTGGCTTTATGTGAAGGACCATTGTAGTGCCATTCGCCGAGCACTGGAGGTCGGCGTTCCTGGAGAAACTTACAATATCGGAGGCTGGAATGAAAAACCCAATATGGAGATTGTGGATACCATTTGTAATTTGCTCAAGGAGTTTCGTCCTGCTGATTACCATAAATTAATCAAATATGTAGCGGATCGTCCAGGTCATGACCGCCGCTATGCCATCGATGCGCGTAAAATCGAACGGGAGCTAGGCTGGAGGCCCGTTGAAACGTTTGAAACGGGTATTCGTAAAACCGTCCAATGGTATTTGGATAATCAGGATTGGGTTGCCAATGTCCAGTCCGGCGAGTATCGGCAGTGGATTGAAACCCACTATCAGGGACAGGCCGAGTGAAGATACTGTTATTCGGAAAGAATGGACAGGTCGGCTGGGAGCTGCAACGCAGCTTGATGCCGCTTGGCGAAGTGGTGGCACTGGATAGATCCAGTCAGGAATATTGCGGTGATTTGGCCAATCTGACAGGGATTGCGCAGACCGTGCGAGCGGTTGCGCCAGATGTCATCATCAATGCTGCCGCCTATACCGCAGTTGATCAGGCTGAGGCTGAGCGAGGCCTCGCATATCGAATCAATGTCGAAGCACCGGCCGTTTTAGCGCAGGAAGCGCGCCATATAAATGCCTGGCTGGTCCACTACTCGACGGATTATGTGTTTGATGGCAGCGGCGATCAGCCATGGAGCGAATCTGATTTGCCATCACCTTTGAATGTTTATGGCCAAACCAAATTGCAGGGAGAAGAGGCTATTCGCAGCGCTGGCTGCCGACATCTGATTTTCCGAACGAGCTGGGTTTATGCTGCGCGGGGTAACAATTTTGCTAAAACCATGCTGCGTCTGGCGCGGGAACGTGATCAACTTACAGTCATCGATGATCAGATGGGTGCTCCTACGGGAGCTGATTTGCTTGCCGATGCTACTGCCCACGCAGTTCTCATGGCATGGAAGCGACCTGAGGTAGCCGGACTTTATCACCTGGCCGCAGACGGGGAGGTCTCGTGGTATGGCTATGCCCGCTTTATACTCGATTTTGCAAGAGAACATGCTTGCGCAATCAAGGTTCAATCAGATGCCATTCTGCCAGTGGCCAGTCGTGCTTTTGCCACAGCTGCAAAGCGCCCGCTTAACTCTCGCTTGAAGACTGAGAAATTCCGGCGTACCTTTGGATTAAATGTTCCTCAGTGGCAACCGGGCGTTGCTCGAATGCTGACTGAGGTACTTGAGAAATGATGACAAGCACTATCGCAATTGCCAGTTTTCCATTCCGGTCAGCAGATTAGCGGTCATTTTGCCGAAACGCTTGGCAAAATGCTCAGCGAATCCTTCCTTGGTAGTAAAATCAACCATGCGCTCAGTCTTGATGATTTCTCGGGCAACGTATTCAGCGTTGCCTAACGCATCGACAAGGCCAAGGTCAATGCTCATTTCGCCGGTCCAGAGCAATCCGCTGAAAATTTCCGGTGTATTCTTCAAGCGGTCACCTCTGCCATTTTGCACCACCTGGATGAATTGCTGATGAATTTCGGTCAGCATTTGTTTGGCATGTTCTCGTTGCTGGGGATCAGAAGGTAGAAAAGGATCCAGGAAGCCTTTATTTTCTCCTGCGGTGAGTAGGCGTCGCTCGACACCCAGCTTTTTGAGGGTGCCTGTAAAACCAAAGCTATCCAGTATGACGCCGATTGAACCAACGACGCTTGCTTTATCCACGAAGATTTTGTCGGCAGCCACTGCAACGTAATAGCCTCCTGAAGCGCAAATGTCCTCTACAACAGCATAAAGTGGAATTTGCGGATATTCCGCCCGTAACCGGCGAATTTCGTCATTGATATAGCCTGCTTGAACCGGGCTGCCTCCCGGGCTGTTGATTCGCAGGATAACGCCCGCAGTGTTTTTGTCTTTAAAGGCTTTTTGCAAAGCCGCATTAACATTGTCTGCGCTCCCCATGCTGTCAGGCTTGATTTCGCCACGTAAATCGACGAGCGCGGTATGTTTATCAGAGATTCCGATAGTTTCATCTCCGACCCAGCCTAACCCCCAGAAAAGTAAAACGTAAAGGTAAATAAAAGTGAGCGATTTAAAGAAAATGCCCCAATAACGCGCGCGACGCTGCTCCTGTAAAGATGAAAATACTAGCTTTTCCAGCATTTCCTTCTCCCAGCCTTCTTTACGATTTGTTGGATCTGTCATAGCTTCCTAAACTCTTTAGAATTATTTTTCTGAAAATGGAAATGAGTATGGTTAGAATATTTTGTTAAAATTCTACACGCATTACATTGAATGGTACGACTGTCTGTCAATAAACAGTCATACTTTTTTAAAGTTCGTGGTGTTCCATATCTCACTGCTGAGGTAGCGCAGGTGATGATGCTTGCTGCTCCATGACAAAGATTTCAACCCGGCGATTCTTGGCTCGATTATAAGAGTTATCGTTAGGTGCGACAGGTTGAGACGAACCACGGCCATCGATCTGGATACGCTGAATAGGTACGTTGCGGCTGACCAGGTAATCGCGTGTACTGGCGGCCCGATTGACGGATAAAGGATTGTTAATGGCATCACTGCCGGTATTATCAGTGTGCCCCACAATCATTACCGTTGTGCTGGGATTATTAAGCAGGCTGGTCGCAAAGCTATCGAGAATGGGCCTGAGATTGGACTTAATGTCTGCGCGCCCCGTATCGAACGAGATATCACTTGGGATATTGAGCATCAGGCGATTATCGGCTGTTTGTGAAACTTGTACACCGGTACCGGCTGTTGCCGCTTCCATCTGCCTTCTTTGCTCTTCCATTCTTTGCGACCATAGGTAGCCTGCTCCTGCGCCCAATACAGCGCCTGAACCTGCGCCAATCGCAGCGCCTTTGCCACCGCCTATGAGTGCACCAATCACCGCTCCCGTGCCTGCGCCAACGGCTGCCCCTTGCGTGGTGCCACGTTGGGTATCGGTCATGGTGGCACAGCCACTGAGCATCAATGAAGTTGTAAGAATTGTGATGGTCATCCGGGTCGTCATAAATGCCTCCTGAGTAAATAGTAAACTGTACTGTAGCAGAAGAAGCAAAAAATTCAATCTTCGTTATCTTTATGGCAGTGCGCTACCATTTCTCACTGATAGCGTTAAAATCACTTTTTTCTAAAAGGATTGGATACATTATGACGCAACAACTCATTGCATGTGAACTTCATGATTATATTGAAGTGGCTTGCATGTATGGCTATCAGGTGAGACTCATTTTAAAAGATCAGCAAGTCTTTGAGGGTAAGGCAAAAGATATTGTAACAACCACAGAAAAACGTGAATTCCTGGTTATCGATAATGAACAGGGGCCACAGCAAGTTGAGTTGATACAACTCGAAAAAATACAGGTGTTGACGCCAAACGCACAGTTTAAAGAAGTTGTATTCTGATTATTATCTTGCCATTGAGCTAACGGGGGGGGCTTCTTTCTCTGGGGCAATCCCTGAATAGGGTTAGCCCGAATATTTCATGAATTGGCGCGTGCCCGCACT
This sequence comes from Nitrosomonas sp. Nm132, assembly GCF_900100485.1. Classification (GTDB taxonomy): domain Bacteria; phylum Pseudomonadota; class Gammaproteobacteria; order Burkholderiales; family Nitrosomonadaceae; genus Nitrosomonas. Next base: position 95,687 of record NZ_FNDH01000002.1, on the reverse strand, counting down.
TGCCTTTTGATTAATAAGAAAGATTTTGCTCAGTCGGGTGTATGAGTCACTACACCCCTCCTTCTCAAAACTTCCCTATTAATCAAAATCCTGCGTGATCATCACGCGAATTTATGAAATATTCGGGTTAGTTCAGCCAATCATCACTAATGATTCCGGGTAGAGAGGTTATTGAGTGAAGTTGCTGTCGTTTTGCCAGACCCGATTACTGTCGTTTATCGTCTGCACTATTCCAGTATCTGGTATGATCGCTGCTCACAGGATTTTGCAAAGAGCCTCTTTAAAGAATGATGTTTTTTCTTGATATTTTGCCCGTAATAGCTAGATAGTAGGTACAACCCAGTAGTAGAGTGATCCCAAATTAATCAGGTCGTATATGCAATTCTTGTCGTGCCGATGGATAAATGATAATCAAAATTCAAGTCTTGAGGTCTTACACAGAAATGATTTGTATTGCCTGGCGTTAAATATTTAATTGTTTAAATTAAGGAGATATCATGAATTTGAATCTTACCGGAAACCATGTAGAAATCACGCCAGCCATGCGTGATTATGTGAATTCTAAAATAGACAAGATTGCCCGGCATTTTGATCATGTGATTGAAGTGAATGTCATTTTGTCAGTAGAAAAACATAAACAAAAAGCTGAAGCCAATGTGCATATCCGCGGCAAAGATATTTTTGTCGAGGCAGAGGGTGTCGATATGTATGCTTCGATCGACAGTCTTGTGGACAAGCTTGACCGGCAGCTTCTTAAGTATAAGGAAAAGAATATAGAGCGTCGTAATCATGACGCACTAAAAAATCAGGAATTTGATCACCCTGAGTAACACCCGATCAACTTAATGGAAAATTGCAGTGCCAGAGATTATCCTGCTTTATCAACACCTGCTGACCTGGAACAGGGTTAAGGTCCAGGAATAAAAGAACGATGACATATCGAGATGATTGAAGATATGTTGCCAATACAAGCTGATCTTCCCAATCTTATACAAATCCGCCTAAATACAGCTGTTATTTCGATGTCAAAAAGATAATTTCTGGCGAAATGTACTATGTTACGTTTATCGAGGGTAATTTTTATTTTCTTTTTATGAATCTTATTTCACAGTTAATACCTGAATCAAATGTGATCGTCGATCTGGATGTTGCCAGTAAAAAGCGTGTCTTTGAGCAGGCTGGATTATTATTTGAGAACACGTTACACGTCGCACGCAGTCAGGTTTTTGATAGCTTGTTCGCGCGAGAAAGGTTGGGTTCTACCGGCCTTGGCCAAGGTGTAGCGATTCCACATGGTAGGATCAAGGGGCTTCGTGAAGCAGCGGCTGCTTTGGTTAGAATAAAAGAAGCCATACCCTTTGATGCTCCGGATGGTTTGCCCGTCAATATCGCTTGTATTCTCCTTGTACCTGAGAAGGCGACTGATAAACATCTGCAAATTTTAAGCGAGCTGGCGCAAATGTTTAGCGATAAAAGTTTTCGTGAAAAATTACTTCTGAGCAAGGATGCAAAGGAGATCCATCAACTTATCACTGACTGGACGCCTCATAATGTCTCAAATTAGCATTACCCAGCTATTTGAGGGTAGTCAGGATAAATTAAGCCTGACCTGGGATTGCGGGCAGGAGTATGGCAGCAAACAGCTTGATAATGACGCCATGGCTAAATCCGCTCAAGGAATGATTGGCCTCCTCAATTTTATTCATCCCAACTGGATACAGGTGCTGAGTAGTATTGCTATTGATTATCTCAATCAGCTTGATCCTTTGCCACTGCAGAAGAAATTCCAGCAATTAGCTCAAAGTGATTTAACATGTATGGTCGTGGCTGATGGTGCCTTGGTTTCTGATGCATTGAGATCATTCGCTATAAGCAAACAAGCACCGATACTTTGTTCAGCTTGTTCAAGTCTGGAAGTAATCTGGGTGTTGCGTTCCTTTCTGGCTAAAGTACTGGCGCCGAGTATCAGCAAACATGGCGTGTTATTGGATGTTCTGGGAATGGGCGTGCTGATAACGGGTGAAAGCGGGGTGGGTAAAAGCGAATTGGCGTTGGAGTTAATCAGTCGTGGTCATGGGTTGGTGGCGGACGATGTCGTCGAATTACGCCGTATCGGACCAGAAACACTTGAGGGGTCGTGTCCACTGATATTACGTGATTATCTTGAGGTGCGCGGGCTTGGCATGTTGAATATCCGTACTATTTTTGGAGAAACCGCGGTTCGTCGGCGCAAGAACATGAAATTGATCGTTCATTTAGAGAAATCTAGTGGCTCGGATATCAGTTCGTTTGAACGGTTGCCCCTGAGTAATCTCAATGAGAATATTTTGAGTGTAACCATACGCAAAGTGATTATTCCCGTTGCCGCAGGACGAAATCTGGCAGTATTGGTAGAAGCTGCGGTCAGGAATTATATTTTGCAGTTACGCGGAATTGACAGCACCCAGGAATTCATCAAGCGTCATGAGCAGGAAATGAATGGTCATGCCTCAGAATAATATTTGAGATTCTATGTTTATTTTTTTATCTTGAGATGAGTGCTGCGCGGACGATCACGCTTGCCTTTACAGGGGCCTCCGGAATGCCTTATGGCATTCGTCTGTTAGAAATGTTACTGGCTCAGGGTATTCGCGTTTATTTGTTGTATTCGCAAGTGGCGCAGATCGTGGCCCAGCAGGAGATGAAATTGATGCTTCCTTCACGTGCGCAGGAAGCAGAGGCATTTTTCAATGACTACTTCAATGCAGAAAAAGGATTACTCAAGGTATTTGGGCGAGAAGAGTGGTTCGCGCCAGTAGCCTCTGGCTCTAACCCGGCTGATGCGATGGTGATTTGCCCCTGTACGATGGGAACATTGTCGGCTGTTGCTTCAGGCTTGAATCAGAAGTTAATCGAGCGCGCAGCAGATGTCATGCTCAAGGAAAATCGCAAGCTTATTTTAGTGCCGCGTGAAATGCCATTTTCTGTGATTCATCTCGAAAATATGTTACGGCTTGCACGCTGTGGTGCGATTATCCTGCCAGCGAATCCTGGGTTTTATCATCATCCTCAGAGCATACAGGATATCGTCGATTTTGTGGTCGCACGTATTCTGGATCATCTGGGGGTTGCTCATACGTTGATGCCACGTTGGGGCGAGGAAAGCTAAGGTAAAGTTTTTCACCAGAGCTGACGCTATTCCAGCGCATTTTCCATGGCGCACATCTCCCGCGAAATCGGCTGTAACACATGATCAGCTAAACAATAGACGGTTTTCTCGGTGACGATATAATCCATCGCAATATCGTGTTCATGAGGATAAATGGTCGGTAGGTGGAGCAACTCAAAAGCAATACCGATGGTTAATGGCCGAGGATGGATTGCAGCCAGAGTGCGATCAAAAAAACCACTGCCATAACCTAACCGGTAACCTTGATTATCAAACCCTATCATTGGGATAACTGCAGCGTGGATGACCACTTGCTCGGTATCGTGAGGCATAGCGATGCCGTAGGCATCTTTTCTCATAGGGGCCTGCGGCCACCATTTGCGGAATTTTAACGGTTGATGCGGACCAATCACTTCAGGTAACGCCAACGTTGCTCCACGAGCAGATAAATACGCCATTACCGGTGCTGGATCGTATTCGCCTTGGTAGGGTGAATAAAATCCCACACAGCGTTGCTGCAGGACGGGGAAGCCTTGTGTGAGTGAGGTAGTAATCGCTTCACTCCAGATGGAGCGCTCTGCAACAGTAATTTGTTTTCGGCGCGCTATCAAATAAGCGCGTTGTTGTTTTCGCCATTCTCGCCAGTTATCCATAGGGCGGCTATTCTAACCTAGAAACAGAAACTGTAGTTGGGCGAGATGGGGGGGTGTGGTTTTTTTGCGAGCTTTTGCTTTACGGCGAAGCGCCTGCTTATCCTGCCTGAGGGAAAGTACAAGGTGCAATGATTCGAAATACATTCCAGGAAGTTGTGACGTCGCGAGGTGCGCAGAAAATCATGCGATCCATTTCGTAGCGGGCTTACCCATTGGATGAGTCTGTTATTTAAGAGTATTTCTATTGTAAACATGCGCTTAGAGATATTGTGAGGCAGTCAACCATGGTTTCTAGGTTTAATGCGCCAGAAGCTGTTGCCGGAAGACAGTTTTCAGCAAAATTTTTCTAACAGGCGCTGGGATGGCTAATTGCAATGCATCATCAATGGTTATCCATATTTCATGATCCGTTTTCCTGAGAGGCCGATTGATGATTTGCAGTAATTGCGTATAGATTCGCAGTTTAAAGTGGGTAAAGGTGTGATCAAGGGGAGGTAACTCAGCGAAGAGTGCTGCATCCATCCCAAGAAATTGCATGCAGTAAATCTGGCTGCTGTTATCCATCTGCCTTTCTGGCAGACACCATAGTCCGCCCCAGATGCCTGGGCTTGGCCGTTTTTCAAGCAAAATCTTGTCTTGATCGATCAGTATCAAAAAAGTAGTTTCCTTACTGGGTAATGGCTTTCTGGGTTTGGGGGTGGGTAGGCTAGCTACGCGATGTTCTCTGAAAGCAACGCAATCCGGCTGCAATGGACAACGCGAACATCTGGGCTGATGACGCGTACACACGGTTGCACCCAGATCCATCAGCGCTTGGGTATAAGTAGCCATATGTTGTGCAGCATTTTCTTCTGGAAGGAGCGCTTCCGCTTTCTGCCACAAGAGTGCTTCAGTTTTTTTCTCTCCTGGATAGCCGATGATGCCAAAGTAGCGAGTCAACACGCGCTTGACGTTCCCATCCAGTATCGCGCAACGTTCGCCATACGCGAAAGCAGCGATGGCGGCAGCCGTAGAGCGGCCTATGCCTGGGAGCCGCTGAATTTCCGCTGCATGCTGTGGAAACCTGCCCTGATGATACTCCGCCATCTGGCAGGCTGCTTTATGTAGATTGCGGCCACGCGAGTAATAGCCAAGGCCGCTCCATAAAGCGAGTACCGCGTCAATAGAAGCTTTAGCGAGGCATTCGATATCCGGAAAAGCTTCCAGGAAACGCTGGTAATAGGGAATTACCGTCATCACCTGTGTTTGTTGCAGCATGATTTCCGCGATCCAGATGGCGTAAGGATCGCACGTTCCCTGCCAGGGCAGCCCATGCCGGCCATGCTGAGTTTGCCAAAGAATCAGGGTATTAGCGAAGGTTGACATTGTTTTAATGGATAGGGGAGTGCGGTGATCTGTTTCTTGGCTGGGTATGCTGAGGAGGTAGATGTTGCTGGAATATGTTACTGGATGGAAAACACCACATGACTGTTAGGTTGCTGGCCAGCGCTTGCTGATTCTACTTTTGTCCCCAGCACGAATATGCGCTCGCTGGAAATGCTACCTTGCTCAATTAACCAATGGAGAACGGTGCTTGCTCTGTGCTGGGCGAGCTCATGCAGTTCCTCATCGCTGATCGTGGTGTGAGCGAGTATAAGTTGTTCCATTTCGTCTATGGGTAGGCTTTTAGTCAATCCGATGATATTTTTGGGTTTTTCAAAATTGGCTTCCTTATAGACACGCGTGAGATAGTGGGCATATTCTTTTTCATCCAGCTCGATTTCCTCTAGTGAACCAATGGCTTGTCCTTTTTTCACGCTTTCGGAAAGTTTCTGAGCTTTTATTCTGCGATCGAGTAATGCTCGTTTGAGTTCTTCATGATCGTTGACTGGATCCGCGAAACCCGTAATTTCGAGTTTGAGCGCAGGGCGTTCCATCAGGGCTGATGAGAGCGCTTGAAGGCGTTTCTCCATTTCAGGTTCAAGCGTAGCATGGCCTGATGGAAAGCTGATCTCCGACAATTCTTCTCCATCTCCGAGCAGCGAGCCCAGCAGGGAAAACGGTGCCGTGATGGCTTTGGTAAGCAAATTAACGAATGCTTTCCAGATAATTCCGCTTAAACTGAACTCTGGGTCGTTGATCGATCCGCTAACGGGCAGATGAATATCAATTTCACCATGCCGATTCTTAAGCAGGGATATTGCAAGATCCAGGGGTAATGACGCGGCCTCGGGACTGTCTGTTTTATCTCCCAGAACGAATTGGTCAAGAAAGATGTTGTTTTTGGCTTTCAGCTCACCCTGTTCAATATGATAGTGAACGTCGACCGAGAGTTTCCCTTTTTCAATGACATAGCCAATATATTTGCCTGCATAGGGACTGAAAGTCGGCATGTCAATCCCTTTGACAACTGACACAATATCCAGAAAGAGTTGCCCGCTGAATGGGTCGATCGTTCCAGAGATTTGCAACGGAGCAGATTTATCGACTGAGCCACGGATATCTATTTTTCCAGATTTGCCCGGATGAAGCGGTCCGATTTGTCCTTTGAGCCCAGTCAAATTAGCCCGATAGTTCGGCTTGATGAATTGATCTGCAAAATTGACATGACCATTTCGTAAGATAATTTTATCGATACGAACGGGCAAAGGCGCATTTGCGGTGGCGTCAACAGGTGCAGCCTTGTTAACAGATTCGGTCGATGCAGAGACCGGTGCTGGTGCTGGTGCAGGTGCCTGGGCAGTTTCTTCCTGACGCACAAGGTTGCGAAGGTTGAGTTCTTTGCTCGGTAATAAAATTACATGAGCATAAAAATCAGAGAGTTCAATGGAGGTAATATCCACTCGCAGTGGTTCGTTGATAAACTGAATGCCAGTGAAATCAATGTTTTTCCAGCGAAGCAGCTCGGAGGCCTTGATCTTGTCCAGTACATTGAATTTGGTAAGCTGCCCTTTTCCATTTAGGGCTATCTTGAGCGGATTTCCATCGGCCTTGAGATGACCCTGGAAAGAGATGTCACCTTGTGTGAGTAGGGCATTTAATCGATCGCCCGCCCAGCCCTGTAATGGCACAAGATCGACATGCTGGAGATCGATCGCGAGATTAGTTGCTAAAGGTGCCCATGCGAGAGAGCCTTTGGCTTCGATACTGCCACGCTGATTAACTTTTGCCTGAAGTATCAGATCCAGTGGTTTGATACCACTTAAATCAATATTGTCGATCACTAAATCCAATGAATCAATGTTCATCGGGACGATCTTTGTTAACGTGTGATCTTCAAAGTGCAAGGCTGCACCGGTCAGTTTCACTTGATCGATTTGTGTTGTCCAGGCTTCGTCAGTTTCTGCAGCGGCAAGCGATGGAGTGGATTCTTCCGCTATTTTGCCCTGTTCAGCGGAAGGGGGGGCGGTATGAGCAGGTTTACGATCTGGGATCAGCACAACGGCTTGCTTCGAGAGCGATGCAATTTGCCTGGGCTTATTGGAAGAATGGGCTGTATCGGCAGGTTTTTTACCAGGAGTAACGAGTCCAGGAGATACGGATGCTTGTGTTGATATGGGTAGCGATGATGATCCCGCTTCAGGCATACTATCTTCTGGTAGCGAAACGGGCGCGAATAGACGAGTTAAATCAAGCTGTCCATCAGTTTGCCGGCGTATCGAGGCGCTTGCGCCATCCAGTATCACCGGGCTAAGCTCAATATTTCGTTGAATCCGATCGACCTTGATCGTGTCGATACTCAGTTTGGGCAAATGAATGACAGGCTTGGTTTCACCGAGACGTGTCAGCGCGGTATCTGCCAAGATTATCGCGGCTTGTGACGGTTTGGGGCCGGTTAAATTAGCTTCGTTTAGCGTTACATCAATTCGTTTCAGTTCCACCTTGTGCGGCGTTTCAACCGCCCTGTTTTCAATGACCAGTTGCTTGAGTGTTGCATGCCCGGATAAACCAATGCCGGGCGCTTCGTCCGTTATTTGCGTAAAAGTCAATGATAAATCACTGTCCAGGCTCCCGGAAAGCAGGTGGATACCGATCGGAATGGGTGAATACTCGTCGATCTCGGTGAGATCAATATCATTAAATTTGAGTGAGAGCGTGGCTTCTCGCTTATCAGAGAACGGATGCAGCTTACCATCGAGTGCGAAAGGGGCATCATTGATTTTGGCACTGAGATAAGGTTCAACCCAATTGACGTCTGCGCTTTCAAGATTGGCAATAAATGGAATTCTCAGCTCGATTTCAGCAATTCTCTGATGGCTTTTTTTGACTTGATCCTCAAATTCAAAGGAACCCCCCTCAATACTAATGTTGCTGACTGAAAATAGCATCTTGCTTTGCTTATCATTAGCCTGATCCTCAGGTTGTTTAAATTTTTCAATCAGATCGGAAATATTGAAACGATTCTTATCTTCACGTACTAGGTGCAGCCTGGGTGCCGCTAAGGTGACCGCGCTTACAATGGGCGCGAGGCGGGTAATCGATTCGATGCTTAGATCGACATACAATCGATCGAAAGCAAATAGAGCGCTGTCTGGATTGACCGCCGCTTTTTCTCCTACGCGAAAGCCTTGTACCGTGATTTCCAGCGTGTAAGGTTGAATATCGATGGATTGAACAGTGACCGGCCGATTCAGCTTCTCGGATAGAATTGTCTCGAGCTTGGCTTTTGCATAGCCGGGCAACCAGTAATAGCCCAGCAATCCAAACAATGCCACCACCGAAATGACGGCACCGAAGCCAATAGCCAGGCGCTTGCCCGTTGAGAAACGATGTGCAGCTTTTAAAGGAGTTGAATCGGTTTCCATACAATCGTCTTCAAAAGTAGCTTGCAGGAGGTGGTAACGCGAAGTAAGCAGCGTCCATTCAGTAGGCTGATACCTGCGTTACCCGCTTGAATCTGTTGCTATTGCAAGCCGATCAGTTCAACATCAAAAACCAATGCCGCATTAGGTGGAATCACATTGCCAGCACCGTGTGCGCCATAAGCCATATTGGGGGGAATAATCAACGTGCGCTGCCCACCAATTTTCATACCCAGTACCCCTTGGTCCCAGCCTTTGATGACACGTCCCGAGCCAAGCAGGAAGGAAAAGGGTTCCTTTCGATCATGTGAGCTATCGAACTTTGTTCCTTTTTTATCAGGGGCTGCCGCATCATAAAGCCAGCCAGTGTAATGTACCTTAACTGTTTTACCCACCACGGCTTCTTCACCAGTGCCGACCTTGGCGTCGATTTTTTGCAGCTCACTCACTTCGGATGTTGCAGCGTGTGGCTGCGTAGCATGTTCTTTGTAGGCAAAAGCACTCAGCGGTAACAATGTTAAGCTCAATAGAAAAAAGCCAAAACCCAATGAATTTTTTGTTTTAGACATGATGACCTCAAAAGAAAAATCAAAAAAATATATTACCCTTCAATAAATACCTCCGGCTATTATACTCACTACGCTTGATTCGTCATTGCGATCCATGTGGTTTCATAGATTAATTCTATCTATTCATGTGAGTGTACAATAACTTGATTCATTGCATGGTGTGCATTGATTAACCCGAATTTATGAAATATTCGGGTTAAGAGCATTTTATTTTTTGAGATTTTAGTAATTTAATTTTTTGCCGATGCAATTAAATGAACAAACGAATCAGGGCGAGGAGGGTGTGCACATCTTGCGCCTGCATGATTCACTTTTTATGCGCTGGCTTTATTTAGGGGCCGGCATCACGGCATTGCTGATGGGAATATTGGGTATTTTCTTGCCTATCCTACCCACTACACCGTTTATCTTGCTGGCGGCAGCATGTTTTGCACGTAGCTCGGAGCGTTTTCACGATTTTTTGTTAAGTAACCGTGTTACAGGTCCCATCATTTACGAGTGGTGTGTGCATCGCAGCATACCCCGTCGGGTCAAGCGCTGGGTGTATCTGGTGATGGCCTTGTCATTTGGCAGTTCCATTCTGCTCGTGTCATCATCTTATCTTAAACTCATGCTAGCCTTATTGGCTATCGTGCTGACGGTATTTATCTGGCGCGTGCCAGTCAGGGATATCGACATCCTTCCCAAAACAAATTGAAGCCAGGGAGATGTGCTAAACCTAAAATGAATGAAGTGATTTCCTGCGCTTCATTACACAAAAAGAAAGTAGTTATTTCATGAATTTGCTGTTCATTGTTCTAATGCCATTCATTGGCGCTCCTTTTGCTGCAGCCATTTCCAGGTTTGGGCGGTTGCATGCTGCCTGGATGGCAGGCGCTGTTGCGCTGTTTGCCATCATTTTGCTAATCCCTGGCTTAATCGATGTCTTTGCAGGACAAGTGCTCATTCAGCGTTTGAGCTGGATTCCCACGGCAGGTCTTGATCTGGCTTTTCGGCTGGATGGTCTGGGTCTTTTGTTTGCCTTACTGATATTGGGAATTGGCTTACTCATCATTCTGTACGCGCGCTACTATCTGTCTGCACAGGATGATATGGGGCGCTTTTATGCTTATTTGCTGCTGTTCATGGGCGCCATGTTGGGGATCGTGCTCTCCGAGAATATCATTCAGCTGCTGATTTTTTGGGAATTGACCAGTCTTTCTTCCTTTTTGCTGATCAGTTACTGGCAGCATCGCCACGAATCACGCAGCGGCGCGCGCCTGGCGTTGACGATCACAGGTGCGGGAGGGCTGGCATTGCTTGGCGGATGTTTATTACTCGGTGAAATAACTGGCAGTTATGAGTTGTCCGTGATTCTGGAATCGGGTGACATCATTCGTGCCCACCCGTTTTATCAGCCGATGCTGATATTGATTCTGCTGGGTGCTTTTACCAAATCCGCACAATTCCCTTTTCATTTCTGGTTGCCCAATGCCATGGCTGCCCCTACACCGGTATCGGCTTATTTACATTCTGCAACCATGGTCAAGGCGGGGGTATTTTTACTGGCGCGGTTATTCCCGGCGCTGTCTGGTACGGTGGAATGGTTTTGGTTAGTCAGTGTAACAGGGCTCATTACGTTGCTTGTCGGCGCTTACATTGCGCTGTGGAAGCACGATCTCAAAGGGTTGCTGGCCTACTCCACGATCAGTCATCTGGGACTGATTACCTTGCTGTTTGGTATCGGCACGCCGATGGCTGCGGTAGCTGCTGTTTTTCATATCATTAATCATGCTATTTTCAAGGCATCCTTGTTTATGGCGACTGGCATCATCGATCACGAAACGGGCACCCGGGATATGCGAAGGCTCAGAGGACTGTGGAGATTCATGCCACATACCGCATTACTGACTATCGTTGCTGCCGCGGCCATGGCGGGCGTGCCCCTGTTGAATGGTTTTTTATCCAAGGAGATGTTTTTTGCGGAAACCTTGCATGCCATTGATCAGTCGTGGGGATGGCTGATGCCGGCTGGTGCAACCTTGGCGGGTATCTTCGCCGTGGCTTATTCGTTGCGTTTCATTCATAACGTCTTTTTTGATGGTCCGCCGGTCGATCTGCCAAAAAAACCGCATGAACCACCTCGTTGGATGAAAATTCCGGTGGAGATCCTGGTGGTCTTGTGTTTAGTGGTGGGTATGCTTCCTGCTCTGACCGTCGAGCCGATTCTGACTATTGCAGCCGCTAGTGTATTGCATGAACCAGTGCCTGAGCATGATCTGGCGATTTGGCATGGATTTAGCCCTGCATTCTGGATGAGCGTTATCGCCATGCTGGGTGGCGTTCTGGTTTATTTTGGATTTAGCACTTTTTTGTCTCTGCGTACTCATGCGGGAGACTGGCCTGAAATGAGAGCTGTTTATCATCGCTTGCTGGAAGGATTGTTTCTTGTCTGCCAGTTTTTTACCCGCTTGCTTCATATTGATTCTTTACAAAGAATGGTGTTCGTCTTTATCTTGTTTGCTGTGTTACTCGGTGCAGCGAATTTCCTGACGGGGGAGGCAGCCGTGCTGACGGGTGATCGGGAGCTGCTGACTATCGATGGCGTGAGCCTCATCATAGCACTGATCATGATGGCTGCAGCGATGAGTACTGTCCTGCTTCATCAGCAACGCTTCGTTTCCTTGATTATGATCGGGACTGTTGGACTGGGTGTGGCCTTGATATTTGCTAAATTTTCAGCCCCTGACCTGGCGCTGACACAACTTTCGGTGGAGGTTGTTACTATTATGCTGATGTTGTTGGCGCTGTATTTCTTACCGCAATATACGCCAGTCGAATCAAAACCATTTCGGCGGAGTCGTGATTTGCTGTTGGCAGTGCTGGCTGGCGGTGGAGTCGCATCGTTGGTCTGGGCGGTATTGACTCGCCCTTATGAGACGATTGCAGATTATTTCATAACGCATAGCGTGCCGGAGGGTGGGGGGCGCAATGTGGTCAATGTAATCTTGGTGGATTTTCGCGGATACGATACGCTGGGTGAAATTACTGTTATGGCCTTGGCTGGATTAGGTATTTATGCCATGCTTGAGCATCTTCAGCTGAAAGGCCCGAGCCATGATAGTTTAAAGCGTCCGTGGGATGAAGATAAACATCCCCTGATCATGGCGTCACTGACCCGCGTGCTGTTGCCGCTGGCGCTGTTGGTTGCTGTTTTCATTCTGCTACGTGGACATAACCTACCGGGTGGCGGGTTTATCGCGGGACTCATTACGGCGGTCGCACTTATCACTCAGTATCTGGCTAATGGTATTGGCTGGACGCAAACGCGCCTTCCGATCAATATGCATATTGTTATTGCTATAGGCTTGCTGCTTGCGGCGATGACAGGCGTAGCGAGCTGGCTGTTTGGCTATCCGTTTTTAACTTCTGCGTTTGGCCATCTGGATTGGCCGCTGGTGGGTGAATTTGAACTGGCCTCTGCGATGGCATTTGATCTGGGAGTTTATTTGGTGGTTGTAGGGGTGACCTTGCTTATCATGGTTAACCTGGGAATGGTGCACAGTGAAAGCCATTTTGTAAAAAGTGACCATAAAATACGTTAATGGAAGCACTGATTTCTCTGATTATCGGCGTACTCACTGCTTGCGGTGTTTATCTTTCGCTACGCGGCCGTACTTTTCCCGTGGTGTTGGGACTGACATTTTTATCTTATGCGGCTAACCTGTTTCTACTCGCAATGGGTAGGCTGGTCATCGGCGCGCCACCCATCATGGCCGACGGAATGACCGGCTATACCGATCCACTGCCTCAGGCGCTGGTGCTGACTGCCATCGTGATTAGCTTTGCCATGACTGCATTTGTGGTCGTGCTTGCGCTCAAGACATACAAGGAGCTGGGTAACGATCATGTAGATGGAATACACAAACCATGATGGCGCACCTTGTCATCGTGCCTGTGCTGTTGCCCCTCTTGGCAGGCATTTTACTATTACTGCTAAATCAACGAAGTACTGTACTCGAACGTGGTTTGAGTATTTTTTCAATCATCGCTCAAATTTTTCTGGCTTTCAAGCTGTTATCTATTGTCAGCAGTGGCGACATTCTGGTCTATGCACTGGGTAACTGGCCGGCTCCTTTTGGCATCGTTCTGGTGGCAGATCGTCTGGCTGTCTGGATGCTGGTTATTACAGCGCTACTTTCCCTGTTTGTGTTACTTTATGCCATCCCTGTTACTGAGCGAGCGGGCAGACATTTTCATGTGCTTTTTCAGCTGCAGTTGTTTGGCTTGAATGGTGCATTTTTGACGGGCGATTTGTTTAATCTGTTTGTGTTTTTTGAGATCCTGCTGATTGCTTCCTACAGCTTACTTCTGCATGGCGGCGGACGCTTGCGCACCAAAGCGGGTTTGCATTTTGTTGTGATTAATCTGGTTGGTTCCACGCTGTTTTTATTTGCGGTAGGAGTCCTTTATGGCACACTGGGTACGCTCAATATGGCCGATTTGGCTGTCAAGCTGGCCTTGCTGCCTCTTGGCGATAGCGCCTTGGTGCGGGCAGCCGGCTTGTTGTTATTTGGTGTGTTCGCGCTCAAAGCAGCGCTGGTGCCATTGCATTTATGGCTGCCTTCAGCTTATGCCCAGACCTCTGCGCCTATTGCAGCACTGTTCGCCATCATGACCAAAGTCGGCGCTTACAGCATTTTGCGTGTCTACACCCTTATTTTTGGTACTGAAGCGGGGCTGGGTGCCAATCTGATCGAAGGGTGGCTACTACCGCTTGCACTGATCACCCTGGTGGTTGGAATGACGGGTGTGGTCGCCAGTACGCATTTGCGACAGCAAGTGGCTTATTTGGTGATTGTGTCTATTGGTACAGTGTTGACTGCATTTGGTTTGAATACTCATGAGGGAATTGCCGCCGGTCTTTTTTATCTGTCCCATTCTACTTTTGCAACAGCTGCATTCTTCTTGCTGGCTAATACGATTGCCATTCGTCGCGCTGAGCTGGATGATCGATTGGATCCGGGTACTATCATTCCTCATTCACGCCTGATCGGTGCGCTCTTTTTTGTAACGGCGGTATTGCTGGCAGGACTTCCGCCACTATCCGGCTTCATTGGAAAATTCTTGATTTTGCATGCCTCGCTGGCGCACGAGGCGCTCCCTTGGATTATGAGTGTCATATTGATAACCAGCTTGTTGGGTTTGATTGCACTGACCCGTAGTGGTAGTCTGCTGTTTTATCGAGCGCAGCCATCGAAAGTATTGGCCACAGGTGTGATTACCGTCCATCCTGTTTACAAAGAGCTGTTGCCGATTGTCGGCTTACTCGCTTTATGTGTGGTGTTGGTGATCGGGGGCGGACCTGTTACACAATTTCTGCACTTTACCGCTGAACAGCTACTGCAAACATCTCATTATATTCAGGCTGTGCTCATGACTGGAGAATTACCTTGATGCATCGCTTTTTTCCTCATCCAATTCTTGCATTGATATTAGCAGGGATTTGGCTGCTACTGGTTAATAGTATCCACCCGGGACAGATTGTCCTGGGATTGCTGCTTGGCTGGATGATTCCTCTGCTCACGACTCAGTTCTGGCCGGAGGCGGTGCGAATCTATAAACCATTTCATCTGCTTCACTTTGTGGGCATCATACTGATCGATATCATACAGGCCAATTTCACTGTTGCACGGCTTGTTCTGGGACGTCCGGATCGCTTGCAACCTGCTTTCATATCCATGCCGCTGATTCTCAAATCGGATCTGGCCATCAGTTTTCTGGCTAATGTGATTACCCTGACGCCTGGCACGGTATCAGCGCGCCTTTCCCATGATCGATGTCATCTGCTCGTGCATGCATTAGATGTGACCAATACCGAAGAGCTCGCCAATACCATCAAATCCCGTTATGAGAAGCCGTTGAAGGAGATTTTCGAGAAATGTTGAGCGCTGCCGTATTTATAGCCTTGATGCTGGTTACGGCAGCAGTTGCATTGAGTTTTTGGCGATTGTTGTGTGGCCCAAGTATGCCTGATCGGATTCTTGCACTCGATACCTTGTATATCAACACGATTGCCTTGTTAGTATTGCTTGGAATCCATCTTTCCAGTGGATTGTATTTTGAGGTGGCCTTGATTATTGCGGTTATGGGGTTCGTAGGTACTGTGGCTGCATGCAAATATTTGTTGCGTGGCGATATCATTGAGTGAGTGATGCTGGAAGTTTTTATTTCTTTATTGATTCTGACAGGTGCAATCTTTACGTTTATTGGGTCGTTAGGACTCGTTCGACTTAAGGATTTTTATACCCGGATTCATGGCCCAACCAAGGCAACTACTTTGGGGGTAGGTAGCTTGCTGATCGCTTCAGCATTATATTTTAGTTATCTTGAAAGAAGTATCAGCTTGCATGAGGTGCTCGTGACGTTGTTTCTTTTTATCACGGCTCCGGTAAGCGCGCATATGCTTACCAAAGCAGCGCTTCATCTTGGGTTACAGTCGCTTGCAAGATTACCGGAGCAGCAAGTTAACCGTCAACATAATGAGCAGGAAGCTAAACATGATCAGGGTGATTGATGCGCTATTTGGTGTCCAAGCCATTTCCGAGGTTTAGATAGTTTATTGTTTAAACAAGAGAAATTGAATTGCAGGGGGGCAGGCGATTTTGGGTGCTCAATATGATAGACTATAGATTAGAGTATCTAATTATTTAAGAAGAAGTTAACAGGAGAGAAGAATGAAGAAAAAATTACCTTTGTTGTTATTAGGCTGTGCGCTGATCGTATTGAGTGGTTGCTCACGGGATAAATATATGCCTGTGGCCGGTGCAACACCTGAAACTATTTTCCAGGAAGCTTGTGCAAAATGCCATTCTCCTGTAAATGGTAAAGTCATGGCGCTAAGTCCTGAAACGGCAAACGTGGCTGCTATTATTGATAGAGTGAGAAATGGAAAAGGTTTTGCTATGCCAGCTTTCCCTAATCTCATGGGGGATTCAGTGGAAGATCTGGCAAAGTATGTATTAGAAAATAGCGCAACTAAATAAATTACTGCCGGCTGTCATTTTTTTCTGTGACAAAGATTCCAGCTGGCCGTTATGAGTGGTTCCCCATGCCGCATAAGAATTTCTGAATGATTTGCTTATGCGGCTTTTTTGATTGAAGCAGTCATTTGAGGTTGACTCAATTCGCATTTAACCAGGAATTTGCTTTGTCTAATAACGCAATAAACGCAATAGCCAGAGGTTACGTTGTATCGAGAGCTGAATCAAAATGTGCAACGTGCAGTTTGCGAGAGTTGTGTTTGCCAGTGGGTCTTGATGAGCGAGAGACTGAGATCCTGGGCGACTTAATTAATCATAAATTCAGAATTCGCCGTGGAGAACATTTGCTTCATGCCGGATTAGATTTTAGTTCACTTTATGCTGTCCGGAATGGATTTTTTAAATCTTATGTGCTTGATTCGGATGGTCGCCAGCAGGTTACTGGTTTCTATATGACAGGGGAGTTATTGGGGTTGGATGCGATCAGCTCAGAGAAACATACCTGTAATACTGTTGCTTTAGAAGATAGCGAGGTTTGTGAGGTTCCTTTTGGGAAGCTTGAAGAGATTAGCCGAAGTATTCCTTTGCTTATGCACCATTTTCATAAAATGATGAGTCGTGAGATCGTGCAAGATCATAACATCATGATGCTATTGGGTAGTCGGAAAGCCGAAGAGCGATTGGCTGCTTTTTTGCTTAATCTGTCGGGACGCCTTGCCAAGCGAGGGTACTCATCAACAAATTTTATTCTTAGAATGACGCGAGAAGAAATCGGCAGTTATCTGGGACTTAAACTTGAAACGGTTAGCCGTTCATTATCCAGGTTGCAAGAAGAAGGAATTATTACGATTAATAACAAGCACGTCAGACTAAATGACATTCATCGATTGAGTCAAAAAATCTGCGGCTCCTCAGATTGATAGTAGCTCTGTGATTCATGATTGATTGCTGCATAAGCAATGTCTTTGGGTTGCAAAGGCTTTTCTTGAGAGTAGGCTGGAGCGTGTTATAATCGCCAGCGCAATTAGATCTCAAATTAGGTTGTAATTCAATATAGTTAATATTAATAAATACACACACTCGTCATTGTAGGGTGCTTAGTAAGCAGGAATAGCTGGAGACGAGTGGCGGTTTAACCCTAAAGGAAAATTTATGTCAGTAAATATGCGTCAAATGTTAGAGGCGGGTGTGCATTTTGGGCATCAGACCCGTTTCTGGAATCCCAAAATGGCTCCGTACATTTTTGGGCAGCGAAACAAGATTCACATTATCAATCTTGAGAAAACATTGATAATGTTCGAGGATGCGATGAAGTATTTGAGCAGACTTTCTGCAAATGGGGGCACAATCTTGTTTGTAGGGACAAAACGCCAAGCACGCGACATCGTACGTGAAGAGTCAACTCGCTGCGGTTCCCCTTATGTAAATCAGCGATGGTTAGGGGGGATGTTGACCAATTTCAAAACAATCAAACAATCGATCAAACGTCTCCAAGAGATGGAGGCAATGGTGCAGGATGGTTTGCTTGCTAAGCTAGTCAAAAAAGAGGCGCTCGATTTTCAACGTGAGCTCGATAAGCTCAATAACAGTCTAGGGGGTATCAAGGAAATGAAAGGGCTTCCTGATGCCATGTTTGTTATTGATGTGGGATATCAGAAAGGCACAATCACTGAGGCAAACAAACTGGGTATTCCGGTTGTGGGCATCGTCGATACTAATCATAGTCCTGCTGGCGTGGAATATGTTATTCCGGGTAATGATGATTCAGGCCAAGCGATCCGCCTTTATGCGCGTGCAGCCGCTGATGCCGTTTTGGAAGGCCGCAATCAATCTATCCAGGAAATCATCGAAATGAGTAACTCTGGCGCTGAGAGTTAATTGGATATCGCTGGAAATACCGAAAGCAGGTAGTTTAGGCATGAAAGGCAAGATTTGAAATGTGAAAGGAGTTCAATTTCGAGTTTTGTGATAAAAAGAGAAATGTAAAGTAATAGAAAGCATTATTTAACTTTCTCATTGTATTTTTAATTAATCAATAATTGTAGTTTTTAGTACGTGGAGCAAATATGGCGGAAATTACCGCAAGTATGGTAAAGGAATTACGTGAGCTAACGGGCTTGGGTATGATGGAGTGTAAAAAAGCCTTGGTAGAAACGAGCGGTGATATGAAAGCGGCGGAAGATCTTTTGCGAATTAGGAGTGGTGCTAAAGCGAGCAAGGCTGCTGGGCGTATCGCAGCGGAAGGTGTTATTGGGGCTTTTATTTCGGCAGACAAAAAGAGCGGCGCATTGGTGGAAATCAACTGCGAGACTGATTTTGTGGCTAAGAATGACGATTTTGTCAATTTCGCAAAAAGTTTAGCCCAGTTGATTGCAACAAAAAAGGTTACTGATACGGATGCGCTGGCAACCATGGTGCTACCTAATGGAGAAGCTGTTGAGGCATCCCGTCAGGCTTTGGTGATGAAACTGGGTGAAAATATCAGTATAAGACGAAGCGTTTGTTACGCTGCAAAAGGTTATCTTGCGATGTACCTGCACGGATCAAAAATCGGTGTGATGATCGATTACGCGGGCGGAGATGAAGTGCTCGGTAAAGATTTGGCCATGCATATTGCAGCAAGTAAGCCGCTGTGTGTTTCTAGCGATCAAATATCGTCGGACTTGTTGGAGCATGAACGTCATATTTTTACTGCGCAAGCTGCTGAAAGTGGAAAGCCAGCCAATATTATTGAAAAAATGGTAGAAGGCCGAATAACCAAATACCTGGCTGAGGTGACGTTATTAGGTCAACCTTTTGTCAAGGATCCAGAGCAGACTGTTGAAAAATTGCTTGCTGCTAAATCTGCTGTGGTTAATGGTTTCACGCTTTTCGTGGTTGGTGAAGGAATAGAGAAAAGATCTGACGATTTTGCGGCCGAAGTAATGGCCCAGGTAAGTCAAGTAAAAGAGAATAAAGCATAGTAGTAGATTAGTTCTTCTTGTTTATGCCATCTATTTATAAACGTATCCTGCTGAAACTTTCCGGTGAAGCCCTTATGGGCGATGATAAGTATGGGATTAATCGCGATGTGGTGGAGCATATCGTGGTTGAGATAACAAAGGTATCCCAGCTTGGTGTTGAGGTTGCAATTGTTGTAGGAGGTGGAAATATTTTTCGTGGCATGAAATCTGCCGGTGACGGAATGGATCGAGTGACTGCAGATTATATGGGCATGCTAGCTACAATAATGAATGCTCTAGCCTTACAGGACGCGATGCGGCGAAAAGGTTTAATATCACGAGTGCAATCTGCATTGCGAATTGATCAGGTTGTGGAATCCTATATACGCAATAAGGCAATACGGTATCTTGGAGAAGGGAAAGTAGTGATATTCGCTGCGGGCACAGGTAATCCTTTTTTTACTACCGATACGGCTGCTGCTTTGCGTGGAATGGAGGTGAATGCAGATATTGTACTCAAAGCAACTAAGGTGGATGGTATTTATTCCAGTGATCCTAAAATAAATTCCAATGCGACGCGCTATCAACGCTTATCCTTTGATGAAGCGATTGCTAAAAATCTGCAAGTCATGGATGCTACAGCCCTGACACTCTGTCGCGACCAGAAATTGCCAATCAATGTTTTTAGTATCTTTAAATCAGGTGCGCTTATGAGGATACTCATGGGGGAAGACGAAGGAACTCTGGTGAGTATTTGATGATTCAGATAGGATGATTAATTATGATCGCTGGCGTTAAAAAATCTGCTGAGCAGAAAATGCAGAAGAGTCTGGAAGCACTTAAAACTGATTTTAGCAAGGTGCGAAGTGGGCGTCCTCATACAGGTCTATTGGACCATATCATGGTTGATTACTATGGAACTCCGACACCTATTAATCAAGTTGCTAACATTAGTTTGCCCGATGCGCGCACCATTGGTGTGGTGCCTTGGGATAAGAAAATGTCCAATGCTATTGAAAAGGCCATTCGTGATTCTGATTTAGGATTAAATCCGATGACGGTCGGTGAGATGGTTCGTGTGCCTATGCCGTCGCTGACTGAAGAGAGACGGCGTGAACTGGCCAAGATTGTAAAGAACGAAGCAGAAACTGCTCGCGTGGCCATACGTAATGTTCGTAGAGATGCAAATGCTCAAATGAAAGAATTGCTCAAAGACAAACAGATCTCTGAAGATGATGATCGACGAGGTCAGGAAGAGATTCAGAAGCTTACTGACCGGTACATTGCTGAAGTTGATAAATTATTGCAAGCCAAAGAAGCCGAATTGATGGCTGTGTAGGTATATGCCACAAAGTCCGAGCTCAACTCGCGAAATTCCAGAAAAAGGTAAAATTCCCAGGCATATCGCCATCATAATGGATGGTAATGGGCGTTGGGCAAAAAAACGCTTTTTGCCAAGAATAGCTGGGCACAGGCAAGGTGTAGAGGCTGTCAGGGGTGCCATTAAAGCCTGTATTGAACAGGGGGTGGAATATCTCACGCTGTTTGCTTTTAGTAGCGAAAACTGGCGCAGGCCGGAGGAAGAAGTCACGTTCCTGATGCAGCTTTTTGTGAGCACGCTTGAGCATGAGGTTATCAAGTTAAATGAAAATGGGATTCGCTTCAAGGTTATAGGTGATCTGTCCAAATTTGATTCTAAAACTGCAGAGTTTATTCGTCAGGGCGAAGAACTGACCGCTAATAATACTCGATTGATATTTACAGTTGCAGCAAATTATGGTGGGCGTTGGGATATCATGCAGGCTGTCCGGAAAATGATGATTCATTCACCAAATTTGCTGGAAAATTTCAATGAAGCGGATCTTTCCAAGCATTTTGCGATGAGTTATGCACCTGATCCAGATTTATTTATTCGGACTGGTGGGGAATGCCGCGTCAGTAATTTTCTGCTATGGCAATTAGCATACTCGGAATTATATTTTACTGATACGCTTTGGCCAGATTTTGATGCGAATGCACTTGATTTAGCGATAAAATCTTTTCAGCAACGAGAACGCCGGTTCGGTCGAATCAGTGAGCAACTTCAAAATATGCCTGTTGAAAAAGGAATGACCACAATTGCTGCCAAGAAAAAATTCTAGTTTCTATATTTCTCAATTCAGCGGGATGTGACCCGCTCATGCTTAAAACCCGGATTCTTACTGCTATTATTCTGATAGCTTTTTTTATATCAGCTTTATTTTATTTGCCAGCGATATTTTGGGGAGCATTGCTTTTAGGGCTGACTATTGTTGCGTCCCGCGAGTGGTGCAGGCTTGCAAGATTTACAGTCAATCAAACTATACTCTATTTAATTTTAACGACATTGCTTGGGGGAGAACTGCTACTAATGCTGAGTGAGGCAGTCGCTAGCAATCCAAACAGTACAAGCATGATATGGATCTATGTGATGTCCTGTTTATTCTGGGGAATAGTTGCGCCGATTTTATTAAAGATATCGTATCCGGTTAAAAACATAAGCTTGCTAATGCTGATGGGCTGGTTAGTACTCTTGCCAACCTGCTTGGCCTTATATCAATTACGAGCTATTGATCCTTTGTTGCTACTTGGATTTATGGGCGTGATCTGGGTATCAGACAGTGCGGCCTATTTTGTCGGGCGCTCGTTTGGTAAGCATAAACTTGCTCCTGAAATCAGTCCAGGTAAAACGTGGGAGGGTGTGGCTGGGGCTTTAGTAGCTGTTTTTTGCTATGCGCTTATATGGGGACAAGTGATAGAGAGTGGCATGGTAGTAATCGGGCTTGTTGTATTGTCGCTTGTACTGGTCGGATTGGGAATTATGGGTGATTTATTTGAGTCGCTGATGAAGCGACAGGCTGGTGTAAAAGACAGTGGCCATATCTTGCCTGGCCATGGTGGTATACTCGATCGAATAGATGCGCTTACTTCAACATTGCCAATTGCAGTATTGGTATTTCTCATTTTTTATTCATTAGAACTATGACAGTAACTCGTCACCTGACCATACTTGGATCTACGGGAAGTATTGGTGAAAATACCTTGGATGTAGTAGCGCGTCATTCCGACCGATTCCGCGTTGTTGCGCTTACTGCTAATCAGAATGTAGATAAAATTTTTGCTCAATGTCAACGTTTCCGCCCCTCCTATGCAGTGATGCTGGATGCGATCAGTGCTGAGCGTTTGGATAAAAGAATAAGAGCGGCTGGAATGGATACGCAGGTATCAGCGGGAGTTGAATCATTGGAAAGGGTGGCTTCTTTACCTGAAGTAGATACTATCATGGCGGCAATTGTGGGTGCTGCTGGGATCCGCCCGACGATTGCTGCAGCGCGCTCTGGCAAGAATGTTTTATTGGCAAATAAAGAAACGCTGGTGATGGCCGGTCGTATCTTCATGGATATAGTGAAACAGTGCCATGCTATCCTGTTGCCAATCGATAGCGAGCATAACGCTATCTACCAATCGTTGCCTAAGCATTTTAATGGAGACTTCACTTCCGCGGGTGTTCGCCGTATCCTGCTAACGGCATCAGGAGGTCCTTTCCGACGCCTGGCATTATCCGATTTAGAGCATGTAACACCGGAGCAGGCCTGCGCACATCCTAACTGGGTCATGGGAAGAAAGATTTCAGTAGACTCCGCAACCATGATGAATAAAGGCTTGGAAGTTATTGAAGCACATTGGCTATTTGATGCTGCACCAGACAAAATTCAGGTTGTGATTCATCCACAAAGCGTCATTCACTCCATGGTTGAATATATTGACGGCTCGGTTCTCGCGCAGTTGGGTAATCCAGATATGCGCACTCCAATTGCGCATGCACTGAGTTATCCTGACAGAATGGAAAGTGGTGTGAGATCGTTGGATATATTTGAAATTGCACAATTGAATTTTGAAGCGCCAGATTTTGCACGTTTTCCTTGCCTGAGACTTGCCTATGAGGCATTGTCTGCGGGAGGTAATATGCCAGCAGTGCTTAATGCTGCCAATGAAGTGGCTGTTGAATCATTTCTCACAGGTCAAATGGCATTTACCGAAATTCCATCCATGATTGAGCAGGCTATGCAGACAATCAGCCGGGAAGAGATTGCGACATTAGAGGATGTGCTTGCAGCGGATGTGATGGCGCGAGAGGTTGCACGAGAATGGTTGATGTGTCAGGCTTGATGCTAGAACAATCTCTTTATCTGTTTTGATCCCATTTTAAGTGCTTCGGAATTTATTGTTACCCTCATGTTTGATTTGATATGACGCTACTTTTTACAATTCTTGCTTTTGTTGTCGCGCTAGGCGTATTAATTACCTTTCATGAGTTTGGCCACTATCTGGTTGCTCGCTGGAGTGGTGTAAAGGTTTTGCGCTTTTCAATTGGCTTTGGTCAGCCACTGTTTAAAAAGCGTCTAGGTAAAGATCAAACCGAATGGGTGATTGCAGCCCTTCCCCTCGGGGGATATGTCAAGATGCTGGATGAGCATGAGGGAGAAGTTTTGCCCCAGGATTTAGCGCGCGCATTTAACCGCCAGCCTGTCTCAAAGCGTTTCGCAATTGTTGCTGCGGGGCCGATCGCTAACTTTTTGTTGGCAATTTTGCTTTATTGGCTTCTTTTTATGTCAGGAGTTAGCGGCATAAAGCCAGTACTGGGTCCAGTAAAGCCATTGACACCCGCCGCCTTTTCAGCTTTTGAGGAAGGGGAAACTATTGTAAAGATTGAGAATGAATCTGTTGCAACATGGCAGGATGCGCGTTGGATATTATTAACCCATGCAGTCGACCGTAACCCTGAGGTAACAGTGGAAACAGTTACTGATCGCGGAGAAATTGTCTGGCGGAAATTGAATTTAAGCAGCATGGAGGCCAATGATCTGGATGGAAATTTCCTGGAAAAAGTTGGTTTGGTAAGTTATCAACCTACCATGGCACCCATTATAGGCCGGGTAATTACGGATGGAGCTGGTCATCGTGCAGGGTTACTTGCCGGGGATGAAATTCTTGCAGTAAACAATCAAGATATTTTGTCCTGGGAAGAATTCGTTAAAGAGATTCGCGCCAGTCCGGGACAATTGCTTATCCTGGAAATCTTGCGTGATGGCAAGACCATGGATATTTCTGTCACACCGGATAAGGCGATTGAAGGTAATACAGAGATCGGGAAAATTGGCGTTGCTCCCAAGATTGATCGTGCAGCGATAGATAAATTCTTGGTTAATGTGAGTTATCCTGCCGGAACAGCATTGCTGAAAGCATTCGATAAAACCTGGGAAATGACCATTTTTACTTTTCGGATGCTGGGGAAAATGGTGGTGGGCGAAGTTTCGTGGAAGAATATGAGTGGCCCCATTACGATCGCTGATTACGCTGGTCAATCAGCACAAATGGGGATAATTGCTTATCTTGGATTCCTTGCGCTGATCAGTGTGAGTCTTGCTGTGCTGAATCTATTGCCTATCCCTGTGCTGGATGGGGGGCACTTAATGTATTATGTGGTCGAAATTATCAGAGGTTCTCCATTGTCGGAAAGAGCCATGGCGATTGGCCAGCAGATTGGTATGACGATGTTGTTTACCCTCATGGTTATTGCTATATACAATGATATTTATCGGCTTATTTCTGGTTAAGCATGAAATTCAGGTGTCTTGTCATACTTTATTGTTTATTCTATTCACTCGTTGGTGAAGCAGTTGAACCATTCGTTGTAAAGGATATTCGTGTTGATGGGATACAGCGTACCGAAGCGGGAACAATCTTTAGCTATCTTCCTATAAAAGTAGGTGATGTACTAGATGAAGCTAAAGCCACTGCCGCAATCAAAACACTTTATGAAACTGGCTTCTTCCAGGATGTAAGACTAAAAGCCCAAGATGGATTACTGATTGTGGAAATACAGGAGCGTCCTGCCATTGCCCAGATTAACATCAACGGTGCCAAGGAATTTGAAAAAGATAAGTTGAAAGAAGGTCTAAAACAGGCAGGTTTAGCCGAATCGCGTATCTTTAGTCGCTCTTTATTGGAGAAAGCTGAACAAGAGCTAAAGCGACAATATATCAGTCGCGGCAAATATGCTGTTAAGATTACTACGACGACAACCCCGCTGGAACGTAATCGTGTAGGGATTAATTTCGATATTGAAGAAGGCAAAACAACCAGAATCCGACAGATCAATATTGTGGGTAATGAAGCCTTTAGTGATAGTGATTTGGTTGGCTTGTTTGTGCTGAGAACCCCAGGACTGCTGACCTGGTTCACAAAAGATGATCAATATTCGAAACAAAAATTATCTGCCGATCTAGAAACGTTGCGATCCTACTATCTTGACCGTGGATATCTGGAGTTCAATATCGATTCTACCCAGGTATCCATCACGCCTGATATGAAGGACATCTACATTACCATCAATATCACCGAAGGACCGCAATATACGGTTTCAGATATCAAGCTTGCTGGAAATTTCTTGGTGCCAGAAGAAGAATTACGCAAACTGATTAAACTCGAGCCAGGTGGTGTATTCGTTCGAGAAAGATTAACAGAATCCATTAAACTTATTACTGATCGATTAGGTGATGAGGGTTACGCATTTGCCAATGTTAACGCTTCACCTGAGCTCGATAAGGAGAGTAGGAAAACCGCTTTTACTTTTTATATCGATCCGGGTCGCCGGGTCTATGTTAGACGTATCAATATCAGTGGCAATGATCGTACCCGCGATGAAGTCATTCGCCGGGAGTTTCGCCAGATGGAAGGTGCTTGGCATTCAACCAGCCAAATTAATCGCTCCAAGCAGCGCGTTGACAGGTTAGATTTTTTCACGAGCGTCAATGTGGAAACTCCCCCAGTGGCAGATGCGCCTGATCAGGTTGATATCAATGTTAATGTGACCGAGAAGCCAACAGGTGCGATCATGTTTGGGGCAGGCTACTCAGATCTGGAAGGTATTATTTTAAATGGCTCTGTTTCCCAGAATAACATTTTTGGCACGGGTAATTTTTTGAGCGTCTCAGTCAATACTGGTAGTGTCAACAAGATATTCTCGGCATCTTTTACCAATCCCTATTATACGATTAACGGAATCAGCCTTGGGCTTGATGTTTTTAAACGGGATATTAATACTCGATCGCTACCCAGTGTTGGAATTTTTAATACAGATACAGCCGGTGCGACGTTACGTTTTGGTATCCCGATAGCGGAAAACGATATTGTTTCTCTGGGCTTGGGCGCTGAACATACGAAAATTGATCTGAGAGCCAACAGTCCTCAGCGCTTTTTTGATTTTGTAGAACAATTTGGGAGCACGACCAATAATCTTCCTATCACGCTTAGTTGGGCGCGTGACAATCGTGATAGCGCGATATGGACAACTTCTGGGACGACACATCGATTATTTGGAGAATTTAGTTTGCCTTTTGCTGAACTGGAATACTATAAGGCGAGCTATGAGCATAAATGGTTTTTTCCTATTTCGAGAATATTCACCTTGATGCTGAATGGACAAGTAGGCGTTGGGGATGGTTATTCGGGTGAATCGCTGCCTTTCTTTAAAAATTTCTTTGCGGGAGGCTTTAATTCGGTCCGTGGCTACAATATTAATTCACTGGGGCCTCGTGACCCTGTATTGGATGAGAATGGTAATCCGATACCAGGAAGACGAGGAACTATTGTAGGGGCGAGTAAGCGCGTTGTCGGCAGTGCAGAAGTATTGTTTCCAGCCCCCTTTATGAAAGATGAAAAGACCGTGCGGTTAGCAGCTTTTATTGATGGCGGGAATGTCTTCAATGATTGGTCACAACTGGATCTAAACTTCTTGCGTTTTTCTACAGGGATTGCTGTGACATGGATTTCTCCAATGGGTCCTCTGAGGTTTAGTGTTGCTCAACCATTAAATGATCAGAAAGGCGATGATATACAAAGATTCCAGTTCCAGTTGGGGCAAACATTTTAAATCCAGATCAGCTGATCAGGAGGAGCAATTGAACTGCAAGCTTTTATGGTTGCAATGGTTGATCACGCTGTTTACGCTGGTTTTCCTTATTGGCGGGTATTCCGGTGTCCTAGCAAAAGAAATCAAGATTGGAGTTGTGAATACCGAGAGAATCTTGCGGGAATCAGCCCCTGCTATCCTGGCGCAAAGAAAAATAGAGAAAGAATTTCTGGTTTATGATGAGCGTATCAAAAAAATGGCTTCTGAAATCAAAGACCTGCAGGAGCAATTAGAGAAGAATGATAAAAGCATAGCAATAGAAGAAAGGCGAACCAAGGAGCGTGAGCTTGCTAACGTTAGTCGCCAATACCAGCGTGCACAACAACAGATGCGGGAAGATTTAAGTATGCGTCAAAATGAAGAATATAGCTTGATTTTGGAACGCGTTAACAAAACTATTAAAAACATAGCAGAAAATGAGAGCTATGATTTGATCTTGCAATTACAGGATTCAGTTTATCGCAGCCAGCGTATCGATATCACGAATCAGGTTATCAGGGCACTTGCAGGACAGGAGTAGGTAACCAAAAAGTAATTCATATTTTATGTGATGCTTTCCATTAATACTAATTTTAGGCAGTGTTATTTTGGGTTATTGTGCAGATGATCAACCCACTTTCCAGGCTAAAGGGAGACAAGAATGAATGCCATGGACATTTATGAAATTTTAAAGTATCTGCCTCATCGTTATCCTTTCATTCTGGTTGATCGAGTTATTTCTTATGAACCAGGTGAACGGATCATTGCACTCAAAAATGTATCGATCAACGAACCTTATTTTGTTGGACATTTTCCACATCACCCGGTCATGCCGGGTGTCCTAATCGTCGAAGCCTTGGCGCAGGCAGCGGCATTACTTACAATCAGAACAGAGAACCCCACCAAGAATGATGCGCAAGTTTATTATTTTGTAGGGATTGATGGCGTGCGTTTTAAGAAACCCGTCACGGCAGGCGACCAACTCTTGCTGAAAGTGGAAATCACCAGACAGATCAAAGGTGTTTGGAAATATTCAGCACGTGCAGAGGTAGGTGATCAGCTTGTGACCGAGGCACAATTAATGTGCACAGTGAGAAATATATAGAAACTGCCTCATTTGTTGCTGGTAGATTTCTTTATTTTTTGTCTTTCTGCATTCATAGATAGCTGGCTGTAAGCTACATGCATGAAACTGATTGGATTGGTGGCGTGGATGAAGCTGGAAGAGGGCCCCTTGCTGGGCCAGTCTATGCGGCGTGTGTCATTTTAGGCCCGGATTGCAACATTGAAGGATTGGCTGATTCCAAAAAATTGAGTGAGAGCAAACGTACTTACCTTGCCGCTCTCATCAAGCATCATGCGAAAGCATGGGCGATTGCTTCTGCTTCTGTTGCCGAAATAGATCATTTGAATATTCTGCAAGCCAGCTTGCTCGCCATGAAGCGAGCCGTTGAAGGATTACCGCTGATTCCTTCAATTGTTTTAGTCGATGGCAATCAATCGCCACGACTGAATTGCCCTATGAAGACGATCATAAAAGGTGACAGTCTCGTTCCTGAAATTTCGGCAGCTTCGATACTGGCCAAGACAGCGCGTGATGCTGAGATGTTGCGATTGCACAAGCATTTTCCTGTTTACGGACTAAACCAGCATAAGGGTTATCCTACAAAAGCTCATTTGGCGGCATTACGGCAACATGGCATCTCTGAAATTCATCGACGCAGCTTCGCTCCTGTGAGTGCTTTGATGGGAGAGCATACCCATTCCTGATTACACTTTTCTAGATAAGGATTCACATGAAAATACCATTATTTCTACATCTGTTGGGGGTGATTGTTTGGGTGGGGGGAATGTTTTTTGCTTATTGGGTTTTGCGCCCGATTGCTGCACAGCTGCTTGAACCACCCATACGATTAAAGCTCTGGAGTGGCGTATTTAGCCGGTTTTTTCCATGGGTATTTTTATCGGCGGGATTCATCCTGGCTAGCGGTCTTTATATGGTGATGCAAATGGGAGGATTTGCGGCCGTAGATCTGTATATTCATTTCATGTTTGCGTTAGGCCTTCTGATGATGTTGATCTTTATTTATGTTTTTTTCTCGGCATTCAAGAAACTCAACTATCATGTTGCCAGAGAAGAATGGCCATCTGCAGGTACTGCGTTAGGGCAAATTCGCCTATTAATTGGGCTTAATCTTATACTGGGAGTCGTGACCATTACGGTTGCGGTTCTAGGAGGGTCAGCTTAGTCTGACCAATCGTGGGAGTGTACAAAAAACTTTTTTGTATTTGTGTATTCCATTAATCAATGAGAATCAATATAGGTGGTAAAGAAATGCTTATAGAAAAGGATACCGTGGTATCGCTTCAATATTATAAATTATCCAATTCAGTGGGTGAAATTGTCGAAGAATCCACTTCTCCAGTAAGTTATCTGCACGGTGGTTATGGCGGGATGTTTCCGATTGTAGAGGCAGCACTGCAAGGAAAGGAAGCAGGATACCGTCTATCCATAGCGATGGAGCCAGAAGAAACTTTTGGAGAATATGATAGTGAGTTGATTCGCATAGAGCCACGCAACGCTTTTCCAGACACTGTCGAAGTAGGTATGCAGTTCGAGGGTGGAGTCGAGGGGGAAGAAGAGAATTCCGAAGATATGATGATTTATACAGTTACTGATGTAACGGAAGATATCGTGGTCGTTGATGGCAATCATCCGCTAGCAGGAATGGCTTTACAATTTGAGTGCACCGTAATGGAAGTGCGTTCGGCCACCTCCGATGAGCTTTCGCATGGTCATGTGCATGGGCCACATGGTCACCATGATCATTAAGAGGCTGTAAAAACGAAGTTTCGTTAAAACGAGGTTTTGCTAATGAATCTACTGGGCAGGCAATTTTCTGCGCTCCGTCTGCTTTGCGCTTGAAGCGCTCGCACGAATTCTTCACAACCGCTGATCGGAAGCCTCTCGGAAGAGTTAGCCCTTATCCAACATTGATTTTAATGTATAGAGATGCGCCAATGCTTCCCTGGGGCTTAGCTCATCAGGTATAAGTTTACTTAAATGTGTAAAAATAGGATGTAATGTTTCAGGAAACTGATTGATTGTATCCGGTTGCTCTGAGAATAAATCGAGTTGGGGGTTTTTGCTGACATTTTCCTGCTCCAGCTTGGTCAAGATTTTCCTGGCTGCCTTGATCACTGGACTGGGCACGCCCGCCAGTGCTGCCACATGCAGACCGTAGCTCTGACTAGCAGGTCCTTCATTAACCGTATGCAAAAAAACGATATGTTGCTTGTATTCGACAGCTCCCAGATGAACGTTAGCAGCTTGTTCGAATTCTTCTACTAGTCTGGTCAACTCGAAATAGTGGGTGGCAAACAGCGTATAGCTCTGGTTTTTGGTCAGTAAATAGCGGGCAATGGCAAAAGCCAACGCCAGACCATCAAAGGTAGATGTTCCTCTTCCGATTTCATCGACTAATACCAGACTCTGGTCGGTGGCATTGCGCAGGATATTGGCAATTTCGGTCATTTCGACCATAAAGGTAGAGCGACCGCCCGCCAGATCATCGGATGCGCCAATGCGAGTAAAGATCTGATCGATCGGGCCAACCCGTACACTGTTTGCAGGTACAAAACTACCGCAGTGTGCAAGCAATGCAATCAAAGCAGTTTGCCGCATATAAGTGGATTTCCCACCCATATTGGGACCCGTGATGATGAGTAGTTGTCGCCTGCCAGTTGCACATAAACCAAGCTGCACATCATTGGCAATATAATGATCCACCTGACTTTCCACGACAGGGTGGCGGCCTGTGTTGATTTCTATGACCGCTTCATCGGTAAAGACCGGTGCAGTATAGTTAAGCGATTGAGCGCGCTCAGCAAATGTACTCAGCACATCGATTTCTGCCACGCTATGCGCCATATTCTGTAAATGGCTAATAAAGGCAGTGAGTCTTTCCAGCAGGGCATCATATAAGAATTTTTCTCTAGCAAGCGCATGATCCCTGGCTGCTAGCGCCTTGTTTTCAAAAACCTGTAGCTCTGGAGTAACATAGCGTTCGGCATTTTTCAAGGTTTGCCTTCTGCGATAATCGGATGGAATCTTGTCACTATATGCATGAGTGATTTCGATATAAAAACCGTGAATCCGGTTATATTCCACCTTGAGATTAGGAATACCCGTACGTGTTTTTTCGCGTGCTTCCAGTTGCAACAAAAATTCGCCACAGTTATTTTGTAAGGCACGTAATTCGTCCAGCTCGGCATCATAGCCATCGGCGATGACCCCTCCCTCGCGTAGCAGCACGCTTGGTTCAGGGAGAACTGCCTGGTGCAATAGTTCAACCAGGCTGCTATCCGGTATCATGGCTTGCGCCAGTCGGGTGAGGTGCTCGCTGAGAACATGGGTTGCCATAGCAGCGATCTCAGGCAGGTAAGCTAGACTACCACGCAAGCTGGAGAGGTCGCGCGGCCGGGCTGATTTGAGAGCAATGCGCGCAGTGATGCGCTCAATATCGGCAATGCGCTTGAGATGTTCCCTGATTCCCACGTAAGGCGTTGCCATCCCAGCGGCTTCCATCAGGCCGGAGACGCTGTCAAGACGATGCTGGAGGATCGAGTAATCCCGTAGTGGATGATGCAGCCAATGCCGTAACAAACGGCTGCCCATACCGGTTGAACAAGTATCCAGTAATGACATTAATGTGGGTGAAGTCTCCCCCCGCAATGTTTCAGATATTTCCAGATTGCGACGGGTGGCGGCATCCATACGAATGTAGGCGCCATCGCGTTCGACCTGTAATGTCTTGATATGCGTGATATCGGCCCCTTGCGTGAGGCGGACATATTCGAGTAACGCCCCGGTAGCTTGCAGCGACGCGTGCAAACCATCGCAGCCAAAAGCGGAGAGATCATGGGTGCCAAATAGTTTGGTAAGATTACGGATTGCGCTGCTGTAATCGAACTGCCAGGCTGGTAGTTGTTTGGAGGGACTTGATTTAGTAACTACTAAAGATATATCCAGTGACTCAGGCAAAAGAATCTCAGCAGGCTGAAGGCGCTCTAGTTCGCTCGTCAGATTATCCGGGGAAGTTTCCAGCATACGCAACTGGCCAGCGGCCAGATTAAGCCATGCTAACCCTAACGTCGATTTGTGCAATGACAGCGCCAGTACGATACAGTCGCGTTTGTCTTCCAGCAAAGCGGCATCGGTCAGTGTACCCGGTGTGATAATACGGATTACTTTGCGTTCTACGGGTCCCTTGGCAGTGGCGGGATCACCGACTTGCTCGCAAATGGCAACTGATTCGCCTAATTTGACGAGTTTCGCCAGATATTGATCTGCAGCATGATAGGGCACACCGGCCATTTTGATAGGCTCACCTGCCGAGGTCCCACGCTGGGTCAGTGTGATATCGAGCAACTTGGCTGCTTTCTCGGCATCCTCAAAGAATAACTCATAGAAATCTCCCATGCGATAAAACAGTAGCTTGTCAGCATGCTGTGCCTTGATGCGCAAGTATTGCTGCATCATGGGGGTATGATTTTCTGGAGCCATGAAATTGACGGATTATTAATCAAGCAACCTATTTTAGCAGGCTAAGGCTGTTGCAATAAGTAAGTCATTGCAGTAGATGGTCTGTTTCTTAGTCGAATACGTTGATATTTGCATAAATGCGCATCAGCGTATTTGATTGATTGATATCGTGGGTGGGTGCACGCCAAACTTGTCGAAAAATATACCGATTCCAACAAGTTTGGCTAGAATGAATGCATAACTTACCGTGCCGGATCAATCATTGGCCAATGAGGATGTTCAAGTTACAGTACGATTACATCGGGTAAAGGAAAGCCATTGAAATTACTGGCGTAGGCAGTGGTATAGGCGCCTGCATTGGGAATAAAGATGAAATCGCCTTCCTGAATATCTTCAGGCAACAGCTCGTCATGCATGAGCACATCAACAGAATCACAGGTTGGGCCAGCAATGGACCATGGGATATTGCTCCCCTTGCGGTTAGTCAAAATCTCATAGCGTAGCCCTTCGCTTACTTCAATAATACCGCCAAATATGCCGGCATCCCAGTACATCCAGCGTTTTCCATTGCGGGTGGCAGTGCCTACTACCCTGCAAACAAAACATGCTGAATCCGATACCAGAAATCGACCCGGCTCAGCCATGATGCGAATTTCTTCCGGGAGATCAGCAATTGCAGTATTGATGACATCTGCAATTACTTCAATGGAAGGGATGGGTTTAACATGGCGTACCGGATAGCCACCACCGATGTTGAGCAATCGAGGTCTTAATCCGGCCTGCCTCATGTCAGCGAAAACGTTTTTGGCACGCTCGATACCGACTCGCCAGTTTTGCGGATTACGGCATTGGGAGCCCACATGAAAGGTCACGCCAGCAAGATCGGCGCCCAGAGAGGCGGCTTCGTTAATAATTTCATTGATATCAGCAAGGTGTGTGCCAAATTTACCTGCAAGTGGCCAGTCACTACCGATGTTGGGCGTATCGATGCGCAAGTATAATTTTGCATCTGGCTTGACGCTGACGATTTTACGGAGCTCTTCAATACTATCCAATACGTACCATTCTACGCCTTTGGCCGCGGCGTACTCCAGGTAGGCACGAGATTTCATTGGGTTACTATAGTAGATTTCCGCTGCGGGAACACCTAAACTAAGCAATAGATCCAATTCGGCGATGGACGCAATTTCAAAACCTGAGCCTTCTTCTATCAATGTTTTTAATACGCGCGAATCCGGATTTGCTTTTGCTGCGTAATGCGGATGAACGCGTGGCATGGCAGCTTTGAAACGGCGAATTTTGTTACGGATAATATCGCGGTCGACTAGCAAGAAAGGTCTGCTATAACCCTTTTTTAGGGTTTCTTCAACGAGAGAGAGATCCAGACTAATCTCAGGGTGGGTATCAAAGATAACGTCACTTTCAGTTCTCTTTTGCACGGTGGCGGTACGAATTTTCATTATTAATTCCTCTTACAGGTCGCTACGTTTCTGGGATATGAATATGAACCAAATCAGTTTGTGCAAAAGAATTCGCTTTGCTTATCATGATGACCTCCTTATTTCTTAATGCTAATGAAGCTAATAAAATTATTAAAGGGTACGAATTATAGGCCGCATTTTTGTGGAATCAAGCATTTTTTTTAATGAAAGAAAAAATAGTTTATTCTTAAAATGGTTACTTGAAATCATGAAGTTGTAGCATAAGATATTTTTTACTTTCCATGCATTAAATGCTGGTTGAGACAATAAAAAAAATTGATTGTTCAAGGTAAAGCACGTCAGTTGTTAATCAATGAAATTTCGATGCACCCAAGCAAGCCAGGATATTCACAGACTTTCTGATGTGGTAGCTCCATCACGCCAGAATCAAGCCAAGAGAGGAGAAATGTGAGTGCGATTAATCCATATATATGTACAGAAAAGATTTCCAATGTTCGCCAACTTGCTATCATTCAATTCAGGGCGAATTTGTTGCTTCTTAAGTTCTGAAGATTGATGTCAATGTGGCAAAGCGGGTGTAGCTTAAAGGAGCAGCAGCGTGCAACGAAAATATGCCACAGCAGTCACTTATTCAAATCTTCCTGAACGTTATAACTCGGCATACCATCGGTTGATCAAAAAACAGCAATCGCATGTACAATTCTTAGCCTTTTGACACATCCCAATAAAACGATTTCTGAAATAAATACATTATGTGGTTTAAGAATTTACAAATTTATCGTATCACCGACTGGAAGCTCACGCATGGAGAGCTTGAAGAGTTGTTAGCAAGACGCACCCTGGAAGCCTGTTTGAGTATGGAAATGCAAAGCCATGGCTGGGTTCCGCCCGGCATGGAAGAAGAACATCTGGTTTGCGCGCGCGGCCAGCAGATGCTCATCGCCCTGGGGTCAGAGAAAAAATTGCTGCCTGCCTCCGTCGTTAATCAGCGTGCCAAAGCGCGTGCCGAGGAAATGGAAGTGCAGCAGGGCTATCCGGTTGGCCGTAAACAGATGAAAGAAATCAAGGAAGCCGCTTTATACGAACTGCTGCCACGCGCCTTTGTCATCCGGCAGAAAAGCCATGCCTGGATCGATCCGGTTGACGGTTGGTTTATCATCGATAGCGCGAATGTCGCCAAAGCTGATACCTTTGCAGAGACTTTCCTGAAAACGATTCCCACGATTGCGCTCAAGCGCATCAAGACCACGATAACCCCCACATCGGCCATGACTAGATGGCTATCAGGGGATGAGCTGTCCGCTGCGTTCGCCATCGACAGCGACAGCGTTTTCCGCAGCAGAGAAGATAAAAAAGTCTCGGTAAGTTATCAGCGGCAACCACTTGACTCGGATGAAATCACCCGGCATGTCAGGGCGGGTAAGGAAGTGACTAAACTGGCGATGGTCTGGGAAAATAACCTTTCTTTTATGCTGGACGAAAACCTGCAAATAAAGCGGCTCACCCTGCTGGATATCGAGAAAGAACCCGCAGAATCCGCTGAAGAGCAGTTTGATAGCAATTTCTTTCTCATGACCGAACAATTGAAGCAGTTATTGCCTGATTTAATTGATGCATTGGGCGGCGAGGTGGTTGAGTAACACGCTAACTCTGAATTTTTGGGTTAATATCACAACCTTATCGTTTCTTATATTTGAACACGATAGATATTCGGAGATTTTATAATTATTTTTTAAGACCATAAAGGGAGAGCTTGCTTGGATATATCAAAAGCGCCTGAGAGAATAAAAACCATAAATTTCAAGAGCGTAGTCGAGTGCTGATTCTGAAGTCATAACTGGAGCTAGGTTTGAGTTTCTATTCGCGTGCCTTATTTTTTCCCCCAGAATTACATCTATCAATCAATGCTTGCCGCTCAGCTTCGGCGCTGAAGGTTGGCAGCACTTTTTCCATTCCTGAAGGTGAATAATTGATCGCGCTGGGTACACAGGAGCCTCACTGCTACAACTGATCAAAGCGCACTAAGAGCAGTAATAAATACACTATATTTAAAGTGTATTTAGAATCTTCCTCTTTAAAAATTATTAGCATGGCTTGATTTATGCTGCTAATTTTTCAATCTTTCGGCGCAGATCCAGCGACACGTGAGTTAAGTAACTAATTCTACCTGAATCCTTGATGTCGTAGATTTCATTACCATTAGGAGGTGACTACACGCTGCAAGCCGTTCAGGCGGGGTTAGCGGTCTATCATATTATTCAACGCGAAATCAAGGCGCTGGAGAACAATTCGTTCACCGAACGATAAACTTAACCAAAGCTTTTGAAATACTGAAAACAATCCGAGGTATCGGAGGAATACTTGAACTGACCATTATGCTGGAGATGGATGATATTCATCGCTTTACCAGCGGGAGTAAGTTTGCTTCTGGTTACCGTTGTATAGAGAGCAGGCACATCAGCAATCGCAAAAACAAAGAGGAAGGCAATCCTGGAGCAAGCAACATATCTCTCCCGGATCTTTTCTGAAGCAGCACATGTGCATGTTCCGTGCGCTATGAACCATTGGCGCAACGGTTTTATAAATGAAAAAAAGCCAAAACGAATAGCGCTATTGTTATCTGGATCGTTTGCTTGGAGGCTGGCAAGAACACACTGGGCTTCTAGTGGATCGTTTCAGTAAAACCATTACCGTTCGCGGTGAGCTTGTCGAACCGCTAAGCAACTGACATCGGCCCTCGACAGGCTCAGGCCGAACGGCGTTTTTTGTAACCGTTATGCTGGAACGGTCTACTAGGTGTTTGCACGTATTGTTATTGTGATAAAGATAGAAAATAATAACCATGAGATCAGCAAGGGTCAAGAGAGGTTGGCCCTTATTGATTCCAATGATTTCTGCTTCGTATTTTTATGGTTCTTAATGGATTATTTGTTTTTGTATGAGCTACTTGGAAATTCCGCTTTCAAGAGCGGCTGATTCCAGCTTTCTTAGAAAGGATTGATTATGATTGTAAATATAAGTGATAACGCTCATAGTCACGAAAAACGACTTACGCCAGCGCTATATAGATTGTTAGAGGCTTGCCTTGAAAAAAAAACAACAAATACCAAAGTTCTCGCAGCACATCTATGCCGCTCTCCTGCAACCATTCGAACTGAGTTTCAACGGGTGCTTGCATTTATGGATGCGCATTGCAGATATGAAGCATTGCGGGCAGCAGAAGAAAATGGATTGATCCGGCGTAAGCGCAGATAAGCTCGAGATGAGTCTGGTAGACAGCTGCTAAAGCCAATACCATCATTATATTTTCTATTTACAAGAAAATATCCGCGGCATAGTAGCCGTTTATGCCGCTACGACTCTCTGTAAGCGTTTTGTCTGGGTTAAATTGGATGCTATTATCTCTTGGCATGGCAACCAGATCTACATGACTGTTTTTCGATGTCCAGGGACTAAGGAATAAAAATTGCATGCATATATATGATTGCCTGCCCATTTGTTATTCCTTAGCATCATCATGCAATAAAGCTGGATTGGCTTGAGCTGTTGCTCTGCTTCAAGTGCCGATCAGAAAATTAGGAGCAAACATTAAGTCTCTCCGATCTTAATCATTGAAAGAGCGCTGCTTATTAATAACCGCTGTCAACAGCGTCTGCTTTTTCCTTTAATGTATCGCTAGCTTCTTCAATTTTTTCTGGGGCATCCTCGAAAGTTTTGCTCATAGCATCTTTCAAGCTTTCTACAGTTTCGTCTATTTTCTCACCCATCTGCTCAGCGGGGCCTTGAGAAGTATCACCAACTTCTTCAATTTTTTTAGCGGCCTTTTCAATAACTTCATCAATGGCTTTTTTACTGCTATCTATAGATTCATCTATTTTTTTGCCCATTTGCTCTGCAGTCCCTTCTTGTCCTGAGCAGCTTATAAAAAGAAAAGATAGAAGAAATAAGGATAGCGATAAAATTAGTTTGTTCATCATGTACCTCATATAAAAATGAATAGGATGGGCTTTTGAAATACTGCTAAGCATCTCTCTGAGTCATTCTAAAAATTGTGTTCTTCCTGTTCGAATAAAGCCAGCTAACCCAAATATTTCATAAATTGGCACGTGCCCTCACTTGTCTTATTGATTAATAAGAGAGATTTTGCTCGGTCGGGTGTATAAATCACTACACCCCTCCCTCTCAAAACTTCCCTATTAATCAAAATCCTGCGTGATCATCACGCGAATTTATGAAGTATTCGGGCTAATTAATTCAATGGGGAAACCTGGTGTTCGGTTCCTCAATTTTTATATTGAGCTGGATTTTGGCTAGAGAATAACAAAATTAAAAAGAAATAAGCCGAGATGCTAGCATGGTAACACCCCCTAGCCAACTTCGACAAATTCACTCACGAGTACTGAAAAGCAGGATGATGCTCTGAAAAACCTTTTTTATTAGAAGGATTGATCAAAGCTTGATTAATGAACAATGAGAGGCCTTTGCAAAGGTCTCAATGAATAGGCAGAAATTGTTTCAAATGAAGGCTACGTACTAGATATCAAGGCTGATGATAGGTCGGACTGGCCTGTTTGACGTAATGTCCTGTCATTTGAAGAGGAGTGTGGAGAGGACCTTTCCGCAGATATCATTGTGGTACGATGGTATCCCAAGGGAAATGAAAACGCTCACAATAAGGTACTTAATTTGTGCTGCCTCAGTTACCGCGCTCCTTCGGCAGCCGCTGAGCGCAAACATTCTGCGATTGTAAAAAACCATCCAGCCAACGCCAAGAAGTGGCGTGGCTGAGTGGGATGTGCAATTGATTCATTCGTGTTTCCTGGTTACTTATTTTTATCATGCTTGGTTTGTTCAGAAACTCCCGTCAAAACACCAGAGGTGATTTTATGCAACAAATCAGCAGTTGCTTGAGTCAGCTGTAAGCCTGCTTCAAACTGGGCATGTCCGACAGATGCTATCTGGTGGGTAAAGGTCGCCAGTGTTTCTTTGAGTTGGGCACCGATCGTTGTTCCATTGCGCTTTGCATGAGCAAGCAGATCATTCAATGTTTCGGCGATCACCCCTTTTGCGACCGTTGATGTATGTTGCACGATATCCAGAAACAGGCTTTCTAGGGTTTCAAGATCAGCGCGCGTTTTAGTCAGCTCGTCACGTGAAAATTGTTGAGCCTTTCCAGCCGCTTCCTCTACTGCCAATTTTGAAGCTTCAGCAAATTGCGCTAAGGCGGTATCCAATCCAGATACCGCATGGGTAATTTGGGTTTGGGCGGCATGCGATTGTTCTGTTGCGTGCTCCAATTTCTGCTGTGCACCATCATGCACACCTTGCATTACTGCAGTAGCAATCCGGCCCAGTGATTCAATGTCTAATCGATTCGCCTGCATTGCCTTGAGCGTCAACTGCCGTACAGTTTCCTTGACGTCACCACCATGAGCGATTGCCTCACGTACGTCGGATTCGAGCTTTGCCATATCTTCCTGGTTATGAGTCGTGCGATTACTTTCATTTTTCATTTCAAATACCCTCCGGAGTTAGAGAAATGTGCCACATCAGGATCATTTTCCGCCTTCAATAGTGAGTCGGTCAAGGCCACCCATATAAGATTGTAAAACAGATGGAATAGTTACGCTGCCATCCGCTTGTTGGTAATTTTCAAGAATAGCGACCAACGTTCGTCCAACCGCCAAGCCAGAACCATTCAGCGTGTGGAGCAATTCCGGCTTTCCTTTCTCGTTACGAAAGCGCGCCTGCATGCGTCGTGCCTGGAAAGCTTCGCAATTGCTGCATGAGGAAATCTCGCGATAGGCATTTTGTGCAGGTAACCACACTTCGATATCATACGTCTTTGCAGCCGAAAAACCCATATCACTGGTACATAATGCCATCACTCGATAGGGCAATTCCAGTTTTTGCAAGATTTTTTCAGCATGACTGACGAGCTGTTCCAACGCCTCATAGGATTCTTGCGGATGCGCGATATGGACGAGTTCGACTTTGTCGAACTGATGCTGTCGGATCAGCCCCCGGGTATCCTTGCCATAGCTGCCCGCTTCGGAACGAAAACAAGGCGTGTGGGCAACAAATTTCAGGGGGAGTTGCTCG
The DNA here is from genome assembly GCF_900100485.1 of Nitrosomonas sp. Nm132. GTDB lineage: Bacteria > Pseudomonadota > Gammaproteobacteria > Burkholderiales > Nitrosomonadaceae > Nitrosomonas. The sequence goes on along the minus strand of NZ_FNDH01000002.1, from coordinate 55,511 downwards.
CGTGGGATGATTTCATTGCGTACCATATTGGTCAGGGGTACCTCGGCGGTGGGGATCAGGTGTAATTTGCATGAATCCTGGTCGGTTAGTATTGCTGAATCAGGATGACTGTTTCCTCCCGGATGCGCAATAAACAGGTCCTCTTCAAATTTCGGTAATTGTCCGGTGCCCCGCAAGCAATCTGCATTGACTAGGTAGGGCACATAAACCTCGGTATACCCATGCTCCTGAATATGTGTGTCCAGCATGAATTGCGCCAGTGCGCGGTGCAGGCGAGCAAGGCCGCCTTTCATTACGTTAAACCGTGCGCCGCTCAGTTTGGCAGCCGTTTCAAAGTCGAGTAATCTTAATTGCTCGCCAATAGCGACATGATCTTTGATAGCAAAATCGAATAATCTGGGCGATCCCCAGCGCCGTATTTCGAGATTATCCGCTTCGCTGTTACCTTCTGGGACACTATCATGCGCTAAATTAGGCGTTGTCAGCAGTATCTGCTGAAGCTCAGTCTGTAAGTGTTCGAGCTGGTTTTCAGCCTGCTTGAGTTCATCACCGAGATGAGCAATCTCTGTCATGATCGCAGTCACATCCTCGCCTTTTTGCTTGGCAATGCCAATTTGCCTGGAAGTAGCGTTGCGTTTTGCCTGCAACTCCTGTGTATGGGTCTGGATGGATTTACGCTGCGCTTCCAGCGAATTGAATTGCATTACCGGAAAGGTGTAACCACGTTTAGTCAGACGCGAGGCGATGTTTTCCAGATCGGTGCGTAATTGTTGAATATCTAGCATGTGTACTCCAAAAGACGTGACTCATCTTAACCCGAATATTTCATAAATTGGCACGTGTCCTCACTCGCCTTTTGATTAATAAGAAAGATTTTGCTCAGTCGGGTGTATGAATCATTACACCCCTCCTTCTCAAAACTTCCCTATGAATCAAAATCCTGCGTGATCATCACGCGAATTTATGAAATATTCGGGTTAATTGACCGGGCAGATATTATGCCTGTAATTAAAGTTCTCTTTGTGTTGATAATACTATTTTGAACCTGCTAGATTCTATTCAAAGTTCATTCAAGCTAAGCCTGTCGAAGTGTGAACTCGTTGAAGGAATAGATAGGGTCAGTTCAATCAAACAAATGCGCGAAGCAGTGTGGTTGATTAACTTCCTTCAAATGTGCATAGCGCGAACACTTTCTGCCCCTGCTTCTCCAGGCGCGCTCTGCCGCCAATATCTGGCAGGTCAATTACAAAGCAGCATTCGATGATTTCTCCACCCATTTCCTGGACTAGCTTGACGGCTGCCTCCATGGTGCCGCCCGTGGCAATCAGATCATCCACCAGCAATACCCGTTCTCCTCGTTGGATCGCATCAACATGAATCTCGATCTGGTCACTGCCATACTCTAACTGATATTCACGCGCGATCGTCTCAGCAGGCAATTTACCCGGTTTGCGAATGGGCACAAAACCAACACCCAGTTCATACGCAACGGGAGCGCCAATAATAAAGCCACGCGACTCAATACCGATCACTTTATCGATTTTCATCGTCCGGTAGCGCTCGACTATTTTCTGAATGGTAGTACGCAAACCAACAGGATCTTTCAAGAGCGTGGTAACGTCACGAAACATGATTCCCTCATGGGGATAATGGGGGATGGTGCGTATGCGGGATTTAATAGGCATAAAAGTTTTATCAATAAAAATCTATTGATCTGGGTTAAGTTGAAATTTTTGTAACCATCTTAGCGTATTTTTACCCAATCCGGCAGCACGCTGAATTTGCGGATGTACACATTTGGTTATGATGAGAGCCAAATTAATCCACTATCGGAGAGCGCTGGAGTTATTATAGATTTTGCTGCGATAGATACTATTGATAACTGCGTCTTCCGAATTTCTGCATACGTTCCATCGTTCCCCGAATATTTCATAAATCCTGCGTGATCATCACGCGAATTTATGAAATATTCGGGCTAAATAGGCTATAAGGGCTCCCCTATCATGACAAGGGTGCAAGCTCATCATTGATGACTTAATAGTGAGTTTTATCCAATTTTTCTGACCAGCTTGAAAATACTTTCAGTGCCTCCGATCGTAGTAGTTGCTCCATTGGAATCTTACGTCGCCGTAGATCCGACATGATTTCTTCATAAATAAACTGATCATCAAATCCGATTTGGGCCGCATCGGCTCTTGTGCAGGCATAGAATACCTTTTCTGGACGAGCCCAGTAGATGGCACCCAGACACATTGGACAAGGTTCGCAGGAAGCGTACAGTTGGCAGCCATCAAGCTGGAAAGTACCTAAATGCCGGCATGCATTTCGTATTGCGATGATTTCGGCATGAGCAGTGGGGTCGTTCGTGGAGATGACTTTATTATTGCCTCTCCCAACGATCACGTTATTTTTGACAATGACACAACCAAATGGACCACCCTCATTATTGATCATTCCATGAGCTGAAAGACGGATGGCTTCCAGTATAAATTGCTCTTGCTGCGCTTTATTCATATGTTGCTATTATTTTTGGCTTCCATTGGCTTAACCCGAATATTTCATAAATTCGCGTGATGATCACTTATGAAATATTCGGGTTAATGTAAAGATCAGTTCATTTATACCCTGGAGCCAGGCTATCTGTCTTACCAATAGCGTACGTCTCCTGAATCAAGATGCACAAAGTTAGAGTCTGGATAATAACCAACGCCACCTACTTTTAACGATAATGCTGCTTTTCGCAAATCGGCCAGTGAGAATTCAGGTAGTCGAATGTCGATTGCCTTGCCCTGCATATGCAAGCTCTGTTTTGCCACACCATGATTATGCATGGCGAGCATCCTGTTGGTTTCGGGTGACCGATAGCCAGAGATGACTTGGAATTCCTTCCTTGCACCCATTCGACTATGCAGAAGTTGCATCATGTCGAGTAATCGAAGATCAATTGTATGGGTCTTTCCGGTACGATGATCGCGCAGTATTTTTTCAATATCTCTTAGTGCGCCAGAAATGTAGCGACCTTTTTCCCAGTAGACAGATTTGACCTTTTCACCAGTATGCAAATTATGTAAAGTTAATTGCTTTACGGTTGTTCTTGGATTATTAGCATATGCTGCTGGCAGCGCGAGCATAGTGCAAGCACTCAATCCAGCTTTAAAAAAATGCCGCCGACTAGCCCCCAGTTTTGTTAGCTGATCATGATCATTAGGTTCTTGTAAAAGCATTCCGGGTCCTCCAATAAGATATCAAGAGTATATTTATACTTGAAATGGGTAATATCGCTTACCAGCGAGCATGTTCTAGAACTCGCTTATCTCGTCCATAAGTGTCTGATGAGAAATAAATATTATTCAGCTCATCAACCCATGTCGTGAGATAGGTCAAATAGATAGGTAAGCGCCTAGGTAAATTGACTGTAATCGTTTTGCCGCTTTCTATTTTGGCAACGAGATCAGTCACTGCATTGGGTTCATTCAAAACAAACCCAGCCAATTGCAATGGCTTCTCCAAGCGGATACATCCCGAACTAAACATTCGAACATCTTTCAGAAACAATTGCTTAGAAGGCGTATCATGCAGATATATGCTGAAAGGGTTTGGAAACATAAATTTTATAGTGCCTAACGCGTTTTTCTCTCCTGGGTTCTGCCGCAAGACATAAGGAAAATTCTTGCCTACCGCGTGCCAGTTAATTGATTCCGGGTTAAGCGCTTGTGAACGGTTGTCATGGTTTGAATAAACGCTTATTCCTTGTGACGTAAAGTAATTAGAATTATTTTGTTGCTTAGGGAGCAAATCTTTATGCGCGATACTGTTGGGGATATTCCAGTATGGATTCAGGATAAGATGTGAAATGAGGCTATTGAAACTGGGTGTTGAGCGATAATCGCGCCCTACAATAACACGCATATCCAGAATATGTTTTCCATACTCAATGGCAGTCAGGCGAAACCCGGCAATATTAACCAACAGATAACGATCGCCCAATTCTCTTGGCAACCATCGTAAACGTTCCATATTGATACGTAACTGCCGGATTTTCTGTTCAGGTGTTTTATTCAGTGCCGCCCGTGTATTTTTTCCGATAACCCCATCAGCATTCAATCCATGCTGGTACTGGAATGCCTTAATCGCGTTTACCAATTCATCATCGTACTTTTCACTTTTACTAGGGGCGATATCATATTCAGGATTGCCGTGTATGGCAAAAGCTTGAACAATTCGTGTGCGGATCTGCGGAATAACCGGATGATTCATGTTGGGCCGAATCAAGGGTATTTCCGGGATAGCTGTCCAATGAATGCCGCGCACCACTTGCTCACGGTAATGGGCTAAGGCCTGCCTCATTAGCTGATAGTCCTTTGTTTTAGGGGACAAATCTTCCAGGAACGATTTTAAATTTCCAGAGTTAATCGCTTTCTGCAAGTAATCCGCCGGATCGAATGTCTGTTGCTGAATATGCCAATCAGGGTCAACTTCAGAAGCTATCAGACGGCCCCTGCATAAATCTCTAGCGAGCGTCAATACTGCTTGAGTAGTATGCAATTCGAGATCGAGCGGAGTAGGGCCCTCGCTACTTTGCTTACGTAGGCGTAATAGTTGTTCAAGCTCATAATCTTTGCTGTCCAAGCCTTCCTGTTCGGCGGTTGCAATAAATGCTATCGCAATATCAAGTTCAGGTGATATTTTGTCGTCCTGTACCCAAACAGGTTGATAATCACGCATCGCATAAAAGCGCTTTAAAATGGCTAAACCAATTTTGCCTGATGCTGCAGGAGAAATTTTATCAAGCTGGCTATATAATGCTTGAGCATTAACTAAAATGCTGCCATCAGCAGTTGAAGGGAGTAAGCAAAATATTCCAATAGTAAAAAAAGCCGCTTGGAATGCTTGAATTTTTGCGATTAGCGTATTTCTAATGCGAATATAGAAAAACCTCCTGCTATCTTCCAGTTCTTCTAAAAGACTACCCATGAAATGTCAGTGTGAATGAAGCTTATTTATAGTAAATTAGCGTTTTACCACATATCGGCCAGAATTTCTAAGAAAGAACGGATGTATTTTTAGCTTATTGGGAAGATTTGTGAGAAAAACCAAGATAAACCAATACGATTATTAATGGTAAATTAAAGCGCCATGGCTAGATCATTGACCCTAATGGCGCTGTCACGTAAAGTTAAATCTTATTGGATGTAAGACAAATCTACTGATATATACAAAGAAGGAATATTCAGAAAACCATGAGTATAAAAAAATGGACTGATGAGGAACTCACATCGACACGCGATAAGCTTGATGAGTGGTGTCTCAAGCATGCCAGCCCTAGCTGGGGGAACCGCATGTGGCTATTGACCGCGATACTTGGCGCTGCAGCGATTTCAACGGGTGTGGTATTTATTTTTTTTGATGGCATTACAGCACTGAGTATATTCTTGATCGTCCTTGGCGTAATCACCTGTTACACCTGGTACAAAAGTGAGAAGCAACGCAAAATCAATGTGAATTTCCTTGAGGAACTTAAGGTGGAAATCGCGCGTAGGGCTAAGCATAAAGATGAGAAGTCAGTAAGTTAAGCTTATTAACCCGAATATTTCATAAATTGGCACGTGCCTTCACTTGTCTTTTGATTAATAAGAAAGATCTTGCTCAGTCGGGTATATGAATCACTACACCCCTCCTTCTCAAAACTTCCCTATCAATCAAAATCCTGCGTGATCATCACGCGAATTTATGAAATATTCGGGTTTAATTAATGGCAGAATAGACACTGCTCTTTTGATTGATCTGCGTAATGCGGCAATATTTTTTATATCGTTTCGCGAATATACCTCGTGTTGATTCTCATGGCGATCGAACCAATGGCGATAAAAGCTGCGCCACATATGATCAGAACTAATGGCCAGCCAAGCGTATCGCTGAAGTGTTCATAAGTAAAATAGCTGATATAAGCGAGCATGGACAATGTGCCGGTCAGGAGTAATGTTCGACTGTGTGCAGCTGTGCTGATATAGATCATCAGTGCGGTCAAACCAAGGTAAAGCACTTCAAAGGGGGTGTCCTGTAACAAGTCGAAAGCCGCGATTAACAGGGCAATAGATCCGATGAAATACCAGAATGCCGAAATGGCGCGATGAGGGGAACTGTTTAGTGCCCATGAAATACACATTAATGATGTGCCTATAATCAGGGAGATAAGATTTTCTTCAATCTCTAGAAGCTCCATCGCAGTGATAAAAAAGCCGCAACCAAAAAAGATAGTCGTGAAAGCCAGTGTGGTGCGTTTCATTTGCCAGAAGATAGCTCCTTGCTGAATGAGCATAACCGTTGACATAAATAAAACGCCATAAAGCGGCTCATTCCCCTGCGAATGCTCATCCAGCATGACGAAGATGCCGGTAGGCTGGAACAGGGCTGCCATCAGCAATAAAGGCGTTGCAGAACGGTCATATTTAGGGTGATCTATTGCTACCAGTGCAAGTAGGAAGGCAGCAAAACCAGTGCCGAGCGTGACAGCAATCCGTGCCCCGGAAGTAAACTGATCCCATTGCATTCCGATGAGAATACAGATTCCCGCAAAAACCAGGATGCTGCCAATATAACCAAACAAGCGCGAAAGCATGCCGCTGGACCTTTGAGCCGTGATCGCCTGTATATCCGTCAAGGCGACCATAACCTCATTGACGGTCAATTGATTGTTCTGGACAATCGTAACGATTTCCTGCAATGCTTCCTGCTTATTGGGCATGACCAGGATCTCCAGCTTTTTCTGAATTGGTTATCCAGCCAATGAAATTAAAGTTGCCGTATGAAGATTCGTTGCCATAATCAGGAATAATAAAACTTCCACCGCCTGCCTTTTTCACCCGATGAACATACCTTCCGGAATGACTGCCGAAGATTTCACCCAGAAGGCCACGGGAACGATAACTACCCAAAACGAATTCATAACCATCCAGGGATCTACTGTTGTTGTCGATGATGAAGTCGTTGAATTCGGCGACCGGCATCTCATCATCTTGCTGATTTTGCAGACGCTGTGGTAGCAGATAGTCAATTTTGCGCACGCTTCCTTTCTGACCGTTATAGATGAACAGTTCTTTCACATAGATTCCTTCTTGCTCTTTTCTCGGAGTAAGCTTCATATACAGTTTCTGGTTTCTGATAGCAAAATCGATATGAAAGGGTGAGTGATTGTCATAATGCGAGGCGCTGAATACCAATTCGTATCGAGGAGGAGTATCAAGCTTCTGAGGTATATGGCTTGCCAGTAGAAAGCCTAAGACAAGTATCACAGGCAAACTTAAGCCAATGATCAAGGCAAAGTTTGCCTTAAGAAAATTTTTAAGTGCCATTCAGAACAATCTCATTTAACAGAAAGAACAAGCTTACTATGCCAGAAGATAGCAAAACGGAGGAAATAAGACGGTTTGGCAACTCATTCTTATTTCTTTTGCGGTTAATATGCCTGCCCCATAGGATATTTACAAATACCCCGTGGGGGTATACGATGACTTCGTTTCTACAATAAAAGTAAGATGAAAGTAAGGAGAATCGTGATGAGTGTACTTACGCATAAATACATTGAGCTGCCGATCGAAGGGATGACGTGTGCAGCTTGTGCGGCCCGAATTGAAAAGAATCTCAACAAATTGCCTGGTGTTCATGCAGCAGTCAATTTTGCTAGTGAGAAAGCGAGGATAGAATTTGACGAGGCTACCACGCATGCTGAAGAGCTGATCCACTCGATCAAGAAAGCTGGTTTTCATGTCGCCCCCCAATCGGTACAACTCCAGATCAGTGGAATGACCTGCGCTGCATGCAGCGGCCGTATCGAGAAAGCATTAAATAAAATTCCCGGTGTTACAGCCACCGTCAATCTGGCGACAGAAGTTGCTCATGCGAGTTTCTCTCCGGGGGCAGTAATGATAGATGATCTGATTGCAGCTGTTGTGAAGGCAGGCTATGGTGCGAGTGAGATCAGCGAAGCCAGCCGCAATGAAGAGAAAGCCAGGCGGCTCGCAACCTATCAGGCAGAGCTTCGCGCCTTCTGGATTTCCGCTGCGCTTACCTTGCCATTCATGCTGCAAATGGGTGTCATGCTTACGGGGGATCATACCGATCTGTTGCCACGCTGGCTGCAGTGGTTGTTGGCGACACCCGTTCAGTTCTGGGTGGGTAGACGTTTCTATGTGGGGGCTTGGCATGCATTACGGGGGGGTGGAGCCAATATGGATGTATTGATTGCACTGGGCACCAGCATGGCTTATTTCTTCAGTGCGGCTGTCATACTTTTTTCGCTGAACCAGCATGTTTATTTCGAGGCAAGCGCAGCGATCATTACGCTGGTGTTATTAGGTAAGCTGATGGAAGCCCGCGCAAAAAGCAAAACCTCGGCAGCTATTGAGGCGTTGATCAAGCTGCAACCCAAAACGGCACGGGTGGAGCGTGAAGGCGAAATCATCGAAGTTGACGTCAACACGCTTAAAGTAGACGATATTTTTATCGTGCGTCCCGGCGAGAGTTTGCCGGTAGATGGCGTCGTGATCGAAGGCACATCCAGTGTGAACGAAGCGATGCTGACGGGCGAAAGTCTGCCGGTAGCTAAACAAGCCGGTGTCAAGGTGTTTGCAGCTACCCAGAATCAGCAGGGGTTGCTGAAATGCCGTGCTACCAGCGTGGGTGCGCATACACAGCTTGCAGCCATCATTCGCTTAGTGGAAGAAGCGCAGGGTTCCAAAGCGCCGATTCAGCGCATGGCTGACACCATTGCAGGCATATTTGTGCCCGTGGTCGTGGTAATCAGTATGCTGACCTTAGTATTAACTTGGTGGTTGACGGGAAATTTCGTACTCTCGCTGATCAACGCGGTTGCCGTGCTGGTAATTGCCTGTCCGTGCGCCTTGGGTTTGGCGACACCGACAGCCATCATGGTGGGCACCGGGCGCGGGGCGCAAGCAGGTATACTCGTGAAAAATGCTGCTGCACTCGAACATGCTGAAAAAATTCGGGTTTTGATCGTAGACAAGACGGGAACCCTCACGGAAGGGAGACCCGTTGTTACCGATGTCGTTCCGGTAGGCTCAATCACAGAACAAGTATTGCTGGAGATCGCTGCTACCCTGGAACAAGGCTCGGAGCATCCACTCGCAAAAGCCGTGCTTGAGCATACTGCTAGCATGGCTATCCGGCCTCAAGTGATGAGTCATTTTACAGCGGTGACCGGGAGTGGGATCATGGCCCGAATCAGTGATGCTGGATATCTAGTGGGCTCACCAAAGTTTCTGCACGCGCAGGGCGCAACCATCGATCAGTCTCGTATAGCGGCGCTTCAGGCTGAAGGCAAGACCGTGGTTGGTGTGGCTGCTCAGCTCGGGGAGACATGTCAGGTACTTGGCTATCTTGCGATCGCCGACCGGTTGCGGAGTACCTCGGCGCAAGCTGTCAGGCGATTGCAGGCAATGGGCATTGAAGTCATCATGTTGACTGGCGATAATGCTGCGACGGCTGCTGCTATTGCCAAGCAAGCAGGCATTGCCCGGTATCGTGCCGAAGTCTTGCCACAAGATAAAGCAGCTGAAGTGATCAAGATAAAGGTAAGCGGGCAATTTACCGGCATGGTAGGGGACGGCATTAACGATGCACCTGCGCTGGCTGCGGCTGACGTGAGTTTTGCCATTGGCGCAGGCTCTGATGTGGCGATCGAGGCGGCGGATATTACGCTGATGCATAATGATTTGATGAGCGTGGTCGATGCGATTTCGCTTTCCCGTGCGACCTTGGGCAAGATCCGTCAGAATCTGTTTTTTGCCTTTATCTATAATGTACTGGGGATTCCATTGGCCGCCATGGGCATGCTTAACCCGATTATCGCAGGCGCCGCCATGGCCATGAGCTCAGTATCGGTCGTTAGTAACTCACTGCTGCTAAAGCGCTGGCAGGCAGGTGCCCAGATTAATTCATAACATTGAGAGGGAATCATTAAATGCAAGCAACCATCATCAACATCAAAGGCATGACCTGCATGGGCTGTGTCAGAAGTATTAAAAATGTGCTGGAAAAGATCCCGGGCGTCAGCAGCGCAGAAGTTTCGCTGGAGGATGCCCAGGTTACCATCCAGTTCGATGCGACTATCGTCAGTAACGATCAGTTTAAGCAAGCAATTGAGGAAGCGGGCTTTGAAGCCATCATCTAATAAAAAGGGGTTATGCCATGTGCCTGATCATGTCATGCAGCCTGATAAGGAGGCGTTAATAAAACGTCTTAACCGCATTGAAGGTCAGGTACGGGGTGTAGCCAAAATGATTGCGGAAGATCGCTATTGTGTTGAGATTCTGAATCAGGTTTCCGCTTTGCAATCCGCACTGGATGCTGTGGCCATGCAGTTACTCGAAAACCATGCGCATGGCTGTATGCATGACGCCATTCAGTCTGGTAATGGCGATGCTGCCATTGATGAACTCATGACCGTGGTGCGGAAGTTCGCGCGATAGTGAGGGATGAAATACCGGCAAGTGATAATTTTTATTTGTATGGAATATGCGGCTCAGGATGTCCAAAGAAATATCCCTGCGCAAGATCGATACCCATGCTTTTTACCATGTCCAGAGTGGCGGCATCTTCGACAAACTCCGCTACTGTTGTTTTTCCGAGTCCGCGTGCTACTTCTACCATGGCTCTGACAAAAATCTGGTTGTCGCGATTTTTAGGAAGATCACGGATAAATAAGCCGTCTATTTTGAGTATTTCCACTCCCAAGTATTTAAGGTAACCAAAGGTGGAAAACCCGCTGCCAAAATCGTCCAGGCAAACTCGGCAGCCAGCTTGCTGGGCTGCTTCGATAAAGCGCTGGGCATCCTGGATGTCCGATACCGCCGCAGTTTCTGTCAGCTCTATAATGAAGCGTCCGGGATCCACATTGAATTCGTTTAACAGATTACGGATATAGTGTGGAATTGCCGGATCGTCAAAGGTGCGGCCAGAAATGTTAATTGCGACCGGTGGCATATCCGGATTTTGACTGAGTAGCTTGATACTGCGTTTTATTACCCATCGATCAATGTTGACGATTTGTCCGTTTTTTTCTGCGACAGGTATGAATTGACCCGGCATGATCAAATGATCAGGGTTATTTGAATCTCGCATCCTGACGAGTGATTCTAAATGAGTCAAGGTATTCCGGGTAGTTTCATATACGCCTTGGAAATGAATTTCAAATAGATCTTGCTCAAGGGCTTGAGCTATCCGGTTATACCAAGTCATTCGATGCATCATGGCCTCAGAAGTGTCACGTGCAGGATCGTAGACGGTCCAGGTATTTTTGCCTTTATTTTTGGCCTGATACATAGCAGCATCGGCATGAGCAATCAGATTTTCTGCTGTTTCTCCATGTTCTGGGAAGATGGCTACGCCTACACTGCTGGTAAGACGAATATTTGTACCGCGAAAACGCAAGGGAATAGACGAAATAGCTGCCACAATACGAGCAGGTAGCGCGCTGATATCATCTTTTGGTTGAATAAGACTTAGAATGGCGAACTCATCCCCCCCTAAACGAGCGAATATTTCGATATGACGAACAATGCTGGAGATTTCTCCGGCAGCCCGGATCAATACTGTATCACCTGCCCGGTGACCAAAGGTATCATTAATATATTTGAAATCATCTAGATCAAAATAGAGCAGCGCGAATTTACTTTGATTGCGCAGGGAGGTCGCGATCAAATTATCCAGCTCCTCCTGGAAGCGGTGTCGGTTGTATAGACCTGTCAGCGGATCACGCTCAGCTAGGTAGATGAGTTGTTGGGCAGTTTGCCGTTCCTGGGTAATATCTTCATAAATCCACAACCGTCCCATAGTTCGGCCTTCAGTATCGTTTACCGGGTAAGACAATTGCGTAAATATCCGCCCGTCGGTGAACTCAAGCTCAGACCGTTCGCTAACTCCATGAGTATCTAGTGTATGCACATATTTTGATGCATGGTCGGGCTGCACAAAATATTTGGTAGATCGCTCGAACACAGTTTTAGTCGGCATGTTCAGTAAGTTTTCATGCTTACCAATATCCCACATACGGAGGAAAGTCGGGTTCAAGTACTCCACTCTCTGCTCATTATCTTCAAACAGAATTCCGATATTCATGGCTGATAGCAAAGCACTCATGCGACTTTGTTCCCGCTCCGCCAGGGTGCGTAGTTCACGCTGATGCGTCTCAGAAATACGCAGTTCTCTTATGGCTGAATTTAGGTTTTCTTCAGTTTGTCTTTGTTTCGTGATATCAAACATGACACCTTGAAGCAATATTGGTTTGCCCGCTGCATCTTTTAGTAAAATGGCATCATCCCGAACCCAGGCAATACTGCCATCTTTTTTAAAGATACGATATTCCAAATGATAAGGCTCACCAGTCGTTAGGCTCACTGACAAGCCAGTCATAATTCGCTCTTGATCATCCGGATGAATCTGCTTTATGCGGAGTTGAGGATCATCGAGCCACTCGTGCTTGCTAAAGCCAAGCTTGGGCTCGATTTGTGGGCTGACATAGATGGTTTTTGCTATCGGATTGATATCGGCGATGTAAGTTACCGCTGGAATTTGCTCAATCAGTGTTCGATATTTTGATTCGACACTCAAGCGATCAGTAATATCCCGGGCATATGCCAGTACGCCAGTTATTTCGCCGTTGGCATTCCGCATCGGCAGCTTCAAAGTGTCAAACCAGCGTAGCTGCCCATCTGCAAGGGTAGCAGGATCGGCAGGGTTATGTACTTTCTTGCCGGCAATCGCCTCATCGTCATCTGCGTGAAAACCTCTGATTCCCTGGGCCGGATCACCGTAGCACAGATGCTCAGGCCAGAAATCAGTATCCAATTTGCCCAGCATTTCTGCAGGCTTAAATCCTTGACTGCTGGCAAAAGCCTGGTTTACCAATACAAATCGATGCTCTTTGTCTTTTACGAAAATCCAGTCTGGTGTGGCGTCAATAACTGTTCGCAGTAAAGTCTTAGCATGCTTGACAACTGCTTCTGCGAATTTGCGCTCACTGAGATCCTGAACCGTCCCCAGTATTTCGATTGCTTTGCCGCTACTATGAATCGTGATCTCAGCTTGTTCTTTAACCCACTTGATCGCCCCATTTGCGTTGATCCGGTATTCGATATCGTAAGGCGTGCCCTGCAAGGCTGCGCGCCAGGTATGATCGACCCGATCCTGATCTTCCGGTACAACGCAGGCGAGAAAGCTTCCATAACTAAGAGGACTAAGAGGAGTGCTATCTTTTATTCCAAAGATTTTGAAAGTTTCCTCGGAGCAGGTAAGTACATTATTTTCCAGATCCAAATGCCAGCTGCCCAGTTTGGCCAGAGATTGTGCGCGACGCAGCGCATCTTCGCTTTGACGTAAAGCAAACTCCCTGGCTTTTCGATCACTGATGTCGGTATATGTGCCCAGCATGCGCAACGGATGTCCTTGATCGTCCCATTCGACTACTTTGCCCAGAGAAAGTATCCATTTCCAATTGCCTTGCCGGGTGAGCTGCCGGAATTCCGCCTGATAATCTTCGCGTAAGCCACTGATGTAATCTTTGTAAATCTTGAAGGCCGGTTCGCGGTCCTCCGGATGGAGGCGATCGCGCCAGCGGGCACTGGTTTCCTCGAAAGTTTGCGGTTCATAACCCAGTATGCGAGCATATTCAGGACTGATAGTTGCCATTCCTGTTTGCACATTAAGATCATAAAGACCTTGGTTAGAGGCTGTCAGCGCCATACGGAGGCGCGATTCACTGTCACGCAAGCTTTGCTCTGCTTGACGCCAGCTTGCCTGAATACCGATCATCATGTGCGAGATGAGCGCAACGGTTGCTATAAACATGCATAAGATCAGCTGATTTAGCTGAGGATGGCCTTGGGAAAAAGGACCAAGGTCCTGTGCGGTTCCCCATATGGCAAGCAAGGTAATTGCCAAGGCTGCAATAGAGACACCTCTGACATTAAAACGTAGCCCTGCCCAAATCAAGGGGGGGAACACAAGGAAGGCGATCGATAACTTGAGGTGGCTGAGCGCCAGAGCATTGCCGAATACCAGCCAAGCCATGGCAATACAGCTACTCATGACCAGGATGAATTCTAATCGAAGTCGGGAATGAAGAGGTTGTGGGTTTGCCTGATGGGCCACCCAGGCTAGCAGTAGAGGTGAAAAAATCATTACACCGGTCATGTCTCCGAGCCACCAGCCGAGCCATGCGCTAAGTACCAGGTTGCTTGATAGCAAGTCACTAAAGTACAGCGATAATGTGCCGCTCGTCGCGCTCAATAACATCGAGCTAGACGCGATCAGAATAAAGGTAACTACATTCCGACCTCGCCCGAAAATGTTTTGAGAACCTATTGTTTTTTTCAGTATTAGCGCGCCCAATATTGGAGCAAGGGTATTGCCTACGGTAATTCCAAGCGCAGTGGAGAATGTAAGCTCGCCTGTCGTTAAATTGATCAAGAGCGAACCGAGAAAAATGCCTGGCCAGCACGAAGGCCCCCATGCCAAGGTGGCTGCGAGCGCTATTCCGGCAGGTGGCCAGAACAAGGTAATATTGGAGCTCACGAAAGGCATGCTGAGCCCAAGCTTGCCAGCTAGAAAATATGCGGCTGCTAGCACTATAACCCGTATCATGAAAAACTCGGGCGAGCTGGGTAAGCGCAGTTTCATATTGGATTTAACTGCGGTCCAGGAGCGGAGTAATGATCAGATATTTGTGGGATAGATTGACAACCGTCTTCTATGTATGCGCTAAATAGAGGTATCCTCTGGTAACATATAGCTATGTTAATTGCCTCTGCCCTTGCTTTTATACCTTTACTGGCTACCGTGAACATGCCAACCTTTTATATTCAGTGCTAATAGATTAATGAAGTTTCATTATATTATTTGGGCCTGACTTTATGTCATATAAATTTTTAGTGTGTGGTGATAGATACGCGGTAACGGGGTGGGCATAGTCAAAATAAAGCACATGAATAATGTGTTGGTTTTTTAGTATTTTTCCAGATAATCAACGATGATATGCCGGGATGGCGATAAGGAAGGGGATATCTCATGTCAAATTGGTACCAAGACAATTCACAATCGATTGGGCGAACACCGTTAGTTCGGCTCAATCGGGTTACTGATGGCGCAGGAGCGACTGTGCTAGCCAAGATTGAGGGGCGTAACCCGGCATATTCGGTCAAATGCCGTATTGGCGCTGCAATGGTCGATGATGCCGAACGCCAAGGATTACTCGGCCCCGGTAAAGAGTTAGTAGAACCAACCAGTGGTAACACTGGTATTGCCTTGGCATTTGTTGCCGCTGCCCGAGGTATTCCATTGACCTTGACCATGCCGGAAACCATGAGTGTCGAGCGCCGGAAGTTACTTGCTGCTTTTGGTGCCCATCTGGTTCTGACGGAGGGTCAGCGTGGTATGGGAGGCGCTATTGTCAAGGCCAATGAGATCGTAGCTGCAGATCCTGGTCGTTTTGTTTTGTTACAACAATTTACGAATCCAGCTAATCCAGCGATACATGAACAAACGACAGGTCCTGAGATTTGGCGGGATACTGACGGCGCAATCGATATTTTTGTTGCCGGAATAGGAACAGGTGGTACGATGACCGGCGTTTCCCGTTATATCAAACAAGTTAAAGATAAGGCAATTACGTCTGTTGCAGTCGAACCTGCTGCCAGCCCTGTCATTACTCAGCAGCGGTCAGGTCAGCCTTTAGTACCGGGCCCTCACAAAATTCAAGGAATTGGCGCTGGCTTTATACCGGATAACCTTGATCTTTCCCTGGTGGATGAAGTTGAGCAGATCAGTAATGAAGAGGCGGTTTTATATGCGCGCCGCCTTGCGCGGGAAGAAGGGATAATTTCCGGTATTTCCTGTGGCGCTGCAGTTGCTGCGGCTATTCGGCATGCCAAGCGTCCAGAAAATGCAGGCAAAACGATCGTTGTTATTTTGCCGGACTCGGGTGAACGTTATTTAAGCAGTATTCTCTTTGAAGGGATGTTCAATGAGCAGGGGTTGAATATAGAGTGACTAACGTCAATAGGATCAGCGATCTCCAGTTAAGAAGCACCTACCTTGAGATTGATCATATCGTTGCAGAATTACATGCCCTGCGGATGGCTGCGCTGGAAAATCGGCAGGGGCATAGAAGACCCCCCAAGCTTCCTTCACGCAAAATTCTGATTGGTGTTGCAGAGGGGTTAAGTGCTGCGATGTTTCCTAATCGCCTGGGCTCAGCTGATCTGGCGGATGAGGGGGTTGATCATTATGTTGGACATACGCTGAATACTACCCTGCGCGCACTGCTGGTACAGATACAGCATGAATTACATTTTAGCTCAGGTTTGGAAAACTTGAGCGATGAAGATCGTGAACGGGCAGTAGATATCACACAAGCATTTGCCAAGTGCTTGCCTGCGATTCGCAAATTGCTGGAAAGCGACATTGTTGCAGCTTACGAGGGGGACCCTGCTGCTCACAGTGTTGATGAAGTGTTGGTATGCTATCCAGGCATCACAGCGATTATTTACTATCGGCTGGCGCATGAGTTGCACCGACTGGGTGTGCCTCTGATTGCGCGGATGATTTCAGAAATAGCTCATTCACTGACTGGGGTAGAGATACACCCTGGCGCTCAGATTGGCGGCAGTTTCTTTATCGATCATGGTACGGGCGTGGTCATCGGAGAGACTGCTATCATAGGCCGCAATGTACGGCTCTATCAGGCAGTGACTTTAGGTGCAAAACGATTCCCGGTAGATGAACACGGGACTTTAGTGAAAGGTATTCCGCGTCATCCTATTGTGGAGGACGATGTCGTGATTTATGCAGGTGCGACTATTTTGGGGCGTATCACGATCGGATGTGGTTCAACGATTGGCGGGAACGTTTGGTTGACACGTGGCGTGCCACCTGGCAGCCATATTACTCAAGCGCAGACGCGTCATGAAACATTTGAAGGTGGAGCGGGGATTTAAGGACTATATTTGAGGAACAGCCATGGTAAACAGCAAACTTTTTCTGACACTTGATGATGCCAAAGAGATCGCTGCTGCTGCAGAAGCAGAGGCGAAGCGCAATAATTGGTCGGTAGTGATTGTTATTGTAGATGAAGGGGGGCATTTACTTTACTTTATGCGGCTGGATAACACGCAATATGGCAGTGTTGAGGTTGCCATACAAAAAGCCAGATCAGCCATTGCCTTTCGGCGACCGACTAAAATATTGGAGGAACAAGTTAGTCAAGGGCATGTACGTTACTTAAGTTTGCCTGGAGCAATCCCCATTGAAGGTGGGTTGCCTATTGTATTGGGAAATCAATTTGTGGGCGCGATCGGTGTGAGTGGCGTAAGGTCTTATCAAGATGCACAAATTGCGCAAGCGGGGGTCAATGCACTTAATCCAGATTCTCTTTAGCCCGTAATTTTTAATGGAAGGGAAGAGCGCCGTGATTGTAGAGGTGCCAACCAGTCAAAGGCGCTAATATCAGGGCCTGCAACTATCAACGGCGATATAATCTAAGTAGTGGTATCTGGGAGGGGCCGAGTGTTCTTGTGACAGCTTTTGCTGTAATCGTACTGCAGATCACCGCAACTTCCGATATTCCCATCCTCACGAGTAATTCTTGCTTAGCAGTAGCTTCACGCACCTGGACGATTAACCCGAATATTTCATAAATTGGCACGTGTCCTCACTTGTTTTTTTGATTAATAAGAAAGATTTTGCTCAGTCGGGTGTATGAGTCACTACACCCCTCCTTCTCAAAACTTCCCTATTAATCAAAATTCTGCGTGATGATCACGTGAATTTATGAAATATTCGGGTTAATACACTCAGCTTGACTATTACCATTGGATTTCGGTTGATCTCATTTGCTTACCTTTAGTGCTACCAAATATTTATTCGGTAGCATAGGGCGAAAACGATTTGATTTTTTTGATAATTATCAAGCTACAAAAAATTTGGAGATCAACTCTTCAGTGGACTGTATAGGTTTACTAACGACTGTGCGTAATATTCCGAGAATGTCATGCAGGTTATCTGCGGTCGCGATGGCTTCAGTAAAAGTGTATTCAATGCCACTTCTTGTGAGTCTTCCAACTCCTTCGCGTGCTCTACACATGAAACCTAGCCTGTCACATAATTTATTAGTATTGTTTTGCGCTTTTTGTAGCCTCTCAGAAATGGAGCCATCTATATCAATCGGAATATTTAGATTCTGAATGGCGACTATTGATTTACTAGCAAAGGCCGCATCTGCTGTCATTTGTGCTATAAGTCTGTTTAATTGTGATTGTGTGGGTTGGGCGTCTTGCAGTAAATCGAGATTACGGACACTTTCCGCTACTATTTCGAGGCTAAAAGTATGTAAATCGGTATGAAGTTTGTTCAACTCTATCATCTTGTTTCCTAATGAGGGTGTGCATCATTTGATCACGCATAGCATAGTTACGACGCATCTTTAATCTTTAGAAAGTAATTCGAAAAGCCTGTTACATGATCCAATGGTTGCGTTGGGTGGCGTTACATGATTACCAGCGATTAAACGGCTTGATTTATTGTTGTCATAAATCATTGTTTAACTGTTATTTTATTTCCTATTTTATAATAAGCATGGCGGTTTATGCTTGATTGGGTCGCGTAGGATTTAACCCGGATATTTCATAAATTGGCACGTGCCCTCACTTGTCTTTTGATTAATAAGAAAGATTTTGCTCAGTCGGGTGTATGAATCACTACATCACTCCTTCTCAAAACTTCCCTATCAATCAAAATCCTGCGTGATCATCACGCGAATTTATGAAATATTCGGGTTAATTGCTGAGCTGATATATTTTGTATAATCGATCATGTAAACTATTTTCCACGAAGAGAGGAGTCCCAGTAGATTGGAGCGTCATCTTCTTCGTAAAGAGTGTGCTGGCTTTTTTTATGTTTTTTCTTCTGCTTGAGCTAAATATATCAAAGCTCATTGATTTCTTAGAAAGCTGAGTGCAAACATAATTTAGCTAGATTGATATTGATTACCCAGAGATTATAAACCAGCAGCTTATGCAATTCGAGTATTTGTCGTTGGGATTCGAGGTGAGTGCGTTTAACCCGAATATTTCATAAATTGGCACGTGCCCTCACTTGTCTTTTGATTAATAAGAAAGATTTTGCTCAGTCGGGTGTATGAATCACTACACCCCTCTTTCTCAAAACTTCCCTATTAATCAAAATCCTGCGTGATCATCACGCGAATTTATGAAATATTCGGGTTTAAATGGTGTAATTCTAAAAAATTCTGACGGAATCTCAGGTGTGGTATCGAGATTCCATATTTAGCTCAACGGATTTTAGTTATGGCTCATAAAGAAGCCATCTATTAATCAAACGAGATAAACTAGTCATCCATCTTTCTTTATAATTGGTTGTTAAACATGGACTTACTTACTCAAGGATTGTTGGGAGCTAGTCTGGCACAGGCAGGTACTCAGAGAAATGAAATACGTATAGCGACAGGAGTTGGATTCTTTGCGGGGTTACTTGCGGATGCGGATATTCTGATTCAATCATCCAATGATCCCTTATTAACAGTTGAATTTCATCGCCATTTCACGCACTCCATCTTCTTTGTTCCGTTTGGTGGATTCATTGCAGCACTTATTCTCTGGCTATTTCTTCGGAGGCGGCTGTCTTTTACACGTCTATACCTGTTTTGTTTCTTGGGCTATTGCTTAAGTGGCGCGCTGGATGCATTGACCAGCTATGGCACTCATTTATTCTGGCCAGTTAGCGAAGCCCGTGTTGCGTTCAATATCATTTCTGTCATTGATCCCATTTTTACCTTGATACTGTTGATAACAGTCGTCTATGCCTACAAGAAGAATGCTGTATTTGCTGCGAGGGCTGGCCTGACTATCGCGGGAATTTATCTTGTGTTTGGTTGGGTGCAGTTACAGCGCGCAGAAGCAACAGCCGCGGCTTTAGCCGATTCCAGGGGGCATGTCACTGAACAATTGCTGGTAAAACCCACGTTGGCCAATTTGGTGTTGTGGCGTTCGGTTTATGAAACAGAGGGAAAATTCTATGTAGATGCGATTCGTGTTGGCCTGTTTTCAGAACCCCGTATCTATCCGGGGGAATCCATCAAAAAATTCATGGCCGATCAGCACCTTGATCAATTCCCCAAGGATTCAGTATTAGCGAAGGATATTTCTCGTTTCACTATTTTCTCTGGTGGTTTTGTCGCTATTCAGCCTGAACACCCTGATCTATTGATTGACGTGCGTTACTCGAATTTGCCTACGACTATCGCGCCGTTATGGGGGATAGAGATGAATCTGCAAGACCCCAGTCAACATGCGTTATATCGATTATTTAGAGATGCTTCCAAAGAAACACGTCAAAAATTTCTAGCTTACTTAATGGGTCAATCTATCGATTAATAATATCCCTATCCCGCCTAATTTGCGGTTATTCCCAGTTAGCCAGAATATTTCATAAATTCGCGTGATGATCACGCAGGATTTTGATTAATAGGGAAGTTTTGAGAAAGAGGGGTGTAGTGACTCATACACCCGACTGAGCAAAATCTTTCTTATTGATCAAAAGGCAAGTGAGGGCACGTGCCAATTTATGAAATATTCGGGTTTGGCGCCTGACATTAGTTTGAAGCTGCTTGTTCAGGAACGATTACGCGTAATTCATGGAATAAAGCCCGGAAACTCTTAGGGGGTTTTCCTGCGAGCTTTTCTTTGTTGGTATTGCGTACCAGTGTTCGTAAGCGTTGCAAATCAGCGTGGGGGTATTGCTGTCCAAATTCAGTAAAAGCTGTTTCATCCGTTAGGAGACGCTCGCGCCAGCGCTCCAGTTGATGCAACCATGCTGTATGGTGTAGGTTCGTGCCTTGCCAGGTATTGATTTTCTCCTGAATAGGGGTTGCATCGATTTCCCGCATCAGCTTGCCAATGTATTGTAATTGGCGACGACGTGCTTCATGCTTAGTTATACGTTGGGCCTCAAGGATAGCGTCCATGAGTGTTTCTGGTAAATCAAACTCAGCTATCTGTTTGGGATCAAGCGCAACCAATTGTTCCCCGATATCCTGCAATGCATGCATGGCGTGTTTGCGGCGTGTCTTGCTGGGTGGTGATTCCTGCCCGGAATCATTTTTTAGGTCATTTTGCATAGCTAGCTATGTAATGCGATAACGATAAGCTGCTATCATAACGCTCTTTGAGAGCTAAGCTGATTAAATTTCCCTTAAAATGATCATATTGACTTCATCGTAAGTTGATTTTCATAAAACCAATTATATGAATAACGATATTTCGTCATCTCAACATTTTTCTTATCCCTTTGAAGTACTTCAGCAGATTGCGCGCGATATTCTGGGTCATGCCAGGAAAGGGGGGGCAAGTGCATGTGAAGCCAATGTATCTGATGGCTGTGGATTAAATGTCACAGTCCGGCAAGGTGCGGTGGAAACCATTGAGCACGCCCGCGACAAAGGCTTGTCTGTGACAGTGTATATTGGCCAGAAACGCGGTCATGCAAGTACCTCAGATTTTTCTCCACAAGCCATCGGCGATACAGTTGCAGCTGCACTTTCCATTGCCCGGCACACAGCTGCAGATGATTGTGCGGGACTGGCTGATGCGGAGTTGTTAGCAACCTCATTTCCTGATCTTGGCTTGTATCATCCATGGGAATTGTCAGTTGAACAGGCAATTGAACTTGCACAGGGTTGTGAAGCAGCGGCGCTTGCATCTGACAAGCGCATTACTAACTCGGAAGGAGCGACTATTTCAATCAATACTTCCCGGTTCGTATACGCGAATAGTCATGGATTTGCAGGGGGATATCCTCTTTCGCGACACAGTATTAGCTGTGCGGTCATTGCAACAGAACATGATAATATGCAGCGTGATTATTGGTATAGCGTGGCACGTGACGCAACTGACCTGGAATCTATCAATGATGTGGGTAAAAAAGCAGGGATGCGTAGTATCGCCCGCCTGGGCGCAAAAAAGATTGCCACATGTGAAGTGCCAGTGTTATTTGAAGCCCCGATTGCTTCCAGCCTGATTGGGCATTTTACTCAAGCTGTAAGCGGTGCGAGTCTTTATCGTAAGTCATCATTCTTGCTGGACAGCATGGGAAAACAGGTATTCTCTCCAGATATTCAAATACGTGAATTGCCCCATATCAGAAAGGGGTTGGCAAGCTGTGCATTTGATGATGAAGGGGTCGCCACTCATGAGCGAAGTGTCGTTGAGAACGGGATCGTACAAGGGTATTTTCTCGGTAGCTATTCTGCGCGCAAGCTTGGTTTGCGTACGACCGGCAATGCGGGAGGCAATCATAATCTGGTTCTGGAAAACGCCACACCGCTACCGTTTCTCGATTTGCTCAAGAAAATGGACAAAGGTTTGCTCGTAACGGAATTACTCGGCCATGGTGTGAATGGAGTAACGGGAGATTATTCACGAGGTGCTACCGGTTTCTGGGTGGAAAATGGCGAGTTATGTTATCCAGTCGAGGAAATTACTATCGCTGGCAATTTAAAGGAAATGCTACGTGGAATAGTGGGGGTGGGTAGTGATAGGATTGTGCGTGGCTCTAAGCAGTGCGGGTCGCTGCTGATAGAGCGTATGACGGTTGCTGGGCATTAAATGGAGCTGCGGAAGGGGACTTGAGGCTTGTGAGCAAATATTGATCAATGCTAATGAAATTCTGGCGTCAATTTGAACGGAGAGTGGGCAGGTTTTCTGAGACTGTAGATACCGTCTTTTAAGTCAAATAATTTTTGGATAATTTGCGTGATTTATCGAAGTAATTGCTCGTTACTTTTTCAGGTGGACTCAATTGCCATGCAGGAGCTGGAACGGCAGTTATTTGCGGGTCCTCTGCTCATTAAGTGTTCTGTTTTAGTTTGGCATACTTGTCGCATGAATTTGCAAGCTTCTTTTTTGATGCTTCCATTGGGTTCCGCAGTATTTTACTGGCGCGATGTTATGTTGCTCATTTTCTTCAGCTATTAGCATTGCTGATCATTATTTTTTCAGAGATCATTTCATTTGTCTGATGAAAAGCCTCATTTCTTTTTTAAGTAAAATAAAAATTCGCCAGTCGTTTCAGCTAACGATAATAGCTGATTGCCCGTTTGTTCGGCAAAGACCTGAAAATCAATGACAGAAGCAGGATCGGTGGCGACAATTTTCAGTATTTGTCCATGGGCCATCTCTGCCAGAGATTTTTTAGTGCGTAGTATAGGTAATGGACAGACGAGTCCACGAACATCGAGTTCCTTGTCAAAATTCATACTTCTCCTTTTGTGTAAGAAAAATTTTATTTAATTTTACCGGGCATAGCATGAGGTGCCAAATAGGCCGATTTCAGATTGTTGTAACTTCCAGTTCAAGATACGTTACGATAATACGTTTTTTTAATCATTTTATTGTATGCCAGTTAATATTCCTTCCTTGCTACCTCAACAATTGTTACCGATTCAGGGTGTATCACTAGGTATAGCTGAAGCAGGGATCAAACGGCCTGATCGTAAAGATCTTTTGGTTATGGTGCTTGATGGAAATGTGGAAGTGGCGGGTGTTTTTACAAAGAACCGCTTTTGTGCTGCGCCAGTCGTAGTAGCTAAGGAACATCTCTCTGTTGCCGGCTCAATCCGTGCATTGATCATTAATACCGGTAATGCCAACGCCGGTACCGGAGAAGAAGGTATCACCTATGCTCATGCAACCTGTGCAGCCCTGGCTAAGTTACTTGGCTGTCAACCGCAGCAAGTATTGCCGTTTTCCACAGGTGTGATTATGGAGCGATTACCGGTTGAGAGAATCATTGAGGGCTTGCCGCGAGCATTGAGCAACCGTAAATCTGATAATTGGTTTGCCGCCGCGCAAGCGATCATGACGACCGATATTGTTCCTAAAGGGGTTTCCAGTCAGATTCAGATCAATGGTGCCACGATCACGATAACCGGCATTGCCAAGGGTTCGGGTATGATTCACCCGAATATGGCCACCATGCTCGGGTATATCGCAACCGATGCCAATATTTCCCAATCGCTACTACAGGAGATGGTGCGTCATGTTGCCGATCATTCCTTCAACCGTATTACCGTAGATGGTGATACCTCTACTAACGATGCTTTGCTATTGATAGCAACTGGCAAGGCAAACCACTCGCAGATTGTCGATCGGGAAAACCCAGAATTTAGCTTGCTGCAGAATGCAATCATGGGAGTAGCTATACAACTGGCTCAGATGATTGTACGAGATGGTGAAGGCGCAACCAAATTTATCACGGTGCAGGTAGAAAAAGGAAGAACACTGGAAGAATGTTCTCAGGTGGCTTATGCAATTGCTCATTCGCCATTAGTTAAGACGGCTTTCTTTGCATCTGATCCTAATCTGGGGAGAATCCTTGCTGCTATTGGTTATGCCGGCATAGACGGTCTTGATGTTAACGATATTCAGCTTTATCTCAATGAAGTGTTGGTTGCAGAGCAGGGCGGCAGAGCAAAAAGCTACTGTGAGCAGGATGGTCAGCGTGTGATGAGGCAATCTGAAATCACGGTACGAGTGATATTGAATCGTGGAGCAGCCACAACCAAGATATGGACATGTGATTTTTCTTACGACTATGTGAAAATCAATGCAGATTATCGTAGTTGATTGATTATGAATGAGCTTGATTTGTTCCATGATCGCTTAGATAAGCTGCTTACTCGTATCGAGAATGTGCTTCCTGCCAGGCAAGCCGATGCTGATCTTAATTCCGCGATCGCATTCCGATGGCGCAAAGACGCCAATGCAGGCTATATTCAATCTGTTTCCCATCCACATAACATCGTACTTGATGCACTGCAAGGCATTGATGAGCAAAAGCAGCTTATCGATCAAAATACGCATCAATTCGTATTGGGTTATCCTGCCAATAATGTTCTACTGACTGGAGCGCGCGGTACAGGAAAATCGTCTTTGGTAAAAGCATTGTTAAACAAATACGCAAGCAAAGGTTTGCGCTTGATCGAAGTGGAAAAACACAACCTTATTGATTTGCATGATATCGTTGAGCGGGTTGATCGGCGGCCAGAACGCTTTATTTTATATTGTGATGATTTATCATTTGAAACCGATGAGCCAGGCTATAAGGCGCTGAAAGTCGTTTTGGATGGCTCTATTGCAACGACCTCCGATAATGTGCTCGTTTATGCCACTTCCAATCGCCGCCATCTGATACCTGAGTTTATGCGGGACAATCTTGAAGCGCGCCATGTCGACGGAGAGATCCATCCGAATGAGTCTATTGAGGAGAAAATTTCCTTGTCAGAACGTTTCGGTTTGTGGCTATCGTTTTATCCTTTTGATCAAGAGCAATACTTGGAAATTGTCCGTTACTGGCTCGCTTTTTACAGTATCAGGAAAATGACAGCTCTGATACGGGAAGAAGCGTTGCGATGGGCGCTTGCGCGTGGCTCGCGAAGTGGACGAGTAGCTTGGCAATTCGCTCGAGATTGGACTGGAAAACAAAAGCTGCTTTGTCAGCAACCCTTCCAGCAATAACTCGTAATTTGTTGACAAGTAATCTTATGGTTCAATCTATTCCATTTGTTGAAGTGGTGGCTGCGGTCATCATTCGACCAGATGGTCGTTTTTTGCTTACAAGTAGACCAGAAGGAAAACCTTATGCGGGGTATTGGGAATTTCCTGGTGGGAAAATTGAAGCGGGCGAATCGGCTTTACAAGCGATTACCCGGGAATTACAAGAAGAACTCGGTATCCAAGTCGAGCAAGTTTACCCCTGGATCACACGGGTATTTACTTATACGCATGCGACTGTTCGTCTGCATTTCTACCGTGTGGTTGAATGGTATGGTCAACCATTCGGGCGCGAGAATCAGGCGTTGTCCTGGCAAACAGTCGATAATGTATCGGTAATACCTTTGTTGCCAGCTAACCTTCCGGTGATACGGGGACTTGCTTTGCCACCAGTGTATGCGATTACTAACGCATCAGAGCTAGGTGAAGAGGCCATGCTATGTAAGCTTGAGCATGCTTTTCAGCAGGGCTTGAAGCTTTTGCAGATTCGCGAGAAGTCGATGACTAACGATAGGTTTCGATGGCTAGCAAGCGAGATTATCAGACGTGCGCATACATTCCAGGCTAGGGTGGTCATCAATAGCGATATTTCGCTTTCTCGGGAATTGGGCGCAGATGGCGTTCATTTAACTTCTGCGCAGCTCATGTCGCTGACTAAACGACCCGATGTAAATTGGTGCGGTGCTTCTTGTCATAATGCCGAGGAGCTTTATCAGGCAGAGAGCATCGGAATGGATTTTGTAGTACTAGGTCCTCTATTGCCGACGTTAAGCCATCCAGGATTACCTGTATTAGGCTGGCGAAAGTTTTCCTCCCTGGTACGCGATTACTCTTTGCCAGTCTATGCGTTAGGTGGTTTAGTTCATGCTGATTTAGCTATTGCCCTGGAACAAGGGGGGCATGGTATCGCCATGATGCGGGATATTTGGGTAGGCGAATGAATGTTATGGTTTGATCTTATTCCGCTACAGAAATGTAACATCAACTAAGGCTACCTGGTTTCTTGTCAATAATCACGGGCTCTTCTTCCTGCTCCGTCTCCGATATACGATAAGATTCTGTCGCCCATTGCCCTAGATCATGCATTTTGCAGCGCTCAGAGCAGAATGGGCGATAGCGGTTTGTTGTATTCCAAGCTGCTGCCTTGCCACATTGAGGACAATTAACGAAGGTTGGTTTCATTGCTTCATGGGATTACAAATTACAGTAAGTTAATTCAAAGTCAATGTCTTCTTCGTAGACATTAATTTTCTGATCGGATCCAAACGGAATAAAACGTATATTGAGTGCATATTTATTGGCACTGATTTCAGGTACGCATGGAAATTCTTTATCGATTTTCAGGCGCAGCATTTGTGCTAAGAGACCCGAATCAGTTTGCTGAAATAAACCTTGGTAAGCAGTATAGTGAAAGGTTCTTCCACTATTTCTTAGCAGTTTTAATATTGTATTAAAACCGCTGCGAATAGGTAATAGCGGCGTGATCCACTCATTAAAATCATGATGGCGCATTTCAGGCGCTACACTTAACCAATAGTGATAGGATGGTAAATCAAACTCACATGCTCCGCCTAGGATACTCATGCGCTGTTTAATGCCCATCAACCATTCATTGTCACGTAGATGTCCGCCTATTCGACCAGGAATATTGAGTAAATCTCGGAATGTGACTTTAATGTCATTGAGCACATGGTTTAATGCTTCTTCAGAAATTTCCGGATTCTTGCGTAAACCTTCCAGCAAACTTCTTTGTCGTTCCAGTTCTTGCAGTAAATCCGATTTAAGATCGGCGCGACTGGTCACATCAAGAATCTCAAATAACGCAACAAGCGCAGCGTGATGTTCGGTCGACGTGTCGCGCGCTGAAAAGAAATCAACTTTGTTAAACAAAACTTCAAGTCGCAGCAATGTGCGAATACGTTCATTGAGGGGGTGTTCGTAGCAAATCACGGTAATTATGAAACATGGAGTATTAATAACATATCAGAATCATACCCCATGAAACATCATTTCTGTATGAAAGTTTGATTCTTTTAGCCAATTGTATCGGCTTTGGTTAAACAGGTTTGTTTAATTTATCTATTGATAAAGCAAGATATTTTAGATGTAGCGTTTCGACCTGTTTATACAAATAATCAAGGTCTCGGTCATTGACAATGATGTCATCAGCTTGCTCTAGACGTTCTTTCCGCGAAATTTGTGTTGCCATGATAGCGCGCACTTTCTGTTCGTCCAATTTACTGCGTGCAATCGTACGTGAAATCTGTAATTGTTCAGTACAATCGATGACCAAAATTCGATGGATTAGCTTTTGGAATACGTTTGTTTCCAGCAGCAGTGGTACAACAACGATGATATAAGCAGAAGTCGCTAAGCTAACGCGACGTATCACTTCATGGTAGATAAGCGGATGTAGGATGGCCTCAAGTTTATTTCTGAAGATCGGATTTGAGAACACCAGCTCACGCATTTTATTTCTATCCAGAGAGTCATCTTTTGCAATAAAATCCATGCCAAATGTTTTTTTAATGGCATCCATTGCTTTACCTCTTGACAGAGTTAATTCGTGTGCGATTTCATCCGTATCGATAATGTCAATACCATACGTTGCGAAGAATTTTGTAGCGCTGGATTTACCACAACCAATGCCTCCAGTTAATCCGATGATCAAAGGCATGCACTAAAATAAGCCAAGATACGCGTGGTTAATCTTATTTCCCCAGAATAAGGCGATTAGGCCTCCTCCGGCAAGATAGGGGCCAAACGGGATCGTGGTGGTTCTCTGGTGCTTTTTAAGAATTATCAAGAAGATACCTATTATTCCTCCCACAAACGAGGAAAACAGAATAACTAATGGCAGCATCTGCCAGCCTAGCCACGCGCCAATTGCAGCAAGTAGCTTGAAATCACCGTAGCCCATACCTTCTTTCCCGGTAATGAATTTGAAGCACCAATAAACTGTCCACAGAATAAGGTAGCCGGCAACTGAACCGATGATAGCTGATCGAATATCAATAAAACCGTTACCCAAATTAAATAAAAGCCCAATCCAGAGTAAAGGTAATGTAATAGCATCCGGTAATAATTGCATGTCGAGATCAATGAAGGTAAGCGCAATCATTGCCCAAATAAAGATCAAGGCAGCGATAGCAGGCAGGCCGAATCCGAAATGCCATGCGGTGAAGCCGCTCATCGTACCCGTCAGTACTTCAACGATGGGATAGCGAAGGGAAATACGCGTATGACATTGAGAACAGTATCCTCGAAGGAATAGATAACTGATAACAGGAATATTTTCGAGCACGGAAATTCTATGTCCACACTGAGGACAAATGGAGCGAGGGGTCACAAGATTGAATGCTGGTAAATTATGAGTGGTTCCTCCGTGTAATTCAGCGCATTGCTGATGCCATGCCCGTTCCATCATTTTGGGTAGTCGATGAATGACTACATTTAAGAAGCTTCCTACCATTATTCCAATGATGGCGCTGAAAGTAATGAAAAGAGCGGGTGTATTCTGAAGAGAATCGATCAGTGTCATATATTGTTTAAGAGATGAGTTCTATGCCAGGAACTAGCCAACAACCTGGCCCATTTTGAAAATAGGTAAGTACATTGCGATAACCATCCCTCCGATGAGTGTGCCAAGAACTACCATGATAATCGGTTCCATCAAACTTGAGAGGGCTTCCACTGCATTATCTACTTCGGCTTCAAAGAAATCAGCGATCTTGCTTAACATGGAATCCAGTGAGCCAGATTCTTCTCCTATCGCTACCATTTGTAGAACCATATTGGAAAACACGTTTGTTTTTGTCATCGCATTTACCAGACTACTTCCCGTACTAACTTCTACCTGAATATTTTTAGTAGCATCAAAATAAACATGGTTTCCTGCAGCGCCAGCGACTGAGTCCAATGCTTCAACCAATGGGACACCTGCAGCAAACATGGTAGAAAGTGTGCGAGACCAGCGTGCAATGGTGGCTTTCCTGATAACATCCCCAAAAATAGGTAATTTCAAGACAAGTTGGTCCATGATCCGTTGCATAGTATTTGAGCGCTTCCATGCATAAAAGAAAGCATAAAGGCTAAGCCCTATCCCACCAAAAATTGCCCACCAGTAATCGACAAAGAAATCCGAGATAGCCATGACCATCAGCGTTGGAGCTGGGAGATCAGCTCCAAAACTATGAAATAATTCTTTGAATGCAGGAATGACGAAAATCATGATAACTGCTGTAATGATAAAAGCAACAACAATAATTGATATGGGATAAAACAATGCAGATTTGATTTTTCTCTTGATCGCTTGAATTTTTTCCTTATAAGTCGCTAAGCGATCCAGCAAGTTGTCAAGAATACCGGCTGCTTCACCTGCTGCAACAAGGTTACAAAACAGGGAATCAAAGTAGAGCGGGTATTTTCGAAATGCATTTGCTAGACTATTCCCGGTTTCAACATCCATTTTTATATCCATCAACAGTTTGCCAACCGCACGGTTACTGTGTCCCTTACCTACGATATCAAAAGCTTGTAACAGGGGAACGCCAGATTTCATCATGGTGGCGAGTTGACGCGTAAATAAGGTAATGTCTTTGTCACTGATTGTGCCATTCGATTTGGTTTTGGTAACTTTAGTGGCGCGGATGCCTTGACGGCGCAGTGCAGATGTGACGACGACGGCACCTGCTGCTCGCATTTCCCCTTTAACTACTTTGCCAAATCGGTCTTTGCCTTCCCATGAGAAACTAATTTCCTTGATTTTCTTATCTGGACGTGCCGCCACAGTTGACATAACAACTCCTTGTTAACCCAATTTTATTAATATTTCCACAATATTTTAAGAGCTGATGCGCTTACTGATTTCATTAAGATAGCGCCAGAAATGGATTGATTCGATATTGGGTTATAACGACAATCGTTATAGATTTGCTTAGATTTAAATTTGAATGATTCTGATTAAATTCTATTCGTAGAGCGAATTACATCACTGTAAGTGTTCATTGAGGTTGTAGAAAATTTGTTTTCCTCTTTCCTCTAGCCCGAATATTTCATAAATTCGCGTGATGATCACGCAAAATTTTGATTAATAGGGAAGTTTTGAGAAAGAGTGGTGTGGTGACTCATACACCCGACTGAGCAAAATCTTTCTTGTTAATCAAAAGGCAAGTGAGGGCACGTGCCAATTTATGAAATATTCGGGTTATAACAAGCGCAATTTGCGCATGACAGTAGAAGGCATGTTGTATCGAATGCGGGCTGGTTGCCCGTGGCGAGACTTGCCGAAGGCATAATCCAAGGCTGCACTAGTGTGGGTACGGTGGATGAGGCATCCAATCATCTTGGATGCGCAAGCCCATGGCCCAGGTTCTGAACAGGCGTTCTTAATGGCTGAGGGTGAATGCTGCAGAATCTTTGTGCAACGCTGTCACTGCGATTGCAACCGATGCAGGCTATCACTCTGAAGTCAACGTAAAAGGTTTAGCACACATAGATGCGTACATTTCCCGACAACGGCTACCGTCAATATGATGAACGTTATACTGGTCAGGCTGCCTACAAAAGTAAGCATGATCCATTATGGAATAAAGCTGAACAGGAAAAGAAAGCCTCGTGTTTTACCGCTGCGAATTTTCAATTAGCTGACGATCACAACCATTGCACCTGCCCGGCAAGTAAATGCTTATACCGTAATGATTGCGGTCATGCGCCTAAGGGTTATATTGCTATCCGGCTTCGCGCCGCTGCACAGGATTACGTGCCTGCGAGCGACGTGATGAATGTCTGTGCGTACGCTAAAAAAACACACGCGCATTTTTGCGGGATAAGCAGCCAAGCCGGAAAGTCTCCTCGACAAAATTTGGTAGTTTACCAAACAACAAACGCTTAAATCGTTCTACTTTAGTAGCATCACTTCGTTAGATTCATGTTGGATTGTCTTAGTGATACCGATAGCGACGGTAGGATAAAGTAGTTTGATACGTAGCTCTTGTTTAATGCGATTATTTGTCAAGCGCCGTGATTCATTCATAAATGACATTAGGTTAGGCGATATATATTTATTTGCCTGATAGCGAGGAATCCTTGGGGGGCGTGGCAAACCAAAGTAATCAGCTACAAGATCAAAATAGTCACCCATTTTTAAATGGGAATCATCACTCGCGTGGTAGACTCTGCCTGATTTTCCATGATGAAGTGCGGCAGCAATGATGCGAGCAAGATCATCCGCATGGATATGATTGGTATAACTGTCTTCATCTGCTGAAAGTACAGGTGTATGTTGCTTTAGGCGTGCAAGAGGCAGGCGATCAGCTGCATAAATTCCAGGCACGCGGAGAATGGAAACCTGCACATCGTTGCGTAACCCCCAATTTCTAATTTGACTTTCCGCATTAACGCGTCGCCATGCACGTTCATTAGTTGGGTTGAGTGGATGGTTTTCACTTACCCAGCTACCCTGGCAATCACCATATACCCCACTGGTACTGATATAGATTAGCCGATGTGGTAGTATTCTTCTTTTTGCTAAAGTCCCTCGAGTCAGAGCTGCTAACAGATGGGTCGTACGTGGATCTTTTAAACCATAATTGGGTGGTGGGGCTAAATGGAGTACTGCGTGTGCGATTCCCGCTAGTTTATCAAGACTGGCGGGCTGATCAAGATCACCGAGTATGGGTGTGATTGCGTGGGTACGTAACTTGCAGATATTTTCCGGTTTTCGACATAAGCCTAGTAGCCGGTAGCGTTTATGTAGTAATGGCGCCACACGGAAGGCGACCTTACCACATCCTACAATCAAAAGCGTTTTTTTCATTATTACTTATATTATCAATAGTTTTTCGTTTACTCACAAGAAAATGCCGTACCAAATCATTATTAAGCCGAGTAATCATATTTTTACTGTAGAGCCTGACGAAACGATACTTGGAGCTGCGTTGCGGCAAGGGCTTTCACTTCCTTATGGTTGTCGTAACGGCTCATGTGGAGCATGTAAGGGAAAAATCATACAGGGTATTGTTGATTATGGCAGATATAATCAAGAGACGCTCACTGATGCCGAGAGGCAGCATGGCGTGGCACTATTTTGCTGTGCTCAGCCGTTGTCTGATTTGATTATTGAATGCCGTGAAGTAGATGCTATCAAGGATATTAAAATCCGGATAATGCCAAGCCGTGTACATAAATTAGAACGTGTTGCGCCTGATGTAATGATCATTTACTTGAAATTACCTACAAACGAGCGATTACAATTTCTGCCTGGTCAATACATCGATATTCTATTGAAAGATGGAAAGCGTCGAAGTTTCTCGTTGGCAAACGCACCGCACGATGACGAGTTTTTGCAGATCCATGCTCGTAACTATCCTGGAGGCGTATTTTCGGAACATGTTTTCTCGCATATGAGAGAGAGGGATATTCTTCGTTTCGAAGGCCCACTAGGCTCTTTTATGCTACGTAATAACTCGGTTGATATCCCGATCATTTTTCTTGCGAGTGGTACTGGCTTTGCCCCTATAAAAAGCATGCTCGAGCATATTTTCTATACTAAAAATATTCATGAGCATAACAGAAAAATGACGCTTTACTGGGGAGTACGTACGAAGGCAGATCTTTATCTGGAGAAATTAGCAAAAGAGTGGGAACAACAACATAAAAACTTTACTTTCATTCCGGTATTGTCGAATGCACTACCTACAGATAACTGGATCGGTAGAGCAGGATTGGTTCATCAAGCTGTCCTTGAGGATTTCGAGAGCTTGGTAAACCATCAAGTATATGCATGTGGTTCACCGCTCATGATTAGAGCGGCTTATCAAGATTTTACACAGCTAAGAAATCTGCCAGCAGATAGCTTCTTCTCTGATATATTTGCGCCTTCAACCAATACTCCTCCTGTCATATAAATTTAAGTGTTCAATTTTTTTAATGTGAATCCTAATCCTTGCTGATAATGATCCGCAGCTAGCTCATGTTTATCTAGCTTTTCGAATAATTGCGCTAAGGCAAGATGAGCGGCACGGCTTGGCTCGATCGATAAGCTCGCTTCCAGATAGTTCTGCGCCTTACCCCATAATTCACAGTAGGTGCATAATTTCCCTAGTGTTAGTAATAATTCAGCATTATTGGGATGCTTTCTTAGCCAACCTTCCGCTCGCTGGATTTGCCAACTTACACTGCCATCTAAGCATTTTCCATAAAGTGAAATTAGCTCGGGATCTGGTCTTGTATCAATGCTTTGTTCGATAATTTTTTGAGCGATTGATACCTCATTCAATGCCATATAAGCGCGAGCTGCAGTTGCAGCTAATCTACTATCGAGTTTTTCTGTGGGAGGTAAGTTGCTCCAGTATTTATTAAGTAATTCTAGATTCGATCCATTTTTCTTGATATTTTCTAGATGAGCGCGATGCTTGATTTGTTCAGTCAGTGTCTTATCAAAGGGATGGCGCTTCTCAAGAATATCTGTCAGCTCCAGGACTGCAACCCAGTTTTGGGCCATCTGTTGTGCTTTTAATTCCAATTGAAGAACGGCGGTACTTTGTAGTCCGCCCGTTGAATAAAGGGACTGTAAGGCGCTTAAGGCTTCTTCATGGCGTCCCTCTTCAAGTAATAGTTCTGCTTGAGTTACAAACCTTAATGC
The DNA here is from genome assembly GCF_900100485.1 of Nitrosomonas sp. Nm132. Taxonomy (GTDB): domain Bacteria; phylum Pseudomonadota; class Gammaproteobacteria; order Burkholderiales; family Nitrosomonadaceae; genus Nitrosomonas. The sequence continues at coordinate 21,227 of NZ_FNDH01000002.1, read as the reverse complement.
TCTTTCCTGAGGGGCCTTCGCTTCTGAAGCATCTAGATATTTGTCACGCTGCAAGTAATTTGCTTGTTGATGTGCTGCACGTGCCGCAATAGCAGCGCTAATCGCGCTAATGAGAGGGGGGCTTTTTAGTTTTAATACTGCAGCAGCAGCTTTTTCGGCTTTATCATATTGTTCTTCAAAAAAAGCTTTTAGAGCAGCGAGCGTTGTTTCATTTATTTTCTTCTGGTTTAAATGTTTATTCAATCCCAATACTTTTATAATAAGCCTGAGTAGCAGATAGAAAATAAAGAAGGCAGCAATCAATAAAACGGCGAAAATATTAATCGTAAGTTCAATTCTGTAGGGCGGCACTACAAATAATACAGAACCATTGTCATATTGGGCGGCGATTACAACAGCGACCGCCGCAGCAAACAGGGTTAACACCCAGAGCACCAATTTCATTCACCCTCTCCTTATTGTATTAGCTGATAATTGCGTACTGTATCAAGATGTTTGAAGCATTTGACGTTGCTCCGCCAATTGTATAACTATGTAGTTGATTTAATTGGCTGAGTAAGTCAATGACAGACCCTGCCTGTTTGTCATAATGGCGATTGATCCAATTGATCACTGTTTCTAGATTTTTCTGGAAGCTTGTTTGATCATGGGAAAGAAGGGAAATTTGCGCCAGTACTAGCTGTAGTTTTATATTCTCTTGTAAGAGTTTGCGCTGAGAAGGAGATAACAATTCAATTTCTGGATTGCCGATCTTTTGGACAGTGATAAACTGTTGAAGATCTTGCCAAGCATCATTTATGAATTTATACCAGCGATTATTTTGTGGTGGTATGAGCTGTTCCAGCGAAAAATCAACTTTAATCAAATGAGTATCCATTGCAAAGGGGAGTGCATCAATCTTTTCAATCAGATTCAAGAGTTTTTCTATCATTTCTTGTTGATCTTGAGATGCAATAACCTCAACACTTAGCTTATTAAGCTGCTTTTGGTTTTTTTCCTTAGCTACTTGTACTTCAGCAATAAGCTGACGTGGTTTCTTGCCAAAAAAATCAACATTGCTCATGTATTCAGCTATGGATCGTTGAATACCAATGATGTGGTCCCGCCTATCCACCCATTGCCATGCCAAGATAGCAATTGTTATAAAAATAATAAAAAATAGGATTGATGTGATTCGGTATGATGATTCTGGTGGAGCCGTTTTAATCTCTCTATTCATGATTTTCGAGAAGTTATGTTTGATTTCTAATTGACAGGAAATGTTCCAGCAATCCCTGTACTAATCCATCATCTCCAGCGGCGGTAACATGCACGTTTGTAAGCCCAAGTTCTTTTGCAACATGAGCGATTCGTTCATGAGCAGTAAACAAAGGCGTTTCTTTTAGTAATTGTTGGCCAACTTTACCCGCCATGTCAAATAAATTATGCAACCCTTCACTGCTTGTTATTGTGACAGCGTGTAATGCATTATTTGACCAGTGATTTAACAGTAAGGAGGTGTCTGTTTTGGGCTTATCACGACGATAGCATTCGATGTATTCTAATCGAGCGCCTCGTTGAACCAATGTATCACCTAATAATCTTCGCCCCTTGTTCCCACGAAAAATAATAATGTGTTTATTCAGTACCTGCTGTAATTCCGCCATCTCGAGCAAGGCTTCACTGTCATGGCGATGGGTAGGTACAATGATGTCGTTTACGCCATACTGTCTGAGCTTGTTAGCGCTTCCTTCTCCTACCACGGCGATTTTCAGGTTGGGTGGTAATGTTCTGCTGGCCTGGATCAGGCGCATTGCTTTATCCACAGCGTTTGGGCTGACAAAAATGGCCAGGTCAAACTCAGCGAGGCGGTCAATAGCTTTTAGAAGTGACTGGGGATCCTTTGTATCCGATATTTCCAGGACGGGAAGTAGTACCGGGTTGCCACCCATTTCCTTAATTTTGTTAACCAGATAGGTGGCTTGATGTGCCGGACGTGTGACTAAAACATATAATCCTGAAAGTGGTAGCGTTTCAGACAAGTTGCACCTTTAATCATGAGATTGTGCTAGGGTAGCTAAAATTTCATCAGCGCCTTGTGCCTTCAGGTTCTGTGCCAATTGCTGTCCAAGGGCAACACCTGCTTCCGGTTTACCGCATAATTCATCGCTGATCATTTTTGTTCCATCGGGATTGGCTACAAAACCACGTAAAGTGAGTACACCATCTGTGATTCCTGCAAATCCTCCTAGCGGCACTTGGCAGCTTCCCCCCAGTATGCGGCTCATCGCCCGCTCTGCTTCAACACAATATGCTGTCTCAGCATGATGTAATGGTTGCATCAGTAATGCCAGGTCAGCTCGGTCGTTACGGCATTCTATGCCGAGCGCCCCTTGTCCTACTGCGGGCAAGCTGACTTCAGGTTCGAGTAGTGAGGTAATCCGGTAAGTCAGCCCCAGACGTTTTAGTCCAGCCGCAGCCAGAATGATGGCAGCGAACTGGCCCTCATCCAGTTTCCGTAATCGCGTTTGAACATTTCCGCGCAAGGGCCGCACTTGCAAATGCGGAAAACGTGCGCGCAATTGAGATTCTCGCCTTAGGCTGGAAGTTCCAATTATGCTGCCAGCTGGTAATTTATCAAGTTGAGCATACTGATTTGAAACAAAAGCGTCACGAGGATCTTCGCGTTCAGTGATGGCTGCCAGCATGAACCCTGGTGGCATGTTCATCGGCACATCTTTCATGGAGTGAACTGCAATATCTGCACGACCATCTTCCAGTGCTTGTTCGAGCTCCTTGATAAATAATCCTTTGCCGCCAATTTTTGAGAGAGAGATGTCAAGGATTTGATCACCTTGTGTGGTCATGCCAAGTATGTTGATTTCGGTTTGCGGGTATAATTCGTATAACTGCTCCCGAATAAAATTTGCTTGCCACATGGCAAGAAGACTTTCCCGTGAAGCAATGGTAATTTTAGAAGGAGGGGTAGATGAATTTGACATTGATCTTAATATGAAAAGATTGCAAAACTTTCAGATACTAATCATTTTAGCATGGCTGGCTATAATATGGCTTATAGCATGCATGAATAACCAGGGTTTTATTAGAGGGGAGAGACATTGAGATGAGTTCCGACGCCGGCGTAAGCGATTATTCTGACAATAGTGTGGGTGAGGAAAAGGATAAGCCTTTACGTGATGACATTCGTATGCTTGGACGCATGCTGGGGGATACTTTACGGGAGCAGGAAGGAGACGCGACGTTTGAATTGGTCGAAACCATTCGTCAAACGGCAGTGCGCTTTCGTCGTGAGCAGGATCCTAAAGCGCGGCAGGAGCTAGACGCGATTCTGAATCGATTAAGCAATAAGGCCACTATTGCCGTGGTTCGTGCATTTAGTTACTTTTCACTGCTTTCCAATATTGCGGAAGATCTACATCATAACCGTCGCCGGCGCGCTCATTTGTGTCAAGGATCTTCACCTCAGCCTGGTAGTGTCACCCTGGCGCTGGAACGTGTGCTGGCAAGTGACATAGATAACGCTAGCTTGAGTAATTTTTTTGATAAAGCAATGGTGTCGCCGGTATTGACGGCTCATCCTACAGAGGTTCAGAGGAGAAGCATACTTGATTGTCAGTTGACTATTCAGCGTTTATTGCAAGAACGCGATCGTATCCAGCTTACTCCTAACGAATTGCGCCACAATGAAGAAGTGTTGCGTGCTGCCATTCAGATTTTATGGCAAACCCGCATGCTACGATCAGTACGCCTTACCGTTCATGATGAAATCGAGAATGGCCTAATTTACTACAGCTACACCTTCCTGAGTCAGGTGCCTTATATTTATGCAAAGATCGAGGATCTGCTTGAGCGACATATGAAGGGAAATGCTCCTCGTGTCGCATCTTTTCTGCGTATTGGAAGTTGGATAGGTGGAGATCGCGACGGAAATCCGTTTGTGACGCATCAGGTCATGTTGCATGCAGCAGAGCGCCATGCAGCGCTGGTGTTGGATTTTTATATGGACGAGGTTACCAAGATTGGGCGGACCATGAGCTTGGCTGAGCGTCTAATCAACGTAACTGACGAACTTGAGCAATTAGCGGCGGCCTCGCCGGATATTCCTGCCAGTCGCATCGATGAGCCCTATCGGCGAGCCTTTCTTGGTATTTATGCGCGGCTAGCTGCAACCAGCCAGCGACTTGGGCTTGCAGTGATGCAACGGCAGCAAGTTGATCCAACGGAACCTTATGCAGATAGCGCGGAGTTTGTTCATGATCTTGATACCGTGATCAATTCACTCAAGCAGCATAAATCGGATTGGTTGGCGCGGGGAGCGTTGCGGAATTTGCATCGGGCTGCCGACGTGTTTGGATTCCACCTGGCGCCGCTGGATATGCGGCAGCATAGCAAAGTGCATGAGCAGGTTATTGCAGAGTTATTTGCGCGAGGCACGCATCGGAATAATTATCTCGAGCTGTCGGCGGCTGAACGTAAGGAATGGTTATTAGCGGAAATCTGCAGCTTACGGCTACTTCATTCACCCTATTTAAGTTATTCCGACGCAACACAAGGCGAGTTGCGGATTTTGCAGATGGCAGCAGAAATCCAGCGCTGTTTTGGTCACGCCGCGCTGCCGAATTATATTATTTCCATGGCCACGGGCGTCGTCAATGTGCTGGAGGTGGCGTTATTATTAAAAGAAGTTGGTTTACTCCAGGCTGGCGAGAAGCCGCAGCTGGGTCTCAATATTATTCCTCTGTTTGAAACCATCGAAGATTTGCACAGTTGCAGCAGTATCATGGATGAATTATTTTCGTTGCCATACTACCGCAAGCTGTTGGATTCTCGCGGGAATGTGCAGGAAGTGATGCTCGGTTATTCGGATAGCAACAAGGATGGCGGTTTTCTTACATCCAACTGGGAAATATACAAAGCTGAAATCGAATTGACGAAAGTGTTTGCCAAGCATAAGGTGGAACTACGCTTGTTTCACGGACGGGGCGGCACTGTGGGACGGGGTGGAGGTCCTAGCTATCAAGGGATCTTGGCGCAGCCACCGAAAAGCGTTAATGGGCAGATACGGTTGACTGAACAAGGCGAGGTGGTGGCGAGCAAATATACGGATCCTGAAATAGGCCGGCGCAATCTTGAAACGCTGGTCGCCGCAACGATTGAGGCGACATTACTGAGCCAGGATGTCATTCAGGAAAATGCGCCCCGCTATTATCAAGTGATGGAAACACTCTCATCCCATGCATTTGCTGTCTATCGGAATCTGGTATATGAAACGCCGGGTTTCAAGCAATTTTTCCAGGAATCCACCCCGATTCGGGAAATTGCTGGATTGCATATCGGCAGCCGGCCTACCTCCCGTAAACCTTCTGACCGGATTGAAGATTTACGTGCCATACCATGGGTGTTCAGCTGGAGTCTCAATCGCACGATGCTTCCCGGATGGTATGGTTTTGGCTCGGCGGTTGAAGCATTTGTTCAGCAAGAGCAACTTGAAGCAAAAGGATTAGCATTGCTGCAGGAAATGTATCGCAATTGGCCATTCATGCAAACATTGTTGTCGAACATGGACATGGTATTGGCAAAAACCGATATGGGTATTGCTTCACGATACGCTGAATTGGTTACCGACATTACACTGCGGGAGCAGATTTTTGGGCGTATCCAGACAGAGTGGGAGCGTAGCATAAAATGGTTGTTTGCAATAACGGATCACACCGAGTTGCTGCAGGAGAATCCTACTTTGTCACGTAGCATTCGTATTCGTTCGCCTTATATCGATCCGCTTAATCATTTGCAAATTGAATTGCTGCGCCGTTATCGTGCGGGCGATGATGTAGAGCAAGTACATCGCGCCATTCATCTTACGATCAATGGCGTCGCAGCGGGGCTTAGAAATAGTGGCTAAGGTTATGACGTTCGCAGTAACAAGGATAAGAGAGCTAATGATTAAAAGTTTATTCTGTTAATAGTCAAATCAGGAGAGGGATATCCATCATGCAATATCGTACCCCGCAAATAGACATCACCCCGGTTGGAAATGAGCATGCACTCCCTTCTCCGGATCGGCCGCCGTGGTTAGGATCAAAGAGACTCATGATTTTTATCATTGCGTTCCCAGTCTGCGCCTTAATTACGCTGAGTTATGTGTTTAGCCGCCCAGCAATTTATCTTAGTTACGCTACCTTGCTAACGGTAGCTGAAACGGCTATTGATCAAAGAAGCAGTGATGCTGATATCCAGCATGTTGCTATTCAGAAGCAGATACTTTTTGGAGCGGAATTGCTAGCTGAAACAGCAAAACGACTCCAATCACATCACGATCTTGAAGGTAATGCCAGTAATTTAACCGTTGCAGACATTCGTAACATGCTGGATGTAAGATCTGTAGTCAATACTAATTTAGTAGAGATGGTTGCTGAAGGATCCGAACCCGATATTCTTCCAGCGCTCATCAACACTTGGATAGATGTTTATCTTCAGGCAAGAGCTGAAGAAATCTCCAGATCCATGGGTACCACAGCTCAGATGCTTCAAGCTGAACTGGCAGGATTATCCGAAAAAATTAATCTAAAGCGTGCTGAACTAGAGCAATTCAGGGAAAACAATAATATCCTTTCATCGGGGCGCGAAGAAAATGAGGCATTAGCGCGATTAAAAGGGCTGAATGATTCATTGAATAAAGCAAGTGAAGAAGAGGTCAAGGCAAAAGCAAAGCTCGACTCGATCAAGAAAGCAATTTCCCGGGGTCAGACAGTTGTTCCCAAGGAAGATACGCGGACGCTCAGTTTGCTTGAAAATCGCGCCCAGGAGCTGCGAGAAGAATTGGAGGAGCTAGACAGGCGTTTTACTCGCGAATACATGGCATTAACCCCCTCTTTGAAGGTCATTCCAGAAAAATTGGCTAATTTGCAAGCAGAAATAGAGCGTATGCGTAAAACAGGCCAGGATATTGTTATTTCCGAAGCAGAGCAAGAGTATGTGGCGGCTAGACAAACAACCCAAGCTGTCCGTGAGCAACTTGAAGAGCATAGAAGAAAAGCGGCTGAGTTCACAGCACGATTTGCTGAACATGAAGCACTGAAAAATGATCTTGAGGGAATGGAGAAACTCTTTCGTGAAGCACAGGAACGATTAGTGCAAATTGAAACCAAGTATGCTGGCAAGTATCCTCAAGTCAATGTTGTTGAATGGGCATTCTTGCCGCATAACCCCATTAGACCGGATTATCGACGAGATGCGATTATTGCCCTTGTGGGTTCGTTATTATTTGCTCTTTTTTGTGTGTGGATGGTCGAATTTTTAACTCGTAGAGAACGGGCAAAACTAGCGATCAACCTGTCAGGCATTCATGTATACGGTAATGAAGACTCTTCCCGCGAAGCGATTGATCGATTGCAGTTTTCGCGAGAAACTCTGGCGCAATCACATCAATATGCGCTCAAGCGTCCCCTAACAAGGGAAGTATCCCCGGGACGGATCGATGCGCTTCTCGGGACCGCAAATAAAAAAGAGCAGCAGCTGGTGGCATTGTTATTGAGTGGACTAACCTTGGAGGAGATTGCTGCCCTGCAAGCTGTGAATATCGATCTTGAGAATGATGCGCTGGTAATTAGCGGCACCTCTCCTAGGAAGATTCCATTAAATCCTTTGCTAAAAACACTGTACCTTGAGGTAGGGTATTGTCTAGTGAGTCCATCCGGACAGGTGCTTACCCGGGATGATCTGGCAGCGTTATTGACCTGCGCCATTGTTGATGCAGGGATGTCAGTTGCAGATGACATCTCGGCAGCTTCGCTTCGTTATACCTATATTGCTTATCTAGTTAGACAGGGTGCTCGTCTCTCAGATCTTGAAAAAATCGTAGGTTATATCTCGCCGTCTGAGCTATCCACTTACAGCATGTATTCTCCAGCAGGTTCCAAACGAGAGATTCATGAGATCAATTTACTTTACCCTATGCTGGTGCAGCACAAGAAATGAAAGTTTGTGAATAAATCTGTTGTGGATCCTGATGTCTGCATTGAGCAGTCTCGTGTCTTCGGTTTATTTATTTGATATGTAGTATGACCAAAACGCATTGCTGTGTTCCAATCCGCCATGTTCTCGGAAGACCGTTCGTCGCAGGTTTTTTACATTTTTACAGACTCAAGATGGTTTTGGTCGTTACCTAGTAGTGCTTTGATCAGCTTAGATTCAATATCGTGATATTGTGGATTTTGATTCCGAGAAGTAGAAGGCTTATACCATGCAGGGTTCTGCTGAAGAATGCTGATAATATCAGGCCAATTATGAGGTAATTTTCCTGAAGCAGAGGTGGCGGCAGTATCGATCTGGTCTGCACGGTATGCAGCATGACCACGATGCATCAGTTTTGCCAGCAATTGATACTGGCGTAGATAGAGTATTTGTAGCGTATTTTCATCTACACACAACCATTGCGTGCCTTGAATTTTTGCTTTGATCTCCTTGCCATAGCGTTTGAATGTTGACCAGCCAGTGCCCGCGATCGCACCTAGGGCGCTGGCTGCACCTAAACTTAGTCCGCCTACCATCAAATCGATTCCTGCTCCTGCTGCAGCACCTTTGAGCGCAGCACTCCCAACATCAAGACCATATGACTTGAGTACGCCGGGAGCGAATATATCAAGCTGCCATCGGCCATTACTGACAGGGATTTTTTGGAGAGCGATGTCTTTTTCTGAGAAATTAAAAATGGCTAGCAAATCCCCCAGACAACTTTGCTCAGCTTTTCTTACGAAGTCTTTTAATTTCTGAGCAGCGGCCAAATTTACAGTGCTATTGCTCTGACTACATTTGCTCTCACGATAGCAGGCAATAGACACAATCAGATCAACGATGCGCTTGGCGGCTGATAGGCAAAGTTGATCCCATACCTTAGCCCGATGGTTGATGAGTTTTTGCAATCTGTCATAGTGTAACTCCACCAGACTCTGTATTTTCTGATACAACCGCTTCTCAGCTTCAAAGGAAAACGCAACAGTGTCGAATTCTAGCGAGGCATGAATATTAAAAGCGGCCAGTTTCTTGCGCCAGATGGCGAGCTCTTCTGTATGTTCAGCAATAAAATTGAAGATCGGGATGATGGGTTTCATTGCTTTGCTGAGTATCTCGATCTCAATCAGATACTTCTCCAATACAGGCTCACGCACATCGATAACGTACAGCAATACATCACTGCGTAATACTTGCCTAATTACCTTGGCTTCTTGCTCTAACGGATCATCGATCGGTGTGGTTGAGATGAACTTTTCCAATATTTCAGCTGCTGAAAGTGATTTATGCTGAGAGCTGATTGATTTAAGTTGCCTCGATAGCGCATGAGAATCTTCGATGCCCGGGGTGTCATGTAAATTAAGTATGGCTTCATTGCCAGCAAAAATAGTTGCACGCTCAACATGACGAGTGGTTCCTGCGCCATCTTCAATTTTGCCAAATTGAGTGCTTCGCAACATGGTGCGAATCAGCGAGGTCTTGCCCGTATTGGTGTGACCCACAACTGCAATATTCAGCAATGAGTAAATATCCTGGAGTGATGCCTCGTTTGCTACTTTCATAGTTATTGAGTGATAACGTGTTCAGCAGAGATGGCGCATGCCTCAGCCATTCTAAACCATGCGAGTTTACGTGTGTCTGCAACGGGAATAGCTGCGCGACTGCGCAATAAAATCAGCCAGACTTCCCCCGAGGTATTGGCGATCAGCTCCCTGATAGTGCGCTGCACTCCTCGATCGGGTAGTCGATGAGCGGCCACACCAATCAACAACGAGCCATCAAATTTTTTGATTACTTGGGCGGCTTCCGAAAATGATGTCTGATCGATGACGTTTTTGCTACAGCTCATACCATTTGGCCAGATGATATGATCATCAAGTTCAATGCCAATTGCGAGTGCATTCTGCGGTATTCCCCGGCCAAGTTGTCGAGGAGCAGTAATCGTTTTTTCTATGACTATTTGGGGATCTGCATCAATGACGCTCGACTCGAATTCGTGCGCCATTAAGCGTTGCCGTAAAGTAATATAGTAAGGTAAATAAAGATCCAGCTTGAAACGATGCTCAACCAGTTTTTGCATTAATACAGAAACCAGCAGTAATGCCAGGCGAGGTAGAATACCGTAGAGTAATAAGGCACCTAACAAAAATTTGGCCCATGCGCTTCTTGTTTCTGCATCTTGTATAGCCGCACCCACTCGGCTTGCCGCAATCTGGTAGCTATCCGGGGGAATCAATCCAAAAAATTCCATGGGCTTGCTCAGCAATTGAGTCAGTTCGGGCAGGCTGCTTTCTGGCAGCAATGTAGTTCCCCAAATGAAGTCGTATTGCTTCGCCATCATAAGCAGTATTAATAAGGCCATACCGGTCGCCAGATAAGTCAGCCAGAATTGATGAGTGAGCACGCTGATCCGCCATTTGCCGACCGCACCAGTCAAACAGGTTTCCCACCAGCCACGTGCTGCAAGTGAAGAAATCGAGTCACTTTCCTTTTCCTTGTGACGATAGGGCAACCAGCAGACCAGCTGAGCGATGACTCCTGCGCTCAATCCTTGTAAATTGAATGAGATGCCTGTCATCCATAGCATGATGGAAATCAAATTGAAGCCGAGTAAAACTGCTAATAACCAGTATATGTTCAACGTTGAGGATTCGCCTACCGCATTAGCTGCTGCTAATGCGCCCAGAATCGCAGCGACGATCAAACTTGCTCGGCTGGCACGAATAAATAGTTTTTGGGGGTGTTGTAATGTTGTCGCTAGCGCATTGTCCTGAATCAGATGCCGAGCACGGATTGTTAGTCGTTTTAGAAAAACAGTGTAATTGAAATCAGTGGCGGCATGAGTTTCCATCTCAGCGATACTTGTGTATGACAGTGCTTCTGCTTTGCTCGTTTCAATGTGGCGTAGTTGCTCTAAACGAACCAGATCAGAGAACGTATTATTTTTTATTGTCATAACGGTTGATTTCAAAGAATGGAAGAACAGAGTGTTGTTCCTCTTGATCTGTTAACCTGATTATAGCGTCATGTAGCCATACTTCTAAAGGTAAATGACAATCGATTAAATTGAGTTTGAAGAAAGTGAACGTACTTATTTCCTTATACAAAAGCATTTAAAAGTACAATCAGAAGAAAGGAGTCAATGGAAAAAAGCTACAATTAGCAGTAAAAGATTTGTTATCACCAGAAAGGTTATTGTCATGAAACCAGTTGCAATTTTCAGATTTTTTCCTATCGAAGGACCTGGCTATTTTGCCACATTTCTCGATAACAATCATATTCCCTGGCAGCTAATCAGCGTCGATCAAGGAGAGTGTCTTCCTGCTGATATTAATCTATTTAGTGGTTTGGTTTTGATGGGAGGTACCATGAGTGTCAATGATAATTTGCCCTGGATTGAGCTTGTGCTTGCCCTGATCAAGCAAGCGGTAGCTAATGATGTGCCTGTATTGGGGCATTGCCTGGGTGGACAACTCATGTCCAAGGCGTTAGGAGGTATTGTTGAGGTTGGCCCTATTAAGGAATTGGGTTGGGGAAACGTCGACGTGGCAGATAATCCGGTTGCCCATGAGTGGTTAGGGGATTTAAAGGAATTTGAATCATTTCACTGGCATGGGGAAACATTTTCTTTGCCTGCTGGGGCAATATTACTGCTTTCCAGCGCTTACTGCAAAAACCAGGCGTTTGCATTGGGGATCCATTTGGGGATGCAGTGTCATGTGGAGATGACAGAAGACATGGTGCGCAGCTGGAGTAAAGTCAATGCTGCAGAAATTGCACAGAACTTGACGAGTCCCGCAGTCCAGTCAACTGAGACAATGCAAGCGAATCTGGCGTCCCGAGTATCAATACTGAATACCGTTGCCGACCGACTATATGGCAAATGGATCTGCGCATTGAAAAACTGAAGCCCCCTTGTTCTGAGCTCAATGTATCGTTTTTTTTAGTTAACGCAGCTTAGTAATCAGAAAATCTCATTTTTAGTGTTGCTGTCGTATGAGGTGGGCTGGCGCTATTGAAGCAGGGGGTCATCAGGACAAGGTTGTTCAAGCCTCCGTGGGAGCCAAGATAATGCCGGCTAATGGTGGGAGGGTGATCACGAGGGAGTCTGCAAATTCTAACCAGGGTTCGCCGGTCGTGTTGATCCGGCCAGCATTGCCCATATTACTGCCGCCATAGTAAATTGAGTCACTATTGAATAGTTCTTGATAGGAGCCGCCAGAGGGAACGCCTATACGGTATTTCATGCGTGGCACCGGTGTGAAATTCAACACAACTAGTCTAAATGAGCCATCTTGCGCGCGACGCAGGTAGCTAATCACCGATTGGTCCGCATCGTGACAGTCGATCCAGTTAAATCCTTCCATGAAAAAATCAAGCTGGTGCAATGCGGGTGTATTCAGATAAAGAAGATTCAGATCGCGCAATGCCATCTGTACGCCACGATGAGACTCATGTTCCAGTAAATACCAATCGAGCTCTTTGCTAATCTGCCATTCAGTTCCATGGGCAAACTCGTTACCCATGAAATTGAGCTTTTTGCCAGGGCAGGTCATTTGGTAGGTAAATAACAAACGCAAGTTGGCAAATTTCTGCCAGCCATCTCCCGGCATTTTGGCTAACAGTGACCCTTTGCCATGCACGACTTCATCGTGCGAGAGCGGTAGTACAAAATTTTCGGTATAGGCATACAGTTGGTTAAAAGTCAACTCATTATGATGATATCGCCGGTGGATAGGATCATGTTTCATATAAGTGAGCGTGTCATTCATCCAGCCCATATTCCATTTCATGGAAAACCCCAATCCCCCCACATAAGTCGGACGTGATACCGCTGGCCATGCAGTGGATTCTTCCGCCAAAGTTATAGCACCGGGAAACTCTTCATGTACCATGATATTTAGCTCATGCAGGAAATCGATCGCATCGAGATTTTCCCGGCCACCGTATTTATTAGGCAGCCATTCTCCTGATTTGCGTGAGTAATCGAGATAGAGCATCGAAGCCACCGCATCAACACGTAATCCATCGAGGTGAAACACATTTAGCCAGTAATGTGCGCTCGATAGTAAAAATGATTTCACCTCGTTGCGCCCATAGTTGAAGATAAACGTTCCCCAGTCCTGATGAAATCCTAAACGAGGATCTTCGTGTTCATACAAGGCAGTGCCGTCGAAGCGAGCTAAGGAAAAGGCATCTTGGGGAAAATGGGCGGGTACCCAATCCAGGATGACCCCTATGTTCGCTTGATGACAGGCATTCACAAAAAATTTGAAGTCTTCCGGTAAGCCATAGCGACTTGTTACTGCAAAATAACCTGTTGTCTGGTAGCCCCAGGACTCATCGAGTGGATGTTCTGATATCGGCAATAATTCAACATGTGAATAGCCCATTTCGAGTAAATAGGGAATCAAGTGCTGAGTAAGCTCACGATAGGTATAGAAACGTCCATCTGGATGCCGCTTCCATGAACCTGCATGGACCTCATAGATGTTCAGTGGCGCATGTAGCCAGTTCCAGTTAGCGCGTCTTTGCATCCAGTCTGTATCCCCCCAGACAAAATTTTCTAAAACTGGCGCATAAGCTGCATTACTGGGACGCAATTCATAGTAATTCGCGTAAGGATCGGTCTTGGCCAGGATCTCACCGGTATCACGATTGCGGATCTCATATTTATAAAGTGCGCCGCTTGGCAAGTCAGGAATAAATAATTCCCATACGCCGCTATAATGATGGGCTGCCATCGGATGAACCCGTCCATCCCAACGATTGAAATCACCAATTATGCTCACGCGTTCTGCATTGGGTGCCCAGACCGCAAAGCGAATACCGGCAATTCCATCAATGGTTGCTAAATGCGCGCCTAACGTTCGATAAGCCTGGCGCAGGTTGCCTTCATTAAATAAATACAAATCATGATCGGAAATTTGCAAAGGAAAAGCATAGGGATCGTGCAGTTCACGCACGGTAACGGTCCCTATTGCGGTATTTTCCTCGACCCGGAGCAGATAGGGGTGTGCAGGGGGTATTTTGCCATGCCACTCAAAGATGCCATCATCGTGCATATCGGTCATCAACTCAAAGCCGCCAGATGTTTGGATCCAAATGTTAGTGGCGTACGGCTGGAATACTCTTACCAACGCATCATCCTGTTTTTTATGCTTGCCTAAATAAACAAATGGATTGTGTAATCGTGCAGCCAGCAACGTTTCTCGCAATGAATCAATTTTTGCGTAGGTAAATTCTGATTTCATAAGCTCGGACCGTAATTAACGTACCAAACTGAGACTAGTATGTCTGGAAATGATGATTAAGATCAAGTAAGATGAGATAGTGTAAATACAAAAGACTGCATAGTGCAATTCATATTCTAAAGCAGCGAAGCCTGTTCGTGGTAAATATGTAGTACGTTTACTGGATTATTTTTTCTGTACTTTGTTGTTCGCTTTATGGTTGATGCACTGGTATCCATACTGTTGTCAAGTAGATGGATATTCTCAGATCGGGAGATATTGGATGCTTACACATAATGCGCTTGCATTAATACTGGCAGGTGGCCGCGGCAGTCGCTTGCACCATCTGACAGATTGGCGCGCTAAACCAGCCGTTCCGTTTGGTGGTAAATTCCGTATTATAGATTTTCCCCTTTCCAACTGTGTTAATTCAGGCATTCGGCGTATTGGGGTGGTTACTCAATATAAGGCGCAGAGCTTGATTCGCCATATCCAGCGGGGCTGGAGCTTTCTTGATGGACGATTCAAAGAATATGTCGAGCTTTTTCCAGCGCAACAGCGAACTGAAGAGACGTGGTATCAAGGTACAGCAGATGCTGTTTTTCAGAATCTTGATATCCTGCGTTATCATGGTCCTAATCATGTTCTGATTTTGGGCGGTGATCATGTTTATAAAATGGATTACAGTAGAATGCTTATCGAGCATGCAGAAAGAGGAGCGGACATAACGGTTGCCTGCCTGGAGGTGCCTGTGGAAGAAGCCACGGCTTTCGGAGTTATGGCTGTAGACGATAAATGGCATGTTACTAATTTTACTGAAAAACCTGACAATCCTGCGCCCATACCGGATCAACCAGATCGTGCGCTGGTTAGCATGGGTATTTATCTGTTTAATGCATCTTTTCTGTTTGAGCAATTGATCCGCGATCACGATGACAGCTATTCATCTCATGATTTTGGTAAGGATTTGATTCCCTACCTGGTCAGGCATCATCGTGTTTATGCGCATCGCTTCCAGAGTAGTTGTGTCAATATGGCTGCCGGTGTTCCTTACTGGCGCGACGTGGGTACTGTGGATGCTTACTGGGAAGCCAATATCGATCTCACGACAGTAACGCCTGATCTTAATCTGTATGATGAAGACTGGCCGATCTGGACTTACCAGGAACAATTGCCGCCCGCCAAATTTGTTTTTGATGATCATGATCGACGTGGGCATGCGCTTGACTCCATGGTTTCAGGAGGCTGTATCATTAGCGGTGCAACCATCCGGCGTTCATTATTATTTTCCAATGTCCAGGTTCGCAGCTACGGAACTGTCGAGGACTCGGTCATACTTCCCAATGTGGATATAGGCCGGCACGTGCATTTGAGGCGAGCGGTGGTTGAAAAAAACTGCGTCATTCCAGAAGGATTGAAAGCTGGATTCGATCCAAAAGAGGATAGTAAGCAGTTCTATGTAACGAAGAAGGGGATAACACTCATTACCCCGGAAATGCTGGGGCAATGCATCCACCAAATTCGTTAAGGAAGATCTGGAGAGAATGAGTGGAAGGTAATTGCGAACCTGGGCTCAAGGTATGTGTCATAGCAACAGAATGGATGTTGTATTCCATGTAATGTGGCAATCTGGTGGCTTTACCATCAGATTTTTCTTGAGTAATAGATAGCTGGTTATTTAGGTCATGAAACCACTGAGTCTTGTTTTATTATGGCATATGCATCAGCCCGATTACCGGGACCATGAAACAGGAGAGTTTATGCTGCCGTGGGTATATCTGCATGCAATCAAAGATTATACTGACATGGCGCACCATCTAGAAAGACATCCTCGTGTCAAAGCGATTGTCAATTTTGTGCCAATATTGCTGGATCAACTTGAAGATTATGCTCAGCAATTTGCACAGAAAAAAATACGTGATCCGTTATTGCGCTTGCTTGCTACTCCTGATCTGAATTTGATCACGGTGAGTGAGCGCTTACGTATATTGCACAGCTGCTTCCAGAGCAACCACATGACCATGCAGAAACCTTATCCAGCCTATCAGCACCTACATGATTTGTATGATATGTTGAAAGAACACGGGGATATGGATTTGATCTATGTTTCAGGTCAGTACTTGGCTGATTTGTTAATGTGGTACCACCTCGCATGGACAGGTGAAAGTGTGCGTCGGAGCCATGAGGTCGTAGTGCAGCTTATGACGCAAGGCAGAAATTTCAGTTATGCAGACCGAATGCAATTGTTCAGTCTTATTGGAGAGCTTATCCAGAAATTGATTCCGCGCTACCGTGAACTTGCTGCATCGGGTCAAATCGAATTGTCCACTACTCCTCATTTTCATCCGCTAGCTCCCTTGCTGATTGATTTCTCATCAGCTTGTGATAGCCTTCCTGATGCTACTTTGCCCGCTAGTCCAGCTTATCCTGGAGGGCGTGAACGCATTATGTTCCATTTGAAATCGGCCATGAGCAGCCATAAACAGCGCTTTAAAGTTCAACCAACCGGTGTATGGCCTGCCGAGGGGGCCATATCAAAAGCCTTGCTGAATATCCTGATGGAATTGGGTTGTCAGTGGAGTGCCAGTGGCGAGGGTGTATTGGTTAACAGCTTGCATAAATCGTATCCAGATCAATCTTTGCCGGATCGTGATCACTATCTTTACCGTCCCTACCGGGTATCTGATGAAAAAGACGGTATATTGTGCTTTTTTCGTGATGACAAATTATCCGATATGATCGGATTCGAATATTCAAAATGGTTTGGGCGTGATGCAGCAGAAAATTTTGTTCATATGCTGGAAAAAATTCATCATGAGGTGCAATCGATCCCGTATCCGGTTGTAAGTGTCATTTTGGATGGTGAAAATGCCTGGGAATCTTATCCTTATAATGGTTACTATTTTCTCAACGATCTTTACGAATTGCTTGGAAATCACTCGTTCATTCAAGCCACTACTTATCGCGACTACATTGGGAATTTAGTTTATACGCAGACTGAAATCAAAACTTTACCCGCACTATCTGCAGGAAGCTGGGTTTACGGCACCTTTTCGACCTGGATAAGTGATCATGACAAAAATTTAGCCTGGGATCTATTATGTGCCGCTAAACAGAGCTATGATCTTGTTATGAAGAGTGGGCGTCTAACTGAGGAGGAAAGATCTTTGGCAGAACAGCAACTTGCTTCATGTGAGAGCTCAGACTGGTTCTGGTGGTTTGGTGATTATAACTCTCCACAAGCAGTTGCTAGTTTCGATCAATTGTTTCGCAGAAATCTTTCTAACCTCTATCATTTGCTAAAACTGCCTATACCAGCAACTGTGCTTGAGCCCATCAGTCATGGTGGACGATATGCTGAAGTAATTGAAACGATGCGACGCTCATCGTAAATCTAATCAGATTAAGATGGGTTGTGATATAAGTATATGAACTATATCAGTAAAAAATACTGAGTGGATTAGTAATCCTAAATTATTTATAGCTAAATGAGTAAAACTTAGTGACATCTCAATCTATATCTTTACTTTTTGGTGTTCATGCGCATCAGCCAGTGGGTAATTTTGCTGAGGTTTTAGTCGATGCGCATTTGCGTTGCTACAAGCCCTTCTTGCAGGTTTTGTATCGTTATCCAGATTTTAAGTTTGCTCTCCATTTTTCTGGCTGGTTACTTGATTTCTTGTTTGAGCATTATCCCGATGATATGGATTTGCTGCGCGATATGGTCATACGGGGGCAAGTGGAGCTTTTCGGTGCAGGAGAAACGGAACCGGTATTGGCGGTTATTCCAAATCGGGACCGTATCGGACAAATCGAGACTTTTTCCAAGAAACTGGAGAAAAGATTAGGGCGGCGTCCTCAAGGTGCTTGGCTTACCGAGCGAGTTTGGGAGTCAACAGTAGTGCCCGCGTTGGTGGATTGCGGTATTCGCTATGCAATCGTAGATGATTATCATTTTATTTGTGCAGGTAAAACCAAAGCAGAACTCAATGGTTTTTTTACTACCGAGGAAGATGCTCGTACGCTTGATCTTTTTCCTATTTCCGAGATGCTTCGTTATAAACTGCCTTTTTCTCCAGCGCATGAAGCAGTGACTTATATCGAATCCCTGGTTGAAAACTCAGCGATAAACAAATCCGTTGCTGCAATTTATTTTGATGACATCGAGAAATTTGGCATCTGGCCTGAAACCTATCAATGGGTATACGAGAAAGGTTGGCTTGAGCAATTTATTCAGGGCGTGCTCGCTTCTTCTAAAATTCTTCCTCGGCACTATCGTGATTATCATGCATCAGAGAAAACATGCGGAGTAATCTACCTTCCCACCACCTCTTACATTGAGATGAATGAGTGGACTTTACCTGCTGAGACAGCTAATGCCTATGCTGATCTGGTCTATCAGGCAAAATCAGCTGGTTGGTATGAGCATAACAAATCGTTTCTACGAGGAGGTATCTGGAAAAATTTTTTTTCCCGCTATCCAGAATCGAACTGGATGCACAAGCGTATGTTATGCCTTTCTGCTCGTTTTGCTGCCCTGCCAGAAATGCAGCGCTCTGATGTAATGAGGCAAAAACTGTATGCTTCACAAGCTAATGATGCTTATTGGCATGGCTTATTTGGTGGTCTGTATCTTCCTCATCTACGACGTGCTATATACAATAATATCATCGAGTTAGAGGCTTTGTTGGATGCCTGTGCACCACGTCCTGCTTTTTTCATCGAAGATACCGATCTGGACGGCGTGGAAGAGGCTTATTTGCACAATGGAATACTTCAGGCTGTAGTCAAGCTCGATGGAGGTGCCAGCATTTGTGAGTTCGATGCCTATCTACTCAAGCATAATTTTGGTGACACGTTGCATCGCCAGATAGAGCACTACTATTGCGGAATACGGTTGGATGCGCATGATATACCCAGACACAGCGATGCAGGTATTGCTTCTGCGCATGATCGGACCAATTTCAAGCACCACATTACTCCCTCTGACTTGGAAGTTGACAATCATGCGCAAAACTTATTTTTGGATAGCTTAAATGGAATATCGCTGATTTATCAACTCGAGTCACATGATGATTGCCGTATCCGTTTCCAGTCCAATACCGATCAATGTCAAATAGTTAAGGAGTTTGAGCTTGCCGGGAACCGTTTATTGGCTTCATATAGCTTGTCAGGAAACTTGATGGGCTATCTGGAAACTGAATTAAATTTAGCTATGCCTAGTTGTGATGGTCCGGGCGGGTGCTATATAAAAGGCGGGACAACCGTATTAGGAGGTTTTGGGCAATTTCTTGATCTTGCCGATGTGACCGACATTAGTCTGGAAGACAGTGCGCTGCAGGGAACATTGACACTTGATGCGTCTGTGCCAGTCAGATTATGTGCCCGGCCCCACTTCACTGTGTCTCAATCAGAAGGGGGATATGAAAAGATTATGCAAGCTGTTAAGCTGAAATTGATCTGGCCAACTGCAGCGCGACAGTTAATCATCGCTCTGGAAGTCAAGAAAGGGTAGCGTTCGGAGAACGGCATTAATATACGAGAGCCATAACATTAGTTTGTATCGAAAATATCTGGGTGTTGCCTAATTTATAGTTATAGTTTTTTCCAAAAAAGCAATGCTTAAGAAGCTGTCTGGAGAAATGATTTCCATTAGAATCAATGACTCTTTGATGGCAGGCTAAGAGATGTCATATAAAACGGGTATAAGTGATGAGGAATGGAACTTGATGAAAAGGAGTTTGATCCAGTCAGCAAGCGCGGCAATAACCATAAATATACGAAAAGAACCATTGTGAACGCCATCTTGTATGTCGTTAAAAGCGGTATCTAGTGGTAGCTGATGCCAAATGTTTTCCTCCCTGGCAGGCTGTGGTTATACCGCCCAGTAGTTATGGCATCATTGATGCCCCAAGCAAGCGTTAAAATGCCGTATGCTAGTAAAAAACGAGGCATCGATGACGGCAAAAAGTTGAAGATCACAAGCGATATATTGTGGTAGATATTCTCGGCAATTTACTCCATATTAAATGCATGTTGCCAACCTGGGCGATATCAAGCGTGCGCGTGGAGTGCTAAAAGGTGTTGTTGACAAATGCTCTTCACTCCAAGCATTCTCAGGAGATGCCGGTTGTTGAGGAACAGCAGTTGACTTTGCAGTTAATAAGCTAGATCCTGCACATTTCGGAGAGAATCAAGGGAAGATGGGCCATTTTGCCGAAGCGGTGGGTGGTTAAACGCACGTTCTCCTTGGTTGGGTAACTTTCTTTCGCCGTTTATCAAAGACTTCGAGATTCTGCGCGGCACTGCCGAAAATATGGTTCGAATCGCCATGATGAAAATAGCATTTGCAAAATGCGTCCAATGTTTTGCCAGACAGCTTCTAAGCCAATCAAGAAAGGCTCCAGATTAGCAAAGAACTCCGCCATCTTACTGCGGCGTAACTGCTTACGCAGCACGGCCTTGCCATGTTCATCCACACCGTGGATCTGAAACACCTCTTTTGCCAAATCAATACCTATGGTTGTAATCTTCATGTCGGACGCTCCTCTCTGTTTTAGTGGTCATTGCATTGCACCACTACTTTGGCACTTTGATGCCGTTTTAGGTGGTGGGCGCCCATTCCATTATCTTTAACATCATGCTACCAATTTTTGCTGTGCCATAATATTCATGGGACATCATTTTTATTCTTGATTTCCCTGTAATTGGGGGATGTTTATTCATTGAATCCGAATTAATGGCGATCCATCAAGTATTGCGAGTCAACTCAGTGCTCAGTAGAACCAAAAAAACTAGTCATTTAGCGAGAAATTTGCGCGTGAATTGATAATGGAAAATGCTAATACGCCCTAATAAAATGATTTATCTTCAGACAACCTGATCTCGGAGCATCCCTCGTTTTTAAAGCATTCTAAAGAACAAATATAAATCAATCGATTACATGTGCCAGGGGAGGAGATACAAAAATAGGCAGTCAAACAA
>NZ_FNDH01000101.1 GCF_900100485.1 Nitrosomonas sp. Nm132 | reverse complement strand
TGCTGGCAACACTACGAAGATCCACCTTGCTGTTGATGGTTGTGGTTTGCCGGTTGAATTTGAAATTACCGGTGGAGATGTGAATGATTGCTCTGTGGCACCGGAGCTGATTGCCAAGTTACCTGATGCGCAGGCGATTGTAGCGGATAAGGGCTATGACAGTGAGTGCATACGTGAGCAGATCATAAAGAAAGGAGCCAGGGCCGTGATCCCAAGAAAGCGCAATTCGCTGAAGGGTAACGCAGATATGGATTGGGGCTTGTATAGGTACCGGCATTTGGTGGAAAACGCCTTTCCACGACTAAAGCAGTATCGGGCAATAGCAACACGATACGACAAACTCAAGAGAAATTACGAAAGTATGGTAGCTATCGCGTGTGGATACCTGTGGCTACCTATGTGAAATGTCAACAGACCCTAGAAAATAAGTATGGAATTGTTCTGACTCTGACTTTTTTACCTCATCCCGAATTTTTTCCAACTCTACAGCTTCGGGGCTCATCAGAATTTTTCCCAATTCTAATTCACATAACGTGCCCTGATATTCAAACGATTGAGACAACACGGTCGTGGAAACAAGGAATAGTACAAACCCAAAAAAAGAATATTGATAATTCGACATATCATCTTCCATCAGGCTGTAAATTACAGATCATAAAGTAGAAATAAACAAAGGCGCTATATGATCGCATTCAGAACAGTGTTAACTGTTGCGGAGAGCTACATAAAGCCCTTATCTGGCCATTATCTTATCAGGAGTTTGCTCGTTTTATTTGGTGAGTGTTGAGTGATTGTGAGCTTTGGTTCAATTGCTAAGACCCAAATCCGTTAGAGCGGTGATCCTTACTCGGAGTTACCCTGCACAGTCATCCCTGTTCACCCAGACTCCACAAGCAAAAGAACACCCACTTGCACACTATTGGGTGAAGACGATTAGGTAATGCAATTGCATTGACATCACAATGCGGGTGCATTATTATTCATACATTCAACCTATTCATGGGAGAGTGTTATGGCTGCTATGCTCGAAGTCGAATCTACCCTCACTGACCGCTACCAGACCACGGTGCCGGAAACTGTCCGCCGTGCGCTCAAGCTCGGTAAGCGCGACAAGATCCACTACACCATCCGCCAAAATGGTGAAGTAGTGCTCACGCGCGCTACTGCCACTGAAGATGATGATCCGGTGCTTGAGCAGTTCCTTAGTTTTCTGGCGCACGACATTGCCAGTCATCCGGAACGGCTCCGGGCTGTCGACGCTGGTCTTGCTCAGCGCATTCAGTCGCTGGTTAGCGGCATTGAAGTCGATCTGGACGCAGCATTATCGGAAGATGATGAATGAGCGGGGGTAAGCCAGTCCCCTTAGTCATCAACGATTGGGCGATCTTTGCCCATCCGCTGTTTCTTAATCAACTCGAAGCACTGACTCAGCAAGTCGAAGAACTCAAGCAGAAAGATCCGGGTAGCTTCACCAAGAAGAACGCTGTCAAGCGGCTGGCAGCGATTGCCAAGCTGGCATTTGAGGTTATTCCACAGGACCCGGCAAGGCCCGAATACCGACAGGGCAATACTCTTGGTGAGGAGCACAAGCACTGGTTTCGTGCAAAATTCTTTCAGCAGTACCGCCTATTTTTCCGTTATCACGCCCCGAGCAAGGTTATCGTTTACGCCTGGGTGAATGATGAAGACACTAAGCGAACTTACGAGAGCAGCGATGATGCTTACCGGGTCTTTCGCAAGATGCTGGAAAGTGGTCATCCGCCCGACGATTGGGATCGGCTCCTGTTCGAAGCGCGCGCAGAGTTCGATCGTATACGGCAAGTAGTTGCGAAAGCTGCAGTTGCCCAGCCTTGACAATCCCTCAACTAGTGCCCAAGCCGGTGCGATCACGCTCATCTAGCGATTCGGTTCGGCAGTTAATCTCAACTCCGCCTGCATTGCCTGATAATCGATGAGGTGTATCGCGTGCAAAATGGAAAGGCAGAATTTCATGCTGAGTGTGCTCTTCTTGTCCTTGTCCACGAGTAGGCAGCATTGGACACTCAGAGGCCCTGACCACTACCAAAATGCAGCCTCTGGCTAAAAAGTAAATTTACAATTCAACCCAAATTCCGCGATTGAATTTTTAATTTGACCTGGTGGTGCTCCGAAGCATGATCGCGGAAGCGAAAACAGGCAGGAGGCAGTAGATCTGATGGCGAGTATGAGTATGACATCGCTATTTTCAGTGTTATTGATACATTTTAGCTTTTTGAAGTCTACCATCGTATTTTCCTCAGTGAGGCGGCGCCGAGTAGATAAAGGGACGAGTCAGCTACGGAACGAGGGATTGGGCCAATTGGTAGCTTTTAGTACGGATGTTTTGGAATAACTCGACGGACTCGGTCGCGATCTTGAGTACTAGCGTACTACTCAGTCATTCTTCTGTAAGCGTTCAGCGCGTCCATCTAAACACAGATAATCCAGTCCATTATTATCCCCAGACATATTTCAGGGAGATAATTGATGGCATTAATGCTACTCAAACAAAACCATATAGGAGCCTGGCAGGTTAGCGGCTTATCGCAAAGGGCTTATTGTCGTCAGCATGGTTTGAATGCCAAAACATTTGGCAA
>NZ_FNDH01000077.1 GCF_900100485.1 Nitrosomonas sp. Nm132 | reverse complement strand
TTGTTTGACTGCCTATTTTTGTATCTCCTCCCCTGGCACATGTAATCGATTGATTTATATTTGTTCTTTAGAATGCTTTAAAAACGAGGGATGCTCCGAGATCAGGTTGTCTGAACGTACATCTGGTTTATCAATTCCTAAGCCAAAAGCTGTCGTGGCAATCGTCACGATATCTTCTTCACGTAAAAATTTCTCCTGATGTTCGATGCGCGTTTGGATATCCATGCCAGGGCGATAGGGGATTGCTGGAATGCTATTTTCAGCTAGCCACACTGATGTTTCCTCAACTTTCTTACGTGACTGGCAGTAAACGATACCGGCATCTCCTGCATGTTCAGTTCGAATAAACTTTAATAGTTTTGTGTGTGAGCGTTTATCTTATCGACAATGCGGTAATGAATAGTGGGGCGATCAAAACTGGAAATAAAAAGCGTGCATGATCAAGATCAAGCCGCTGAATGATTTCGGTACGTGTCACAGTATCCGCCGTTGCTGTCAACGCAATGCGCGGGACATTCGTAAATCTTTTATGCAATATTCGGGCTAACTGTGTGCGCTGGATAAGATGCAGAAATCAGGAGGTGAGCCGTCTTGCTGATGCGACATAGAGTAAGATCGTATGCCACCTGTAAGCAGATTTCGTTCAATCACAGAGGTTTCTGATTGTGAGAAGGAGGAATGCAAATAGGCTGTCCGCACGCCCATTTCGCGCAAAGCGACTACTTGATTATGCATTAGCGCAATCAGTGGTGAAACGATGATTGCCATCTCATTGCGCATGAGTGCGGGAATCTGGTGGCATAACGACTCTCCTCCACCTATTGGCATCAATAACAAGTAATCATGACCACTGGTCCACTGGCAATATGAGCGATGATTTCAGCTTGTTGTCCATGGAAATCGCTATAGCCGAAAACTTCCCTGAGGAGGGTAAGTGCTATTCCTGGCTCTTCAAGTGCTCTATTTTACGCCGGTCACGTTTGGTGGGTCTGCCTTTGGTATAAAATTGCTGTGACTGCATTTTAATTTGTTCTGCAAGCGCTGTACGTGCTTCACGACTCGCATCGGTCTCCTGATAGAGTTTTTGTGCCTCCGCTGCAGAGCCACGTTTATTGGACAATGCCAGCACTTTAATATCATATTGATAATGAGCAATCCGAATGGTGAGCATATCTCCTATCGCTACCATCTTGGCTGGTTTTATCCGCATGCCGTTAATGTGTACTTTACCTCGTTCTACCGCTTCTGCCGCTAAAGAGCGTGTTTTAAAAAAACGCGCGGCATAAAGCCATTTATCAATGCGGAATTTTTCAACATCGTTTTTTATCATCATCGATTAGTCATATCTTGCTGCTAGCAACATTACTATATCTGCTATGCCACCAGACTAACGCAGACCCAATAATGGCCACCAGCAGGAAAGCTAAGACCAACAATGAAAGCAAATTTCTTCGATAACGTGAAATGAGGGTTGCCGGTATATTTTTCCATTGTGACGTCAGAATTAGATGCCCAGAATCGCAGTTTCTGTAAATGACTAAGTTTTTGACCTAAATTCGATGCTGATAGTATCGTAAAAATAGTTACACTGGTGAATGTAGGTGCGGGTGTGGGAGCCATACCTGAATAATAGTTGGTGGAGAAGGCAAAATTGCAGGATTATTATATAATTAGTAAATGATTGGAATTGCAGATCAAATATTTGTTTTTTGATGACTGAAAAATCTGTACGGGATCGCCAATAGCTAATTTGCCCTGTGTGATGCAAACATTTCGAGAATAATATTTCTGAACATAATTTAAGGAACGTAAAGGAATTCGTTCTTTTCTATGTATTAAAGGCATTGTTTTTATTTCATACGTTGCGCGACATACAATATACAATTTTCTTAAATAGCTTTTAAAAAAACCATAATGCCTGTCTGGAGATAAAAATGGCGGTAGCTGATGTTTTAAAAAAAATTCAAGACCATGAAGTTAAATTTGTTGATCTGCGTTTTACTGATACTAACGGCAAGGAGCATCATGTCACCGTTCCTGCTCATGCGTTTACTGCAGATAAATTTGAAGATGGGCACGCGTTTGATGGTTCTTCTATTGCAGGTTGGAAAGGGATTCATGCCTCGGACATGCTGCTGATGCCAGACCCTGATACGGCTACGATGGATCCGTTTATGGATGAAGCGACATTATTTCTTACTTGCGATGTGGTTGATCCTTCTGATGGGCAAGGTTACAACCGTGATCCGAGATCATTGGCAAAGCGTGGTGAGGTTTACCTTAAATCTACAGGTGTTGGGGATGTTGCTTATTTTGGCCCGGAGCTTGAATTTTTTATTTTCGACTCTGTTCGCTGGCAAACCACTATGGCAGGCTGTTTCCTGGAAATCGAGTCTGAGGAAGCCACCTGGAGTTCGAAAAAGAAATATGAAGATGGCAATATTGGTCATCGACCTTTGGTCAAGGGGGGCTATTTTCCGGTACCGCCAGTTGATTCGCTGCACGATATCCGTTCAGCGATGTGTCTGGTTCTGGAAGAAATGGGGATCAGTGTCGAGGTTCATCACCATGAAGTTGCTAATGCGGGCCAATGTGAAATTGGTACTCGATTCAATAGCCTGGTGAAGCGTGCAGACTGGAATCAGATGCTCAAATATGTTGTGCATAATGTTGCACATTCCTATGGTAAGACGGCTACCTTTATGCCCAAACCCATCGTGGGCGATAATGGCTCCGGTATGCATGTCCACCAATCAATTTGGAAAGACGGTAAGAATTTATTCTCGGGAAATGGTTACGCCGGAATGTCTGAAACAGCGCTGTATTATATTGGTGGCGTTATCAAGCATGCAAAAGCACTGAATGCAATTACCAATCCCGGTACTAATTCGTACAAAAGACTTGTCGCTGGCTTTGAGGCACCTGTCAATATCGCTTATTCTGCTAGTAACCGTTCTGCTGCAGTGCGTATTCCACATGCCAGCAATCCTAAGCAACGGCGTATTGAAATAAGATTTCCCGATCCAATCGCCAATCCATATCTATCATTTACCGCATTGCTGATGGCCGGGCTTGACGGCATTCAGAACAAAATCCATCCCGGTGACCCTATGGATAAAAATCTTTACGATCTTCCCCCTGAAGAGGCTTCCAAAGTTCCGAGTACCTGTAATTCTTTGGAGGAGGCTTTGGAGAGTTTGGATAAGGATCGTGAATTTCTTACCCGGGGCGGTGTATTCTCTAATGATATGATTGATGCCTACATTGCGCTGAAGATGGAGGAAGCCATGCTCTATCGTATTAATACGCACCCAGTCGAGTTCTCGATGTATTACAGTTTGTAGATAAAGGGCAAATTTAAAGCGTTTATTATTTTATTGCCTTAGCGCTGTTTGATTGAAAATTTAATCAACTTTAAATTTCTTCAGTCGGGAGATTGCTATGGGGCAGAAACAGCTCGCCATTGCTTCGGTCTTGATAGTTTTGTTAACTACTGTGACTCAGGCGGTGGCAGGTATTTATAAGCTTATCGATGAGAATGGCCATGTAACTTATACCAATGCCGCGGCTAAAGGTGGACAGAAGCTCCGGGTTGATCCTGCAGGGCCGAGAGTGGTAGCAAAAGCCATGACAACAGCGCCTTTGGCTATACGAGGCTTTCCAAAGGTAAGTGATAATCAGCAGAAGAAACGCGACGTTAACCGTCGCCAGATTCTTGAGAATGAATTGGCCGCAGAAACAAAGCTCTTGGCGGAGATGCAGCAGGTTTTAAACGAAGCTACAAAGAATTTGAGGCGCGTTGCAGCTAATCATGCTCAATTGTTGCCTGATACTCATGTTTCCGAAGACGAAAGTATAAAGAAGCTGCGTAATCAAATTACATTGCATGAAAGAAACATTACAGCGCTCCGTATTGAGCTGGGAAATCACTAACCATTGAGATTCTGCGTGAGGCTTCATGAAAATTGCAGCTATTTTGCTCTCGGTGCTTCCTGTATTTAGTTTTCCCTGTATGGCTCAGTCAGGGGTATACAAGCATTTGGGCCAAGACGGCCAAATCCTTTATTCTGATACTGAAATAAAGGGCGCTTATCCAATCGATTTGCCTGAGATAACAGTATTGCCAGCATCTCGTCATGATCTAGCAAGATCAGCAATAAAAAATGGTGCAACTCTGCCTGGGCAAAATGAAGCGATCGAAATAGTCGATAAAAAGTTCAAGCAAGAAATAAAACAAGTGTCCGTAAGTGAGGCAACGACTCATCAAAATTCTTCTGACAACGATTTGAGTCAACACAGTGATCAGGGCCGCGTGCAACAAGCCATTGAAGAAATGGCTCTTTACGAAGATAGTATCGAGGCGCTTGAGATTGAGCTTTATAATTTAGGTGCTGGCTATTAAAGAAGCACGCAGCGGGATTGCCTTCAGAGATAGTGAGATATCTTTCGGTTACTTTGTTGTTTCGATTTCAATTCAAAATCCATGAGCGTACTTGAACTTAAAATTCCACCCGCGGTAGTCCTGGTGTTTATGGGTGTCATCATGTGGTTTGTTGCAGATCTTGCTCCTGAGTTGGTGCTGGTTATTCCAGGTCGAATCATTATGGCTTCTGCTGTCAGTTTAGTTGGCATTGTGCTCATTCTGGCTGGTGCGGTTGCGTTCAGAGTGGCAAAGACAACAGTCAATCCGATGCAGCCGGGTAAAACATCGTCCATCGTGACGAGGGGTGTCTATAAAATAAGCCGTAATCCCATGTATGTCGGATTTCTGCTGATACTCTTGTCGTGGGCGGTGTTCCTGTCGAATATTTTTTCCTTTGCAATGTTGCCTGTCTTTGTTTGGTATATGAATCGTTTCCAGATTATTCCGGAGGAGCAGGCATTACTTGCTAAATTTGGCACGGAATACATTACCTATACGAAAAGCGTACGTAGGTGGCTATGAGTTCTGACTTTTGCATCATTACTTCTTGCAATCCAAGAAGGGGACTTCATACTCCAGTGGTAGACCGATGCTATGATGTTTGTAATACTTAATTTTTATAGATAAGGCATAGTTTGTTAAGATAAAGACTCACGTTGATTCTTGGCAACATAGCATCCTTATTTTAGGAGGTTGGCTTTAGTCAGAAATTGACCGGAAGCGAGGACGGCCTCGTTACGCTCACATCAATCGGGGACGACCCCCATTACCCTGGAAGGAAGCACTATGGCTTGGGTCATTCTTGTTTTGGCAGGCTTGTTTGAGGTCGGTTGGGCTATCGGATTGAAATACACTGAGGGCTTTAGCCGTTTCTGGCCTACTCTCTGGACAGTCCTTGCGATCATTGCTAGTCTTTGGTTATTAGGTATTGCCATGAAATCATTACCTGTTAGCACTGCTTATAGCGTATGGGTGGGAGTAGGCACAATCGGTACTGTTATCCTCGGTATCGTGCTGTTTGAAGAACCTGCCAATGCAACGCGGCTTATGAGTATTGTGCTGATTATTGCTGGTATCATTGGTCTCAAGTTGGCTTAAAGCACATTCTTTATAAGGAAACATTCTATGATCATTTTCCTTACTGCATAGCAAGAAACAAGAAGGTGGCGCATGAACGAACCCACCATCACTTGCCCCAATTGCCGTACCGAAATCCGATTTACTGAGTCGCTGGCTGCGCCTTTACTGACTGCCACGCGCCAGCAATATCAGCAGCTGCTTGCGCAAAAAGATCATGAAATCGCCAAACGCGAATAGGATATCCATGAGCAGGAGGAACACCTGGTTGAGGCCAAGCGAAACCTTGAGCAATAAATCGCTGATCAGGTTACTGCCCAACTCAAGACTGAGCGTACACGCCTGATCGAGGAAGAGTCCAGAAAAGCCAAGCTGGCGGCTGCTCTTGAGTTAGAAGGCAAGATCCGTGAACTGGCTGATCTTCAGGAATTGCTTAAGGCACGTGACCAGAAACTTGCTGAAGCACAGCATGCCCAAGCGAACTCATCAAGAAGCGACGCGAATTGGACGATGCCAAACGCGAACTGGAGCTGACGGTTGAGAAACGGGTGCAAGAAAATCTGGCTATAGTGCGATCCCACGCACGCCGTGAAGCTGAGGAGAGTCTCAAGCTGAGAAGCTGTCTGGCAAAACGATTTCCATTAGAATCAAGGATTTTTTGATAGTAAGCTAAGAGATGTCATACAAAACGGATATAAATGATGAGGAA
>NZ_FNDH01000056.1 GCF_900100485.1 Nitrosomonas sp. Nm132 | reverse complement strand
ACACGATACGACAAACTCAAGAGAAATTACGAAAGTATGGTAGCTATCGCGTGTGGATACCTGTGGCTACCTATGTGAAATGTCAACAGACCCTAGCAAAAACAAATATTCTTATACGATCAGATACATCTAGGAATGCTTATTGGTGCGGGAGGGGTAACCGCAAAGCATGAAAACGTGATTGAAATATAATGATATTTATTTTTAGATTTTTAAATATACCGTCAAAAATACCGTTAAATTTTTTTGCTGATCTGTTTTATAATTATGCTATTAGAATAGATAGCAGGATATGTACAAATGGCAGGACGGAAACCAAAGACTCTTACTGATGAACAAAGATCAGAAGTTGAAACACTCGCCGCTTTTTTATCACAAGATCAAATAGCGGATTATTTCGGAATAGCCAGAGCTACTTTTCTAGCTATGATGGAGCGTGATACAGATATTCTCATACGCTATAAAAAAGGCAAGGCAAAAGCTATTTCATCAATTGCTAATGGATTAATTCAAAAAGCTAGGGGTGGGGATGCTGCCTGTATGATGTTTTATCTAAAAACTCAAGCTGGATGGCGTGAGAAAAATCAACCGGATGAAATGACTTTAAAGCTTGCTGCGTCAGTTACTCCAAAGATTGATTTTTCTCGTTTTACTCCCGATGAATTACCTGTTATCAGGCGTTTCTTGTCGGAGCTATAAAACGCCTTCTCCCTTAGCCAGACTGGGAAGCAGTTTGGCTAAGATTGGTAGTTGTGGTACTGATGGTACTGATGGAGTATTCTTTCTTGAAGGCTTAACGTTCCATTCGTATCGGTTAAGAACAGCATTACCAACACGCAATCTATAAAGGGCTAATCTTTTAATGCCTAGGTAGTCAGGGGTATTTTTCTTTTCTATCATGTCCAGAAGATAATTATAGAATTGCATGGGGTGACAATCAGAAAAATCCACTGTCTGCAATTCAAGCTGTTTGAGCAGGTCATCCATATCGTTGTATAACCAGTCTTCGATGAATCTCTTGAGAGTATTACTATCTTTAGCACGTCTTGCTATTTCTAGTCCTACTTGTTTAGCAAACTCTGCTCTCCATAGTATATTTGCTTCTATTTTTGCCCGTATTCCATTAGTTTCGTTTATGTGTTCCCTGAAATCGTCACGAATAAGTGTGATTAATGACATAACTGCATTGAGCAATAAATCATCTGCCTTTTCGTTGATTCGATATTTCTTACTTTCCGCAATGATCGCCCTTGATAAAAAATAAAGAAAGATTTCATTATTTGGAAATTCTTTTTTTGCTGAAATATCCGGATTATTAACTTCTATCAGCTCATTAATAAAAGTTATGAATTTGAAAGATAGGTCATCTACTCGCTGCTCTTTTGTAGCGTTCATTTAAAATTTCCTTATAAATTAGTATGTATATGTATAGCGTTTGTAATTAACAGAAAATATCAATTCCTGAAAATTGGAGTATGTATAGTCGTTTTTCAATTTCCACAGGCACCCCCTTGCTATAGTTGCTATAGTTGCTATAGTTGGTCTCAAAGCCTTTATTCATGCGGGTTTCCATACTTCGCCAACTATAGCAACGGCTTGCTACAGTTTGCTATAGTTGGTCTCAAGCCTTTATTCATGCGCGGTTCCACTCAACTGTAGCAAACTATAGCAACGGCTTGCTACAGTTGCGGCATTCTTGAAAGCCTTTATTCATGCGGGTTTCCACTCAACTGTAGCAAAAATAGCAAAAATAGCAGTAGCAAGCATGCAGAATTAAAGAAGCAAAGGGTTTACTTTAAGAGTAAAACGCTTTCCATCTTTGGTGACTTGTAATCGGTCAAGCTCACACAATTCCTTGATGGCATTCTTCAGCTTATCGCTTTTGCGTAATGGCCCATGTTGTAGCGCATAGTTTTGGCCGATAAAAGAAGTGCGTTCACGCTTGCAATACTCTATTAACCATCTATCCAGCCTTGCTGCGTCAGCAAGTTCTACAGGCAAAGCCAGCTCACTAAAGAAGCGCCTTGATTCGTGTAGATGCCATGCAGCAATTCTGCTTGCTCTATCAAAAGTATCTGCATCAATTGATCCACTGGGGCCATACTTAAACGCATGAAATATCGCTGCTAGTCTTGCTGCATTGTCTGCTGATTTACTCGCGACATCCCGCACGTCATAAAGCTCACCACCATTGGCAAGTTCCTTCTCAATGCTATCGTGGTATTCAATCCACTTAGTTTTTGCATCTGGTGATAGTTCTAACGTAGCAGGCTTTAGCATTCCATCATCAGGATTGAAAAGGGGTAGTATGGATAAAATGTTTCTTAAGCATCTATAGAATTCTTTAAGAGCAGGTAAATGATTTGGCGGCTCAGTAAAAAAGCGTGTGCCTTGTGTTGATTCCGGCCATGAAATAAGGAACCGTGCAAAAAAACCCGTTCCACGTGCCAAGGCTCCCGATTTCTCCACAAACTCAAGCAAGGTTGTTTCCTGTATTTGTAGCCCCACTGTTAGCCTTGCATCTTGTACTGTGAATGATTCTGAGGTTTTTCTACCAACCTTATGAACACCACCATCCCAAAGAACGTTATATAAGGCAAGATTACGCATTACCGAATCTTTACCCATTCCATGAGAACCTAGAATTACACCCGCTTCACTAGATACGACACCAGATGAAGGCCAATGCTTAGCAAGACTCCATGCTAAATTTTCTTGTGTTTCATCACCAAGCAATAGCCGGGGGATTCTT
This sequence comes from Nitrosomonas sp. Nm132, assembly GCF_900100485.1. Classification (GTDB taxonomy): domain Bacteria; phylum Pseudomonadota; class Gammaproteobacteria; order Burkholderiales; family Nitrosomonadaceae; genus Nitrosomonas. The sequence continues at coordinate 9,919 of NZ_FNDH01000056.1, read as the reverse complement.
GGCGCTTTTGGTTTGCTGTGTTCAAGGTTAGCAACCTTATCTTTTAATTCATGCGTAGCGTTGCCGGTTTTAGCAGCGTTTTTGATTGCTGATAAGATTCCTTCATGTTCAGCCTCCCATGACGATAAAGCAGCAGCAAACTCTTCCAAATCAGGTTTCATTAATTCAGCTTGTTCCCGCTCATACTCTTGAATAGGTTCACTAAAGAACTTATCACAGGTGGATTTTCTTTCCCCTGAATCGCCAATAGTCAGCATGAATAAACTACATGGGCCTAATAGCTTCTCTGCACGCTTAACATTCACATGGGCTTGTATTGCCAGTGACAAAGCACTTAATGCAGACGATGCCACCAGTGGCACAGGAGCTTTAACAAAGCCCTGAACTTCCAGGATGGCTTCACGTATTCCATCAGGTAAAGCATCTATAGGGTAAGGATTAGGGGGAGCTTTGACGCCTAAAGGTTGAGGTTCAGGAAAGGGCTTATCCACACTTTGGGCGTCGTTATTCTGCATGTACTCACGCTGGCGTCGCTTATTAGCCTCTTCATCCCATTGATAAGCTTTTTTCCAGTCGCCACCACATTCAAGAAGCCGGTAGCAGTCAAAAGCATCATGAGCATAGCCATCATTAAGCACGTCGCTACCGTGAGAAAAAACACTACTGCTATTGCTACATAGCTGAACACCTGGCACACCTGATTGGGAGTTTGGATGAAGCCAACGATCCCCCACGGCTTTGTAGCCATTACGTTCAAGAACCTTTCCAACACTAAAAGACTGGTTAAAGGAATTAATTGATTCGATCTCATCAGGGTTAGAATTGCGCTTTTGTGAAACGGGCTCTTCTTTTATCCAGTCTTGGGGTATTGTGGTAGGGTCAAACCATTGCCCCTCGAATTGATAAAATCTGAATAGATTCATGCTTTCCTCATTCGACACACGGGGGGTAAACCAAGGCTGCGACCAAACACGGTTTTCATTGACTAATGCCAACATTACACCGTTACCATGTAACTGGTTTATTAGATAATCGACAACCACAGGTAATTGGTTACGGGTATAAGAACATGGAATGATTACCCGATACTTGTTAAGGCCCTCTTGATTACTGTGTGTTGTGTGAATCAAATGAGTAATACCAAGCCTGGATAAAACCTTATGAACTTCCGATGGATCAGGCGCACCATTGATTTTTACGCCATCACTGATTGATGAATCACCATCAAGGATAAGGATGCAGGCTGTGCTTGATAAACTCTCATCATTACGTTTACTGCCCTGAGATCGTACAATATACGGGCCGTCTTTTGCTCCAATCTTAGGTTGTTCAAATGAACTTGCAAATTCTGACCAAGTAGGATTCCATTCTTCTAAATCAGTAGAACGACACCCCTTACCACAATAGGAAAGTCTCAATTCATTGGACGAACTTACTTGATTTGCAAGCGGGAATTTATTATGATAAGTGTCTGTTGTTGAATGATTATTTATATTACCCTCGGCCTCCCACCGAGGGTTTTCTTTTTGGAAGGTCATCGTCTTACCTCCCTAAATCTTTTCGTTTAGCTTCGAGTTCAGCTACAAGCTCTCTTAGTTGCTCATCGTTAAAGCCTGCTGCGTGTGCTTTGCATATCGCATTAATTTCACTAGCAATCCATACGGATGTACGACCAAGCTTGGTGGGAGGTGGGAAAATTCCCATGCGAATCCGACCATATAAACTCGCATGGGAAAGAGTGGTTTGCTTGATTACTGCTGGTTTCTTTAGGAAATTTATATTTTCCATATTTTGTTGTTACCTTCTTATTAAAGCTAACAACAAGGATAATTGGTGCTTGCATTAATCAAGTTTCTATAGGATACTAGCACTTGGATAATTGATCCTTGTAATTAACTGGATTAAAGAAACCCCGTCTTGTGCCCTACACTTGACGGGGTGTTTGTGCTTGTACACGACAAGACGCCACTATATTATATGATATTCAAATCTTCTTAAAGAAGAGTTAAAGAAGAATATGAAAAAAGTATGTATGTCGTTAAGAGCAATTGATTATTTATCCATACTCTCCCCAGAAAGTTTGGCTAAATAATCAGCCCACCATTGCATCATCTCCCTTCGTTTGGGTAAGTGTTCTGCAAAGTTATAACTAGCTGATACCTTATTACGTTCTGCATGGGCTAATTGTCGCTCTATCGCCTCGTGTGGCCATCCATGCTCATGAAGTAGGGTTGAAGCCATGCTGCGGAAGCCGTGTCCGGTTATTTCATCCTTGTCATAACCCATGCGCCTTAATGCTGCGTTGACGGTATTTTCTGACATTGGTCTGACGGTACTTCTTATGCTTGGAAAGATATATTTCCCATCCCCTGTTAATGGCTGGATGGCTTCTAATATCTCTACTGCTTGACTTGATAAAGGAACAATATGCTGTTCTTTCATCTTCATTTTATGACCGGGTATGCGCCATTCTTTCTTATCAAAATCAATTTCTATCCACTCTGCATGGCGCAATTCACCCGGTCGAACGAATACCAGCGGGGCAAGCTGTAACGCGCATTTAGTGGTATATGAACCTACAAAACCATTGATTGAGCGTAGCAAAGCGCCAATAGCTTTAGGATCGGTAATACTTGCATGATGTTTTGCTTTAACGGGTGTTAATGCACCTCTTAAATCGCCACTAGGATCACGTTCAGCGCGTCCGGTTTGTATGGCATACCTAAATACCCTACCAACATATTCCCGCGTGCGTTGCGCTTTCTCGTGCGCCCCACGGCTTTCTATCTTGCGTAACACAGCAAGCAATTCAGGTGCATTAATATCCTTGATTGGACGATTGCCCAGCCATGGGAATATATCTGCTTCCAAGCATCGTTTTATGTTGGCTGAGGTTGATTCTGCCCAGGTAGTTGACTGCTTGATGTGCCATTCAAGCGCTATAGCTTGAAAGGTGTTTTCATGAGCATGTTTCTTGACTTGCTTGTTAATGGCTTTAGCCAGACTTGGGTCAATATCTTTAGCCAGTAACTCCCGCGCTTCGTCTTTTTTCTTACGTGCAATGCTAAGGGTGATTTTTGGATAAACACCGATAGCCAGCGTTTTACGCTTATTTGCATAGCGATAATCCATGCGCCAATACTTCCCGGCTGATTGCACCAGCAAATATAATCCGCCACTGTCGGTTAACTTGTATGGTTTATCTTTTGGTTTAGCGTTACGTATTGCGGTATCTGTGAGCATTTGACGGTATCTCATATGGCGGTAGGTAAAGTACCGTCAAAGATACCGTCATTTTGGCGGTATGTCCATATACGCTGTGATACTATAGGAGACTATCAACCTCGATTTAATCTAGTAAATTCAAGGGATTTGATACGATTAGACACTATCTAAAATGCTTATTTGGTGCCGGGAGGGGGAATCGAACCCCCATGAAGTTTCCTTCGCGGGATTTTGAGTCCCGTGCGTCTACCAATTCCGCCATCCCGGCAGCCCCCATTTGTTTTAATTTTATTTCGGGCGAGGCGCAATTATTACTGAAAATAGCGGGTACAGCAACATAGCGCTTGTGAAAAAATTGTGGCACATGGTTCGAGAGCAAGGGAGATCGGATAAAGTAACGAGATATATCAAGTAGATAGATGAGGAATCAGTACATATAAGAACAAAACCACCTTGCCCCCTAAACACAAGATATCGAAGCGAAATTCGAGAATAGCTTAAGCACACCGGTATAATAGGGGCGATGAGAACTCAGGACTTCGATTTTTTTCTACCCAGTGATCTGATTGCACAGTTTCCGCCCACGCAGCGAACAGATAGTCGCATGCTTTACTTAGATAGTCCATGTGACAAATTTCAGGATACTTTATTCATTGACTTACCGAAATATCTGCGCGCTGGTGATGTTATCGTTTTTAACGATACCCGAGTAATCAAAGCACGACTATGGGGTATCAAGCAGACCGGCGGCAAGATAGAAGTAATGGTAGAACGGGTACTCGATTCTCATCATGTCCTGGCAATGATACGTGCCAGCCATGCTCCCAAGATCGGATCAAGGTTATTACTGGAAAACACAATTAATGCAATTGTTCAGGGACACGAGCAAAATTTTTATATACTGCGCTTCACACATGAACTCTCAGTAATTCAGCTACTGGAACAATACGGTAGCCTGCCATTGCCACCTTATATTGAGCGACAGGCGACGCAACTGGACGAGGATCGCTATCAGACGATTTTTGCAAAACAAGTCGGCGCTGTCGCGGCTCCTACCGCGGGCTTGCATTTTGATGAAGCAATGCTAATCAATCTACGTGAAATAGGTGTAGTGATCACTTATGTAACGTTACATGTCGGAGCTGGAACATTTCAGCCTGTTCGAGCTGAAAATATTTTGGATCATCAAATGCATACAGAAATTTATTACATACCAGCAGAAACGATTGGTGCGATTCAACAAGCGAAAGGTACCGGTAATCGTGTGTTAGCAGTAGGCAGCACATCCCTGCGCGCCTTGGAAGCATGCGCCAAAACCAATGACGGTCAATTAAAGCCAGGGTATGGTGAAACCAATCTCTTTGTGATGCCAGGCTTCAATTTTCGTATCGTTGATCGTTTGCTTACAAACTTTCACTTACCTCGATCCACTCTATTGATGATGGTATCTGCTTTTGCTGGGATGGAAAATATCCATCGCGCCTATCAACATGCCATCACCCAACGCTACCACTTTTTTAGCTATGGTGATGCCATGCTTATTGAAAGAAAAGTATGAAATTCGAATTACACCATATTGATAGTGGAGCCCGACGAGGAACACTGACGCTTACCCACGGTAAGGTAGAAACACCCGCTTTCATGCCTGTAGGAACGTATGGAGCAGTCAAAACTGTCTCACCTGCAGAATTACAGGAAATCAATGCAAAAATAATATTGGGCAATACTTTCCATTTATGGTTACGACCAGGCTTGGACGTGATTGAAACACATGGAGGTCTACATCGCTTCATGGGATGGAATGGTCCAATACTCACTGATTCAGGAGGCTTCCAGGTTTTTAGCCTCGGCAAACTGCGTAAAATCAACGAGCAAGGCGTAGCATTCCGTTCCCCAGTAAATGGTGATAAGTGCTTCTTAACACCCGAAGAATCTATGCGTATTCAGCGTGCACTCAATTCTGATATTGTCATGATCTTTGATGAATGTACGCCTTACCCAGTCGATATTTTGACAGCCAAGACATCTATGGAGCTCAGCCTACGATGGGCAGAGCGATCAAAACGCGCACACGATGGAAATCCTAACGCACTCTTCGGTATTGTTCAGGGAGGCATGCATGAAAATCTACGAGACTTATCTCTTGCTGGCTTACAGCATATAGGTTTTGATGGTTACGCTGTAGGCGGCCTATCTGTAGGCGAACCCAAGCAGGACATGCAACGCATACTCAATCATATCGTACCCCAGTTGCCCCCTGATAAGCCCCGCTATCTAATGGGAGTAGGTACGCCAGCAGATATCATTCATGCGGTCGCACAAGGCATTGACATGTTTGATTGTGTCTTGCCTACACGCAATGCACGCAATGGCTGGCTCTATACACGAAATGGCATTATCAAGCTACGGAATAGTCGATATCGTCTGGATACCTCACCACCGGATGATCAATGTCTCTGCTATACCTGCCGCCATTTTACGCGGGCATATCTCCATCATTTGCAGCGAATAAACGAAATCCTCGGTGCACGCCTGAACACTCTACATAATCTTTATTATTATCAGCAGCTCATGACTGAGATTCGCACAGCAATTGAATCCGGCCAATTTGAACGATACGCACGAGAATTTCAGGCATGATGCTGCAGCGTGTTAGAATGCAATTTTTAATCTTTTTCTTCGGGAGAAAATATCATGTTGATTAGTGAAGCCTTTGCTCAAGCGACTAATGGTGCTCAAGCTGAACCGAACTTAATGAGTTTCCTGCCATTAATCGGGATTCTTGTTATTTTTTATTTTTTATTGATTCGTCCACAATCCAAGCGCGCAAAAGAGCAAAAATCAATGAGAGAAGGATTACAAAAAGGCGATGAAGTTATTATAAGTGGCGGCGAGTTAGGCCGTGTCACTGGCGCTGGAGAGAGCTACATTACGTTGGAAATAGCGCCAAATATTGAAATAACCGTGCTGAAATCTGGAGTGCAGACTTTATTACCCAAAGGTACGCTAAAAAGTATTGATGCAGGTAAAAGTAATAAAGCACTTAAAAACAGTAAGCCCCAAAAAACAAGCGATGCTCAGGAAAGTAGCAATGAAGGTAGTAATGTGACAGCTACTAACGAAACTCAAAAAGAGAGCAGCGAAAAAAACTAAAGGATTCAATAAGAATCACATATTTGGCCAATTTAGCCATCTCTGCCCCTATTTTTTTAATTCATTTAATACCATGAACCGCTATCCTCTCTGGAAAAATTTGATCATTGTGATTTCGCTGCTTGTTGGATTGCTTTATACCTTACCCAATTTTTTTGGTGAATCACCCGCAATACAAATTTCGCCACTAAGAATCACAGCAGAGGCTGGTATACCACTCTTGCAAAGAGTAGAAGATGTTCTTAGCAAACATGATCTGACTACTGAGGGAACGCTCGTCGAGGGAAGTAGCATTAAGATTCGTTTTGCTGATACGGACATTCAAATCAAGGCTAGAGACATCCTGCAATCGGAACTTGGCACTGATTACATCGTTGCACTCAACCTGATTCCCAATTCTCCTGAGTGGCTGAATAGTATTGGTGCATTACCAATGTATCTAGGGCTTGATTTACGTGGTGGCGTACATTTCATGTTGCAGGCTGATATGGATGGAGCATTGTCCAAATCACTGGATCGCTACAGTACAGATATTCGCAGCAGCTTGCGCGAGCAGAAAATTTCATCTGCTGGCCTCAATCGAGAAAATTCACAGCTCATAATCAAATTCAGAGATGAGCAGTCACGCTCAAAAGCTGAAACTGAGCTCAAGAAAATATATTCTGATCTGGATCTGCGCACACAAGATACGGATAAGGATTTTCGCCTGCTAGCATCAATCAAGCCTGAAGCACATATTCGCATGCAGAGCGCGACCATACAACAAAACATCACGACTTTACGTAATCGTGTTAATGAACTCGGTGTAGCAGAACCTATTATCCAACAAGCAGGGCCGGACCGCGTTATCGTACAACTACCTGGCGTCCAGGATACCGCTAAAGCAAAGGATATTCTGGGAAGAACAGCTACTCTGGAAATCAGGATGGTGGATGATGAAAGCGATATCGAGGCTGCGTTAAGAGGACATATTCCATTTGGCACCGAGTTCTTCACTGAACGTGGTGGCGGCGCACTACTGGTAAAAAAACAAGTACTGTTGACTGGCGATCGTATTACAGATGCACAACCTGGGTTTGATAATGACAACCAGCCAGCAGTTCACATTAGTCTTGATAGCAATGGTTCACGAATCTTCAAGCAGCTAACACGTAACAATGTTGGCAAACGCATGGCCATTCTATTAGTTGAAAAAAAACATACAGAGGTCATCACCGCTCCTGTGATACGTGAGGAAATAGGCGGTGGACGCGTACAGATTAGTGGCCGAATGAGTAGTGTAGAAGCACGTGATGTAGCTCTTCTGTTGCGCGCCGGCGCATTAGCTGCACCAATGGAAATCGTTGAAGAGCGTACTATAGGACCGAGTCTAGGCGCTGATAATATCAGCAGGGGGTTTAATTCAACATTATTTGGCTTCCTGGCTGTAACCCTCTTTATCATGCTTTACTACAGAGCATTTGGTGTTATTTCTGCCCTCGCTCTCGGTGCAAATCTTTTATTATTGATCAGTCTTCTCTCAATTATACAAGCGACATTAACCCTTCCTGGCATGGCTGCGATTGCACTTACAGTTGGCATGGCGATTGATGCAAATGTTCTAATTAATGAACGCATTCGCGATGAACTGCGCAACGGTTTAACGCCACACCTTGCCATCAGTGCTGGCTATGAACGAGCGTTTGGGACCATTTTGGATTCAAATATCACGTCACTGATTGCGGGTATTGCATTATTTGCTTTTGGTTCGGGTCCAGTCAAAGGATTTGCAGTTGTACTATGTCTGGGTATTCTAACTTCTATATTCACAGCAGTGACCGTTTCTCGAGCGATGGTTAATCTGACCTATGGCGGTCATCGCAAATTAGAAAAAATCTCGATTGGTACTGTCTGGAAACCTAAAACTATTAAGCGTCAATAACAAATAATTATATATCTGGTTTTACTCGTAATCGAAATCACAAAAAGCTGGTCTAAAATAGCTAACTAGGATTCTTAAGCCATGGAATTTTTTAAATTTGAACGTGATATCCCCTTTATGAGTTGGGGAAAATACACCACTACTATTTCGTTACTAACTTTTATCTTTTCAGTTTTTTTTATTAGTACAAAAGGATTGAATTTAGGGGTTGATTTTACAGGTGGAACTGTGCTGGAGGCCAGTTATGCGCAACCAGCCAATCTCGATAAAATTAGATCAATCTTTGTTACGCTTGGAATATCTGACGCGTCAGTACAGAATTTTGGCTCTTCTCGTGATGTATTGATTAGATTACCCGTCAAGCATGAATTATCCAGTGCAAAGTTATCAGAAACTGTAATAGCCTCTCTTAAAGAAATTGATGAATCAGTAGAAATACGTCGAGTAGAATTTGTTGGCCCCCAGGTAGGTAATGAGTTGCTAGAAAATGGGGCATTAGCTTTACTGTTTGTTTCATTTGGTATCGTTGCATATCTAGCAGTACGTTTTGAATGGAAATTTGGGGTTGCTGGTATTATCGCCAACCTACATGATGTGGTTATTATCTTAGGTTTTTTTGCTTACTTCCAATGGGAATTCTCTCTTACAGTTCTTGCCGCAATTTTGGCAGTCCTCGGTTACTCGGTAAATGAATCTGTTGTGGTATTTGATCGCATTCGCGAAAATTTTCGTAAAATGCGTAAAGCTCCTGTAGCACAAATTATAGATAATGCTATTACACGAACAATGTCTCGTACTATCATTACTCATGGCAGTACACAGGCAGTCGTTGTATCTATGCTTCTCTTCGGTGGCGAGGCTTTATATTATTTTGCATTAGCCCTAACCATTGGTATCTTGTTTGGTATTTACTCTTCTGTACTCGTCGCAAGTCCGCTTCTCATGTTATTAGGGGTCAAGCGCGAGGATCTCGTAAAATCAGAGAAAAAACAACAAGAGGAAGCTCTGCCATAATTCTTAATTTGGATTAGATTATTCCAATCAATCAAGATAAATAAACTTATACAACGTAAGTTCGACATAAAGATCACATCAGCACGACTGAAAGAGCTTGAGAGGGGCTGATATTAAGTAAGGGTTTCTTCTCCCGGAATGTGTAATTCCATTCCTATTTCATAAGTGAAATAACAGAAGTAGCTTATGAAAGGAAATATTGTGATGGCACGAGTAGCGCGTGGAAAAGTGGTGTTGGAACAAGCAAAGGATTTGCTGGTTAATTCAAGAACAATAGAAGAATTAAGACAGGCGCAAGCTGTAGTGCTACCTTTGGATCTACCTTCTTTATCGCCAGATTTCTCTCTCACAACTATAGTTTTTAGATTTACAGGAAGCCTCGCCAGGACATTCATTGTTTAACTATCATTGCGTTATCCAATTAGCCCATCTTTAACCTCATCCTGCTAAATTCCCTCCCTTTTTCCGTTTCGTATATTTCTAGCTAACTGATATACAAAGCTTTGTATTCTGTGGCACGCTCAAATACGTAATATAGTGCCATAATATTATGGAGATATCTTGTTTTATCCTCCGCTTTGTAGTAACGTCGCGCCTATGTTTATC
>NZ_FNDH01000064.1 GCF_900100485.1 Nitrosomonas sp. Nm132 | reverse complement strand
GTCGCCCACAAACTGGCTCGTCTTATCTACACCATGTTAACCAAGGGTGAGGAATACACAGACCAAGGACAGGATTACTACGAGGAGCGCTATCGCCAGCGTGTTATGCATCACCTCGCCAGGCGCGCTGAAAAACTTGGCATGCAACTCGTTCCCGCTCCTCAATCAACTTGAAAAATCATTCAACTAATCATGGGGATATATTGTGTTTCTTGAGAGGACACGTGCCAATTTATGAAATATTCGGGTTAAATTTACTTCAATAAGTTTGGCATATCCATGCTGTTACCGTCGATGGTAACCTCAAGCTTCACTTCATATAGTCTGATCAATAAAATTTATCTTCACATTTTTTTTAGCTTATGTAATGTACTTTATATACATAAGATACTAAATAAGCAATAACAGAGACAGCGGGGAAGCTTATGGATACTACGACTTTTACTTACTGGATTCATGTTGATATTGATTATTATCCGGCCTGACCTGACTGTCGTTAATCACTGACGGCAATGAAGATTACGCTATAGAACAAGTCATTATTAAGCTGATCCCCTCGTGGATAATGGGCACATCGAAGTCAAGGAATACGTTATCGATGCAACAGTACGGCTCTTATCCAAAGGTGCGCTTTCCATGTTTTTTAGATTCAGATGGTACACAAGAATTCGAATGACACTTAGCCTATGTCCTTGGAGAAAAACAAATGCAAATTAACAGTACTTCTCCTACTTTCTCATTTTTTTATTTGTCACGCTTTTTTCACAACAGGGAGATTCTATGTTTATTAGAAAATTGTTCTGCTAGTAAAAGCATTGCTGATCCGTTAGGGCTAAAGGTTATGTATTCGTAACTCCTCGTGTTAGTTGAACGGAAAATTAATTACCCAGATTAATAAAATAATAAAAAAATAACTGGAGGACTTAGATCACTAAACTTTAATCAAATAAGCTTTTATTGTATTTACCTCAATTCAAGTTATTCACGATGCAAAACATTGGTTAAATGCAAATGAATTTTAGTATTTGAATAAGCATTTATTTTTATAAATTCTTCTGATATACAAGGACCTTATTATGCTTACTAAAGTTTTGTTAATTACTATATTAAGTTTCAGTATTTCGTGTTTCGCCGACTCGACAAAAAATAAATCAAATTCATCAACAGACGCAAATAAACTGATACTGCCAGTACAGTCTGATTCGTCAACTAAAAAACAAACCTCACAATCGACACAAGATATTAACTCAAGACAAGAATCCAGCCCTAAAAAGCAATCGCCAATGATTGAATACTGCAGAAAACATACTTGTTAGTCTAATAATAATTTCCAATCTGGAGTAATAAATGAAAAGAAGAATATTAGATAATTTACTATCAGTTGTTATTGCATCCTACGCAACAATTGCTTTTTCAGGCTCACCGCACTGGGGACATGAAGAGCAATCAACATGGTGGGCCATTGAAGACACATCTCAGCCATTTCCACCACTAAGATATCCCTTTGCAGAATGCGGTGTAGGGAAGCATCAATCTCCTGTCGATTTGGATTCTGCGGAAATTAATAAAATCCCACTTAATCCGATGGAGATTTTGTATGATATTGATGCACCCGCTTTTTACAATAGCGGTCATGGGGTACAAGTCAATACATCGCTCGATTACACTGGTGCGCTGAAGATTGGAGATGAATCTTTCCCGTTAATCCAATTTCATTTTCATGAGCCTAGCGAACATGTCTTGGGTAATACAAGATTTCCAGCTGAATTGCACTATGTTCATGTTCAAGATGATGGCAGAATTGTCGTTTTGGCGGTTGCAGTCAATGTAGGAGATGAAAACCCAACATTCCAAGCCATTCTAGACAATACACCCCATACTGCAGGAGAAAAAAACGAAAATTCTGGCTTGCAAATCAATCCCGCAGCATTGCTTCCGCCACTTGATCATCCGATCAAATACTATACCCTAGCCGGATCTTTAACAACGCCGCCCTGCAGCGAAGGCGTTCAATGGTATATTCTGCCAAAAGCGATCACCATTTCAGGAGCGCAACTTGATCAACTTAAAAGTATCTACACTCACAATGCGCGTTTACCTCAAAATTTAAATGAACGATCCTTATTGACGATACAATAATCCTGAACCGGCAAATTGAGCAATGTTCGATTTGCCGGAAAAACCAGAATAAGCCAATGGAACGTGACCTCATTTACCTAAATCAGGTAATCGTCAAGTGCTCAATCCCTGCATTGATGTCTGTGTGCTTCGCTTCTGAACCATGAAGCTTGATTTGCAAGCGCAGTTCATTCATGGAATCCGCATTTCTCAGCGCATCCTCATAACCGATCTGGCCGGCCTCGTAAAGCTCAAATAGCGCCATATCAAAAGTCTGCATGCCAAGCTCTCGCGATTTTTTCATGATTTCTTTGATTTCATGTACCTCACCCTTAAAAATCAGATCTGAGATCAACGGGGAATTCAGCATCACTTCAATCGCTGCCACCCGCCCCTTTCCTTCTTTCCTAGGAATCAATCGCTGCGCGATCAATGCTCGCAGATTTAATGATAAATCCATCAGAAGCTGCGCCCGCCGTTCTTCGGGGAAGAAATTGATAATACGGTCAAGCGCCTGATTGGCGCTATTGGCATGCAGTGTCCCCATGCATAAGTGGCCTGTCTCAGCAAACGCGATCGCATGCTCCATCGTTTCACGATCACGAATTTCACCAATCAGAATGAGATCGGGCGCCTGGCGCAGAGTATTCTTGAGCGCCGCCTCCCAGGAATCGGTATCCACGCCGACTTCCCGTTGCGTGATAACGCAATTGATGTGCTCATGCACGTATTCCACCGGGTCTTCAATGGTGATGATATGGCCATAGCTATTCTGGTTACGATGACCGATCAAGGCGGCAAGTGATGTTGATTTGCCTGACCCCGTGCCGCCTACGAAAATGACCAAACCACGCTTGCTCATCACCACATCTTTCAGTACTATTGGTAGCCCCAAATCATCGAATTTTGGAATTTGTGTGGTAATCGTTCGGATCACCAGTCCAGCTCGCTGCTGTTGAACAAACGCATTGACACGGAATCGCCCAATCCCATGCGGATGAATGGCGAAATTGCACTCCTTGCTCGCCTCAAACTCTGCTGCCTGTTTGGCATTCATGATAGCGCGCGCAAGCTCAGCCGTATGCTGGGGTGAAAGCTGCTGCTGTGATACTGGTGTCATCTTCCCGTCAATTTTAAACGCGGGGGGGTAGCCTGCCGTGATAAACAAATCGGAAGCCTTTTTGCTGAGCATCAAACGCAGCAAATTGTGCATAAATTTTATTGCTTGCTCTTGTTCCATGATAGATTTCCCAATCCTTCTGAATCAGGGATATCAACCCCGAAAATTATCCTTGTTCATTGCTTTGGCCCTTGCCTCTGGTATAGAAATGATATTGCGCTTCACCAGATCAGCCAGGTTCTGATCGAGCGTCTGCATCCCTACATTCCCACTGGTCTGTATGGTTGAATACATCTGCGCCACCTTACCTTCCCGAATCAGATTACGGATGGCCGGTGTGCCAATCATGATTTCATGTGCCGCCGCCCGACCCGTCCCATCCTTTGTCTTCAGCAATGTCTGAGAAATGACCGCCCGGAGGGATTCAGACAACATGGCGCGCACCATTTCCTTTTCTTCGGCAGGGAAAACATCGATGATACGATCGATCGTTTTGGCAGCCGAGCTGGTGTGCAGCGTGCCAAATACCAGATGGCCTGTTTCTGCAGCGGTCATCGCCAGACGAATCGTCTCCAGGTCTCGCATCTCACCGACCAGAATAATATCCGGATCTTCTCGCAAAGCTGCGCGCAACGCATTAGCGAAACTATGCGTATCTCTGCCGACCTCACGTTGATTGATAAGACATTTCTTGCTTTCATGAACGAATTCGATCGGATCCTCCAGCGTTAGGATATGACCATACTGATTCTCATTGATATCATTGATCATCGCAGCCAATGTAGTTGACTTACCAGAGCCAGTCGGACCCGTCACTAGCACCACGCCACGTGGTTGCTGAGCAATTTCAGCAAAAATCTTGGGCGCTTTGATTTGTTCCAGCGTCAGCACTTTTGATGGAATCGTTCGCATGACAGTGGCTGCACCACGATGGGTATTGAATGCATTTACCCGGAAACGCGCAAGATTAGGAACAGCAAAAGAAAAGTCGCATTCCAGATGCTCTTCATAGAATTTACGCTGACTGTCATTCATGATGTCATAAACCATATCATGAACATCTTTATGCTCCATTGCGGGTAAATTGATGCGCCTGATATCGCCATGCGCGCGTATCATTGGCGGCATCCCGGCAGATAAATGCAAGTCAGAAGCGTTATTCTTGACCACGAAGGCAAGTAGTTCTACTATGTTCATCTTTATTCCCTAGATTCTGAGTAGGTCATACTGGGCAACGCAAATTGTTCTTGGTTTTCCAGCTCAAAGTAAAAACCTGTTTGTTTATCAACGGTAGGGATTAATAAAAATTAAGAAGATATTGAGTTGTCGACTGCCTATCTTGGCGAGCGCATCTTTTCCCAACGAGTGCCATTTCATTGTTTTTTTCATAGCCATTAGTAAATCATGACTACCATTGCCACACGCCTGCAAACAGTCAAATCCTGTATTGCAGAAGCTGCCAGGAATGCCGGACGAAAACCCGAAGACATTCTGTTATTGGCTGCCAGCAAGACCAACCCGCCCGAAAAATTAAGAGAAGCCTGGGAGGCAGGGCAAACTGTGTTTGGAGAAAACTATCTACAGGAAGGATTGATAAAAATTCGTGCCCTTGCCGATTTGCCTATTGAGTGGCATTTTATTGGTCCGATCCAAAGCAACAAAACAAAATCCATTGCAGAAAACTTTTCCTGGGTACACAGCGTCGACCGTGAGAAAATTGCTGTCCGCCTGTCTAATGCCAGGCCGGAATCACTCCCTCCACTGCAAGTCTGCGTACAAGTCAATGTCAGTGGAGAAGTCACCAAAAGTGGCATAGCTCCTGAGCAAGCAGCGGAGCTTGCTGCCTTTGTCAATCAGCTACCTCATCTAAAATTACGTGGCTTGATGGCGGTTCCCGAGCTTACTTCTGCGACGGCCCTCCAGCGGGAGCAATTCCAAATGATGCGGAAAATATTTGATCAGCTCAAAAAGGATGGATTCGATATCGACACGTTATCAATGGGAATGTCTGAAGATATGGATATTGCGATTGCAGAAGGCGCAACGATTGTACGCGTAGGCACCGCAATTTTCGGGCCAAGACGGTACGCTATTCCTGAGGAGCTTGCCCCGCGTCAGTAATCAGCGCATGGTATTTAGCGAGCAGCTGCTCGCGGCTCTCGATCACATCTGGATTGGTGATAATACAATTGACCGGGCAAACCTCAACGCATTGGGGCGTGTCATAATGCCCCACGCACTCCGTGCATAAATTGGGATTGATGACATAAATTTCCTCGCCTTGCGAAATGGCCCCGTTAGGACATTCCGGCTCACACACATCACAATTGATACATTCATCGGTAATTATTAACGCCATATCAACCTCAACAAATCAGTTCTTCATTTTCTTACGTAACTGCTCCGCAACAATGGGATGCACAAATTTAGCCGCATCCCCCCCCAATCTGGCAATCTCTCGGACAATCGTTGCGGAAATAAACATGTATTGCTCAGAAGGGGTCAAGAAAACAGTTTCAACATCAGGATACAAGCTACGATTCATTCCTGCCAGTTGAAACTCATATTCAAAGTCAGATACTGCCCGCAAGCCGCGCAGGATGATCCGGGTATTTTGCTGCTGTAAGAACTCGGTTAACAAACCAGAAAACCCCATCACCTCAATATTTGGACAATCCTTCAGCACTTCCTGTGCCATTTTGATACGATCGTTCAACGAAAAAAAGGGCGCTTTACCACTATCGGCAGCAACGGCTACGACAACCCTATCAAATAATTTTGCCGCACGGCGCACCAGATCTTCATGACCGCGCGTCATGGGGTCGAAAGTACCGGGATAAACGGCTTTATCCATTTTTGTTCAATTTCAGTAATTGATAGTAAACCTTGCCTGCTCGTCCGCTTCGCCAGACGAGCCATTGTTTATCAAGCTCGGCACCATGATCACTTTCGACATAAACCAGACCGTCTTTTGTAAGACGCGAAGGAAGGTAAGTGATCAATTCGGGCAACAGATCAAACTGGTAAGGAGGGTCTAAAAAAATGACATCATATTGCCTGGCATCAGAGGCAATAAACGCCATCGCATTCATCTGCACTAATTCCACTTGCGCTGCACCCAGTTTTTCCTGGGCACTATGTAGCCACCGCAAGATGCTTTTATTCAATTCCACCATCACGACATGCTCCGCTCCACGTGATGCGGCCTCAAAACCCATCGCCCCGCTTCCCGCAAACAAATCCAGGCAGCGCTTGCCGGTTAACTCCTGTCCCAGCCAGTTAAATACCGTTTCACGTACCCGGTCAGGCGTGGGCCTTAAATACGGGTCATCGGGAAAAGTAATCACCCGACTGCGCCACTTGCCGCCAATAATCCGAACTTTTCCCTCACGCAACATAAGTCAGCACACTCTCTGCCAAATCCTGTTCTTCTAGAAATCAATTATACTGGAGACTTGAAGCGCTTTCTGTAATTTGGCGGTAATCCAGATTTCATCTGAAAATTTCCTGTCACTTACTCATGTAGGTTCATTAGAATATGACACACGCTAAAACTCATTTCTCCAGGAAAAAATTCGTGTCTCCCTATGAACTGTTAATCGGCTTACGCTACACACGCGCAAAAAAGCGCAATCACTTTATCTCCTTTATTTCCCTGATTTCTTTACTGGGCATTACGCTGGGTATGACCGTGCTTATCACGGTCATGTCCGTGATGAATGGCTTTCACAAGGAAATCCGGTCACGGATACTCGGCGTGGCTTCACACGTTCAGGTCAGCAGCATCAATGGCATTTTAACTAACTGGCAGCAAGTTGCTGACACGGCAAGCAAGCACCCCCAGGTAGTCGCGGCAGCCCCCTATGTCAACGCACAAGGTATGCTCTCGCATAATCAGGTCGTACGGGGTGTCATGGTGCGTGGGATTTTACCCGATACTGAAAATCACGTCGCCGATTTCGCACAAATGATGGTGATGGGCGAGCTTACTCAGTTGGCCGCAGGGGAATTCGGTATCGTCATCGGTATCGAACTGGCGCGCAGCCTGGGTGCCTTCCCGGGTGACAAGATTGTTCTGATTTCACCGCAAGGCCAGGTGACGCCCGCCGGGATATTACCTCGTCTAAAACAATTCACCGTCACGGGTGTTTTTGAAGCGGGCCATTATGAATATGATTCGGGTTTAGCATTGATTCACATGGCAGATGCCCAGAAACTCTATCGCATGGAACCCAACCAGGTTTCTGGGGTCCGACTGAAACTGCAGGATATGTTTCAGGCGCCGCAAGTTGCACGAGACCTGTCATTGGTGATTTCAGCTGATAATTACATCAGTGACTGGACGCACCAGCACGCCAATTACTTCAGAGCCATCCAAATCGAGAAGCGCATGCTGTCACTGATTCTCGCATTAATCATCGCCGTCGCCGCCTTCAACATCGTCTCCACGCTGGTCATGGCCGTGACTGATAAACAATCGGATATCGCCATTCTCCGTACCCTGGGTGCCAGTCCTGGCAGCATTATGAAAATATTTATCGTCCAGGGAACGTTAATCGGCGTTCTTGGCACAGTGCTGGGCCTCATTGGCGGGATACTGCTGGCTTATAATGTCGGTGAAGTGGTCGCATTCATCGAGCAGCTATTTAACGTGCAGTTTCTCTCACAGGAAGTTTATTACATCAGTGAAATACCTTCTGATCCCCAGCTTGATGACATCGTGACGGTGGCAGCAGTATCCTTCATCTTGACACTGCTGGCCACGCTTTACCCAAGTTACCGGGCAGCAAAAGTTAATCCGGTGGAGGCGTTACGGTATGAATAATACGGTCATCTCATGTCAGAATCTCTATAAAAGCTACTTTCAGGGCAAGCTGGAAGTACCCGTATTACACGGCGTCAATCTAACGCTGAACAAGGGTGAAATGATTTCGATTGTCGGGGCCTCCGGTTCAGGAAAAAGCACGCTACTGCACCTGCTGGGCGGGTTGGATTCACCGAGCAAAGGACAAATTCTGCTGCTGGGGCAAGACATCACCAATATCAGCGAAGAAAAAAGATGTCAGTTGCGCAATCAATCACTCGGTTTTATTTATCAGTTCCACCATCTGCTGCCGGAGTTCAGCGCACAGGAAAACGTCGCCATGCCGCTGCTGATCCGGCGCTTGAATAAACGGGAAGCAATGGAGCGCGCGGCAGAAATGCTACAGCACGTAGGCCTGGGTCATCGCCTGACTCACACGCCGGGTGAACTCTCTGGCGGAGAACGTCAGCGGGCAGCCGTGGCGCGCGCGCTGGTAACCCAACCGGCCTGCGTGCTGGCTGACGAACCGACTGGCAATCTTGATCGCCATACCGCCGAAGGGGTATTCAATTTAATGCTAGAGCTCAATCGCAAAGTCAATGCTACGCTTGTCATCGTCACGCATGATGCACAACTTGCCAACCAGGCGGAACGGGTTTTGCAACTGATTGATGGCGTGCTGGTGTAAGCATGAGGTCTTGTTAGCGCGGTAACCCCACCCTTCGTTGCAGGGGACAGCCCTGCGGCTTCTGGGTTAAATCCTGAGGTATCCCCACGAATTTACCCTCTCTCCAATGAACCGAAGTAATCTACTAACAGGGCTTGCGCCTGCTCCAACATTGAGGTGGATAATTCAAAAATGACATAGCAGCAAGCTATTCTGGCGAGAAAAATAACTGAATAGGGTGAACGACCTTGGCCGCTGTTGACCTTAATGTGTCGCTCGATATCAGTACCTTTTAAACATATCCCCGTAAGCCAAAGCGCAAAAATGATGAGCGCGGCAATTAATAATTCTATTATTACGTGGATTCAAATTCGAAGTGCAACTTTTGATGGCTGTTTAGTGTAACTTCAGACAACCTGATCTCGGAGCATCCCTCGTTTTTAAAGCATTCTAAAGAACAAATATAAATCAATCGATTACATGTGCCAGGGGAGGAGATACAAAAATAGGCAGTCAAACAA
>NZ_FNDH01000079.1 GCF_900100485.1 Nitrosomonas sp. Nm132 | reverse complement strand
ATGGCCTGCGGCTTCTTGCCGGCAGCTCCCGCACTATGCTGATGCGCTTTAACGTAGCTGCCATCAATAAATTCCCATTCCCATTCCCATTCCCAATCCGGATCAATAATCAGCGCCTTGAAAACTCTGCTCCACTTGTTAGTGGATGACCAAGCATTGAATCTCTTATAGATGGAATTCCAGCATCCAAAAACCTCGGGTAAGTCCCGCCACGGACAACCAACCCGCATTCGGTATAGCACACCCTCCACCGTCATGCACAGATTGCGCTTATTATAAATCGCTTCTTGAAGCAGAATCTTCTCCAGCTTCGGCCAGAATTCATCAGTGAGCATCAGTCGGGGCATCGCAAACTCGTTTTGTGGAGGGGTGTAAAAATCTCTCAATATTACGAGTTTACTTCGATTTATGAAATACTTACCTCAAAACGTCAACAGACCCTAGGCGTTGTATTTTATGGATTGGTTAATTGGGTTGTGGTATATACTTTTCTTCGTTGTCGCCAGCAATCCACTCGGGATCGTGGCGATTGCCGTTATATACCTCCTGTTAAGCGTCAGCAGACTTGGATGGCGGAAAGCCATCCCTTATACCTGCTTTTTTCTGGCCGGTGTAACTGTAGCGAATTTTCAGTGGCATATAGCCTTCGACGAAGACCGCAGCGGGCTCGTTCAGTATTACTTCGCAGCCATTCTCTTGATCAATAGTAAGTGTTATCGGGCTTTTAACTTCTCGCAGATATCTTCCCGCTGATCGGTTACTGGTCATGATCATTGGTATGACCGTGCTGCTAGGCATAATGCAGTTTCTTGCAGAAGCCAGCGCTATTCCCTCTGTATTGCTAAACTTTTATGCATGCGCATATGCAGTGATGGCGATGTCCTTACCATTTATATCGCTTGGATGGAATCATTATGCTCAACGCTTGAGAGGAGCTAACGGTTAAGGGAAAAGAATAACCAAGTCAAGTATTTTGAGAAAGGGGGGCGCTATCCCATATTATTCATTTCATACGTAAATTCAGTGAGAAAGGATAGCGTCCCCTTTGCGCTCTAAATGAGTCTTCATTGCGTTGGCCTGCGTGCTTCGCGGAACCAGATGCGGTATTGCTCCATTTTCACACGCTGTTTTGCTGGGGCGTGGCGGCGGCAGGTGGCATATTCCTCCGTGTTGGGCTCCGCGCCCCAACGTTCTTCAGCGCAGTCGTTGGGGTTATAAGCCATCTCATAGGCCGGCTTGCGTGCCAGTACCTCAGCCACGGAAAGCTCCCACAGACTGCCGTCCGTGCGTGTATAGCGAATGTTGCGTTCATGGATGCGTTTTGCGTGGTGTTGTTCGATTTCGACCTTGGCCTCCTCGAGACGCTGGCCGTTCAGCACGAACAATTCGGGGTGGCGCACGATCTTCTCGGCCAAACCATTTAGTACGTTAATCGCGATGATCAGGCGCATGTCGCGGGAGGGCGTGGAGTAATCTTCCCACGGGCCAATAGTCTGAAAAATCGCCGCGCCGCTGGGCATCGGGATGACACTGCCAGGATGCTTGCGGAAATATGCTTCGCTGTTGTTCACCGAAGCCACGCGGGCCTCGATTTGTTCTACTAAGGCATCCAGAGTGGCTTCATAAGCCTGCTTGGGATCAAGGCCGTTGGGGTTGATGAGCCTGGTTAACCTGGCGTAGAAATCGTCGGGAGAGAGTTGATCTTGCTCCACGGAAAAAGGGGCGAAGTCGGATTGGTCGGCTAGCTCACTATTGGAGAGCGCTCGCCATCTGCCTGAGGTCGTGCGGATCAAAGGCCGGAAAGCCTTGAAACCTGGTCCAGCGCTTGCGGTATTGGCAAACAGCATGGTGCCTTCCCAAACACGCTTGCGGGCGACCGTGTTGTCCGGCTGGGCATCGACCGCCAGCAAGCTGCCAGGGTGATCCGTCGTCTGCGGCAGCCATTCAACAACCAGCAGTACATGGCCGTAGGGGTCGGCATAAACTGTTCCCGGCCAGAGCATCTCCCGGCTAAGCGGGATGGGATACAGATCCGTGGACTCGTCTTCCAGTCCAGTCCGTAACGAACCTGAATGGATAATATTCACCAGCTGTCTGCTGATTTTCCTGAAGCTGGCCTGCGAGCTGCTGCCGTGGGTAAATTCGGTCTCGATGGTGGCCGCGCCACAACGCGGCGGCGCTTTGGTCGAGCCACGCCCGCAGGCACGAAAGGCGAACGGCAGGCCGATTTTCCAGGAAAAATAAGCCCGCAAGGTATAGGGCAGATCGGCGCAATCGGGGGTGAGTGGCAAATTGTTGTCTTCGCTGAGGCCGAGATGGTTATGCAGAAAGTTGCGTTCGGTGTTGCGCAACACTGGTTCCAAGGAAGGAAAGCTGAGGTTTTCTTCAGGGGGGGTGCCAAACAACGCTTCGATCCAGGCAGAATAAAGGGCTTCAGTGGCAAGATTCCACGCTTTGGTTCTTTCCTCTCTTTTCTGTATGTCTGATCCGTCAATGGTGAGAAGTTGGCAGGCGATCAGCCTGCCATCCCGGCTCGCTTCCACTCGATAATGTCCCTCGTTCAGCCTTGTCAATTCGGCGGCAAGACTCCAAGGCGGGCCACCGCGGTGGCGGGATGGCAGGAGCATGCGTCGATCCTGGCTGTCGATCAGGGTCAGTTCCGATACGGGGCTATCCGTAGACACAGCCATGATCTTGACCTGCCCATCGGCTTTGGGATTAAGGGGCGAGATCCAGATATGCGTTTCGCCAGCGTCTTCACATGAATAATCCTTGGCCTGCGCCACTGAAATGCTGACCCATGCTAGCAAGCATGCGAGAAAAAGGCGCGTAGGCTGGGTCGGTAAACTCAAAAAGCAGCCTCGATCCCACTTTACTGCATCGAGACGCTTTGCTAATCCGCATAAACGAATATTACTTACCCTCAGGATTGTGAATAGACTCCCTTGCAGTTTTTTCAGAATTAATTTTGAGAAGCTTAGTGTGATCACTTATGGACTCCTTCAAGGGATTTTTCTATTAGATAGGAGCATATCTTTCAAAGGAGTTTTTCCTTTTCAGGCAGTTAATTATCTGAAAGTCTAGGAAAATCTGGAATCAGAGTAAAGTTAAACATTAAATTACCCTAATCCATAGGATTCCACAGATTATGTGCTCACAGGTTTTACAGTTGCGGTAGCGTTAGACGGAGTTTTGCCTGTTTTGAGGTTGACGATTTTTTGGTCGGAATCGCCATAGTTTTGCCGGTTGCCGGATTACGGCCTGCACGGCCTACTACTGTTCCTTGATTAATGTATAGGCAGGGGTAAATTGTATTTTCCTTGAATGACATAGAGCAATTTTCCACAGTCTTGCTCACTGATTTTGTGGATAATAAACCAGGCAAATTTGAATAATCATTTTTATGGAGATACAGGGCTACTCTGTCAGCAATTTTCAGCTATGTTATTCGGCATTCAGGCTTTAGGAGGACTGAATTCACCAACCCCGAATTGATTTCTGTAATCACACGGCAAATCCAAGTATGACAAAGTACAATAAACCACGCTATCTGATAGGTGCTGATGAAAAAAGGTAAAGGCCACCGCGTCAATTTGGAAATGCCGAGCAGGGTAGAGGAGTATCAAGTGCTGCAAGTGTCCTGCCAGCTAGTAGTTCGTTCCGATAATTGATTTCTCCACTTTTGGCAACTGAGGCGCATTTGCTCGAATAAAGTCAAGACCCTTGCGAATGTTGTTGATCATCGTTTTGATCTGATCCCCGACCTCATGAGTCAACGTAAGCAATAATCGAGATTGACCTGCATGCCGAGTCATCAGGCGGGCAACCCCGTTTAGCAGCAAAGGACGACTGGTAATCGCCTCCAGGTGTGTTTTGGGGTGGACTAGACGGACATACCAACTCCGCCAATCGTAGATGAGCGCAACTGCTCGTGCTGAGAGGTTGCAGCGTTCCAAGTCATGAGGGGTATACCCACCCCAGCCCCATTGATTCTTTAACTCATCGAAGCCATTTTCGCAATTTGCCCGATCCCGGTACAATTGACCCAGGGCTTCCAGCGAATAGTCAGCATTGGTCACCAGCACGGCATATTCCCACACTTTGATTTTGTCTGAATGATCAACGAAGTGCAAGGTTCCCTGTTGGGTGCCCGCATTCGTTTCGACCGCCAGATTGTCTTTGATCTGACGCCGTAGCACCCCTACCCGCCGCGCGCGATGCCAGCCTGCCAGCTGGATTTCATCTTCTACTGCGTCAAAGCCTTGCTCCACATGCTGCCACTCGTTTTGCCGCCATTTCCGCTCGATCAAGCGTTTGACGCTCCTATGTCAAGTAATTGCAGCAGCATCAGATAAATCTGCGAGAATAAGCGGATACAGTTCACGAACAATGTAACGCTTCAGGCAGCGTTGAATTTCTTTGTCTGACATCCCTTGAGCAGCGCGTCGTGCCACATAACTTTGGGTTCTTGGTTCGCTGCGCATACGTACCATCGCGATTGTCCATAACGCGTTGTTTGCAGATCGATTGCCTCCTCGATTTAATCGATGGCGGATAGTTTTTCCAGAGGAAGCCTGCAGTGGACTTACTCCACATAACGCAGCCAAGGCCGCTTCATTCCTTAAACGTTCTGGATTATCTCCCGCTACGGCAATAAGTGTCGCTGCCGTTTGCGGCCCGACTCCAAACTGATTTAGAAGGCGCTTCGCTGATTGACTTGTCAAACGATCAAGCGTCACATCGATCTCTTTTAGTTCTGCTGAAAGCATTAGCCAGCGTTTGGCCAGCAAACGAAGTGTTGCAGCTAATGTTTTATGCAAAACATTAGCTTTTGCCTTCCGAAGTCGTGCACAGCCTGCTACGCATTCTTCCGGTTTGGTTTTCCAGAGTCGTTCACGCAGATCATCCGGTGCACTGATTAATAACGATCTGAGTTGATTGATGGTTTGTGTTCTTGCCTTGACTGCGCTACGTCTGACAACCGATAACATACGCAGTGCTTCAGCCACGCCTGACTGTGACTTTGGCGTTGCCGTTGCGTTACCGGAAAGTACTGTGCGTGCTGCACTCTCAGCATCAGTCGAATCGGATTTTCCTTGGAGTCGGCGCTTGGCACGATCAGGACGATTGACTTCCCATACTTCAATACCCTGTTCGCGCAATAAACGGGCAAGACCAGCGCCATATGTTCCTGTACCTTCAACGCCAGCACGCCGAACATTTCCCAATGTTCGTGCCCACGTCAGTAATTTCAGATAGCCTGCTCTATTAGTCGGTATGGAAGTAAGTATCCCTATCACTTTACCTTGATCATTGATGACCACGCCAACATGGGCATCTAAATGGGTATCAACGCCAAGAATAACTTCATTTTGAACCAGTGTGCCGTCCATATTCATACTCCTTAATCAAAATTGGTGCATTACCAACCCCAATTACCGGACAGGACACTCACGGTGCAATTCAAGGCTCCTATTAGGTCACGAATATTGAGCCCGGCAACGCTCGGGGAATGCCTGGACCAGATCGACAGGTCAACGCAAAGGCGCTTCGCCAATCCCAGCACGGGTCAGATCAAGTCAGGCATTCCATGACATATTAGACTGAGTATCCCAGCAGTCTGGCGAAGCTTGAACAGATAACGCTGATTAATCTCTTCCATTTCAGCCATCACTCCTTCATTGCCAAAAGCATTGTCGCCACGCACCAGAGCAGGACG
>NZ_FNDH01000121.1 GCF_900100485.1 Nitrosomonas sp. Nm132 | reverse complement strand
TACTCAATAATTTTAGCTACGACACCAGCCCCAACAGTTCTACCACCCTCACGAATTGCAAAACGCAACCCCTCCTCCATCGCAATTGGTGCAATAAGGTTCACAGTTACCGAAATATTATCCCCTGGCATCACCATCTCAGTTCCCGATGGCAACTCTATCGATCCCGTTACGTCAGTTGTACGAAAATAAAATTGAGGACGATACCCCGCAAAAAATGGTGTATGCCGCCCACCTTCTTCCTTGCTCAGAACATATATCTCGGCCGTAAACTTTGTATGCGGCAGAATGCTCCCAGGCTTCGCCAGCACCTGGCCGCGCTCAACCTCTTCACGCTTCGTACCTCGCAGTAATATCCCGACATTGTCG
Organism: Nitrosomonas sp. Nm132; assembly: GCF_900100485.1. Lineage (GTDB taxonomy): Bacteria > Pseudomonadota > Gammaproteobacteria > Burkholderiales > Nitrosomonadaceae > Nitrosomonas. Next base: position 835 of record NZ_FNDH01000121.1, on the reverse strand, counting down.
CCGGCCTGCCCCTGATCAAGCAGCTTCCTAAACATCTCCACTCCAGTGCAGACTGTCTTCAATGTCGGCCTTAATCCCACGATCTCAATCTCGTCACTTACCTTAACGATACCTCGCTCCACACGCCCCGTTACAACCGTACCTCGCCCAGATATTGAAAACACATCTTCTACCGGCATAATAAATGCCCCATCTATAGCTCGTTGCGGCTCAGGGATATAACTATCCAACGCATCCGCTAATTTAAATATCGATGGCTCTCCAATATCACTCTGATCTCCCTCAAGCGCCTTCAATGCCGAGCCTATAATAATCGGTGTATCATCTCCAGGAAAATCGTACTTGGACAATAATTCCCGTATCTCCATCTCCACCAGCTCCAGCAACTCGGCATCATCCACCATATCCGCCTTGTTCATATAGACAATAATGTATGGCACCCCAACCTGCCTCGCTAGCAAGATATGCTCACGCGTCTGCGGCATCGGCCCATCAGCCGACGATACCACCAAGATAGCCCCATCCATCTGCGCCGCACCTGTGATCATGTTTTTCACATAATCCGCATGACCAGGACAATCCACATGCGCATAATGACGTTTTTCCGTCTCATACTCGACGTGGGATGTATTAATGGTAATTCCCCGCGCACGCTCCTCTGGCGCAGAATCAATCTGAGCATACGACTTCGCTTCACCACCAAACTTCTTCGTCAATACCATCGTAATTGCCGCCGTCAATGTTGTCTTCCCATGATCAACATGACCTATCGTGCCAACGTTTATATGCGGCTTCAATCGCTCAAATTTACTCTTCGCCATGCTATATCCTCATC
>NZ_FNDH01000063.1 GCF_900100485.1 Nitrosomonas sp. Nm132 | reverse complement strand
AATTTATTGATGGCAGCTACGTTAAAGCGCATCAGCATAGTGCGGGAGCTGCCGGCAAGAAGCCGCAGGCCATCGGAAAAAGCCGTGCTGGCAACTCTACGAAGATCCACCTTGCTGTTGATGGTTGTGGTTTGCCGGTTGAATTTGAAATTACCGGTGGAGATGTGAATGATTGCTCTGTGGCACCGGAGCTGATTGCCAAGTTACCTGATGCGCAGGCGATTGTGGCGGATAAGGGCTATGACAGTGAGTGCATACGTGAGCAGATCATAAAGAAAGGAGCCAGGGCCGTGATCCCAAGAAAGCGCAATTCGCTGAAGGGTAACGCAGATATGGATTGGGGCTTGTATAGGTACCGGCATTTGGTGGAAAACGCCTTTGCACGACTAAAGCAGTATCGGGCAATAGCAACACGATACGACAAACTCAAGAGAAATTACGAAAGTATGGTAGCTATCGCGTGTGGATACCTGTGGCTACCTATGTGAAATGTCAACAGACCCTAGCCCAAATATTTCATAAATTGGCACGTGTCCTCGCTTGTCTTTTGATTAATAAGAAAGATTTTGCTCAGTCGAGTGTATGAATCACTACACTCCTCCTTCTCAAAACTTCCCTATTAATCAAAATCCTGCGTGATCATCACGCGAATTTATGAAATATTCGGGTTAGTATGACGGCGATTTTCGTTCAATGCACACACCAAGTTTCTTAATTCCGTGGATAATACCGAGCTTGGCGACACTCACTTTTACCCAGGGTGAATTGAATTCAGTCAAGACAATCTGGGCAATATGCTCCGCCAACGCTTCAAGTAAAGCGAAATGTTGGGTCGCTAATGTGTCATTGATGCGCTTAACAACTAGTGAATAATCCAGCGCATCTTTTAAATTGTCAGTAAAACAGGCACGATTCGTTGGGAGAGCGATTTCGAGGTTGAGTTCAATGGTTTGGGCAATTTTTTTTTCCCACGGGTAAATGCCAATTAGCGTTTTAGCTTTGAAGTCGTGGAGAAAGATAATGTCCATTATTAAGATTTAAATGTGATATATAACGTTGCATAGGATTAAGAAAATATCTTCTTGCGTAGTCATAACGATTCTAGTCTATTTATAAAAATAATGGAGCTATTTGGGTAGCAGTATGGAAATGGCTTTAATGTGGCTAATAGCTTATTTGCTGGGCTCAATTTCATTTGCAGTCATAGCGAGTTGGTTGTTTAAATTACCTGATCCGAGAACATATGGCTCAAAAAACCCTGGGGCGACGAATGTACTGCGCAGCGGCAAAAAAGCAGCAGCAGTTCTGACGTTGCTGGGTGATGCTGGTAAAGGATGGCTGGCAGTAGCGCTAACCAACTATTTCTCCTTTGCTTGGGGATTTGGAAGCACGGCAGTGGCGGGTGCCGCCTTAGCTGTTTTTCTTGGCCATTTGTTCCCAGTTTTTCTTGGTTTTAAAGGGGGTAAAGGAGTTGCGACATCGGCTGGCGTGTTATTCGGATTCGATCTCTGGTTGGGGTTACTGGTGATTCTTACTTGGATTCTAGTCGCCGTAGTTTGGCGCATATCTTCATTGTCCGCACTGATCGCTGCACTGTTAGCTCCAATTTATGCGTATATTTTGCTTGATTCTGGAGTAAATGTCCTGGCCATTGCTACCATATCGCTGTTACTTTTTTGGCGACATAAACCAAATATTATCAATCTGGTCACAGGCAGAGAAACACGGATTGGAGAAAAAAGTAAATCGTGACTTGATATTAGAGATCTCTATAGCGTCTCCAGATCCCATCTGGCTCTTACGGTAAAGCTAGTCATAGCTTGTTGTTGTTGGTAGTTGATGTTTTGTTTTTGTAAGCGCATAGCTCCAGCAAAAGCGATCATTGCACCATTGTCAGTACAGAATTCAAGTTCTGGAAAGAATACCGTTGCGCCTATGCCGGCTGTTTCACGAATAAGTCTTTTACGTAACTGAGTATTTGCGCCTACCCCACCAGCTACAACTAGCTGACTAAGGCCAGTTTGTGCGAGGGCGGACAAAGATTTTTCCGCCAGGATGTCTATGACTGCTTCCTGAAAAGCAAGCGCAATGTCGGCGCTGGTCTGGTGTGTAATTTTATGATTTTTTATTAAAGTTGATACTGCAGTTTTTAATCCACTAAAACTGAAGTTAAAATCTCTACTATGCCGCATCGGGCGAGGAAGTTTAAAGCGATCTGATCTGCCTTGTTCAGCAAGTACGGCAAGTGCTCGTCCACCAGGATAATCGAGGCCAAGAAGTTTTGCTGTTTTGTCAAAAGCCTCACCCGCTGCATCATCTACTGTTTCGCCAAGCAATATATATTGTCCTATTCCATCTACCTTTATCAACTGAGTGTGGCCACCAGAGACTAATAGTGCCACGAAAGGAAATGTAGGCGTTGGCGTTGATAGTAAAGGAGACAGAAGATGGCCTTCAAGATGATGAATATTCAGTATTGGGATTTCGAGTGCGAATGCAAGTGCGGAACCGATACATGCACCTACCAATAATGCCCCCGCCAGACCAGGCCCCTGAGTGTAGGCAATAGCGTCAACTTCCTTCAAACAAATATTTGCTTCTTTCAAAGCTTGTTTGATAAGTGGAACTCCACGACGGATATGGTCACGAGAGGCAAGTTCAGGTACAACCCCGCCATACTCATTATGGATTTCAGTTTGTGAATATAGTGTGTGACTCAATAAACCATGTTCTGTGTGATAGAGGGCAATACCTGTTTCATCGCATGAAGTCTCAATGCCAAGTACAATCATTTTAAATGTCAATATATTAAATCTCTTCGTTCCCGCTATTATACCTTCTGGAGAGAGAAGGGCTAACAGAAGGCAGTTAAGTTAATGGTAAAACGCAGTTAATTGTTTACTTTATATCTAGTGGATTGGATCCAAAGGCTTTTCTTACAGCATACTTTTATAAAAAAAATAATAATGTTATATTAACAAGCTTTTTGTAGAATTATTAACATCTAATAGAAGGAGACCGAAAGGGATTACTGTTTTATGACCACTGTTAAAGTCAAAGAAAACGAACCATTTGAAGTTGCTATGCGTCGTTTTAAACGCGCGGTTGAGAAAACTGGATTACTCACGGAATTGCGTGCGAGAGAATTTTATGAGAAACCAACTGCAGAGCGCAAACGTAAGCACGCTGCAGCAGCAAAGCGTACCTACAAGCGTTTGCGCAGTCAGTTACTCCCACCAAAACTTTATTAGATGGTTAAGAGTTCATAAGACAAATTTGTTTAGTTGTTCAATTATGAATTTGAAGCAGAAAATTACTGAAGATATGAAGACTGCAATGCGTGCCAGTGACTCAAAAAGACGTGATGCGATTCGGTTACTGCAAGCAGCTATTAAGCAGCGAGAGGTTGATGAGCGTATTGAGTTAAATGATGCAGCGATCATTGCAGTAATCGAGAAAATGCTTAAGCAGCGTAGAGATTCGATTACGCAATATGAGGCAGCACATCGACAAGATTTGGCTAATGCCGAGAAATATGAAGTAGATGTATTGCTTGCTTATATGCCCCAGATGATGAGTGAAGCTGAGGTGGATAATATAGTGAACGAGGCTATCGCTGTTGTAGGGGATATGGGACAGCAGCGGATGGGAAAGATTATGGCATTGTTAAAGCCTAGACTGACTGGATGTGCAGATATGACTCAAGTAGCAGCGCTGGTAAAGAAAAAAATTTCTTCTTGATTTTGTTAAAGTGGTATTTATTTTAAGTATATTTGTTTGAGATAGTAGTAAAAGACTTTGCTAACTTCATTAATAGTCAACTAACATATTGGCGTACCTTTAATAAATGATTCCCCAATCGTTTATTCAAGAGTTGCTCAATCGCATAGATATAACAGATGTGGTTGAGCGTTATGTGCCACTTAAGAAAGTTGGTGGCAATTTTAGCGCATGCTGTCCATTTCATAATGAAAAAACCCCGTCATTTACAGTTAGCCCTATAAAACAGTTTTATCATTGTTTTGGCTGTGGGAAGCATGGTAACGCCATTAATTTTCTGATTGAGTATAATGGAATAAGTTTTATCGATGCAGTTGAGAATTTGGCTGCCTATGCTGGATTACAAGTTCCAGCTCGACAGGTTGCAACTTACTCTCGGGTGTCTGAATCTCGTTTATCTCACGCAAAAAAAGAAGACGAGCAAGATAAAGCAGGGGAGTCTGTGCAACACATGGTTGAATCGATGAATATTGCTGCTCAATATTATCGTAGGCAGCTTAAGAATGCTAACCATGCCATCGCGTATTTGAAAAAGCGTGGTTTAACGGGGGAAATAGCTGCCCGTTTTGGAATTGGTTATGCGCCAGCTAGCGGGAAAAATCTTACTTCTGTATTTTCTGATTATTCACTAAATCGATCAGAAAATGTGTTAATAAAAGTGGGTTTAGTCATCCCGAGTGAAGATGGTAAGCATTATGATCGTTTCCGTGATCGTATTATGTTTCCAATTCTCGACCAGAAAGGCAGGATAATTGGTTTTGGGGGCAGGGTATTGGATTCTGGGGAGCCAAAATATTTAAATTCTCCTGAGACGCCCTTATTTACAAAAGGGCGTGAACTTTATAATTTGTTTGCAGCTAGCAAAGCGATTCGTAAATCAGGGCGGGCTTTGGTGGTAGAAGGGTATATGGATGTAGTGGTACTTGCACAATATGGTGTTGACTATGCAATAGCTACGCTTGGCACCGCTACTACGTCTTTTCATATACAGAAACTTTTACGCCAAACAGATGAAATTATTTTTTGTTTTGATGGTGACAGTGCGGGAAGAAAAGCAGCTTGGCGTGCACTTGAAAATAGTCTGGCTCAATTAAAGGATGGAAAAAATATAAGTTTTCTGTTCCTGCCGGAGAATGAGGATCCTGACAGTTATATCCGTAAGTTTGGTAAAGAATCGTTCGAGGCACTTCTCGATCAGGCGCTACCTCTATCAGAGTTTTTTTATAGTGAGTTATCTGCGCGTGTAAATCTGCAAACTAGCGAAGGTCGTGCTGGCTTGGTGCAACATACAAGGCCGCTATTAGCTCAGATTAGCGCCCCAGTTCTTGCTCTTATGCTGATAAAGCGGTTATCGCAACTAACTTCTATTAACCAAAATGAATTAGAAGGATTATTGCAATTTAAGCAAAAAGCCTCATTTTCTCAGACTAATCTAGAAATGAAGCGTCCTCAACCAGCAACACCTTATCGTAAGTTAATACAGATAATGCTGCATGATCCTGCATATGCTGGGAAGTTAGATAAAAATATGCTTATCGGGCATGGCGAACAAAATAATGAAAAAAAGCTATTGATAGCCTTGATTGATTTTTTTAATACTTTTTCACCACAAGCCTTGAAAGATGCAGTATTTTCGTCAGTTAAGGGGTATTTCTATGATAGCCCTTATTATGAATTGCTAGAGAAAATAGAGGAAGAAATGAGCATGTGGAAAGAAGGTATGGATATAGAAGCAGAATTTACTGGGGTATTGTTGCGATTGCGAGAGATGCAGCGTAAACAAAGAATGGCTGCACTGCATAGTAAGCCTTTAAACTTGCTGACCGTTGAGGAAAAGCGAGAATTGCAGCAATTATCTGTTTCTTAGAGGTATTTATTATCAAGTTGTCTTTGTAATCAAAGAAGATCAGGGTGCTGTATAGCTTAATAAATATCATCCCTTTATTTGAACTTTTCATTGATTAATTGAACAAAAATTAAAAAACCGCGATGTAGCATTAACAGATTGTAGAATATTTTATAAAAATGAGAGTGAAGTTTTTGGAAACATCCTTAGGTAAGATGTGGTATGATAAGCCTTTGATATCATTAAAAATTTATAGGATATATTTATCTATATCAACTGGAATTCAGCAAATTTAGGATAATAATCAGCGGTGACTGAGAAAATGAAAAAAGTAATAATTTCATAGGTTTCTTAAATAGGAAAATAGACCATTATTGCTAAAACTAATGGATGCGCCTCGAGAAGATTCTAAAAAATAGAGGTTGAATTTTTTATAGGCATAGCTGCCAGGATACTTAAGAATATGGATACAAAACGATCAGAATCAGAAAAAGATATAGAAAATTCAATTATTGCTAAGCAGTTGAAGTTAACCAAAATAAAATCAGTGAAAATGAAAGCGTCAAAAAAAATTAAAGCATCGAATAATGATCAAGTGGAAGAAATTGTTCAGGAAACTTTATCTTCTGTGCCTCAAGATATCGAGGCAAGAAAGATGCGACTTAAGAAATTGATTGTTCAGGGTAAGGAACGTGGTTATTTGACTTATGCTGAGATTAATGATCACTTGCCTGATGACATGCTAGATGCTGAGCAGATTGAAGGTGTCATTAGCATGATCAATGATATGGGGATTTCAGTTCATGATGAAGCACCAGATGCAGAAGCGTTGCTAATGTCTGATACAGCAACAGCTGTAACTGATGAGGACGTGGTTGAAGAGGCTGAGGCAGCGCTTTCTAGTGTAGATTCGGAGTTTGGTCGCACTACTGATCCAGTGCGCATGTATATGCGTGAGATGGGTTCTGTAGAGCTATTAACACGTGAAAGTGAGATAGAAATAGCAAAACGTATTGAAGATGGTTTGAGGCATATGATACAGGCTATTTCTGCGTGTCCAACGATTATTGCAGATATTCTGAATTTAGCAACGGAGGTAGAGAATGATCAGTTACGTGTTGACGAATTGGTTGACGGTTTTCTTGATGATGATGCTCAGGGAATTCTTAATGAAGAAGTGTCTGATGAGTCACTGGAACAAGATTTTATTTCTGATGACATGGAAGATGAGAGTGGTGTTGCGGTAGCTAGCGCTAGCTTGATTAAGTTAAAAGGTGATGTATTAGAGCGCTTTATAGAGATTCGCAAAGCCTATAATGAAATGCAAAAAATAGTTGAAAAGAAGGGTGCGCGAGAAGATAAAAAATATAAAACTCTGCAGGAGAAAATTTCATCCGAGCTTATGGCTATGCGGTTCTCCGCCAAGATGGTAGAGAAATTGTGTGATACGCAACGCGATCTCGTTAGTGAAATTCGTAGCTGCGAACGTAAAATTATGGATCTGTGTATCTCTAAAGCAAGTATGCCACGCAATTATTTTATCAAAGCTTTCCCTGGTAATGAGACAAATCTAGATTGGGTTAAGTTAGAAATTGAATCTAATAAGCCTTGCAGTCAGTCATTGAAGCATTTTATGCCAGCTATTATGGAACAGCAGCAATGCCTGCTTTCTTTGCAAGAGCAAGCTAAAATACCTATTAAAGAACTGAAAGAGATCAATCGTCGAATGACGACTGGTGAGGCTAAAGCGCGGCGTGCAAAACGTGAGATGACAGAAGCTAATTTACGATTGGTAATTTCGATTGCTAAAAAATATACTAATCGTGGATTACAATTTTTAGATCTCATTCAAGAAGGTAATATTGGTTTGATGAAAGCTGTAGATAAATTTGAATATCGACGTGGTTACAAATTTTCTACTTATGCAACGTGGTGGATACGCCAGGCAATAACACGCTCTATTGCCGATCAAGCTCGTACAATTCGAATTCCGGTTCATATGATAGAAACAATTAATAAAATGAATCGTATTTCGCGTCAAATCCTGCAAGAAACTGGGCAAGAGCCTGAGCCCGCTTTACTGGCCGAAAAAATGGAAATGCCTGAAGAGAAGATTAGAAAGATTCTTAAGATTTCAAAAGAGCCAATCTCTATGGAGACACCAATTGGTGATGATGAGGATTCACATCTTGGTGATTTTATTGAGGATTCATCAACTATTGCGCCGGCTGATGCTGCGGTTTACGCTAGTTTGCGTAACGCTACTAAGGATGTGCTTGATTCTCTTACTCCGCGAGAGGCAAAAGTCTTGCGTATGCGTTTTGGTATCGAAATGAATACAGATCACACTTTAGAGGAAGTAGGAAAGCAGTTTGATGTTACTCGTGAGCGTATCCGTCAAATTGAGGCAAAAGCATTGCGAAAATTACGCCATCCTGCTCGTTCTGATCGTCTACGTAGTTTTTTAGATACAGGGAACTCTTGATTTCATGTAAGTAATATATGAGTTATAATTAGGCTCATAAAAGATATAAATTGTTGATATACGTTGATTCGTAGATTATCTGGTGAATAAATATGGCCGGATTCTCAGCAAGAACTATATAGTATTACTTATTTGTGTACTGTACTATTGAAAACAGTTTTGTTTGTTATGGTTTTTCCTAGTAAGGTGGCTATTCGCATGGGTCTGTAGCTCAGTTGGTTAGAGCAGGGGACTCATAATCCCTTGGTCGCTGGTTCGAGTCCAGCCAGACCCACCAGTAAAGTCAAGCGCGTAGTTATAACATGGCTAGGTGCCTTTTCTTTTACATGAGTCCGTGTAGGAAAATAGTAGGAATTTTTCAAAATTACGAGTGGGTTTTGATGCCATAAAAAAAGGAACCGCCGCAAGTCAAGGGAAACTTGCGGTTATGGTTCCTGCCTAAAAGATCGTTGCGACGTAACGCCAAAAATCATCCTGGCTGCTTTTCTTCGGGCTCTTTCGTCAGTGGCGTGATTGGCAATTCTTTTTTCGGCTCTGGCTGCTTCTTCCATATCGCCGGTATCAGCAAATGCTCAATCAGGCTCATAGCCGGTCTCACCTTTTCTAGGCAGAGCTCAACCGCCGCCTTCTTTGGTTGCGTCAACGGTATCAATGCAAATGATCGTGCCATTTTCTGAAAACGGCTTGCCTTTCTCCCGCTCGAACCGTTGCAGGCCTCCTGCTGGGTTTCGTCTCTGCTGCAACGTGGATTCAAATTCGAAATGCAACTTTTGATGGCTGTTTAGTGTAACTTACCGACACTCCGAAGAACCTTGTTTCCACTCTCATATGCATCCCTTTGCACACTAAAAAAGGAAGATAAAAATTCAATCGCGGAATTTAGGAATATTGTATTTCCCAAGATCCGCGATTCAAGGATTGAAAAGTAACGGAATGTCCTGCCACACAAGCGATCCGGTAGAATTAAGGCGATCGAAACTTTCACCTATTGGGTGATGAAATGAGGTAGGGCAATTAGGGCTTCTGCGTAAATGGTGCTTCCGTTCAAGATAGAGGCAACGGACGAGATATTGACAGCGAACGCTGGATTGGTGCTATTTGGCGAATTTGTCCATGGTCTAGCCCATCTTTAACCTCATCCTGCTAAATTCTCTCCCTTTTTCCGTTTCGTATATTTCTAGCTAACTGATATACAAAGCTTTGTATTTTGTGGCGCGCTCAAATACGTAATATAGTGCCATAATATTATGGAGATATCTTGTTTTATCCTCCGCTTTGTAGTAACGTCGCGCCTATGTTTATCCGACGAA
>NZ_FNDH01000126.1 GCF_900100485.1 Nitrosomonas sp. Nm132 | reverse complement strand
GCGCCTTGATGCCTTGTGCCTGCAATTGCCGACGAATGATTTGCACCAACTGGTAAGCTAAGACCGTGATGAAGAGATGGCCGTCAACCCGGTGTTCCTTGTGATGGTAGACGGGACGTAAACCAAGTTCTGATTTGAGACTACGAAACACGGCTTCCAGATCAGTGAGCATGATATAAGTGCGCCACAAACGTTCACTATCCCAGCTGGTTTCATTGGTGCGTAAGCAATAAACACCGGGGTGAGTCATACGGGAGTGGGCATGGGGTTGTTTTGACCAACGCAATGCAATTGCCTGTTTGCCGGCTTCATCTGCGATCAACTCGATTACATAATGCTGACTGATCCCGCGACTGCGCTCTTTAAGCCGGCCGATACGTTCATTCAGCTTATCGATACGCTTCTCAGTACGGGGTTTACTCAAGCCCTCAGCAATACTTTGCAGGCTTGCTTCAAAGCGTTCGCAGAAACGCTGATTGATGCTTTGCTCTTTTTGTTCACGCTGTTCAGAGTAGCAATAAAGGCGGACTTCCTGACGATTGCTATCCTCAACGCGCTGGATATGGACTGCACTGCCTGTCGCCGTCTCAATGGGTATGGCTGCTTCCAGCTCGAATTGCCGTGCCCGCTCACGGCTCACCACCAGATAGCGGTAACCCTGCTCGCGCAGCCAAATCAGGTTGGCGTCAGTTGCGATGCCTGCATCCATCACCACCAGCGCACCCGCAGGCGCACCCAGGTTGCCAAGCATGTGTGCCAGCGTCTGACCCTCTGCCGCATTGCCTGCGAATGTCTCCGAGCGTCGCACGAACCCGCTGCCATCGAGCACCAGCCCTAGCGTCACCAATGGGCAATCATTACGCTTTTCTTTTGAGCGGCCATGTTTGGCTTTTGGATTGGCAGCTGCCACCCCTTCAAAGTAGGTGTTGGTCAGATCATACAATGTGACTGTGGTTTCCAGCCCAAACAGATCATGCACCCGATCGTATAAAACATGCTCGATCACCGCCTGGTGCTTCATCAAGGCATCCGATGCACGATAAAGTGTCATCAGATGCATCCTTTCATAGTCTACATCCAGTAATTCACCCAGCGCACTCTGGCTTCCCAGCCAGCGGTGGGTGGCAGCTTCTGAAC
>NZ_FNDH01000134.1 GCF_900100485.1 Nitrosomonas sp. Nm132 | reverse complement strand
AGAGGATACCGAAATATTAACAACTTCATTAATATGATTTATTTCTTATGTGGAAAGCTTCAGTTCACTTACCCACGGTATTTCACATAGAACCTCTTGCCTTTATACCCTAGACGGTACAAAGCAAAGAGTAATGTGTTGTTGCTGATAGGCTTATTAGGATTACGACCGGGTAATAGGTAGCGGCTATTCTCGGCAATGGTTTTTAGTTCAGTCAAGATTTCCAATACTTGGCGGGTGAGCGGCACCACATGCTCATTCCTCATCTTTATACGCTCACTGGGAACAATCCATAGCGCATTGCTCAAATCAAATTCTGTCCATAGCACACCAATCAATTCATTAGTACGAACAAAGGTCAGAGCCAGCAATTGCAAGGCAAGCTGCGTTTGCCTATCCCCTATGCTTTCATAGGTAGCTATTGCACGTAACAGTTCCGGTAATTCTTCTGGTTTGACGGCTGCCTGGTTTTGCTTTTTGTGTGGTGTAAGCGCTCCCCTTAGATCGCCAGCAGGATCACGCGCGCACCGGCCTGTTGATATACCGTAGCGGAATACTTGGCCACATACCCCTAGGGTCTGTTGACGTTTTGAGGTAAGTATTTCATAAATCGAAGTAAACTCGTAATATTGAGAGATTTTTACACCCCCCCACAAAACGAGTTTACGATGCCCCGACTGATGCTCACCGATGAATTCTGGCCGAAGCTGGAGAAGATTCTGCTTCAAGAAGCGATTTATAACAAGCGCAATCTGCGCATGACGGTGGAGGGTGTGCTATACCGAATGCGGGTTGGTTGTCCGTGGCGGGACTTACCCGAGGTTTTTGGATGCTGGAATTCCATCTATAAGAGATTCAATGCTTGGTCATCCACTAACAAGTGGAGCAGAGTTTTCAAGGCGCTGATTATTGATCCGGATTGGGAATGGGAGTGGGAATTTATTGATGGCAGCTACGTTAAAGCGCATCAGCATAGTGCGGGAGCTGCCGGCAAGAAGCCGCAGGCCAT
>NZ_FNDH01000062.1 GCF_900100485.1 Nitrosomonas sp. Nm132 | reverse complement strand
GTATTCCTTTGTATATTGCTTCCTCATTACCATTACTTTCTCCAGTTAAGCTATTTTCTCTTAACTGGAATGTCCGGATTCATTAAACCAGGTCAATTGCAACGGGTCGATAGAAGGCATCGAGTGACGGCTCCTTGATCTGTTATTCCTGTTTCCGTCTTATGTACGCTGGTGCACAGACAGGTTTGGACTGGAAGCAGAGAATATTGCAGGGTTGGATATTCCCCGACAGATGTCAAGATTCGTGAAGGGTAAATGAAATGGTGGAGACATAGCAAAGAGCACGACTCGGTGGCTCTGGATCCGAGGCGTATCACACAAGACCATAACAAGGAGGAAAACCATGGCTGAAAATAGCGCTGTAGTTGGGATATACAACTCCCACACCGAGGCAGAAGCGAGCATCAAAGAACTCCAGCGGTCGGGATTCGACATGAAGAAACTGTCCATCGTGGGCAAGGATTATCACACCGAAGAGCACGTCGTCGGCTACTATAACGCCGGTGACCGCATGAAGATCTGGGGCAAACTGGGGGCCTTTTTGGGGCGGCTTTTGGGGCTTGCTGTTTGGGTCGGCGTTTTTCATGATCCCAGGTATCGGTCCCCTTGTCGTGTTCGGTCCGCTGGTGGGTTGGATTGTCGGAGCACTGGAAGGCGCTGTGGTGGTGGGTGGCTTGAGTGCATTGGGCGCCGGGCTGTACAGCATTGGCATTTCCAAGGATAGCGTCGTGCAGTACGAGACGGCCCTCAAGTCCGACAAGTTCCTCGTCATCGCTCACGGCACAGTGGACGAAGTGGCCAAGGCCAAGAGCATCCTCGAGACGACCGGCGCGACACAAGTCGCCGCTCATTCAGGATTATCGGCAACTTGGCACGGCGGGCGGGAGTAGTTATTCAATTAGCAAACATCGTGATGCAAGGAAAAACGGAATGGTGCCAGATAAGACGCTGCTCCCCTTCGCCGAGTCAACGTACAATTTGTCTCGATATATTTTAACTGTTGTGAATAGGAGATGAAAATGAAAATCAACGTAACGATGGCTGTTCTGAGTGGTGTGTTGCTGTCTGCAACCGTGACCACTCCGGTCTTGGCGGGGGCAACTCACAAGCCAGCCAAGATGACATGTGAGGAATTTTTGGCGCTTGACGATGTGGTAAAACCAAAAGTGGTTTATTGGGCTGAAGGCTTCAACAAAAAAGGCGAGCCGACTGACTTTGGACTTGATGTAGTTGAAACAGACAGGTTAGTTCCCGTGCTTGTTACAGAATGTAAAAAGACACCCAAGCATTCTTTTCTGAAAAAAACAAAGGAACATTCAGCAGAAACTCAGAAGCCGGCAGCAACTCCAAAAACGGCAGCAATTCCAAAACCGGCCAACATAACATGCGAGGAGTTTCTGGCGCTTGACGATGTGTTAAAACCAAAAGTGGTCTACTGGGCTGAGGGCTTCAACAAAAAGGACAAGCCGATTGAATATGTACTCGATGTCGATAAAACAGACAGGCTTGTTCCCGTGATTGTTATAGAATGCAAAGAAACACCCAAGCTCTCTTTCTGGCAGAAAATCATGAAACACTTTTGATTTAAATGTAAAAGTTTGAACAAGCCAAAAGGATCATCCATTATTGACCGGGCCCACAAATTGTTACAAACGGTATATTGGACGAGGGGATCTTGGAAGTAAGCTCTGACGTGCTCGTGTTGCTCCGCCGGACCGAGCTTTCTTGCATCGTCCTTTTTCATGCGTCATCAGACCTAAAAAACACATGAAATTCAATCTATTTGTGGACCCGATCTATAGTGAAATGGCCAAACTATTTCCTGCTTTATTGGAAGTAATTTGCGCTTGTTTATTCAATCTGGGTTTTCCATTAGAGAATTTTCAGGGTGAACAAATTAGAGTGAATTTGTTATGGTCTCCCATTAACCATGCCAACCACTGCTAAGCCTCCTGACATTGCCTTCGTCTCTGTTTCTGCCACGCTCGTGGCGCTTGATGTAAACTCAGAAACAGGCCTTACCCACGCCGAGGTGGACAGCCGTCGGCAGACGCACGGCTACAACGAGATTGTCGAACAAAAAAGTCACCCGGTTCTGATGTTTCTCGGCAAGTTCTGGGGCGTGTCGGCGTGGATGCTGGAACTGATCATGGTGTTGTCGGCTATCCTCGGGAAATACTCGGATCTGCTTGTGGTGAGCGCGCTGCTGGTGGTCAATGCCGTGCTGGGCTTTATGCAGGAGCATCGGGCGGCCGGCGTCGTCGAAACTCTGCGCCGACACTTGCAGGTCAGCGCCCGGGTGCTACGCGAGGGAAGCTGGCAGCTCGTCCCCGCCCGCGAGCTGGTTCCCGGCGACATCGTCCGCGTGCGTCCCGGCGACATCATCCCGGCTGATATGAAACTCCTCGCCGGGGGGGTGAGCATCGACCAGTCGGCCCTTACCGGGGAGTCACAGGATGTCGACAAAGCTCCGAGCGAAGTTCTATCGTCGGGATCCATCATCCGCCGCGGCGAAGGCAACGGCGTGGTAATGCTGACCGGGGCGCAGACCTACTTTGGTCGCACCACGGAACTCGTGCAGAAGGCGCGCCCGAAACTCCACATCGAAGCGGTGGTAGCCAAGGTGGTCCGCTGGCTCTTCGTCATCGTTGGCGTGCTGTTGGCCGTGGTGTTCGTACTGTCCTTGATTCGCGGTGCGCCACTCCTTGAGGTGGTTCCGCTCATGCTCGTGCTGCTGATGAGCGCGGTGCCGGTCGCTCTGCCTGTCATGTTCACGGTCAGCATGGCCGTCGGGTCGAAGGAACTGGCGAAACGCGGCGTGCTGGTCACCCGTCTCAGTGCTGTGGAGGATGCCGCGACGATGGATGTGCTGTGCGTCGACAAGACGGGCACCATCACCATGAACCAATTGGCCGTTACCGGCGTGATGCCGCTCGATGACGCGACGGAAGCCGACGTACTATTCGTCGGTGCACTGGCGTCTCAGGAAGCCAACCAGGATCCGATTGACCTGGCGTTCCTGGCCGCAGCAAAAGAGCGGCACGTCTTTGCTAATTCAATTGCGGTCACGCCCATCTCCTTCGCGCCGTTTGATGCTAGAAACCGGCGCACGGAAGCCGTGATCGAACAGAACGGCCAGCGGCTGCGCGTGATGAAAGGCGCTGTGCGTACCGTCGCCGAAGCCTGCGGACTTCAGCTTCCGGCGATAGAAGCGTTGGAAACGCGGGTCAGCGAATCGGCCCTGAAGGGCTATCGGACCCTGGCGGTCGCGCGCGGTCTTGCGACAGGTAGCCCCACATTGCTCGGATTGGTGACGTTATATGACCCGCCACGACCGGATGCCAGGCAACTCATCGCCACACTGCACGACCTCGGCGTTCCGGTAAAGATGCTCACCGGCGACGCACTGGCGGTCGCAAGTGAAATCGCCCACGGAGTAGGATTGCCCAACATCCGGCGCGTGGCGGACCTCAAGGCCACGGCAGCACAGGCCGACAACGAGGCGGTTGACCTGTTGGCGGGCGCCGATGGTTTCGCCGAAGTCTATCCGGAGGACAAGTACATCGTGGTGCAACATCTGCAGGCTGCGGGGCACGTGACCGGCATGACCGGCGATGGCGTGAACGATGCGCCGGCACTGCGCCAGGCTGAAGTGGGCATTGCCGTCAGCACTGCGACTGATGTTGCCAAGGGCGCCGCGAGCGTCGTCCTGACCGAACCAGGGTTGACGAACATCGTGGCACTGGTTGAGCAGGGACGAACGATCTACCAGCGCATTCTGACCTGGATCATCAACAAGATCAGTAGGACGATCCTGAAGGCGGCCTTCGTCGCCATAGCGTTCGTGGTAACCGGCAAGTTTGTCGTTTCCGCCTTTGCCATGCTGCTGCTAGTCTTCATGACGGACTTCGCCAAGATCGCCCTGGCGACCGACCACGTTCGACCTTCCAATCAACCGGAGACATGGAACATCGGGGGGTTCGTCACGGTTTCCGTGGTGCTCGGTGTCGCGATGGTCGCGGAGTCGCTCTTCCTCTTGTGGATCGGCTGGTCTCATTTCGGTTTGGCGATCAACGACAACGCCCTCTACACCTTCAGCTTTCTGACACTGCTCTACATGGCCGTGTTTTCCATCGTGTCCGCCCGGGAACGTCACTTCTTTTGGGCGACGATGCCCAGCAAGACGCTCTTGATGGCCATTGTAGTAGTTGCACTCACAGGTACCGTCCTGACGTTCATAGGTCTCCC
The DNA here is from genome assembly GCF_900100485.1 of Nitrosomonas sp. Nm132. Lineage (GTDB taxonomy): Bacteria > Pseudomonadota > Gammaproteobacteria > Burkholderiales > Nitrosomonadaceae > Nitrosomonas. The sequence goes on along the minus strand of NZ_FNDH01000062.1, from coordinate 5,933 downwards.
AGGGCTCATGCCAATACCCTGGTGGCAAATACTCGCGATTTTTGCTTATGCTATGGTGTCGTGTCTGGTCTTGAATGACGCCATAAAAGTTGCGATGATCAAGTGGCGTGCCCTCAATGCGACAGACTAGCTAGCGAGAAATAATTAACGTGAGCTCGGCGTAAGAAAAGCAGCAAAAAGAACCTGAATTCCTTATTGGGGTATGAAGTCTTATTATGACGAAGCTATTTTGGAAAAGGGTTTCACCACGAGAGGAGCCAGATTCTTATGGATACTATAGCGATTTTTTGTGCGATTGACGACTTTTGTCAGAGGTTTGAACCGTGGTGGGAGCAGTGCTTGTTGGAGTTGGCGCTGAAGCGACGTCGGCGGCCAAGGGAACTGTGTCTAAGCGAAATCATGACAATCCTGGTGGGGTTTCATCTGTCGGGTTACCGGACTTAAGTCCTATTATCTGGGCCAGGTGTTGAGGATATTAGCGGCCCTATTATCCGGGGTTAGTAAGTTACAACCGCTTTGTTGAGCTGCTGCCAGGTAGCCTGATGCCTTTGTGCTGTTTTCTGGTTAGCCGCTTTGGGCGCTGCAGTGGGATCAGCTTTATTGATTCGACCAAGATCAGTGTGTGCCACAATCGCCGCATTGGGTCGCATAAAGTGATGGCAGAGTTTGCTGCCCTGGGAAAGACTAGCGTGGATTGGTTTTATGGGTTCAAGTTGCCCTTGGTCATCAATGACCAAGGGGAATTGCTGGGAGTGAAAATCACGGCGGGCAATATCGACGACCGTGATCTGGTACCGGAGCTGGCGCACTCTTTGTTTGGGAAACTATTGGGTGACCGTGGTTACATCTCTCCGCCGCTCTTTGAGCAACTCTGGGAGCAAGGTGTGCAACTCGTTACCAAGGTGCGTAAGAACATGAAAAACAAACTATTGCCATTGTTTGACAAACTCTTGTTGCGTAAACGCTCGATCATTGAGACTGTCAACGATCAATTGAAAAACATCTCACAAATCGAACATTCCCGCCATCGCAGCCCATTTAACTTCTTTGTTAATTTGATAGCCGGGCTAGTGGCTTACACCTTCCACGAGAAGAAGCCTTCCCTTAATATTAGATTTTCTCAGGCTCTTCCAGCTGTGGTGTGGTGATTCTAATGTCGAACTCACGTTAAATAGTATCGTCACAAAAATGTGATTGAGTAATAATATAGTTCTGATTATTAAGGTGAGCTGCTTTGATGCTCACCAACACCACGACATTTCCGATACATATGGGCAGCTGCTGGAACCCATCTTCCAGGGCATGAGAGTGAACCACTAACTGTCTATAATTGAGGCACCGCTAATTTATGTTAACCTGTCAGGATATAGCATAGTTTTCCACAACCTTACCCACTGATTTTGTGATTAACTGGCAATCCTGTTTACTCATTTGGCACTGCCAATTGCGGCCATATATTCAGAATAGAGCAGCTCGAACGGATTTTTTAACCCACTCTTGTGATCGTACAGGCGGCCTTAAAATCGACAATCTGGCGCTTGTACCTGTGTAAGTATCGGCCAGTTATAGCGGATAGCTTTTACTGACGGTAGAAGCACATTCTGCAGCTTGAGTGAGGGCGGCACGGGATTCGCTGCTGAAGTTATTGTCCTCACAGCATTTAATGGCCTTTAAGACGTCACGGAACGCTTTCACGGGTTTCCGGCGATAGAATAAGTGATCAAACCATCGCGTAGTGCTATCTCGGGGCTTCCATAACTCATATCTGAATGTTCACGGACACCTTCCGGTGTATAGATTATCCACTCATAAGAACAATTCTCGGGATCGCCAACTACTTCAACACGGTCTCTTATTCCGACAGGGATCACATGAAGTATCTGGCGGTTAGTGGTGTAGTTGAAATAGGGCTGAGGCATTTTGTTGTCAAATTGCTTTATCAAGGATTCTGAGATGTGTTGTTAAATATGGACTCCATATTTGACAACACATCTCATGCACCGACCGAACGATTTTTTCGTAGCCTGAAGCATGAACAACTCAATTACGAAAAATTAAAAACTAAAGAAGCAGCGAAATTGAGCGTAATCGATTATTTGGCTTTTTATAACGGTCGCCGATCACACTCGGCATTGGGTTATCAAACCCCGATCGAGTTCGAGCGAGAATTTTTTAACAACGCTGCTTAATCCGTTAGATTTCACCTTTGTCAACAGACCTCAATTCCAAAAACAATGACTCGCAACGCTAGGCATTTTCAATTTCCATAATTTTAAAGCCTAACAATAAGGCCACCATGCCATTTACTAATAAATTGATGCCAACAAGTATACCTAAAAAAATTGCAGATTGTTGCGGCCAACCGGTTAACAATATCATTGCAATTACAAAAGATAATATTCCACTTAGTAGTGCCCAACCAATTTTAGAGACATTACGCCATCGCCAGGAAAATACAATTTTCATTATCGCTTCGACTAAAAATAGTAGTCCAATAATAAAAGCTAATGCTTGTATACCTTCAACTGGACGCAATATTAACCATAATCCAACTAATACAAAAAGAAGCGCCCACGGAAGCTTAAACCAGAACAGTTTATTTTTCCGCACAGTTAACGCAGCCACCAGTTGAGTACACCCTCCCACAAAAAATAACCATCCCAGTAATAACTCAATTGCAATACTCGCTGCTGCTGGCACAATCAAGACAGCAATACCTCCCAAAAGAAAGGTAACACCAAAAATCATAAACCACTTAAAAGTTGATGGTGAGTTCAGTTGATTATTCGTAGTTTGCATTATGTAATCCTTATGTGAAAAAGCTTTAGATATAAGCTATCACCACCTCAATTATCCTACGATAATTGGCGATAGGACAATTTTATAGAATTTGTAAAAGGGACTCGGCAATGTGTCCGACTTCATCTGATCATTACATATAGACATGCAATCCTATATCACACACTTTAATTGGAGTACTATGAATAATATCGAGTTCCGGGTTAACGATGAGATGGCATGATGGCAACAGTTCCAGATAATCAAGCATGGTGGCTCAAACCTCTTTCAGAATGCCAGAAAGAACTAGCCAGTAATTCCAACGGATTATCCAATACCGAGGCTCTGTCTCGTCTTAGCAAATTTGGCCCCAATCTCATCCGTGATCACCAGGAGCGGTCCTTATTGCTGCAGTTTCTCTCCCGCTTCAAAAATCCACTGGTCATCCTCCTTCTTGTAGCCAGCGCGATCTCAGCATTTACCGGTGAAATGATCAACTTTCTCATTATCACGGTAATGGTGCTATTTAGCGTAACGCTAGATTTCGTTCAGGAGCACCGTGCTAACAAAGCAGCGGAAAGCTTGGGCCGCTCAGTCTCATTGCGGACCTTAGTGATACGTGACAATAAACCATTGGAGGTATTGGTAACTGACGTGATTCCTGGCGACATCGCTTTGCTCTCCGCAGGAGATATGGTTCCAGCGGATGGCTTCGTGCTGGAAGCGCATGATCTTTTCGTGAAACAGGCACTGCTGACTGGCGAACCTTACCCGGTGGAGAAAAGACCAGGAACACCTGCTGCCGATACTAGCGATCTACAGGGTGCTTCTAACGCCGTGTTCATGGGCACCTCAGTAATCAGCGGTAGTGCCAGAATGCTGGTGGTCAAAACAGGTGCTTGCACCGCGATCGGAGCTATCGCCGATAGCATTACCCGTCAGCCACCACCAACGTCCTTCGAGATCGGTACACACCGCTTCGGTCTGCTCATTATGCGCTTGACCATCCTATTGGTACTGTTCGTCTTGCTAGTAAATGCACTCATGCATAAACCCTTGCTGGAGTCATTTCTATTTGCAGTGGCGCTTGCTGTGGGCCTGACGCCGGAACTATTGCCGATGGTGGTGTCTGTAACCCTGGCACGGGGCGCACTTTACATGGCAAGGAAACGAGTAATCGTCAAACGCCTTCCTTCCATTCAGAACCTGGGATCAATGGATATCCTTTGCACGGATAAGACCGGCACGCTGACCGAAGCGAAAATCCGACTGCAGCAGCATGTAGATCCACAAGGAAATTCTAGTGCGCGAGTGCTGGAACTCGCCTATCTCAACAGCTTCTTCGAGACAGGTCTGAAAAGTCCACTCGATGAGGCAATTCTTAGCCACGAAAATATCGACGTGAGCGCCTGGAAGAAGATCGACGAAGTTCCCTTCGACTTTGAAAGGCGGCGTGTGTCGGTCTTGCTGGACAAAGGTAATAGTCGATTGTTGGTGGTCAAGGGTGCCCCTGAGGAGATTATCGGTCTCTGCACTTGCTATGAGACAGAGGATAATAAAGCCCAAATTGCACTAGACCAGGCTGCACGGGAACAGATACACGGAAAATATGCCGATCTCGAAAAAGAGGGTTTCCGTGTACTAGGCATTGCCTGGCGCGAAGTTCCGTTGAATCATCCCCATGCTGTAATCAGTGACGAAGCAGAACTCGTATTTGCAGGTTTTGCGGGCTTCCTCGATCCACCCAAGGAGAGCGCTAGCGCCGCACTCGCCGCACTCAAGGAGAGTGGCGTAACTGTCAAGATTGTCACTGGTGATAGTGAACTGGTGACACAACATGTCTGCACTCAGTTGAATATTCCGGTAACAGGGGTATTAACTGGCAAAGAAATTGCACAGATGGATGATTCGGCCTTGCGGATCAGAGTTGAAAATGCAAACTTGTTTTGCCGGGTCAATCCCTCCCAAAAAAATCGCGTGATATTAGCACTCAGAGCACGCGGCCATGTAGTAGGTTATCTGGGGGATGGCATTAACGATGCTCCGTCACTTCACTCAGCAGATGTAGGTCTGTCGGTAGATTCCGCAGTCGATGTCGCTAAGGAAGCGGCCGACATGATTCTTCTGGACCATGACCTAAATGTTTTGCATGACGGTGTATTAGAAGGTAGACGCACCTTCGGCAATATAATGAAATACATCATGATGGGCACCAGTTCCAACTTTGGCAACATGTTTAGCATGGCCGGCGCGGCACTATTCCTGCCTTTCCTGCCAATGCTGCCAACCCAAATATTGCTCAACAATATTTTGTACGACCTTTCCGAAGTGCCGATCCCCCTGGATAAAGTGGATCCTGAAGAACTCCGCAAACCAAGGGAGTTGGATATAAATTTTATCCGTAATTTCATGCTGGTGATCGGGCCTATCAGCTCGGCGTTTGATTTCCTAACCTTCTATGTCATGCTCACAGTGCTGAAGGCTGACGAAATGCTGTTCCAAACTGGTTGGTTTGTTGAGTCTCTATCCACTCAAGTATTGGTAATCTTCATTATTCGCACCCGCGGCAATCCATTCAAAAGCCGCGCCCACCCTGTCCTGGTCGTCACTTCCCTCGCTGTCGTGGTGATTGCTGCTATCTTTCCTTTTACTCCTTTAGGGACGTACTTCGGTTTCGTTCCACCGCCCGCCCAGTTCTATTTCATTCTAGCAGCGATGGTCGTGATCTATCTGGTAATGGTCGAAGTGGCCAAGAGAAGTTTTTACCGGTGGTATTACACATTCGGCAAGCCGAAGGAACCTGATAATAGATCAGATTGAAGAAACTTAACTCAAGTTTAGACATTCAGCATCAAAAAGGCTGCCATTAAGGCAGAAAAAAAGTAGCGATACGAGGCGTGAAATTATTCACAAAATGAGCAAAAATCACTTGACAGAAGGAAGGTTTGCGCGGTCTCCGCCCTGCATACGCGGGTTTTTGGCGTACGCAGGGCGGAGACCAATGAAGGAGTTCTTACTCCTCAATTGGCTTCCTATGTCCTACGCTCAAACTGTCCGTCATTGCCTGTCAAGCTGGATTACCCATCTACTTACCGCTGTACCCATGCGTTCTCGCGCTACTTTCGTCGAACTGCTGTGTGGCTGTCTGATTTCTC
>NZ_FNDH01000060.1 GCF_900100485.1 Nitrosomonas sp. Nm132 | reverse complement strand
TAGAGATAAATCGTTATTAATCGGTTTTGCCAGTTCATTGGTTACTTTGATTTATTGAGGTTGGGTGATGTCTTCCTCAATAGTTTAACGTTATTTATGAACTGGCTTCTATTTCAGCTCTTAATTCGCATTAAAAGAGTCAGCTAATGCAGCCTGACTCAAACTAAAAAGTCTCCGGAAAATCCGGGGCGATTCAGTTAATCTTGGTTGCTTTATCATTAAGCATACTGACTCATAGAATCTCAAATGGCAGCAAACATAATTTCTTATTTGCTATCATATGAGTCTTGTATTTTAAGACTTCGATTATGGGTAATAAATCGATGGTATATCATTCACAAATCCAGGCTTGATGATGATTTGAGCTGGATATTTGATAATTTTTTTCAGGTTACTTAAGTAATTTCTAGTCTCTAGTCATTCATCAAGAAATTTTGCATTCTCCCTTATCTAACAAATTAAATGAAAAAACCATTTTATTTATGTAGTTAGTTTATGAAATTTGATGAGCAAGCTATAATGAAATTTTTCCATGTTTTTATGAGAAGCTTACTTTGGTTACTGCTATGCTTTGCGGTACTCCCTACCTTTGCGCAGCAGCCTACTTTGTCTGTAGCAGCGAAATCCTTTGCTCTTGTTGATTTTTACACTGCCCAGACACTGGTCAGTCAAAATGCAGATGAGCGTCTTGAGCCTGCATCACTAACCAAGCTGATGACAGCTTATGTTGTTTTTACAGCTTTAAAGCAGAAACGTATTACGTTGGATCAAGTTGTCCCCGTGTCTAATGCAGCCTGGAAAATGGTGGGTTCCCGCATGTTTATCGAACCCAATAAACAAGTGACGGTAGATGAATTGATTCGTGGCATGATCGTGCAATCCGGGAATGACGCCTGTGTTGCGCTTGCCGAACTGATTGCCGGCTCGGAAGAAATGTTTGCACACATGATGAACGAGGAAGCAGCACGTTTGAAGATGACCAATACACGTTTTACCAATTCGACTGGGTTGTCTCATCCCAATCATTACAGTTCCGCGCATGATCTTGCGCTTCTGGCAACAGCCATCATTCGAGATTTTCCAGAGTATTATCCTCTCTATTCATTGCGAGAATATACCTACAATGGCATCACTCAATTCAATCGCAATCGTTTGCTGTGGCTTGATCCTAATGTAGATGGGATGAAAACGGGGTGGACTGTGGCTGCTGGTTATTGCCTAATCACTTCGTCCAAACGGGATGATCGTCGATTGATCTCAGTCGTCATGGGGACTGCAACACCCAATGCACGCAGCAAGGAGAGTCAGCGTTTACTGAATTATGGTTTTCAGTTCTTTGATACGGCGCATCCATACAAAAAAGATCAGGAAATTACAACAATCCAGGTTTGGAAAGGCGCGCAAAATAAACTCAAGGTGGGATTTGATCGCGATATCTATTTTTCACTACCCAAAGGGCAGGCTGAAAATTTAAAGGCTAAAATGGAATATAGACTGCCAATGATTGCACCTATCAATCAAGGACAAGAAGTAGGTTTCGTCAAATTTAGCCTCGGCAATCAGGAAATCGCGACCTATCCACTCGTTTCTCTTGAAACGATAGGCGAAGCCAGTATTTTTGGGCGTGCATGGGATAGCATCAAGATGCTCTTTAACTAATTTTTGGAAAAAAATGATTTACCTCAATGGCAAATTTGTGCCGATTGAACAGGCATACGTTCCGGTACTGGATAGAGGGTTCATTTTCGGTGATGGTGTATATGAAGTCATACCGGTTTACTCCCGGAAGCCGTTTCGACTCGCAGAGCATTTACACCGCTTGCAGCATAGCCTGAATGGTATTCGCCTTAAAAATCCTTACACTGATGAGCAATGGCATACCCTGGTAGAGCAGATCATTGCCTGTAACGAAGGCGATGATCAATATCTTTACTTGCATATTACGCGTGGAGTAGCCAAGCGTGATCATGCATTCCCAGCAGGGATTTCATCTACGGTGTTCATCATGAGCAATCCATTGCTAACGCCGCCTCAGGAATTGCTGCTGACCGGTGTTCCGGCGATTACTGCACAAGATAATCGTTGGGGAAGGTGTGATATCAAAGCCATATCATTGTTGCCCAATGTACTATTGCGTCAGCTTGCGGTTGATTCAGGTGCCATGGAAACAATTTTATTGCGTGATGGGTTTTTAACTGAGGGAGCAGCTAGCAATATTTTTATCGTAAAAAACAATGTGCTGCTAACTCCCCCCAAAAGCCATTTGATGCTGCCAGGTATTACTTACGATGTTGTACTGGAATTAGCACAAACCAACGCTATTCCTCATGAGGTGAGAGTGGTATCTGAAGAGGAACTGCGTACAGCGGAAGAAGTGCTACTCACTTCTTCTACTAAAGAGGTCATGCCTATCGTATCGCTGGATGGAAAAACAATTGGTGATGGTAAGCCAGGAGCTATGTTCAAGCAGCTTAACCAGCTTTATCAGCAATACAAGGCAGCTACGATGCGGGGCGGAGATGCTGTCGTATCATTAAAATAATGAGTTCTACAGTGTAGATGGTTCGCCACATATCATGACAGAGCAGCCTTCGTTTATTGAATATCCCTGTGATTTTCCAATCAAGATTATGGGTCGATCCCAGAAGGGGCTTACCCAGACTGTATTGAGTATTGTCAAAAATCATGCGCCTGATTTTGACGATACTACGCTTGAAGTAAGAGCCAGCAAGAATGGTACCTACTTAAGTCTGACCTGTACTATCTGGGCGACCTCTCGTGCACAATTAGATGCACTTTATCAGGAGCTTCATGATCACCCGATGGTGATGATAGTATTTTGAAGCCTTAATACGATGAAAAGTGTACGGCTTGGGCCAGAAAGAGCGCCACTGGCCATTAAAACGAGATCTCTGGGTACGGTGAATTATCTGGTAGCTTGGCGAGCCATGAAGGATTTTACCGCTAGTCGTACCGACCATACGCCTGACGAAATCTGGTTGCTGCAACACCCACCTGTCTATACTCAAGGCATCGCCGGTAGATCGGAACATTTACTCTGTCAAAATGAAATCCCGGTTATCAAGACAGACCGGGGCGGGCAAATCACTTTCCATGGCCCAGGACAGCAGATCGTCTATTTATTGCTCGATCTGCGCCGTTTAAAGCTTGGTGTAAGGGAATTGGTCAGGAAGATGGAGGGGGCTGTGATAGACTTGCTGCGAGAATATCGAGTGGATGCAGAGGGTCGCGTGGATGCGCCGGGCGTTTATGTGAATAATGCGAAGATTGCCTCATTAGGATTAAAAATTAAGAATGGTTGCTGCTACCATGGCATCGCATTGAATGTGAACATGGATTTGAGGCCTTTTTCTGCGATCAATCCATGTGGTTATGCAGGTCTGCGGATTACGCAGACAAAGGATCTTGGTATTGACGACGAAATGGAAGTTCTAGGTCAGAAAATGATAGAAAAACTACAAATTAAACTTGCTGAGGGAGGAAACATTCAACGTCATGACCACTGATAGACACGAAAGAGGGATCGCTAAAACTGCGCGCAACCCAATCAAAATCGATATTCAACAACCTGGCGAGATATTACGCAAGCCGTCATGGATACGGGTACGCTCATCCAATAGTCAAACATACTCTGAGGTCAAGCGCTTGCTGCGGGAGCACAAGCTGCATACTGTCTGCGAGGAAGCCTCATGCCCTAATATTGGCGAGTGTTTTGGCAAAGGAACCGCCACTTTCATGATTTTGGGGGATCTTTGCACCCGGCGTTGCCCCTTTTGTGATGTGGCACATGGCAGGCCATTACCGCCCGATCCTGAGGAGCCGTTACATCTGGCAAAATCTATTGCCGCACTGAAGCTTAAATACGTTGTGATCACGAGCGTGGATCGTGATGATTTGCGCGATGGCGGGGCAGAACACTTTGTTGATTGTATTCGTGAGATACGCGCTCATTCTCCGCAAACCAAAATTGAAATTCTCGTGCCAGATTTTCGTGGGAGATTGTCCGTGGCCTTGGAAAAACTGTCTGCCTGTCCACCGGATGTACTCAATCACAACCTTGAAACGGTTCCCCGTTTATATAAGCAATGCCGTCCTGGCGCAGATTATGCGCATTCCCTGAAATTGCTGAAAGACTTTAAAGCTGCTTTTCCTGCTATTCCTACTAAATCTGGCCTAATGTTAGGGCTCGGAGAAGCCGATGATGAGATTATCGAAGTATTACGAGATTTGCGTGAGCACGATGTCGATATGCTTACCATCGGTCAATATCTCCAGCCTAGCATTGGACATTTACCTGTCATGCGTTATGTATCGCCAGAGGGTTTCAAGGAGTTTGAGCGTATTGCGATTGAAATGGGCTTCAGTAATGCTGCATGCGGCCCAATGGTGCGTTCAAGCTACCATGCTGATCAACAAGCGCATGAAGCAGGGGTGAAATAGCTTTTAACAAAGGATAAACGGCATGGCAAAATCGATAGGTGAACTACTGGTTCATGAGGGTTTGATATCTGTAGAACAGCTGAATGAGGCGATTGCATTGCAGAGGCGTAGCGGCGGAAGTCTCACCAATGCAGTCACTTCTCTAGGTTACCTTACAGAGGAGCAGCTGAATCAATTCTTGTATCCTGCTCCACCAGTGCCGCTAAAAATAACTGATACGGGTTTGAGCGAAGTTTATCTGGTCGATCTGTTGCTTAAGGCTGCTTATCTGGAAGCAGGTACGTTTACCTTGCCGCGTATGTCGCATGTGCTTTCCCTTCCTTTTAGTGTCGTTGAGGAATTGATTGAGCAGATCAGAGCAGATCATTTGGCCGCTATTCGCACTTCTTCCGATTATACCAGTACGACTCAAGTACTCGAATTAACCCAGCGTGGTCGAGAAAGGGCAGAGGCAGCATTTAACATCAGTTTATATGTTGGGGCAGCGCCTGTTCCATTGGAAGATTACTCATTCATGCTAGCAAGACAAAGTGTCCGCCAGGTTGAGCTGGATAAGGAGTGGATCGATTCTTCCTTGAGGCATCTGGTTATCGGTGAAGAATTACTGAATCAATTGGGGCCTGCATTTTCTTCAGGACGTTCGATTTTTTTATATGGCCCGCCGGGAACAGGGAAAACCAGTATAGCTGAGGCGTTAGGACATGGCATACCGGGAGAGATTTATCTTCCACAGGCTATAGAGGTGGGAGGGCAGGTGATACGTTTTTTTGATCCGGCTATTCATACACCTGTCGAAGATAAGAAAACATTAGAAAGTTCCTCGCTTGATCTTAAAATGAGCCTAACTTATGATCCACGCTGGAAAAAATGCTATCGTCCAGTAGTGATGGTGGGAGGCGAACTCACGTTGGATATGCTTGAATTACGTTATGACTATTCCAGCAAATTCTATGAAGCGCCTATTCATATGAAAGCAGGAAATGGCGTCTTTATTCTGGATGACTTTGGTCGACAACGAATTGAGCCACGCCAACTGCTCAATCGCTGGATTATACCGTTAGAGCGCGGTATTGATTTTCCATCGCTGCATACAGGCATGAAATTCGAGATACCTTTTGATCAGATTACTGTGTTTAGTACCAATTTAAATCCATTGGATTTGGTGGATGACGCATTTCTGCGACGAATCCGCCATAAGATACATGTGCAATATCAGTCCGAAGGTGAATTCAAGGAAATTTTACGTCGTGTCTGCCATAAGCAAGGCGTTCATTACGATAGCGAGGTAGCCGAATATCTATTGAATAATCACTATCGTAAACAAAATCGACCACTAGTAGGTAGCCATCCGCGTGATCTGATGGAGCACATTGTCGATCATGCTCATTTCCTGAAGCGACCTCCAGAATTTACGAAAGAAGCTATAGATTCTGCGGCTGCCAACTATTTTGTCGAATTATAGGCCTAAATGGCGGGACTGAGGAATGACACGGAAGATAGTCTGCTTCATCACATGATCAATTATCCCAGCAATCTCAGATAAGTTGAGAATAATCCGGGGATTTGATCATCGTTTTTTGGGTGAACAAATTTTATTGAGTAGTGTAATGGCGGAAAACCGCTTCTCCTCTTTACGTCCTTTTCTTGCTTGATCGTATACTTTATTAATTTGTAAAGTATTCCCTTGCATGCTCGCTTGGATAGTGTATGCATCAAAATTGAAATCAGCACCGTAATTGATCCAATCGAGAGGTACGGTGAATTCTGCTCCTCGAACGATACGTTTGACAGTAAAATCTGCCGATAAGTTATATTCTCTAAACTCTCCGGTAATTTTTGACAATTTATGGTTTTCAGGTTGAAGAGTGCCTTCATATATCAAAATTTTATCCCCTTCTTCCTTATTTAATGGAAGCAGGAGAAGATAAGTTTTTTCATGCAAAATTTGCAAGAGCAGATAATCGCTGTTTTTCCCGTTGGTCTGTTCCCCTCTTGTTTTGACTTGGAATACCAAATGATTATCTGCTGAAATATCAGTTGCTACCTGTAAAATATCAAGTTCTGGCGTTAAGGATTTATCCATGAAAGACGCGATAGAGCGGGGATCCGCTTCGATTTGCATAGCAGCAACAGGCCCGGCTATCATGAATAGAGATATTAATACTGGAGTCCAGTTCATGACTTAAATAGCTCCTTTTTTTCGCGAAACATTTTTGCAATACGGGCTGCGTCTTCAAGTGCGTCAAATATAACTCTAATTTTTCCTGACGGATCAATTAAAAATGCCGAGGTACTGTGATCAACCTGATAATTCTGCTGGTTGCCAGCATTCTTCGTATAGAAAACGGTTTCTACACCAAAAGTGGCCTTGAAACGTTCCAAATCTTCACCTTCAAATCGTAAGTAAGCAATGTCTGCTCCAAAGCTTTTTGTATAGCCGGATAAGATTTCTTCCGAATCCCTGTCTGGATCCACTGTCACGAAAGTTCCATCCAATTTAATTTGCTCATTAGCAGCAGCTTTAACCAGCATGGCTAAATTAGCCAGTGACATGGGGCATATATCCTTGCAATGAGTGAATCCAAACACGACGAGTTGCCATTGATTGTGCTCACTTGTATGCGCTTGTCGCAAATGAGTCATTGTTTCAGCCTGCAGAGGCACTGGGCGAGGCAAGATGACCGTTGCAGCTTCGATGCTGGCCTGCGTAAAAAGAAGGGTCAGAGCAACTACTGTTGAAGAATACTTTCTTTGTAAAACGCTTTGTATCATTTATTTACTCTTTCTTTTCAATTTTATGATCACTTTGTTTTATATTTGAGTTGGCTCATCTTGACTTTTACCCGCACGACAATCCTTGAGTAAAAGCAGATGAGCCAAGTAAACAGCAATTAACTATTAACGCAAGGTACCTGCAGTAAATATACCATGCGGTTTAACCAGGCCATCATTAGGCCCCCAAACTTTCACGACTGTATCTGTCGAAGTATCGATTTTGACTACATATCCAGAAACCCAGCTTGCTACCACTATGTGGCGATTATCAGGCGTAGGCGCGATCGTATGTGCGATAGCAAATCCATTTGGAAGCTCTACACCTGGCTTAAGCCTCTTGATAAATTTTGGTTGATAGCGATCGGTTAAATCGTAAACAGATATATAGCCATCATCAGCAAATGTGAAATCGAGTGAATCTTCTTCTGCAATATAGAGCTTGCCATTGACAACAGCAATGTCGGAAGCAGAACGGAAAACACCAGGCGCATTGGCATTTGTAGAACGATCTAGAATTTTAGTTGCAGTGCCTGCTAGAGCATCAATCAACCAAACACTCGGTGGAATAATTTTTTCAGTAGTCGCGGGTGTTAACGAAGTTTTGTCGAGCTGCATCGTTGCCGTAACCGCATATCGTTCATCTAGCCAAACCGTAAAATGACTGAAAGCTGCATGTTTTTTCTCATCACCCAGCATAATCTGGCCTACAGGTTGCAGCTCGCCAGTTTCTCTGTTAGGTTTATAGACATCAATTACGCTATTGTCGAAGAAATACCCTGTACCAAGGCCAATGGTACCGGATTTATTGAAGTTGATACCATGCGTTTGCTCTGTGTAACCCGGTATGATGATAGGGTCAACATTCGCCACCAACTGATTTGTTTTGGTATTGACAACACGCACCCTGTCAGAAGTAAACTCAGTAAAGTAGATATAGTCCGAATAAGGTAATATAGTCGGACCATGAATTTGGGGTCCCCTGCCTATTACCCAATTAGGAATATTCTGAACATTGTTGACGGGCTCAACAAATGGAAATTCACTGGGTTCGCCTGCGGTTCCAACTGTCATTACTGATTCTACCGTCACTGAGGCGGTACCGGCGCCCCAATCAATACTGTCCGCTCTCAGCGCAATAATATAAGCTGCATGCTCATTCGTGGTATCGGATGTGATATAAATCTTATTTCCTTCCGGTAATACTATTGTATGCTGCAATGGGACTTTTCCAGGCCAGCCAGCGAGGCTAGTTGGATCAATAATTACTAGCTTGTCGTTCTCGTAATTAAAGAGATAAACCATGCCGCTGTGATAATCGATAGCTGTTGCCACAGGCTGCAGATAATTATTGTAGATATTTGGGTATTGATAAGTTGGTAAGGACACAGGATCATTACCTTTACCTGCGCTAACAGGACCTGCAGACAAGGCGAGCACGCATATGCTAGCCATAGGAATAATCTGGGCTAGCATCCTCATAGAAAACTTCTTCATTGACAGCATTAAAAATATCTCCTACAACACATTGATAATAAAGTCTTAATGCAATGGAATAACCACATTCCAATTACTTAAGACTGCCACATCGAAAAATACTACTTTCGACTTGAAACGATCCCTAACTGAACCAACACAACAGACCTAATCTAGGTTCCAGCACAGCAACGTCTTATCAATCAGTGTAAGAACTGCGCAACTTATTTCATGTGAGAAAACTCACAGGCATCCGAATCATGATTCTTAATAATAATGCGCATTGCATAGATAAAGAGTGGATTCAGACCCTGTTTTTCAAAAAATTATTGGCACTTTTTAAAGTGTTAGTAACTTTTCTGCAAATAAAGATACTGCTGGCAAGAAAAGAATCTTTTATGGTTTTTTTCCAGAAATTACATATTCAGGATTCAACTGGGCAGGAACGTAATTCATTTCATACGAACGCTAGTGTTCAGTGCGATGTTCCTCAGGCAATGCGGAAATCTGATTGTAAATTCAGCTAATTTGCTTATAAAACACTTGTTTATGCATTTAATTTGTATCAATTTACTTTCATATTATTTATTAATTTTCGCACACAGTGATTCATCATGAATAACAAGCTAATCTCCATCGCATTAACTGGCTTACTTGCCTCTACCAGCATTTCATCCGCATTTGGAACAAATATCTCGATCGTTGGCCGAATTCAGGCTGAATATAGTGGTATCAATATCGAAGGCTTCTCCAGTCAAACAACAGTTAATGATCCAACCTTTTTTTCTTCATGGGGCATTCGGGCATTCGAAGATTTAGGAAATGGATTTAGAGTGGTTACTATGATTGATTTCGGTTTTAATACGAACGGTGGATCCATAGGTAATCGGGAAGTATTCGTCGGGATATCCAAAGATTCACTTGGCACATTGAAATTTGGTCGCACCCATTCCCCATTTGCTGACTTTGCCGGCGGCTGGACGATTGATCCATTTGTCTATACCACTCTTCAAGCTACTGGCAGCGGTGGGACTATGATCGCAAGCGCCAACGGCCTTGGTTCAGGATCTTATTCCGCTGTAAACAGCGTGGTGCGTTTTACTTCCACAACCTTCAATGGTTTCTCCTTTGCGGTCCTGTTAATGCCTGGCGATGCAGACAAATTGGAAGCTCATCTTGGTGGCCACCTTGGCGGTCATGGGAATAATATTGGTGATACGGGCGGGGAGAATGGTGAATGGGATGTTCAATTTGCCGCCAAATACGTCATGGATTTCCAAAGCCATAAGCTGGAGGTATTCAGTGGCTATTCCAGAGATAATGTCAGTTCTGCACAAAAGAAGATAACTGCATTTAATTTAAAAACCGAAGAAGTGGGTCGGATCGGCGGGGTCTGGTCTTATAAAAACTTTAGCCTTCAAGGTCAATACGATTTTATCAGTGATGCACTGGGTGCGGCGACCTGCTCAGATGCGGCCGCTTTGGGTGCGATTGGCGACGTTTCTACTAGACAATGCAATACCGCAATGAATCCGGGCGGAGATGGCAGTATCTGGTATGCAGGGGGCCAATACAGATTGGGAAATACAACTTTGATTGCGCAGGGCGGTATGACTGATGCGAACAAAACAGATGTTTTTGCGAGTCGCAAATCAAAAAGCTTTACTGTTGGTGGACTTTATCATATGAGCAAGCGTACAAATTTATTTGGCGGCTATCAGCATGTAGACGTAATTGATAAAAATAGCATAGTAGATCGCGATCGTAATACTTGGACAGTTGGCATGCGTCATCTTTTTTAATCTCTGGGGGTTCAATTCCCTATCCCGTGGATGAGGGCTGATTGAAAATTAGCAGTCTAAAGAGCGTAGTTAACACCCTGACACCCCGCAGTTTGTGTGGGGTGTTTTTATGTGCGCCCGGCACGGGCGCACTCTTGGAGGTGAAAGTCCTCCCGTAAGTTGATCACAGCGAACGAAGCGAAGCGCAACTGCATGAGGGCGACCGATTGTGGGGAGGAAGCGTGGAGCGAAGCTGCGAGCCGATGGACAAGAACTGGATAGAAGGCGTTGCCGAGCAGG
>NZ_FNDH01000059.1 GCF_900100485.1 Nitrosomonas sp. Nm132 | reverse complement strand
ACACGATACGACAAACTCAAGAGAAATTACGAAAGTATGGTAGCTATCGCGTGTGGATACCTGTGGCTACCTATGTGAAATGTCAACAGACCCTAACGTACGTTCCTGGATAAAGCTAAGGATTTTATGGATAAGCGAACGGGAAGGTGAGATAAAATTTACTCCAATGTTTTCTACTGCAGCTGGATTTCTCCCGATATGAAAGAGATGACAGAGTAGAAGGTATCGTGAAGAAGCGGCACAATTCTTTACTATCGAAAATATTGAGTGTTTCTGCGTGCGTGCAAGCTGTGAGAGTCTGGAAATCCAATAATAAAAATTGGAGTATTATGAAGATGAATGACAAAGGTTGTTTTCATTTAGATCACTCACAAGTGGAGGTTCTTATATCATGAAAAAAATTTTGTATGCTTCGTTATTGTGCCTCGTGTGGCTGGTAATCCTACCTGCCCATGCAACTGATGATGCTATCGCTAATCTGCGGCAGACGGGTCAGGCATTCGCTTCAGTTGCGCGCACAGTTTCACCTTCCGTCGTATTTATTCAGGTTGAGGGTAAAGTATCGGGTGAGGTTGCCCAATTTTCCTCACCCTTTGAAGATGAGTGGCCCTTTGGCGACGATTTCTTTAAACGCTTCTTTGGTGACCGGTTTCCAGGGATTCCCCGCACGCCTCGTTCTGACAAGCCGCGAGGTGAGCATCGCATGATAGGACAGGGATCTGGTTTTGTTTTTTCAACTAAGGATAACCTGTTATCTGATAAAACCTATATTCTGACGAATAACCACGTTGTCGAGAGTGCTGACAAAATCCGGGTAAAATTTCAGGATGAGCGCGAATTCGACGCTAAAGTCACTGGCCGTGATCCTCAGTCTGATATCGCGGTCATAGAGATCAATGCGAAGGGATATCCTGCACTCCCCCTGGCCGATTCTTCCAAGCTGGAGGTCGGTGAATGGGTCGTGGCAATTGGCAATCCCTTTGGTCTGAGTCACACGCTGACAGTCGGCGTGGTCAGCGCTAAAGGGCGAACGAGTATCGGTATCAATGATTACGAGGATTTCATTCAGACCGATGCAGCAATCAATCCAGGCAACTCAGGCGGTCCTTTAGTTAATCTGGATGGCGAGGTAGTAGGCATAAATACTGCCATCTTTAGTCGGAGTGGGGGATATATGGGAGTGGGCTTTGCTATTCCCACTAATCTGGCTAAGGCAATTGCCAATCAGCTGATTGAACATGGCGAGGTGACGCGTGGTTACCTGGGTATCGTGATTCAGCAACTGACGTCCGATTTGGCGGAGTCGTTCGGAATCGATGCTTCGCAAGGTGTGCTTGTTTCTCAAGTCAGCAAACATTCTCCGGCGGAGGAAGCAGGGCTGCGCCAAGGAGATATCATCGAACGCTTCCAGGGGGAGCCGGTAAAAGAAGTTGGAAAATTCCGTAACCGGGTCGCGCTGACCGCACCCGGCAGCACAGTAGAGTTGACCATCCTGCGGGACGGCAAGCATAAGACTTTGAAAGTCCTGGTCGGCAAACTCTCCAAGGATAAACTCATTGCGGAGATATCGCAGCATGCGGAAGATATTGGTTTGACAGTGCAGACGCTAACACCGCAACTGGCAGAACAATTTGGCGCTACAGCCAGTGAAGGCGTTGTCGTCACGGAGGTTCGGCCCAGTTCTATCGCCGCTATGGCAGGAATCAAGCCAGGTACGATTATCCTGCAGGTAAATCGCAAGGAGGTGAGGAGTGCGTCTGAATTCCAACGTGCGGTCAAGGAAAGCAGTGGTGAAAAACGCGTGCTGTTGCTTGTTCGTGAGGGTGATACGCAACGCTTTGTTGCGTTAAATTGGTAGGGGCGGATGTAGGGATGTCAACCCACCTGTGTAAGGAAATGACGATAATGAGGAAGTGCTACCTGGAGCTGCATTTTTTATGGATGGTCGTTATAACCTGGTTTTGTTTGTCGCAGGCAACGATCGTAATGAGCGCACCCGAGAAGGCTGAAGTGCAATCCAGACCCTTGGGCGGAGGGGATGTGCTTGATGCTTCCAATCGTTCGGTTACTTTGCACACCTTTAAGGCGGGTGAGGCAAAATTTGACTATACGGCGACTGCTGCATCGATCACGACTTATGATAAACAGTCAAAACCAATTGGTCAGATTTTCTATATTGCATACAAGGTAGAACGACAGGGCGGGCGCCCTCGGCCGTTGACCTTTGTGTTTAATGGCGGTCCCGGCGCCGCATCCGCGTATCTCCATCTCGGCGCGCTCGGACCGCAGCGCGTCGTATTCAATGCAGATGGTACCGTGCCGCCGATGCCGGCGCGCATCGTGGACAACTCGAAAAGCTGGCTGGTGTTTACTGATCTGGTTTTCGTTGATCCTGTGGGAACGGGTTATAGCCATGAGGTGAAGCATGGCGAAAACAGTCAAAAAAACGATAAGGAAGAACGGAAATCAGGTCATTCCGGGGACGTGCCGTCCCGGTCCAAGGTCTGGGGCGTCAAGGAAGATACGGCCTCTCTGTCCCGTTTTATTCGTGCGTATCTGACTGAGGAAAATCGCTGGCTGTCGCCTATTTACTTGGTCGGTGAGAGCTATGGAGGATTCCGGGTGGCGCGCCTGTCCAGGCAGCTGCAATCCGATTTTGGCATTGCGCCAAGCGGTCTGATCCTCATCTCGCCAGTACTGGATTTTAGTTTTATCTGGGACAATGAGCGTAGTCTTTGGCCTTGGGTGTCCTTATTGCCGAGTTACGCGGCGATCGCAGCAATCCATAAGCGCAGTAACCAGACAAATTACCAGACGAACGATCCCCGTTCCTCGCTTGCGGAAGTGGAGCGTGCCGCCTTGTCCAGCTATCTTGGCGGACTGGCCGCGGGGACGCTCAAGCAGGATTGGCTCGATCAAACCAGCAGATTGATCGGACTGGAGAAGGATACCCTGCTGCGTGGCGTGGGGCGCGTTCCTCCCGCGCGTTTTGCCAAGGCGCTGCTCGCTGACCAGCACCGTGTGCTGAGTTTGTATGATGGATCGATTACGTTGATTGATCCGGAGCCGGCCGAACCGCTGCTTGCCAGTCGTGATTTCTATCTCGATCGTGTCAATGCACCGATGACGGCGGCTTTTAATAGCTACGTCCGTGATCGTCTGGATTTTAAAACCAGCATACCCTTTGTGTTATTAAATGAGGAGGTCTATGAATCATGGAATTGGCGATCCGGGATTCGCGGGCAGCAAGGCTTTGTCGAGGCAGTTTCAGATCTGAAACAGGCCATGAACCTGAATCCCGATATGCAAGTTCAGATTGTGCATGGTATTTTCGATCTGGTCACGCCATACTATGCCTCCGAGATCCTGATCAAACAAATGGCGCTGGATCCACTGATAAACAATAATATTCAGCTCAAAGTCTACCACGGTGGGCATATGCCTTACTTGCATCAGGGTGCGCTCGATGCCATGTTCGAGGATGTGGTACGATTTTATAAATTGGCGCCATGACCCGTTATTCCGCGCAGCAGTGAGCAAGTCAGGTAAGATGCCGCTTAGGGTGCAGTCTGGTTAACAGGTGATTTCACAATAACCTTTGATTGGGAAGATATCATGAGCGAATCGATGCATATTGTTTGCCCGCAGTGTGATGCTATCAATCGTATTCCTTCCGGGCGGTTGGGCGAAGGACCGAAATGCGGCAAATGTCACCAGTTACTGTTTAATGGTCATCCCGTGGAATTGACGATGACCAGATTTCAGAAACATATTAGCCATAATGATATCCCGGTGCTGGTCGATTTCTGGGCGCCCTGGTGCGGTCCCTGCAAAATGATGGCGCCTCAATTCGCTCAGGCCGCGACACAACTTGAGCCCAAAGTGCGTCTGGCTAAAGTCAACACCGAGGTTGAGCAGCTGTTGGGCGCTCAGTTTGGCATTCGCAGTATCCCGACGCTGATACTGTTTCAGCATGGTCGCGAGGTGGCGCGCCAAGCAGGTGCTATGGGAATGGCGGATATTTTGAGATGGACACGCACAGTCTGCGAATAAATCTACTACGCGCCGCGCGCCTTGCACTCTGGGTGCTCGCTATGATTTCTTCGCAGATGCTGAGTCATTTTTGATGATAAGAACTTTGCTTTAGGTCACCGATAAATAGGTATGTGCTTTTCATAACAACTGTCTGGAGTGATCAAGGTAACCAAAAATAGGCAATGAAAATGGAAACGCCGGAAAGCTTATTGTATCTGTCCCATAAGACACTTGAGAGCCTGTCTCTCACTATAGAGGATGCCATTGAAAGTATTGAGCACCTTTTGCGCAGACGCAGACAGTCACAGGTCTGGAATGCGCCGAAGGCGGTCATTACGCCACCGGATGGCAGATATATGATGGCAACGCTATCTGCGGCGGACGATCCCCCTTTCCTGGCAGTGAAATCGCTTATTCTCAATCCGCACAATCGGGAGCGTGGTCTGCCCGATATTAATTCATTGATTACCCTCCTTGATAGCAATACCGGCCTGCCGCTGGCTGTCATGGATGGTAACTGGATCACCGCAGTGCGTACGGCAGGGCTGAGTGCAGTAGCAGCCAGGCGACTGGCAAGGTCTGATACTTCGATTGCGGCATTTATCGGTTGCGGTGTCCAGGCACGCAGCCATTTGCAGGCTTTTTCTGCCCTGTTTCCATTGAAAGAAATTCGTGCGTTCGGTCGCGGAAGCGTAAATCGAGAGGCACTGTGTCAGGCGGCGGAAAAACTGGGCCTGTCGGCAGTTGCCAGCAGGAGTGCCCAGGAAGCGGTGAGTGATGCTGATCTGGTAATTTCGACCGTCACGCTTTCGCCTGAGCTGGTTCCTTTTCTTGATGCACGTTGGTTGAAGCCCGGTACGTTTGTTACAGCGGTTGATTTAGCTGCATCCTGGCTAAAAGACAGTATGCCTGCGTTCGAACGCATTATCATTGATGATCTCGAGCAGGAAACACAGATGCCGACACCTTTGGTTGATCCTGAGCTGGTTAATGGAGATCTGACAGGCTTGGTTAATGGTGATATCGCTGGACGCTGCTCTGACGATGAGAAGGTCGCATTCATTTTTCGCGGCTTGGCCCTGGGGGATTTGGCACTTGCGGCGCTGGCCTACCAGCGCGCCCGCCAGTCATTCAAGGGATTTGAAATTAAACGTTAGCGAAACACAATCAAAATAAAAGAAATCAGTAAAGGAAGTTATCCTTTTTTTCTGATGTCCGCCTGACAGAAACGATTGGAATTACGATAAATGATGCTGCGGCGCCTCAGCCATTTTTCTATTTCGGTAGCAAGTAGTACGATCCACGGCATCGTGCAGCAGAATAGGAGTTCTTCCGCTGATAAGGGTGCGGTATGAAAGATGTCGTTAAATAAGGGAATATAGATCACACTTAACTGTAACAGGACAGTCAGCAAGACTGCGCCAATCAGCGCTCGATTCGTCGACCAGCCCATTGTAAATAATGATTGTGTCTCCGAGCGGATTGCCAGCACATTAACCAACTGCGAAAACGTCAGTACGGTGAAGATCATCGTTTGCCAGTTTTCGATGTTATTTTGCAAGGCCCATGCTTGCGTGAACAACGACAACGCACCAATCAACAATCCGATCCATAAAATGTACTGCCACATACCGTGCGCAACAATACTTTCCTGCGGGTGCCGCGGCGGTCGCTGCATAATACCTTGCTCTGCTTTCTCCTGAGTCAATGCCAGACCGGGTAAGCCATCGGTAACCAGATTTATCCACAAAATATGAATGGGGAGTAACGGTATCGGTAAGTCGAGAAACGGTGCCAGAAATAATGTCCAGATTTCACCCGAGTTACTGCTCATCGCATACTTGATGAACTTGCGAACATTGTCGTAGAGTCGTCGTCCCTCGCGGATAGCGCGCACAATTGTGGCAAAATTGTCGTCCATCAGCACCATATCTGCGGCCTCACGCGCGACATCCGTACCTTTTTTACCCATAGCGACACCAATATCGGCTTTTTTCAATGCCGGCGCATCATTCACCCCATCTCCGGTCATAGCGACATATTCACCACGCTGCTGTAATAGTTGTATCAGGCGGATTTTTTGCTGCGGTGAGACACGTGCATAAATCTGTACATGTTTTATGTGATCGGCCAGTTCCTCGTCAGTGAGGTGTTCGAGCTGTTTTCCTGTGATAACCTCGGCGTGTTCATGCACCAAGCCGATTCGTTCTGCGATCGCACGTGCAGTCGCCGGATGGTCGCCGGTAATCATGACGGGTGTAATTCCGGCTTGGTAGCATTCCTGTACGGCCGCTGGCACTTCGTCACGTGGCGGATCCATTAGCCCCACCAAGCCAAGAAATGTCAGTCCTTGTTCCACGCTATTGACGTCGATGTGTTGCGGCAGTGCTGCCCAGTCACGATAAGCATAGGCAATGACCCGATAGCCCCGTGAAGCCCAGTGGTTCGCAATGTCAAGCATAACAGCGTGGTCGAGTTGTCCAGCGATATGACTCGTGCATTGTTCCAATACCTGTTCCGGTGCGCCTTTGGTAATGGCAAGCAGTCGCTCGTTGCTTTGGTGAAAAGTGGTCATGCGCTTTCTGTCCGAGTCGAATGCAATCTCGGCGATGCGCGGCCATGCCTTGCTCAACGCTTCATAGACGACGCCGGCATCGAGTGCTGCCTGCAACAGTGCAATCTCGGTCGGATCCCCGGTCAGTTTTCCGGCCAGATTTCTTTCCACATCGTGATTTAACGCCAGCGCATGGGTGAACAGCTTAACTTCGGATTGGGTATCGGCAAGGAGGGGAAGCGTGGGGTATTCAGCACCGGCCGCATAAAATAATTCCGCATGCATGATGTTTCTGGTTAATGTTCCTGTTTTGTCGGAACAAATAAAGGTGACCGACCCCAAGGTTTCCGCTGCGGGTAAACGCCGCATCAGTGCATGCTGGTGCACCATACGACGTGCGCCCAGCGCGAGCGCAATCGTCACGACAGCCGGCAGCGCCTCGGGAATCGCCGCGACGGCGAGGCTGATTGCGGTCAAAAACATCAATATGGCATCTTCGCCGCGTAATAAGCCGGCCACGAAGATAATCGTGCAAATCGCTAATATCGACAGCGCCAGCTTGCGGCCAAACACCGCAAGACGTCTTTGTAGCGGGGTTTTTTGGACTGTTTCGCTGCCAAGCATGGCTGCGATTTTACCCAACTCGGTAAGCATTCCGGTGGCTGTCACCACTCCTATTGCCCGGCCGCGTGTGGTAAGAGTGCCGCGAAACAGCATATTATGCTGCTCGGCCAGGATCGCGTCTCTGTCCTGCATGGAATCGATAGTTTTGCTCACTGGTACGGACTCACCCGTGAGTGCCGCTTCGTCAACCTCAAGATCTATCGCCTCCAGTAGACGAATATCTGCTGGCACCATATTGCCAGCCTCCAGTAATACGATATCGCCGGGGACAAGCTCTGCCGCAGTTAGCAAGTGAGCGATCTCTTCGCGTCGTACCCGCACCATTGCGTGTCCCATGCGCTTCAAGGCAGCCACCGCTTGTTCGGCGCGGAGTTCCTGCGCGAAACCAATCAGCGCATTGAGGAGGAGAATGACAAGGATTGCAGTTGCATCGGTAAATTCGCCTACTACGCTAGATACGATGGCTGCAGCGATCAGCACGAGAATCATGAAATCGGTGAATTGATCGAACAGTATGCGCCACCAGGGGTGCCCTGCCGTCTCTACAATTTCGTTATTGCCAAATTTTTGGCGGCGACGTGCGACTTCTTCGGATGTCAGCCCACGATCCGGGGTAACTTCCAGCAACATGCAGACGTCTTCAGCTTTCAGAACGTGGAAAGCATGGTCTTCAGGTATATCGGTAGTACTCATATAGAGAGTCTTGTCGAATGATGAGTCGTTATGGCTACTGATCGCCTTTCATGGTTATTCTAGAGCAGTTTTTTATTCGGATAATGACTAAAATTGCTTATTCATTGTTGCAACGGTATTAATTGATTTTAAAGCTGAGTGACTTGATTGAGTCGTTTGCAGACCTGAATAAAGCAAATGCTGTGCCGTTGGCATGCTTCTGATTCAGAGTGCATGTGATATCCGTATTTTTGCGCATAATCCCTATGCGTTTGTGTGACGGTATTTCAGATTCTAAGGGGATGCAAAATGAAGTATTAAGTGAAAAAAAGTATGTGTTTTTCCTTTACACGAGCAGATTTACTGCTACCGTTGATTTTATGGCTGCGGTGATTCTGAGCGAACTGGCGCTCCTGACTTATTTCGTTCTTATCAATGTATTTTACCGAATAATACTTATGTGCAATGGTGCTTAGTCATGCTGGTCTGGTTTGAATTTGCCCTCTGTCTGATCCTGATCGCGGTGGCTGGTTACCGTCTGTCCCTTTACGGTGACATGATTGGTGAGAAACTGGGATTGCCCCGATCCTGGATCGGGGTGGTAATGGTAGCTTCGGTTACTTCCTTGCCGGAGCTTGTTAACGGAGTCAGCTCGGTCACGGTCGCTCAGACGCCGGATATCGCTGCCGGTGATGTGTTGGGTTCTTGCGTGCTTAATTTGTTGCTCATCGTTATCCTTGATTTTCTTCATCGCGAAGAGCCGGTCTATACCCGGGCCAATATCGGACATGTCTTGTCTGCGGGCTTCGGAGTCATCCTCATTGGTTTCGTGGGTATCAGCCTGCTGCTATCGCAAACTGGCATGCAACTGTCGTTTGCTCATGTCGGGCTGTATACACCGATTATTCTGGTCATTTATGCCTTGGCCATGCGTATCATATTCCGTTACGAGCAGATGCAGGGATTGCCATTAGCCGGACGTGGCCAGCCAGCGCTACAAGCACCTTGCCCTCAGACAAGCGGTGACGGGCTTTGCCATGGCAGCCGTTGTGATAGTAGCGGCCGGCACCTGGCTGCCCTTCGTGAGCAAGGATATGGCGGAGATCATGGGTTGGAGCGAGAGCTTTGTCGGCACTCTGTTCGTGGCTACTGCCACCTTCCTGCCTGAAGCAGCGGTGTCAATAGCTGCCGTGTGCCTAGGGGTGCTGGACATGGCCCTGGGCAACCTGTTCGGCAGCAATCTGTCCAACATGGCCATCCTGGCTATTGATTCCATTTCTATTTCATAAGTGAAACAATAGAAGCAACTTATGTTAATATCTGCCTTTCCAGTTTGAGTTGCCTGATCTGTGCTTTCAGACGTCGGATTTTTTCTTGTTCCGGTATCAGTTTTCCATTGCCACGAAATGTTTTGCCCATCATCATCATCTACCTGATATTCCTTGATCCATCGCCTGAGTATGTTGGCGTTAATTTCTAGGCTTCGGACTGCTTCTGCTATCGAGCGCTGATCCAGAACCAAGGCGAGGGCGGATTGCATCTAACTTGAATTCTTTTGTGTACTGCTTCCTTGTTATCATTTTTCTTCCAGTTAAGACTATTTTCTCTTAACTGGAATGTCCGGCTCTATTAGACCATGTCATATGGTGAATTAACTCCTTAAACCTCCTGGCTATTTTATTCTGGGAGATATTCCATATTGACCCTTCATTTTGATGAGCGTAAAGTGGTGACAAGGATAGTCTGAGGTTTTAATCCTTCTCAATTTCACGTACTTATCCACCAACTAGGAGGATACTATCATGCTCGCATACCCTATACTTCCTGTGCAGCGCTTAACAGGCACTGTTCGGATCGCTCACCTGGCCTTACCAAAATCTGTAACAATGGAATCGCCGGCGCTCGAAATTATGACTGATTTACGGCATACTCATGTTGCTGAAATCGAACCACATGCAACCATGGAGTTGGCCAATATATATATGATGCAACGAAGTGTGCGCTCGTTGTTTGTATTAAATGATGATCACCTTCTCCAGGGGGTAATTACTGCCTCCGATATTCTCGGGGATAAACCCGTGCGCTTCATCCAAGAGCGGCGCGTGAAATACGGTGAGATTCTGGTTTCGGATATCATGACACCACTCGATTGCTTAGAAGCGATTCCCATCGAGGAAGTGCAGTATGCCAAAGTTGGCCATGTGATCGCGAGTCTGCGTGATGCTGGTCGACAGCATACCTTGGTAATAGAGGAGGATGCCGAGGGTGCTCCATTGGTATGCGGAATTTTTTCATTAACACAAATCGAAAAGCAGTTAGGTACTGCTATTCTACTTACGGAAGTTGCCAAGACTTTTGCAGAGATTGAAGCGACTCTGATGCATTGATAATAGAATAGCTTAGTTCGGCTTTCACCATGCACTGAAAGTACTGATTTTTTATCAGTACTTTCAATCTGGAAGCTAGTGCGGCATTTTGTGAATACCTCGATGTTAAATCGTGCCTTTTTCTGTCATGTTACGTTGCGCCGCTTTGCTATATATTCAACATGGGGGAGGGTTGATCAATAGAATTTTGTTTTGGCCTAGATCAGATAATCCATTAACCGATTTATAAGTTGGCGCGGGTTTTAACGCACTTCGAGAAAAATGTGCTTAAGGCACGGGTTCACTTAGATTATATGAAAAAAAGCAAATTGATGGACTGTGAGAGATCAACATGGCAATCGATGGTATGAACCATTTTACAGTGCTGACCAGCGATCTGGAAAAGTGCAAGACTTTTTATATTGATGTGCTTGGGCTGACAGAAGGCCATCGCCCATCCTTCACTTTTCCTGGCGCATGGCTTTATTCAGGCGAGCAGGCTATTTTGCATATCATCGCAGGAAGACCATTGCCAGCAGACGTACAGGGCGTCATTGATCATATGGCGTTTACTGCATCTAATCTCCAGTCAGTCATAGATACGCTAAACCAGCATGGCATCGCATTCAAACTGCATCGGCTGGTGGACCAGCAAACATGGCAGCTTTTTTGTCATGACCCAGATGGTGCGAAGGTAGAACTCGATTTTGCGGCGAGCGAGCCAGAACCCAGGATACCTATTACCTAGGCAGACTCGAATCGGCAGAAAACTGCGCCGCATAATTGATCATATTGCATGGGGCACAGCTTCTTTCCCTGGATCGAGACCTTTGCACGGTAGAGGTCTGGTGATGATTGGAGATTGGTATAATATTCAGACCACCTGATCCCGACGATTTTAAGATGATCCCAATTTAAAGATCAGACGAAGTCCAGATCGAGGAAAGAAGGTTTCAGTAGCATTGAGCTCCTCGCAAAGCTTAGCGATGACCTCATCAGTATGTGCGCGTGCGCTGTGGTGCAAAC
>NZ_FNDH01000058.1 GCF_900100485.1 Nitrosomonas sp. Nm132 | reverse complement strand
TTCCTCATCATTTATATCCGTTTTGTATGACATCTCTTAGCTTACTATCAAAAAATCCTTGATTCTAATGGAAATCGTTTTGCCAGACAGCTTCTTACAGGTGCAACATTAAGACCCGCCAATGCGGCCAGATGCATGGCGATAAACTCGGCCTTAACGACACTGTACAGGTCGGCACTCGAAGAAAATTTGGCGATGTATTTTTTACCTTCATTCTGGACCAGAGCTTTTGGGCGCGCACCACCGATGGAGCTGCCGTGAAAAAGCGCTTGATCAAGTTCCAGCGTGAGCGGCACGCCTTTTTCAACCCGCTCGGCAGAATCAATCAACTCTTCCATGTTCACATTGTACGCAAAGCGGGGCACATATTCAGTTGGCGAGCGCTGAAAATCCAGCGCGCCAATACGGTCAGAACCGGATTCCAGCAGATAGGTGAGTTCATCCAAGCTGGCTGTATCCGTACCAACACCTTTGAGACCCAGCTTTTTGTTGATAATGACACGCCGCCCCCAAGCATCGGGCGCAGCATCTCGAATACAGCCGGGCATGCTCAAGCCTTCTGGCAATGGCAAGACGCCTGGCTTCAAAGGCAGTTCCGGTTCGTAAATCGCAATTGCCGGTTTTGTGTCACGTACTCGCTCCAGATAGCTTTTGCCATAGTTGAACAGAATATGACCGTTATCAGCCTCAAGCCGACCTGCCACGACGGGCTCGGTCTCGTCCGGCAACCATATCCAGACATAAGCTTCTTTATCGCGATCAGAACTCATCGTGGACAACCCTGGATTTTTTGCGCACGGATTTCGGCAAGAGCGCCAGCTTATCCTCGGTTTGGCGGATATGCTTGCGCAGGGTGAGTTCATCAGAGTCAAACAACTTAACACCAACGATAGTCGCCACTTCGAATACAGCGCCGATCTCGCATTTAAGATCACCTTTCTCGATGCGTTGCAAAAGTCCTCTGGAAATGCCCGCGCGGTCTGCAACGTCCTGAGAGGTTAATTGACGTTCTTTGCGGGCGGCACGGATCAGTCCGCCAAGGAGGGAGGATGCTTCACGGGTGTATCGTGAGTAGGTTCGTGTAATAGACTTTGGCATTATTATAATTTGTTCTACATATAGATCACAAAGCATGCTTATGATCTTTTTATGAACCACGCTAACAAAAACCAGGTATTCTGTCAAGACAATATTGATCTATATATGAATCATAAGACTGCATAATGGTCTATATATGGATCATTATGTTGCACGCCATTGCTTGATCTGCTTTTTGCTGTACGAGCAGTGTAAAGATAAAATCATACAAACTTGTATCAGGCGTATAAAAACAATCGGCCTATTAAAAAGTAGGACGCATAATAAAAATTATCAGCTACAGTGATTTACATCTTGAATTTAAGTCCGGCTGGAAAATGCCGGAGAATATTGACGCCGATTTAATAATTTTGGCAGGCGATATCATCACGTTTCAGAATTATTCTCCCCTAACCAAATTTCTTACAGGCTGGAAAAAACCCGTACTGTACGTTACAGGCAACCACGAATATTACACCCGGACGCCAAAAAACAGAGAAGAAGAAACCTTCAAAAAGTGGCTTGTCACTCGCCATCCGAATGTAACGCTCCTGCGTGATGAGTTTGTCAGCATAGACGGTGTACACTTCTTTGGCGGAATGATGTGGACGGATTTTGACGGTGGAAATGCATAGGCCATGAAGATTGCTGAGCGACAAGTCAATGATTTCAGGTTGATCAAAAATCCGGATTCCTCATCTTTGAAGCCCGCGGATACGCTCGAACTTCATGATCGGTACATCAAGGAACTCCTGAAATGATTTGAAGCTGATATGCGACGATCAAATGATCGGCAGCACGCGAATTATTTCAAACCAGCTTAGCTATCCTGATCATCTAGGTGGATTCGAATGCGCTGGTTTTGATGAAAAGGGTAAATTAATTGAGGTAATCTGAAATCCGCATGAAACTTATCCCAATTCCGTTGCGGGTAAGTGGGTGTAATGAATTGAGTGTTCTTCGGGAGCGGGCATTTTTGTTCAGCGCTACACACGCAAGCAAGGGGGAGAATCCCAGCAAATCCGCTATCTGACACAGCTTGGCGGCGCGTTTCAGGATCTGACGGACAAGTCCGATCTTGGCCGCCCTTGATCCGCTTTCGGCCAGAACCACCAGCCAGCCAGTCAATTTCTTTCATTAAATCTCCGATAATCTGGCTAAATAATATGAGACAGTCTGTACTGTCATGATCTTCAGATCTGCATCTCGTTTTATTGAGGATGATATGTAGTTAGCAAACCTGATAAGCATAACGACTCTGTTGCTGTTAATACCAAAAGTATGGAAGATATACGGAAACTATATAATTACTTGTTAGGTATAAAAATCACCACCAAAGGAAATAATCATGGAAATATCGGAGATAGAAGAAAGGCTGGATGCCGCTATAAGCCAATGGATGGAACTAACGGAACGACAGCAACAACCATTTCGTTTAACCAATGGTGCAAAGCAGGCACTCGTTCAAATGGTAATCAATATCGAGAAAGACCCATCACCACATTGGGCTGACGTAGATCTTGATTCTGTGCAACGATTTGCGATATCGATTATCCCTAACATCCTAGTTGATATGAGTAATGGTTACGGTCACTATCAATCTCGTTGGCGTAAAGGCAAGATTAGTTCGTGGGAAATTTGGCATAACATATCATCGGCATTAGACAGATGGTGTCCGGTGCCAAAGGATATTTAGCATGTGCCAATCGGGCGATAAAAGTCATGTAGAAGCGTGGAAGTCTCTAATAGAACTTTCAAAAACAACTATATCTATAGCTTCTGCCATTTTAACAGCGCTAATCGGTTTTTATGTGCTAAATCAGGAATCTATTAACGCAACAAAACTGAACTACCTGGCACCACTCCTGTTGATATTTTCTATGGTAGCAGCCATGTACGGCTTCGGCCGTGCCATACGTGCAATCAAGACTGGTAACTCAGAAACAAGCGGGGTCGTATTAATAAACGTCTCGGTACTCTTGTTGGCTGCAGGAGTTCTTTCCATATCTCTGATCGATTATGACAAGAGCGGATCTCTGGATAGAGTACTATCCGACATTGAAAGAGAAACCAAGACACTGAAAATCAAGC
This sequence comes from Nitrosomonas sp. Nm132, assembly GCF_900100485.1. Lineage (GTDB taxonomy): Bacteria > Pseudomonadota > Gammaproteobacteria > Burkholderiales > Nitrosomonadaceae > Nitrosomonas. The sequence goes on along the minus strand of NZ_FNDH01000058.1, from coordinate 8,114 downwards.
TCACTGCCAGTAACATTAAAAAAGTTGACGTAGTGAACTCCGATTATTTAATTAGCTATGAGTCAGCGGGTAAAATTACGATAGTCACATACTCCGGAAAGGAAAACAGGATTATAAAATTAGAGTGATTATGCCTAACAATCACATCAAATACACTTCCTATCGGTCGCCGGACGCTCGTTCCTTGCGCCATTTATGTGTCCGTTAGTCCGTTAGCATACCAAGTGGCAATACTTTCCCAAGATATAAAAATGCGAAATAAAAACTTTACAATTAAAACAATGGATAGAGAGGAAATTGATATTGCCATTGATTGGGCAGCAAAGAAGAGTTGGAACCCAGGACTCCATGATGCCGACTGTTATTACACAGCAGACCCAACTGGTTTTCTCATTGGCTTCCTAGACGAAGAACCCATCGCCACAATCTCTGCAATCAAATACAGTGAATCCTTTGGCTTTCTCGGGTTCTACATTGTCAAATCAGAATATCGTGGTAAAGGGTATGGTATTCAACTTTGGAATGCTGGCCTTAAATATCTTGAAGGGTGGAATATTGGTCTTAATGGAGTTGTAGCCCAGCAAGACAATTACAAAAAATCTGGATTCAAACTAGCCTATAGCAATATTCGCTATGAAGGACACGGTGGTGGCGGCAATTCCCTTGAAAATGCTGAAATTGTGAAACTGTCCACATTACCTTTTGAAACCATTGATTCATACGATCAACCATTTTTTCCGGCAAACAGATCTCATTTTATAAAATGCTGGACAAGCCAACCTGACAGCCATGCCTTGGGCATCATGCAGAGCGGAAAACTAGCGGGATATGGTGTGATTCGTGCTTGCCGCACCGGTTACAAGATCAGTCCTCTTTTTGCGGACAATCCAGAATTAGCCGAATCTCTTTTTTTGGCTTTAAAATCCACGGTGAAACCGTCGGAACCAGTTTATCTGGATACGCCAAAAGTCAATCAGGCTGCTTTATCATTGGCAGAGCGTCATAATATGAAAGTTTCGTTCGAAACCGCAAGAATGTATACGGGCGAAATACCTAAAATTCCGCTAAATCGACTTTTTGGTGTGACGTCCTTTGAAATCGGTTAGCCCAGGTTTGGCGACCAATTAAACTTAAAAATGAAAGATGTTTAGAAAGAGTTCTAATACTGAAAGGCCTAAATCGGTATGGCAGTCAACCAGAACAGGAAAAAGAAGCTTAAAGGCTATACCGTTTGCAGTACAAAGGTATCAAGTCTTGCGATGCAATACTCTCTTTTTGCATTTGTTGCAATGGGTGAGTAGCTGCGACACTTGCGCACCACAGCCCTCGCAGAACCGGACTTGGAGCGTTACACCATCCGGCTCCCAGTCTAAGTCATCCACAATGGTTTAGGGTATAAACAGCAGCTCTATTGGATTGCTAAGCAATCCAATTAGCGCCGTGTATTGCCCTTGCGGATTGTTCCGCGCCCATTGTGTGAAACGTTCAATTGTGGTTGTCATGCTCATAGTCCGCTCGGTGTCGGGGCATGTTTCCCTTGACCGTTATCTTAAACCGACTCCCCTTTGCTCCAGCAGCGTTACCCGCCTTCATCGCTAACTATGGGAGTCTCCGACTTCCCAGTATCTCCGCTTCCGTCCTCGCTGTTTAGACTTGTTGGGAAGTGCGCTTATCATCCAAGCGCCGATCTTGGGATCTCCTGGGTTACCGCATATTCTCAATATATATCAAATTCGAAGCGGCCTACGATCCCGGGTGGATACCCCTGACTCACCTTTTACGCCAGGGGTATTGTTGCCTGCTGGCGTCTTGATACCATCGGCCCATTCCAAAACAGTCATTTCGGGACTCAACACTTTCACGGTCGGCTTTATCCGTTACCATTGCTCCTCGCCTGTTTTCGTACCTACGCATCAAGTCATCTGTTACCATCTGACCTGCAAGGCTTGATAACCGCGAGGCATAAGCTTGAGTTAGTCGCGTCCCTAACCCAAAAGACATAATCTATTTATCATATTTGTGGATCTAACAAAGCTAGTTATGATGAAAGCTAAATCGACGTAATTCTATAAAACATAAGGAAATAATATGCAACTTACCTACCGTTGGAGAAACTATGGCGCAACCTGAGAAAAAGACCTTTAGTTCCTCCCGCTGGTGGGAGTTTTACGCGGTGCGCTATGGCATGGGCACAGTGGTTGGCGGAGTTGTCTTTTTCTTCCTCTGCAACACCAATCCCACGTTGAAGCCAATGCTCTTTGGCGCAGAGGCCGGAAAGATAGATGGCCCTTTGCTGACATTGTTGGCGGGTTATGGGTTGGCCTATTGCTACATTGCAAGCGCCCCAATTTTGGTACTCCATGCGGGGCGGTTCTTGCTAAATATTGGCCAAAACAGCAAAGCATCAATTCGGCGTGTTCTACTTCTCTTCGTTCCGCCGCTGGTCGCAACACTTGCATTTTTCTTCACTTGCACCTCTACCGGCGCAACGCTCTACTTCTTCTCTTTTGTCTTTGCGCTTGCAGCCCTCGTGCTGTGGCCACAATACCTAGCCATACTGTTCACTCTATTCCGGACGAAAGAACTCCTTCAATTCTACAAGAAGTTGGCGGGTAAGCGTGACGCTGCCGAAGGCGGATTGGTTGAGTCCTACAAACACCTGCGAGAGCATGGAAATTCGTTTTCCATTGTTGTCCTCGAAATTGTTCTTGCCATCATCCTCTTCACCGCTGGCAATTTCGACTCAGCTGTAGTGGGCGCTGTCTCCACCACAAAGGATACCTACGTCCTGCCGTATATCGGAATCATTTTGCTCTGGATACTGCCGGCTGCCTTGGTATGGCTAGTTGGCACGCTTTTTGAGCGGGAGTTTAGTGATGATGCATAGCCCCAACCCGGCAGTCAACCGGACCTGCGCGAAAAGCCGCGCAGGTCCGGTTACTTCTATGTTAGGCGACAAGGTGAACAGTTGTGGAAGACAAGACATCTGATCAAAAGCGCGTTCGCATCGTTCTTCAATTCCTCCAACTGGGCTTTATCGACTACATCGGCGCAAGGACACTGCTCCGCTCGGGTCTTCCCCTACAGGGAGCCATACTCGCGTCCACTGCGGTTGAAAAATACTTCAAGGCCCTCTCAGCTGTGGCCGGTAAGCCGCTACGAGGTCACCTGCAGAAGAAGCACATCAAGCAGATTTGCGCATTCGTCCCTGACCTATTCTCCAAGTTCAACCCAGAGTTCCTCCACTTCCTAGAACGCTGCTACACGCTACGCTACGTTGACTCTCTGAAGCCTGGATTCACACTCAAAATCTTTGCACGTGAGACGCTAGCAGAACTTGATCACACAATCTTTCACACGGAGCTTCAGATCAACCTCAAATACGACGATGGCCGACGAGTCTTAACCACACTACGCACGGCCATACAGAAGAACGACTCGCGTGTGTTCGCTGATAACTATGTTCTTCATGACATCGCCAAGGCCGAGTTCCTTCGCCAGCCCGACACGGCATACGCAATTCTGAATCACCCAGACGAAGGAATACTTGAGGTCGAGTTCACCGTGTACGAAAGTCCCGCCGATGGGAAGTTCAATCGCCCAGGCATCTGGGAAGTTGCCGCCAAAGACGAGCCCCAGGGTCACCGTGGCTGATCGGTCGCCTAACCCCGCATTCGAGCGGGCGTTAGGCATAAACCTAGAATCCTCAGTTGCTATAAATAAGCTGAAAGCAAGGTGCGGCAACACTTTTGGCTGATTCTGACTGTTTTGCTAAAATTTCACCCAACTGGTGATGATAGAAATCACCCAAAACACCATAATCTACTGGCCCCTGGGAAGATTAAGAGACTTCAACTGAGGAAAATAGGTTAATCTATCAAGTCTTTGGGGACAGGTCTAGATTCTATAGTCTAGACCTGTCTCCGTTACGTGCCTAGTCTAGAATCTAAACCCGTGCCCGTTACGTGCGTCCAAGACCTTGACCTCGTGCTTTTCTTTCTATCATTCTCTGCTTGAATTTAATCCGATTTCTTCAGGATAATTGGAATATTGGCTGTTTCCGGCCCACTTGTCACTGAAAGCACTAGGCTTTCAGCGGTATCGGGCATTTCAAAGATGACATCGCTTTCTTTGGCGCTTCGGGCATCCACACCGTCGTTTAACCAGCTTGTCGGCGCCCGCGGTACGCCGTCTATCAGCAGCCGAAATGAGGCGCTCCAAAATCCTAAATCCAATGGACCTTTATTGGTTAAGCGTATATAGAATTTCAAGGTAAATCTTCCCGCATTCCGGCTGTCGACCTGCGCCGCTAGGATTTTGTAGGTTCCCTCCCCTCGATTATTTTTAAGGGTTACTTCAGTGCCAAACGGAAAAGTGACCGAGTACCGTGTCACGCGATCGTTGGCTAAGGTCTTTGTCGCATCGGAAGGCAATTTTGCCTTGGAAGGCTCGGTTGTCTTTGTAGACGTCGCGGAAGGCGCAGTTACCGCAAGTCGCTTGGTGGTATCCTTGTCGGACGACGAGAATACGAATGCAGGCTTTTCTTTGTTGCTTAGAAGCCCGATCTGATGGAGCGTCACAAGCAAGCCCGCCACGGCAGTAATAATGCCTGCCGTAGCTGTCACCAAACCTGATATGGTCTTCCACCAGCGCCGGGACCGCAATTTTGTATTCGTTGGCATTTGTTTTATTTGGGTCGGGGCACTGCCACCGAGGATGCTGGCAACGGTCTTCAATAATTGATCAAACTCAGAATGAGGAGAGATGCCCAGTCAATCGGAAAGATCTGCTGCTTCAATTCTCTTGAACTCAAGGGGAATTTGGGCTTTGTCGATCAACACCGGGATTAGAATTCCTCGCGCCGCGCCCTCTGCTGCTTCCGTTTTCACCCAGCGGGATGACACAGAGTCCTTAGACCAGAGAACAATTACACATCGGGCCGAGTTCAATGCAGTCTCTATCGTCTCATCAAACGACTTTCCGGGGGAAATCTCGCGATCCCACCACACAGACCAACCCTGCCGCGAAAATACCTCAGCTAGAAGCTCAGCTCTCTCCTTGTCTGCTCTTGCATAGCTAATGAATATATCACTCATACCTCAGTGGCGTAATTCTGCTTTGTAATGATGCGATACTGTGAAAAAAGCTTCGCAAGTGCTTTCACGGAAAAAGGGAAGCTACCCTTTATTGCTCTCTTTCTTCACCCCTTGGACGCCCTAAAGGACGATAACGCAATAATCTACCCGCAATCTTTTCCAATCCTCGAATAAAATTTTCCTCCCCCGCAAGGCAAACCTTTTTCGATATTTCACCGCAACAATTCAAATTTCCCGGGATCATCGCCTTCCGCCAACCATGACGACCAATTCGAAATTTGATCGCATTGTTTTTTCCACTCAGACTTTTGACTCAAGATCGCATCTTCCTTTAACCCACAATGCGCCGCGGCACTCGACCGGGAATAATCTTTCGCTTTGGTGACCATTTTTTACTCGTACTGGATTCCGTTCGACATACCGGATGGCAGCCCATAAATAGGCATCTCCTAAGGGTGATGAAAAAATCGCCCTTGCCATAAATGGCCTTTCCACCCCCCTGCCCGGTTAATTCTTTGCGCATAGCGCATGTGCAACAGTTTTAAAACTCTCTGCAACCCATCATCCATCTCAGGAACTGCAATAAAAGGTGGATGTGATTCATCATCAGGCAGTACGCTAAAATATCAACACGGTATTTATCACAGTACTCTTTTAACCAGCCGAGATAGGCGCTTCGGTTGTCATCGGTGAAAAAACATTTTCTCGTCGATTTCCACGCCGCGTGATGTGCTGCGGTATGCCGGCAAATACGGTTCTACTTAATCTTGGCATGTAATAATTATAGCCAAGCTGTATAAAAAGAGTAGCATCCCCTTTCCCGCAGGCGGCTTGCCCAAAGCATTTGTGATGAGCGGAACGACAGCGGGCCATTGGCCAACTTGTCCGATACCCGGCTCGCGGTGCTGGCCAGTGCCGTCAATGGCTGGCATGTCAAACCGGTTGGCACTGAAGGCTATCGGACGGCCGAAGTGGTGGATGTTACCGGTCACCTGGGCGATTTCAATTTCCAGTGAACCTGGTTCTCGGGTTATGTGGGCGGGTGAAGATGACTCTCAAATTTCAGGATATCGTCATGTAAACAGTTGCTCGCGATTGTGTGGCCGGCTGTAGTCGATCTCCGGCCCTTTGGGGATGATGCGGGTCGGGTTGATGCTCGGGTGACTGTAGTAATAATGGGTTTTGATATGCCCGAAATTGACGGTCTCGGCGACACCTGGATACTGATAGAGATCACGCAGGTAGTTGGATAGGTGCGGATAGTCCTCGATGCGCCGTTTGTTGGCCTTGAAGTGGCTGTAATAGACTGCGTCGAAGCGCAGCAGAGTGGTAAACAGACGCCAGTCGGCTTCGGTCAGTTGGTCGCCGATCAGGAAACGGTGCTTGCCCAGAATGGCTTCGATCTCGTCCAATGTCTTGAAAAGATTGTCGTAACCGCTTTCATAAGCCTGCTGGGTGGTGGCGAAGCCGGCCTTGTAGACGCCATTGTTGATGTCGTGATAGACCACTTCATTGACAGCATTGATCCTGCCGCGCAGGGCCTCGGGATAGAAATCCTGATCGTTGCGTGTGATGTCGTTGAACGCGCTGTTGAACATGCGAATGATGTCGGCTGATTCGTTGCTGACGATGGTGTCGCGCTGCTTGTCCCATAACACCGGCACCGTGACCCGGCCCGTATAATCAGGTTTGACGCGGGTATACAGCTGGTGCAGGAAACGCAACGCCGGGAAGGGATTATCCTGGGAAACCTCGCTGAAGACCCAGCCATGCGCCAGCATTTTGGGATCAACCACGGTTACGCCGATATGCGCCTGCAAGTTTTTCAGATTCCGGAAAATCAGGGTGCGATGCGCCCATGGGCAGGCCAGCGATACAAACAGGTGGTAGCGGCCAGATTCTGCCGTGAAGCCGTCTACGCCGGTCGGTCCGGCGCGCCCATCCTTGGTGATCCAGTGGCGGTGTTGGGCATCTTCGCGAATGAACTCGCCTTCCCGAGTTTTGTACCACTGATCATGCCACTGTCCATTGATCAATATTCCCATATATTGTGTCCTCCGTAGTTGATTAAAGGGCGTTCTGGCGTTTGCGGTCGAGTGAATGTTTGCCTGCGCCTTGCAACAGCAGTACCAGGCTGGCGGCCAGTAATGTCAGCGCATATCATGCCATCAAGTAACCGGGCGAGAGGTTGATCGAGGCCATCCACTCGCCCGTGGCTTCGAGCCCATAGCCGCCGAACCAGCCGAAGAGTTTCTAGGCACCATGGCAATTACAATGCTGCCAACAGTCACACGGAACAACAGCATGGCGAGATCGGTTTTGCCCTGAGTGTTTAAAATTACTGATGTTTTCATGGTAGATCTCCTTTTTTAGGTATTTTTAGCGTAGTAATCCGCTGGTGGTGGCAAGGCGCGCAAAAAAACAAGCGGCATCAGAGCTCGAGGGGTAAAGTTGGAATGTCGCGCTGGAGAAGACCGACACATCACTGGTGCTAATCCGCCCGTTTTTTAGCGTGGTCATGGGCCACATCGGTGACATTGATGACATTGGTGAGTCCGTGGTAGCGGGCATCCCGTTTGAAAGAGTGAGTACAACGACGAACCCGAACCCGTGCGGCATTCCGATAGAGATGATGGAGGATGCCATGGCAAAGCGCAAGCAAAGTAAATTGGAGTTAACCCACCCGAATGCGGCGGGGATTGATATTGGTTCTGCGAGCCATTTTGAGGCGGTACCACCGGATAGGGATGACGAGCCGGTACGGGAGCTCAAGCGTTTCACCGCAGACCTGAATGATTTAGCGGACTGGTTGGAGGCCTGTGAAATTGACACTGCAGCAATGGAGTCGACGGGGGTATACTGGATTCCGCTGTATGAACTTTTGGGGTCGCGAGGGTTGACTGTGTATCTGGTAAATGCGCGGCACGTTAAAAATGTTTCTGGCCGGAAGTCGGATGTACTGGACTGCCAATGATTACAGCAACTGATGAGCTTTGGGTTGTTGTCCGGCGCTTTCCG
>NZ_FNDH01000053.1 GCF_900100485.1 Nitrosomonas sp. Nm132 | reverse complement strand
ATGTATTTCTTTGCCATTGGCCCACTTCCATTCTACGTTGAAGCTCGAGAGTATGGGGAGCTTTAGCCGACATTTCAAGAATGACTGAGTACTAGTGCACCCATGTCTTCTTCTTTGCCGTAGCCATTGGCGCGGCCAACGATCTGGATAGCAGAATGACGTTCACGCAGGCGCTCTGCACCTCGGTTTACTTCTTTCTTCGCGCCGTAGATAAAAATCCTATAGCCCTTTTTCTCAGCTTGTGCACAGATTTGCTGCATCAGATCAGCACCGGCTACACGCATACAAAACGGATATAAATGATAAGGAATGGAACTTGATAAAAAAGAGTTTGATCCTGTCAGCAAACGCGACAATAGTCACAAACATAGCAAAAAAACCATTGTGAATGCCATTCTGTATGTTGTCAAAGGCGGTATCCAGTGGCGGCTGATGCCGAACGATTTTCCTCTCTGGCAGACTGTTTACGATCATTTTAGCCGGTGGAACAAGCGTGGTATCCGGGAGAAATGCCTGGATAAATTGGCGCTCTTTTCTCATCAAAAAGCGGGACGTTGTGCCGTACCCAGTTATGCCATCATTGATGCACAAAGCGTGAAAACCCAGTACGCCAGCATCGATGGTGGCAAAAAAGATAAAGGTCACAAGCGGCATATCGTGGTAGACATTCCCGATAATTTACTCCACGTCAAAGTTCATGCTGCCAATGTGAGCGATACCAAAAGTGCTTGCAGTGCGTTGGAAAGTGTTGCTTAAATACCCTTCACTCAAAGCATTCTCAGGGGATGTCGGCTATCGGGGTACAGCAGTTGATTTCGCAGCTAGTGGGCTAGGCCTGGCCTTGCACATTTCAGAGAAAATCGAAGGTAAATGGGCTGTGTTACCGAAGCGATGGGTGGTCGAGCGCACGTTTTCCTGGCCTGGTAACTTTCGCCGTTTATCCAAGGATTTCGAAATCTTGCCTGCTACTGCCGAAAACATGATTCGAATCGCCATGATGAAAATAACACTTGCAAAATGCGTCTAATGTTTTACCAGACAACTTCTAAATCTTTTCAGGATTGACCGCCAGGATGGTATCTGCCTTATTGCCGGTTAGAATATGGTGATCAACATATTTAAGTGCGCCTGTCATATTGATGCAATCAACTTGTGTGTCAAGTACTTGAATTCGTTTAGGTGTGATCATGGCAAATCCATTTAAAATTAATTGGTAAACTGATGAAATTATGAGTGCGATAAGTATTACTATGCAATCGGCATTGACTATCGATTCATCTCTTTTCAGAAAAATATGAATAGCAGCGCATCAAAATAATAGCGTTATAAACTATGCGTTTAACCTTCCACTTATGTGATGGCTACGCGATAACAACACCAACATAAGTACCAACGGAATAAATCCTCCAACACTGTAGAAACCACGCTCGACAAACGATAACAGCATGACGCATATGAGAACAGGGAAAAAAAGGACCGGAAACATGGAAAAACTCCTGATGAGCCAGTATCCCAGCATAAGCAGGAACACGGTCAATCCTGCTACTCCAAGATCGAGCAGAATTTGCAAGAAAGCATTGTGCGCGTTATACGTAGTCCAATTATATGCTCCGGCACTATAATAATCCTGTAAGGCTATGCCACCCGCCCCAAAGCCGTAACCAAAATAAGGTTTCTGCTGAATAAGAAGGAGTGTGGCTTCCCAGATGAAAGTTCTTCCAGTAAGGCTCTGCACATCATTGCCATCATCGAATGAGGCAATTTCTGTTAAACCGTGACCAGATATGTAAGCATAAGATAGCCCAATTAACAGAAAAGCACCTGCGGAGCCAATAATCACAGCATGCGAGTATGTGCGCGCTCTCATAAGCACGGCAATGGCCACGCCTATCATCATGACAGTTATCGCCTGCCGGCTGAATGTCAACAAAAGGGAAGTGCCTATGACTAGAGCAAGCACGAATAATACAGGCTTGCGAACCAATAACACACCAGATGCGATAATGCACAGACATATTGCTGCAGGTCGTGCTAGCGCATGCGGGCCATAGAAGATTCCCCGGAAACGCATGATTCCCTGATTAAGCATGAAGGCGTCCGGCCATGTGAGTGACAACGCAAGACTGATCGCACACAACCATGCAAAGCTGATAACTATAATTGTCATGGCTGTTGGTATTCCAAGACCTATCAGTAAATAAGCTGCACACAAGGTATAAATCCAGGCAACAATCGCAGTTCCTGTTGCAGACGAGTCAATGGACCAGGCTAATGAAAGTCCAGCCAGCGTGATCAAGCAAACAACCCAGTGCAGCCCTGTTTGATTCATGACTTTTTTGTGAGAACCTAACGAATGTAGATAAAAGGCCAATGCAAGTACGATCACAAGTGCGGTTGCGGCCATTTTGATCCACGACTCAATTGCCTTTGCTTGGCTGACGTCTACTGCGTTTATAAAGAAGACACAGAATACTGATATATAGGCTGCTGTGTGGCGTGATAGTTTCATTTGTCTTTTCTGCCAATCTAGTGTCCTACTGCTTGCGAGATAATTTTTGAATACAACTTGGCCTGGCCTGGGCTGGTAAGGAAATCTAGCTTCCCAGAGGAGAGGGCGGCTGAAATTTGATTATGCAAATCAGGTTGTCGCAATGACATCTCAATCAACGCGGCATAGATAGAAGTAGTTGAGAGGTCTTTGCATGCGATACCATATTCTTTGGCAAACTCATAACCATCCACTCCACTTCCTCTTAGGTAAACAATTGGAACTCCCGATAACAATGCCTCCGCATAAACTAATTCGAAGGTTTCATTTCTGGATAACATGATCATTGCTGCATAATTACCCAATTTTCCGATCACTTCATGCCGTGCCATAGGCCCTAACAATCTTACATTCTTGCTAAGACCAAGATTGTTTATAGAATCTTGTAATATTTTTTGTGCCTGTTCTCCACAAGGACCAATCAGATCTAGAGTCAAATCGGTTATTTTGGAACATGCAGATGCTAAACCTCGTAGTAAAGCCACGATTCCTTTCTGCTTATAAAGATCCAACCTGCAAATACAAACAAGTGAATTTCTTTTTGGGTTTGACTCAACTTGTTGAGCATACAGCGCGCCTAATGGTACCGCATTGGGAAATTCTATATCCTTAGCAGTAGGGTGGTAACCGGTTTTATTGGTAATAATTGATCTTGCCCAAACCGATAACCATAGATTGAGTCGGCTACGTGTAAGAATATTCCTGTATAGCATCCTGGTCCAAGGCCAGTGATGTCGATGATGCGTGTCTGAGCTGCCGCGAATTGTAATGATATGAGGTACATTGAAATAGCTGGCTAGCAAGTCTCCGATTCTCGCCTCATAGCTGAGTTTATGGGAATGAACAAAATTTGGCTTGACCTGACCCAGAAGATTGGCTTTAACCAGATTGATCCAGTCAAGTCGTTGCCAGAAATCAGGCAACATGGTCGCGACCGGATCAAACAATTGAATGTGAAGCTCATTCTGCTTGGCAATGATTTGGGTACGAGAGGGTGAACGGGTGCGCCGAGGAACCAGGACTACACTATTTATGACATCAGACACGGCGGTAATACAGTCATGAATCGCCAAGGTTGTCCAAGGTGGGGCGTACGGCCCAGGAAAATCTGTAACAATGTGCAGTCCGAGTAGTTTATTGTTTTTCACGTGAAGTCGTCCATCTGAACAAAATCAAAACAAACGTATAAAGGATAAAAATAGTCAGCGATAAACTTACTATGGTCGTTCCGCCAATTGCTGTCATTACTTGCTGCGCGATCAATGTTGGGACTATTAAAAGCAAACAGAATATTGCAGTAGTTTTGGCAAGAACTGGGTTAGTTATTCCATTAAATACAGTAGTACTATAGGCGTATATGAGAGCGCCCATTGCACTCAGGATCCCAGCACAAGCCGCTCCTGTTGTTCCATAAAAAGTAATCAAAGGCATAATCCCAACAATCCAGCAAAGTAAACCAGCTAGTGCCGAAAAACCAATTCTGGAAGGCTTAAAATCAAGATGAAATAGTGGATCGAACCTTACAAGCCGACACCCGGTCAAGAAGGCGCCTACCGCAACCAATGCAGCAATATTTGTTGTACTGTCCACATAACCTGTCGGAAGTATTATTTTCATGATGTCATTGCCAAAAACAAGCAACATAATCAGAATTGGCAGAATTAGGTTAAGAGTAACCGTGCTTTCTTTATCTACAAATTTTCTGGCTATTTCGATGCCTTGTTCACGATTTTTCTTTAAAGCTTGTGGAACTAAAGAAATACTAAGTGCAGCAATGATGGGATAAATCATCTGGCGTGCCAGATCCGCTTGCGCACTGTAATAAGCTGTTTCAGCATCACTCATTAGTAATCCGATGATGAAGCGGTCACCATGAATCAACAGCATGACTGTCACTAAGGAAAGAGAGGCGGGCGCACCGTAACGAAATAAATCGTTTAAGCTTACTGATTTTGTTTCGTGACGCGGTGCAACTGCTGTGGGCGGTAAGTTTTTTGAGCTGGTTAAAGTGATAAAAATAACACCCATGAGAGTAGCTGCTACACCACCCGCGGCCAGTGCGTATAACAAAGATGCGGCATTCGGGATGTATTGAGTCAGTACATAAGCGCTCACAAATACCACTAGCAAACGAGTAGCGCCTAATAAACCATAGAGCCTGGCATTATTGATACCTCGTGCGTATTGTGAGAGGCAAATCGAAGAGCCATACGCGACTGCAGCAGAGGCCGCTGCAAGGGGGTATGCTATGAGATCAAACCAGTCAAATAAAGCAGCAAGCAGGAAACAGGGTGCAATGGGTAAGATGATCGCCAGGAGAATAGTACCAAATCTGGGACCAGCATTATTTTCTTTACCTTCAGCCAAACGTAACAAAGAGATTTGCAGCCAGCCATATAGCAAGGCACCTGCAATATTGATATACGCAAAACCCTTTGCATATTGCCCGAATTCTTCAGCATCAACTAATCTGGAGAACACCAAAACCAAGGCTACACCTAGCAGCATATGCGGAAGATGTGCTAGCAAATAGTGCAAACGAGGACCAAAACGTAATCGATTGAGCATTTGAGCTAGCCTGCGTTATTTGTATTCCTGATGCCTGTCATGATCTGTTTATGTCACCTTGTTCTGACTTATCGTTTAGCCCAAGTAAACACAGGAGACCATGCCGTGAACTTACCAATTCCCTGAATCTGTAATTTATGGCTATTTCTATTAAAGGCATGGGTTTAATGGGTTTAATGAATGGGCAATTAAGTGATCTCAATAATTCCCCGTCGCTTTATTTCACCAATCACTTGCTGTACGCAAGCAGCCAGGTCTGCTGTACCTGTGTTGACGATAAGTTCAGGGTTCTCAGGTGCTTCATAGGGAGAGGATATGCCAGTAAATTCGGTAATTTGTCCTGCGCGCGCTTTTTTGTAGAGGCCTTTTACGTCACGCCATTCGCATATTTTGATGGGACAATCACAGTAGATTTCAATGAAATCACCCTGCTCGACCAAACTGCGGGCACGTTTACGTTCTGCACGGAAGGGGGAGATAAAGGCGGTCAGGACAATGATGCCTGCTTCCATGAAGAGCTTGGCGATTTCCCCGACGCGGCGAATATTTTCCACCCGATCTTCCGGTGTGAAACCAAGATCGCTGCAAAGGCCATGGCGGACATTATCACCATCCAGGACAAATGTCCGATAACCACATTGATGCAGATGTGCTTCGACAGCATGCGCAAGCGTGGATTTGCCTGCGCCAGAATATCCGGTAAGCCACAGAATTGCGCCACGATGGCCATTTAGCGCTTCACGCCTTGCTTGGGTAACGGTGGCATGATGCCAGGTGATATTACCGGAAGGAGGGAATTGATCAGTCACGATGGAATCTCTGGGCTATTCATCAACTTGATGAGTTTCTTGCAAAGTAGATTGCGTTCTCGATTGTGCCGGAGATTCAGAAAATGATTTTTCTGTTCCAGAAGCAGGGGGGTGGCCGAGTGTTAGCTTGTCAAACATGACTTCGAGTATGAGCAGTCCCGTATCGGGGTTACGTCTTTCCGAAACACGTAACTCAGTGCCGGCGGGGTTGCCGCGATTCTGGCTTCTTCGATCGTTCTTGCTGTTGCGCTCGAAGAATGGGCGTATCTGGATGCCCCGTTGTTCCATCATCCGTTGTTGTAGTAAGGCGACATATTGTTTGATCTCGTCGTCAGTAGCACAATCATTACTCACCATCCGGATATTAACGGCAACCGCATAGCGCTTGCCAGCATCCCGCTGCAACGAGTGTTTTTCTAAAACTTGCACCCAGGAGTCCACGCTGGGTCCCAATTGTCCAGAGACTTGTCTGACCAGGCTCTCCGCTTCCTGGGCTGTATAGCTGCCTAAGAATAACCCCTGCTTTTCAACAGGCGTCAGCCCCAAAATAGTATGCAGATGACGTAACGCCATGATGAAATACCATGGGCGCTGGGTTACATAGAAGTAACCGGCGTAGACAAGCAGAAAACCGAGCAGCATGACAAATTCGGGTGCACCCAGATATAAGCCTGCCAACCCTATTATGCCAAATAGCAAGTGCAGCGACGCGATAGCAATAACGGTATCTTCGATTCTGAAGCCAGCATGCAGCAGAATATGATGCAGGTGATTGTGATCCGGTATAAAGGGGGATTTCCTTAATACAACGCGGCGCAGCATGACGCTGATGGTATCCATCAGTGGAATGGAGAATAGCCAGATGGCTGTTACGGGCGTCATGGCTTGATTAGGTTCTTGCGAGAGATCGACCAGTAGCCAGGCAAAGAGGAATCCGAGCAGCATGCTGCCGTTATCACCCAGAAAAACCCTGGCACGGCGTTGTGAAGCATGGCGAAGATTGAAATATAAGAAACCTATCGTGCCGCTGGCAAGTGCGGCGGCTAACGTGAGATTGGATGAATCGCCAGCAATGAAAGCAACGGTGCTGATCAGAAGCAGGCTAACCAGGGATAACGATCCTGCAAGCCCATCCATTCCGTCGATCATGTTGAGCGCGTTGATTCCGCCGATAGTGGCAAAGATCGTGAAAGGAACTGCAAGCAGCCCCAACTCTAGTGTCAGATCAGGAAGGAGGCTGCCAAGATTAGTGAGCACGACCCCGCCTGCCAGAACCATGACAAGTGCGACCGCGGCTTGAATGATCAGGCGCACTTTGTAATTAAGCTGCCATAAATCATCTGCGAAGCCTGTGGCGAAAATGACGATGGATCCCAGTCCTAGCCCCAACCATTTCAGCGTTTCCTCAGGATGAGTATTGAACAGCATGATGAGTGCTATTGATAAGGCTATCAAGATTCCCACGCCACCGACAAAGGGTGTGATGGTGTCATGTTGCTTATGACCACCGGGATGATCTGCTATGCCATAGGTAAGCGCCACTGAGATAGCAAAACGGATAACTATGGCTGACAATGCAGTGCTGAGGGCAAATAAGAAGATCGTTTGAGCTATGGGATTAGTAGAGATCATAATTTAACCCGTTATAAATTAGAACTACGAATCATGGTAGCAGCGCTATGTTAAATTTATTTGAAGCCACTATACGGTTATGCCCGTTAATAGTTGTCATTTACTTGCGACAAGTATTATTGTTTCCTTAGCATTTTGTTTATTTTCAGCTTCCTCTGAGTAAGTGTTCAGGTCTTTCGGGCTAGTGTACATCCAGTCGCTATGACTCTGATGGCTTGAATAGCGTCTATTTTTCTAAGCTTTTCGTTGCTTCAATTCTTTGATGATGAATTCGATGAGTTCTTGGGCAAAGGAGCCAAAGCCTGGCGCGGCGCCAGCGATACTGTTCAGCAAGATTCGGCCTTTATCAAGAACCAGCACTAGATTTTCAAGACCTCCTTCTTCATGAAATTCAATATAACTGTATTCGAAGGATTCAAGCTTGAGATCGAGTTGATTACCCGTTAGGCCTGATTCGATCATAGCCTCAAAATCGGTTGGGAATTGGATATGATCGTGTTCTTTTAATTTTTCCAATCTGGGAAGGACTTCTTCCAGGCTATGGCTGTAGTTGGTTCTGAAATTTGAGCGAAAAAGAAGCAGGCCAGATTTTTCGATGAGCTTTAGCAGTCCTATGATTGCCATCAGAAAGTTCCCCAGATTTTCTATTTTTTCAGGCATGCTGACTTCCTTCCTAAATCGCTAACGTCTTGATACCTTATATGCCTCCATTTGATTTGGCAACTAACCCGAATAGTTCATAAATTGGCACGTGCCCTCACTTGTCTTTTGATTATACTCATCACACTTCAAAATTAGGCTTTCATAATCCCTCATCCAACCTTCTCCTAGCGGGAGAAGGTATAGCTGCCAAATTTTGAAGTGCGATGAGTATAATTCTGCAATTATTTGACAATATGTCGTTAACTTAGAGGATTTGCTCGACAAAATCATGCTATTTTCCGGTGAAAATCCCAAATCGGCAACACATTGTCGCTCGATTCTATGACGAATTCTTTGTAGATGATTCATCCCGATCATGCATGGGAAGGCTCAAATCGTTGAATTCGATTCAATGCATCACGTAAGGAATCGCGAGTAATCGCTATGTCGTAATCGATTTGAATTCCCATCCAGAATTCAGCGGTGTTGCCAAAATATCGCGCCAACCTGAGCGCAGTGTCGATGGTGATCGCGCGGCGCTCGCGCACGATATCGTTAATGCGGGTAGCTGGAATTTGCAATGCCAAAGAAAGCGCATGGGGAGTTATGCTCAACGGAACAAGAAACTCCTCCCGCAGAATCTCTCCGGGATGGATAGGGCGCAATTTTCCGCCTTCAGCAACGTCGCTGAAATCCATGTTCTCCAGATCTTCGATACGGATAATCATCATGTAAATCCCTTAATGGTAACCGGTAATCTCGACGTCAAACGCGTCTCCTGCTTCAAATCGGAAACAAATTCGCCATTGGTTATTGATCCGGATGCTCCATTGTCCATCCCGGTTACAAGATAGTTTTTCAAGCCTGTTTCCGGGCGGAATACGCAATTCCTCAATGGAGGAAACGCGGTGCAGTTGCACCAATTTACGGCGGGCAACCTGGAGAATTTCCGGCGGCAGTCGCCTGATCTTCTCGTTGGCAAACAAAGCTGCCGTTTCTTTCGTGGCGAAAGTTTTGATCATGAACAGAATCGTATAACGTATGACGTTATACGACAAGCAACATACTTAACCCGAATACTTCAAACTATACTCGTCACCCTTATCCTTCCGCTCAAGTACTCAAAATACTTCCCCACAGCGGTTGCCGCAGTCACCGGTAAGTTGAATTTTCAACCCGAATAAATGCTCAGAAAATTTATTTTCGGAACGGAATGATGAGTATGTTTATCAACCGGCAGCAGAGTGCCGTGTCACGCCACTCGCTTAGACCAATAGTCATATGACTGTGACCGATCTTCGGCTGATCACGGTAGGTAGCAAATAATTTATCCCAGATAGCGAGATTAAATCCGTAATTGCTGTTCGTTTCTTGCCTGATGGCAGAGTGATGAACGCGGTGCATATCAGGCGTGACAATCAGTTGGCGCAATATGCGATCCAGCATGAGCGGCAGGCGGATGTTGCTGTGATTGAACATGGCCATGACGTTGAGCACGATTTCAAAAATCAGCACAGCGAGCACCGGCGCGCCCAGGATCATGATTGCTGCAAATTTGATGAGCATCGAAAGCAGCATTTCAAGCGGATGGAAACGCGCGCCCGTCGTCACATCGATATCCAGATCAGCATGATGTGCACGGTGTATCCGCCATAACAAGGGGAGGGCGTGCATCATCACGTGTTGCCAGTAAATCACCAGATCCAGCAGGATGACGCTAACGATAAGCGCAAGCCAGGCGGGGGCCTGCGCCCAATTGAACAATCCCCATCCATTGATTTGCGCATAAATGGCCATACCCGTCCCTGTGATAGGAAAGACCAACCGCAGGATAAGGCTATTGAGCAGGGTGAGTGCGAGGTTGTTGCGCCAGCGCAGTATTTTTGAAACAGTCAAATGACGTCTGGGTGCATAGGCTTCCCACCCTGCCATGAGCATGAAGATGCCGAAGAAAAAACTTAGCCTGAGGGTTATTTCATATTCGGAAGGCATGAATGGATAAGCAAGTCTGCTACCTGGAAAAAGATGATTAATGAGGGTGCTGATGCGGATGCCCTGGCGCGGCATGACGGGCATGGTCACTTAACTGGGCATCAAACCATTGATGGATTGCTTTGATTAGTGATAACGATTCAGATGAGTAGTTAATCTGTGCGCCATCAGGGAGCTCCTTGTATTCAATCTTGATCTGCCCAGCTTGAGCGGATTTTAATGCGGCCAGTCCTGGCATGTCATTACCATGAATCTGCGCTGGTTTGGAAAAATTACCTTGCCTGAATTCTGTCGAGATTTCTGATAGATGCTCGCGTATTAAACGAATTTGCTCAGAATCAAGGGGATTCTTGGCGATAACCTGCTGAACTCCGCCCTCAGTCGTTTTGGTGAAAACATGTGTCGTTTTCTCCAGATCGAATGGCATGACATGAGTTCCACGTTCTGCGATTTCATCAAGCCGTTTTTCATCCGCTGGTTCCACGGCATGAGCTGGAATGATGACAAATAGTGCAAATGATAAGAATACAAAAAATTGCTTCATGGCGGCCTCTTTTTAAATTTGACTGGAATTTGAGTAGAGTTAGACCAATTAACGAGGTCAATTGTTTTACCTCTGCACTAAATTTACGCCATGTGCTTAACCCGAATAGTTCATAAATTGGCACGTGCCCTCACTTGTCTTTTGATTAATAAGAAAGATTTTGCTCAGTCGGGTGTATGAATCACTAGACCCCTCTTTCTCAAAACTTCCCTATTAATCAAAATCCTGCGTGATCATCACGCGAATTTATGAACTATTCGGGTTAAGCGAGGTAAAAGCAGCGATCTCATTGATTTGGAATGTGTCTGGGAGCAGCTTAAGGTGCCTAACGCGCTGGCAAATTTTTTCGATGACGAAAGAAAATCTACTGGATGACATGATAATATCGGTTGTTCAGGTAGCCATATCTGGAAGCAAGTAGGTAGATATCTGAACTTAAAGGAATTTTCTATTTTTTTGAAGGGAGAATCACATGAGCTTCGAAAGTGAAATGAAGGCGAGATTTGGTGGATTCTGGAATTCATTCGTGCTGCTACTCGTTGTTATTATTTGTTTGCGTTTTTCAGTCATTGAGTGGGCATCGGAAGATTTAGGAACAAGATTGTATCGCTCATTTAGCTTATTTTCCTGGTGCGTATTGTTTGGGGTGCTGCTGGCTATTATGAAAATCATATTTTCATATTCGAATCCATCTTACCTGCGAGCGCCTGCTTCGGTCAGTTTTGTATGGGGCCTAAAGCGTGGCATCATTATCGGCGGACTATTGATATTGATTGTGGGCATACTCCATCTGGATAATTTTATGGGCGTATTTCAACCATTTATCGATAAGTGCCTGCAAAAATTATTAGGAATAATCTGATAATTTTGTCAAATACACTCGCTTGGAGTGGTTTCTTTTAGCCATTATTTAGCCATTAGAGTGGTTGCACGGATACCACAAACACATCGTGCAATCACATCACAAAATATTCTTTTTGTTGCAAGTAAGCAGCATGATCTGCTGGCTGGTTAATAGGCAGAAACAATAAAAATAATCGCCTGTTTGCATTTCATCCCATGATGATAGCTTGAGAATCAGAAATCTCTCGCAAGATAAGAGATATTGACTATTCATTTGCCTTTTACTTTTATACCATCTTACCTATAACCCGCTTGGTTGTGGCGGATAAGATGCTATAAACTAGACAGCGTGATTGAGAATGACGAACCAGGGATTTTTTACTCAAAAAGGAGCATGATATGAAAACTGTAAAACAACTATTGAATGGGAAGGGGCATAAGGTTGTTACTATTGACCCGGAAGCATCAGTTTTCGATGCCATGCAGCTGATGGCAGCCAATAATATTGGTGCATTGCTGGTCATGAGAGACGATAAGCCGATTGGAATCCTGACAGAAAGGGATTTCTCACGTAAGTCATATTTGCTGAATAAGCCCGTAAAAGACACGCTGGTCAAGGAAATCATGTCGCGTCAAATAGTCTATGTTGGTCTGGATAATACAAATGAAGATTGCATGGCGCTGATTACCGAGATGCGGGTACGCCATTTACCCGTTATTGAAGAGGGCAAATTAATAGGGTTACTCTCTATTGGTGATTTGGTGAAAGATACGATTTCAGAGCATCAATTTGTCATTAAACAGCTCGAACGTTATATATATGACACGCCTGAGATTGGGTTGTAAGTTTCCCTGATGACATCCGGCGCTCTCTTGGGCGGGTCAATTACCCAAAGCAGATCTCCCGTTGCTAAAAATCTTGCCCAGTTGTGCTGGGCAATTTATATACTCATCGCACTTCAAAATTCAGCAGCTATACCTTCTCCCGCTGGGAGAAGGCCGGATGAGGGATAATAAAAACCGGATTTTGAAGTAATGGAATGGACGCCCACTACCCTAAATGGCAACGAGGTGCCAAAGTAGTGTTGTTTAAAACCCTGTAACTAGAGAGGAGCGTCCGACATGAAAATTACGACAATTGGAATTGATCTGGCAAAGGAAGTGTTTCAGATTCACGGAATAAATCTCCATGGGAGGGTCATGGTGCGCAAGCAACTCCGCCGAGGCGAGATGGCGAAGTTCTTCGCTAATCTGGAGCCTTGCCTAATTGGGATGGAAGCCTGCGGTAGCTCACATCATTGGGCAAGGAAGCTGAGTGAATTTGGGCACACCGTTAAGCTCATGTCTCCTCAGTTTGTCAAACCTTATGTCAAGACCAACAAACATGATATGGCCGATGCGGAAGCGATTTGCGAAGCGGTTACTCGACCCAATATGCGCTTTGTACCGATCAAGAATGTTGAGCAACAGGCCATCCTGTCAGTGCACCGAGCCAGACAGGGATTTGTGAAGGCGAGAACTGCTCAGGCAAACCAGATACGCGGTTTGCTCTCCGAGTTTGGCATTATTATGCCACGTGGCATCTATTCGATTGCCAAGCATATGCCAGTTATTTTGGAAGATGCTGAAAATGGTTTACCTGGAACCCTGCGCCGATTGCTGGAAAGGCTGAGTGACCACCTTAAGGAACTGGATCGTCAGGTGAAAGAGTTAGAGCTACAAATCAAGATTTGGCACAAGGAAAATGAT
Organism: Nitrosomonas sp. Nm132; assembly: GCF_900100485.1. Lineage (GTDB taxonomy): Bacteria > Pseudomonadota > Gammaproteobacteria > Burkholderiales > Nitrosomonadaceae > Nitrosomonas. The sequence goes on along the minus strand of NZ_FNDH01000053.1, from coordinate 234 downwards.
GCCAGTCAAAGATTGGAAGCCATTGCTGGTATTGGTCCGATCACGGCAAGTGCTCTGGTAGCCACAGTAGGCAATGCCATGGAGTTCAAAAGCGGCAGGCAATTAGCAGCATGGCTTGGGTTAGTACCCAGGCAACACTCCAGCGGGGGCAAGCAGACATTACTGGGTATCAGCAAGCGCGGAGATGCTTATCTGCGTACCCTGTTGATTCATGGAACGCGAGCGGTCATCCGC
>NZ_FNDH01000097.1 GCF_900100485.1 Nitrosomonas sp. Nm132 | reverse complement strand
GGCTAGTCACCTTAATCACTTTAGTCAAGTAATTTTTCCATATTTGTAGCAGGGGATTTCATAAAAAATAAAATCTATTACTACTTCAATAAGTTGAGTAAATGATAGATTACCTCTCCAAGATCTGGAATTTATTCAATCGGAATTTAGTCTTATGCACTATTTCACAAAGTGAATATCTAAATTTGATAGAATTATGTAAAATCATTTGGAATATGGTATGTTTATCATTAGCTCTAAATTAGCCTTAAGCACATCAAGTTTAAAATAATGTTTCTAAACCAAGCATACTCGGTATTTAGGCAATATAACTTGTAGTTTTGTAGTTGACTCTAGCAAGAAATTTTATGAATGATAGAATAGGCTTACATGCGCCTAATGATAAAATTACTGCAGCTGTTGCTCTTTTAAAGGCAGGTAAAAACGTAGCTTTTCCCACAGAGACTGTTTATGGACTTGGGGCTGATATTACCAACCCTGCAGCGATAAATCGTGTTTATGAAATAAAAAGGCGTCCTATTAACCATCCTCTTATCGTTCATTTCGCTGAAATGAATCGATTAGATTACTGGGCAACAGATGTACCCGAATCAGCTCGGCAATTAGCCGAGCATTTTTGGCCAGGACCTCTTACTTTAATTCTGCCCAGAAGCTCACGCGTACCACTTAGTGTAACAGGTGGTCAAAACACTGTTGGTTTGCGTATTCCCGATCACCCCATAGCATTCGCGCTATTAAAAGCACTAGGCCCTGACAAGGCGCTTGCCGCGCCTTCAGCAAATCGCTTTGGTCGATTAAGTCCAACTTCAGCACATCATGTGCATGAAGAACTTGGTCAAGAGGTAAGTATGATTCTAGATGGAGGGACTTGCAAAGTTGGTCTGGAAAGCACCATTATTAGCTTTTATGATTCAACAGTCATTCTTTTGCGGCCTGGCGGTATTCCGATAGCATCGATTGAAGATATACTAAAACAAAAAATTGCCTTTAAAAAAAATCAAGACATAACTTTACGCGCTCCGGGTACCCTAACTTCTCATTACGCCCCTGTAACACCTCTCGAAGTCTGGTCTACCGAATCAATTCAACAGCGCGCACAAGAATTGAGTAAAAAGGGGGCATGGATTGCCCTTGTCGTATGGTCTGGCTTCGACCATTCTTCCCAAGCTTCAAATGAAAATATTCATCATTTCTTAATGCCCGCAGATCCCATCGAATATGGCCAACAACTGTATGCTACTCTTCGTCAACTAGATCAGAAAGGTTTTTCTCGATTATTGGCAGAAGCTCCTCCTGACGATTCAGCCTGGTTAGCAATTTCTGATCGCCTACAACGCGCCAGCTTTACTACATCAACTCATCAATGAAAAAAAACAATACTTCACTTTCTGCTGTACTATTCGATGTTGATGGCACTCTTGCCGACACTGAACGAGATGGCCATCGCCCTGCTTTTAACGCTGCATTTAAAGAATTTGGACTTGATTGGAATTGGGATACCGAGCTTTACGGTAAATTACTCCAAGTTACCGGTGGTAAAGAGCGTATCCGATATTACATGGAAAAATATGTTCCCAGTGCATTAAACAAGAATGATTTGTCTAGTTGGATCGCTGAGCTACATAAAACCAAGACTAAATATTTTCTTGACTTATTAGCAAAAGGGAACATCCCTTTGCGCCCCGGTATTGCACGATTAATTCATGAATTGCGCGAGAAAGAAATAAAAATAGCCATTGCCACAACCACGACACCAGAAAATGTAACCTCTCTATTAAAATTTACATTGGGTGAAGAATCTCTTAGTTGGTTTGATGCCATCGGTGCGGGAGATATCGTACCTCAAAAAAAACCTGCTCCAGATATTTATTACTGGGTACTCGAAAAACTTGGATTACCACCTCAACAATGTATCGCAATTGAGGATTCAGAAAACGGATTAAAATCTTCTCGTTCAGCGGGTATTAAAACTATCATCACAGTAAGTGAATATACATATTTACAAAATTTCAATGGTGCAGCAATGGTTTTAACCGATCTGGGAGAGCCAGGTAGATTGCCCTCCATCCTCTCAGGAACTATTCCTAACCTCAATAATAGCTGGATAGATGTCTCAGCTTTAGCTACCTTAATAGAATCTAATGATCAGTAATTCTATAGACTCATCACAATGATAATTTAGGATCAGTACCTGAGGTATCCCCACAAAATATCATTAAGAAACAAGGTATTGTTGGATGGAATTCGGATAAAAATAAGATCAAGCTGGCCTGAGTATAAAATTTCTTTCTAAAATAATAACCTGGAAGGATAAACTTATGTCGATTATTGATCTGCTGTATAACTTATTGAAAGAAAAAATTCCCGGCATTCATGCTACCCGTCTCCAAGCTCTGATGGCTGCTGTTCAGGCTGGTTTGAAAGGAGCGTCTGATCGATTACGCAGCTCGGGCGGTCGCTTTCCGGATCTGCCTATATCAAACACAAAATCAAGCGTATGGATCGCCCAAATTCCGCGATTGAATTTTTATCTTCCTTTTTTAGTGTAGTAAACTGCCAGAGGCGGCAAGACGCGCAAAAGAAACAAGCGGCGTCAGCGTCTGAGGAGTAGAGTTGGAATGCCGCGCTGGAGAAGACCGATACATCATTGGTGCTAATCCGCCCGTTTTTTTAGCGTGGTCATGGGTCACGTCGGCGACATTGGTGAGTCCGTGATAACGGACATCCCGTTTGAAAGAGTGAGTAAAACGACGTACCCGAACCCGTGCGGCATTCCGATAGAGATGATGGAGGATGCCATGGCAAAGCGCAAGCAAAGTAAATTGGAGTTAACCCACCCGAATGCGGCAGGGATTGATATTGGTTCTGCGAGCCATTTTGTGGCGGTACCACCGGATAGGGATGACGAGCCGGTACGGGAGTTCAAGCGTTTCACCGCAGACCTGAATGATTTAGCGGACTGGTTGGAGGCCCGTGAAATTGACACTGCAGCAATGGAGTCGACGGGGGTATACTGGATTCCGCTGTATGAACTTTTGGGGTCGCGAGGGTTGACTGTGTATCTGATAAATGCGCGACACGTTAAAAATGTTTCTGGCCGGAAGTCGGATGTACTGGACTGCCAATGATTACAGCAACTGATGAGCTTTGGGTTGTTGTCCGGCGCTTTCCG
>NZ_FNDH01000083.1 GCF_900100485.1 Nitrosomonas sp. Nm132 | reverse complement strand
AACTTATTGAAGTAGTAATAGATTTTATTTTTTATGAAATCCCCTGCTACAAATATGGAAAAATTACTTGACTAAAGTGATTAAGGTGACTAGCCTGTAGAGTGTAGCCAGCAAAGGGCGTTAAGCTTTTTAGCTGGAACAAAAAAAGGAGTGGTTTAGTCGAACGCTATACAGAGACCATGAGGACGGTAAGGTTTTTATGGATTGATGTGATAGTGAGTAATATGGTTGGCAAGCAACGATATTACTTTTTCTAGCTAAAATGTAAAAAACAGGAGGAAGTTTAAATGGCAACTACAATGGGAACGAGCAGCGCAGCATCTAGCTCTAGAGGCTATGACATGTCGCTGTGGTATGACTCAAAATGGTATAAATTTGGTATGGGTGTAATGCTGCTGGTAGCGATCTTCTGGATCTGGTACCAACGGTCATTTGCCTATTCACATGGCATGGACTCGATGGAGCCTGAATTTGATCGAGTTTGGATGGGATTATGGCGCGTACACATGACAGTTATGCCGCTATTTGCATTGGTTACCTGGGGCTGGCTCTGGAAAACCCGTGATACCAAAGAGCAACTGGATAATCTGGATCCAACACTGGAAGTCAAACGCTATTTTTACTGGATGATGTGGCTTGGCGTATACCTCTTCGGCGTATACTGGGGTGGTAGCTTTTTCACCGAGCAAGACGCATCATGGCACCAAGTAATTATTCGTGATACCAGTTTTACACCTAGCCATGTTGTGGTGTTCTATGGTTCCTTCCCGATGTACATCGTATGTGGCGTTGCTGCATACCTGTATGCAATGACCCGCCTGCCATTATACAGCAGAGGTATTTCATTCCCGCTGGTATTGGCGATTGCAGGTCCCCTCATGATTCTGCCAAACGTAGGCTTGAACGAATGGGGTCATGCTTTCTGGTTCATGGAAGAACTCTTCAGCGCACCACTGCACTGGGGCTTTGTGATTCTGGGTTGGTCCGGACTGTTCGCAGGTGGTATTGCTGCTCAGATCATCACCCGCTATTCCAATTTGGTGGACGTGGTTTGGAATAACCAAAGTAAGGAAATTCTTAACAATAGGATTGTTCCTTAATTTGAGGTTATAGATTGACGATTTTCATTCCTGCTTCTGGGAGACCAGAAGTGGGGGTGAGATAGAGCGAGTCGACTATGATGGGGATATGCAAATTAGTCGTTAGTAATTAACCTGAAAAAATAAAGGAATCGTCATGTCAAATTTAATATTACAAGCTTCAAAGGGAGGGAGTTATGAATGAAAGCGTAGTATGGGTATTATTATTTATACCTGTTTTGTTTCTGTTTGTACCGCTGCTGTCAAAAAGTGAAGGTTACATGGCGGGCATGTTCAAAACGAATGACATTCTGAAAGCAGCCAAGATGCCGCAGGAAGCGATCCACATGTCGCGATCAATTGATCTGATCTATTTTCCGATTTTGTGCATACTTTTGGTTGGAACCTATCACATGCACTTTATGCTGCTGGCAGGTGACTGGGATTTCTGGATGGACTGGAAAGATCGTCAATGGTGGCCGGTAGTGACGCCGATTGTAGGCATTACCTACTGTTCAGCAATTATGTATTATCTTTGGGTTAACTATCGTCAACCATTTGGCGCGACACTCTGTATCGTTTGCCTGCTGGTTGGAGAATGGCTAACTCGCTACTGGGGTTTTTACTGGTGGTCACACTACCCAATGAACTTTGTGACACCAGGCATCATGATCCCGGGCGCATTGATGTTGGATCTCACGCTGTATCTGTCCGGTAACTGGCTGATTACCGCGCTGGTTGGAGGCGGATTCTTTGGTTTATTCTTCTATCCAGGCAACTGGGCAATTTTTGGACCGACCCACTTGCCAGTCGTTGCTGAAGGTGTATTGCTTTCAATGGCAGACTACATGGGCCACCTCTATGTTCGTACCGGTACTCCAGAATACGTACGCCATATTGAGCAAGGTTCACTGCGTACCTTTGGTGGTCATACCACCGTTATTGCTGCATTCTTCGCGGCATTTGTATCCATGTTGATGTTCGTTGTTTGGTGGTACCTCGGTAAAGTTTATTGCACAGCCTTCTACTATGTAAAAGGTAAGAGAGGCCGTATTGTGCAAAGAGATGACGTTACCGCATTTGGTGAAGAAGGTTTCGCACAGGGGATCAAATAATGAATATAAAAAACATATACAAACGAAGCGTCATGGGGCTTTACGGAGTCGCTTACGCAGCAGCAGCCTTGGCAGTAAGCATGGTAGTAGATATTACACCGGTTGCGGCACACGGAGAACGTTCTCAGGAACCCTTCCTGAGGATGCGTACTGTTCAATGGTATGACATTAAATGGTCGCCAGAAGTTACCAAAGTCAATGATCTTGCCAAAATAACCGGCAAGTTTCACTTGGCTGAAGATTGGCCAGCTGCGGCAGCCAAACCAGATCGAGCTTTCTTCAACGTGGGAAGCCCGAGCCCGGTGTTTGTTCGTCTGAGCACCAAAATAAATGGCCAGCCGTGGTTTATTTCAGGCCCGATGCAAATCGGTCGTGACTATCAGGTTGAAGTCAGTCTGAAAGCACGTATTCCAGGCCGTCATCACATGCACGCAATGTTGAACGTGAAAGATGCAGGTCCGATTGCAGGCCCGGGAGCGTGGATGAATATCTCGGGTAACTGGGATGACTTTACCAACCCGATCAAGCTATTGACGGGAGAAACAATAGATACCGAGACCTTCAACTTTGCCAATGGTCTGACCTGGCACATCATCTGGATGACATTAGGTTGTCTCTGGATTGGTATCTTTGTTGCCCGCCCGATGTTCTTGCCGCGTAGCCGTGTATTGTTGGCCTATGGTGATGAGATCCTGAGAGATCCAATGGACAAGAAAATTGCCTTCGTTATGGCAATACTGACCGTTGCGTTGGTCTGGGGTAGCTATCGTTATACGGAAACAAAACATCCGTACACGGTGCCAATCCAAGCAGGCGAGTCAAAAGTGGATCCACTTCCAGTTGCACCTAATCCAGTAGCCATTCGCGTAACATACGCTAACTATGACGTACCGGGACGTGCACTGCGTGTGAACTTGGAAGTAACCAATAATGGTGACAGTCCAGTCAAATTTGGAGAATTCACCACAGCCGGTATCCGTTTCATCAACGCTCATGGCCGTCAATATCTGGATCCGAGCTACCCTCGGGAACTGATAGCAATTGGTCTGAATTTTGATGATGAAACACCAATTCAGCCAGGTGAAACCAAAGAAATCAAAATGGAAGCCAAAGACGCATTATGGGAAATTCAGCGCTTGATGGCTCTGTTGGGTGACCCGGAAAGCCGTTTTGGTGGATTGCTGATGTCTTGGGATGCAGAAGGAAATCGCCATATAAATAGTATTGCTGGTGCGGTTATCCCGGTCTTTACCAAGCTTTAATAAGTAGTCAGAAGCAACAAATACAACCGGTGCACCGCTGTCGTGAGACAGAAAGGTGTGCCGGTTTTTTTTATAAATCATATTGTCTTAATTATTAACGGGAGAGTTTGTCGTGATAAAGCAATTAACACAGGCTGGTATTGCGGCTTTCGTTCTTGTTGCGATGCTTTATGCGGGCAGTGCGGTCGCCCATGGGAAAGTCTCTTTAGAGGAAGACCCGTGTGTACGCAAGATAGGTGAGAACATGGTGCATCTAAGCGCTTATCAGCCGCAATATGACGAGAGTGGGCACTATTGTACGGATATCCCATTGGCGGGGGATACTTATTTAGTAATTGATCTAATTGATTCTGCATTGCGTAATATGCCAGTTACAGTGAAAGTTTCTCGAGGAGGTGAAGCAGATGGAGAAACTGTGATGCAGTTACCTGTTGAATACCATCCGGACGGTGTTGTTAATGGAATAAGTAAGCTAGAAAAGGGGGCATATTCAGTCATTGTAACCGCAGAAGGAATTCCACCTTTAAAATATCAATTCCAACTACGTGTGGAAATGGTCGATTATATGAAGCTACTTCGCGCTTCAATTGCGCCTGTAATGGGATTGCTGCTATTGGCATGGCTCATCTATAAACTTACACAATCAAAACGATTCCGTGAATGGCGGACTTCACGTCGCTGAAGAAGATTAAAGTGAGTGTTTTGTCATTGAATTGATCATATAATAAAATATTTATTATCGTCGCAGAGGGAAATAATGTTCATAAACCTAATGAAATCTATTTATAAATCAATATTAATTGTTGCGCTGGGAATGGCCTATTCAATACAGCTACATGCGCATGGTGGGTTGTCGCTGGCTGAGGACATGTGTAAGCTAACAATAGGGCCATACACCATGCATTTTACGGGTTATCAACCTGAGAGCACACAAGAGCAGGAATTTTGTGAAGATATTCCCTTGGTAGGTCGTACTGTTGTTGCGCTGGATTATATCAATGAGGAACTGCGTTCTATGGCAACCGAAGTGAGAATAATACGTGACACGGGATCGGAAGAGAATCTTGATGAAATAACGATATTTCATTTACCACCTAAAGTGTATTCGAATGGATCGGTTACTTTTGAGCATTCCTTTCCGGAGCCAGGCAAGTTTGTGGGGCTGGTGACGATCAGAGGTGGGACGGATGAGTATGTATCCCGCTTTCCATTCGCAGTAGGAGCCGGTGGAAAATCGAATCTACCTTATATCATAGGTGCTATCGTGCTGGCCGCTGCTGGTGCTTTCTTCTTCATGCGCAGTAA
>NZ_FNDH01000135.1 GCF_900100485.1 Nitrosomonas sp. Nm132 | reverse complement strand
ACACTCAATCAACGTTTCCATCAATATGCGACGGCGGTGGGATTTCATATTCGTGCCTGTGAAGGCTATGATCCTGAGAGTAAAGGCAAGGTCGAAGCGGGTGTAAAATATGTCAAGCGCAACGGCTTGTATGGTGAAGCTTTTGCCAATTGGCATGAACTAGAGCGTTATCTGGCTGATTGGCTGGACAACACGGCTAATCAACGACTGCATGGCAGCACGAGACAGCAGCCGCGCGTCCATTATGAACAGGCAGAGAAAGCTGCCATGCTGCCTTATTTAACCCCTTCCTGTATTCAGGCGTCGTCCGCAGAAAGCATCGTTACTCGTAACAGTGGCAAAACTGGCCTGATTGCCTGGCAAGGAAACAAATACTCGGTGCCAATGGCTTATCAAGGCAGTCGAGTTGGCGTTGTCAATCATAACGGTCAACTGCGCATCAGCGATTTACCGACGGGTGAACTCATCGCCGAACACTTGATCCGACTGGAACAAGGTCAAACTATCAAGAACACGGATCATTACCGCGACAAGGCGCAGCGTATTGCGACTTTGGAGGCTGATATCCAGCAATTACTGGACGATGCAGAGCACGGTCAGGCGCTCTGCGCTTTGTTGAAAGCAAGTGCACCGAAAATCTATAAGGATCAGTTAGTGGGTGCAAAACAGGTGTTAGCCGCGCATTGTCAGCAACACGGCAGAATCCATCCATCGTTACTGACCTTATTGATTGATACGCCACGGTTAACTGCAGCAGGTCTGCGAGATCGCCTGGGAGGCCTGGCATTCGCATCCACAGCGTTATCGTGAAACGGATACAGTATTGCCCTGCCGTACGCCATCAACCGTTCTGAAACGATATGGTGTGCTGAACAAGCGCTGTAGTGATCAGGGAGCCAGCCATATCATCCATTAACAGCGTTGCACAAAAATACCGCGGCCTGTGTCTGTCAGGTATCGCTGAACAACTTGAACAACTGCTCAGTCAGGCCCAAGCCAATGATATTTC
>NZ_FNDH01000075.1 GCF_900100485.1 Nitrosomonas sp. Nm132 | reverse complement strand
GCGGATGACCGCTCGCGTTCCATGAATCAACAGGGTACGCAGATAAGCATCTCCGCGCTTGCTGATACCCAGTAATGTCTGCTTGCCCCCGCTGGCAATACACCTGCTGGTAGAGTGCGCGGGGGAGTGGGGCTGCGCAGCGACGTGACCACGTAACGCTGATTATCTTTGGCTGGCCGCCCGGTGTTCCCCGCCAGCACCTCGGCCTTGAGCGCCACGCGATGCGCTTGCGGCCAGGACTTGGCAGCATAGTCGAATTCACCGAACAGGCGCACTGATGATACGACCGGCCCCATCCCTTGAGCAGCCATCGACTGATGCAGCTATGGCTGAAAGGAAAATGAGCACTCTGCTACTTGTGTGCGAATGCTTATTTTCTTGCCTGAAGATGTGAGGAATAGTTTTTGGGGAGCAATACCCACATTTTCCCTTTCTGTTTCATTTTCCCAGCATGGCTTGCTGCTTCCGGGCCGAATCCCCAGAAGAAATCAGCGCGTACTCCTCCTTTTATAGCACTACCTGTGTCCTGTGCTACCATCAGTCGATTGAGCGGTTTGTTGGAATTAGGCCAGGTTGTGGAGAGAAAAACAGGCGCGCCTTGCGGCATAGCATGGGGATCAATAGCAAGGCTTCTGCCCGCAGTAAGCGATACGCCAAGCGCCCCGAGTGGACCAGACAGATTATTGGGAAATTCTCGGAAAAAAATGTAACGTGAGTTCTGATGAAGCAATTCAGTTAATTTATCTGGGTTCTGTTGTCCCCACTGCTTAATTCCTTGCATGGAAGCTTTTTCTATGGGTAGTTCACCGTGCTGAACCAGGAGTTTTCCGATAGATTGGTAGGGATGGCCATTTTGGTCTGCATAACCTACTCTGAGAATTTCCCCATTCTCCAGAGCAATACGACCGGATCCCTGAATCTGGAGAAAAAATAATTCAACTTGGTCATTTACCCACAAAAGTTCACGTCCTTTCAGCGATACTGGTGCTTTTTCAATTTCTGCGCGGCTGTAGTATGGCACAACCTTGCGCCCTTCTAATCGACCACGTAATTGCAGATTCTTAAGTTCTGGGTAAACATCACCCAAATCGATGACAAGAAGTTCATCGGGTGGTGCATAAAGTGGATAGCGATACTGCTGTGATGGTGTGCGACTGCCTTTAAGGAGTGGTTCATAGTAGCCGGTGATCAATCCTTCATCACTGCCATCCAGATTCAATACCTGATGCGGGATAAAATGCTGTTTAAAGAAGTGTCTGATGGCGCCATTACTGGGTTGCTTGATTGTGCTGGCTTTTTTACAGATTTCTCGCCACAATAGCTGCTTATTTAAAGCATTGCAGCTCTGCAAAAAAGCAGTCCACGCTGGCAAAAGCGTGTCTTGTTCCCATTCTTTTAATTGAGACCAATCAGAGGCTTTTAGCTGGCTAGAGCTGGGAGACGCTGGAGATGCTTGGGACGCATTAGCAGGCAAGCTTATTGATGCCGATGGCTTATTAGGAATAGGAGCCGGTGAGAGGGTTTCGGTCTTACAGGCTGCCAGCAGCCATAGTGATAATGCAAGAATGGGCAAAGTCGATTGGTTTTTCATCGAATTTTAGTTAGAGTTACATCTTTTAGATAAATTCTGACGATATAACAAGCTGAGAGATATGTGGATTTTAGCAATTGAAGCGGCGGTGGTATTGGGGTTGTTAATTTTTATCATTTGGTGGACGATACCGAAGAAAAAAGACAAGGACAAGAAAGAAGATTGATTGGCCATAGATAAATGTTCACTAATTCTCTGCGTTTAAATTCTTTTAATCGCTATGATCTGTGAATATATTGATCATACTGGGTTATTTAGATCAATGAATCGATGTTTGATGCCAAATTGCTGGGCAATATGTTCTCCAAGTGCTTGCACACCAAAACGTTCGGTTGCGTGATGTCCAGCGGAAATAAATGCGACCCCGGATTCTCGTGCTGCATGAACATTTTGTTCAGAGATTTCGCCGGTAATGAATACATCGACACCCAACCGGATGGCTTCTTCGAAATAGCTTTGAGCAGCACCCGAGCACCAGGCGACGCGGTGGATTGGTTTGGTCGGATCGCCAATGATCAGCGGCTTGCGCGCCAATGTGGAAGATATTTTTTCACCTAGCTCTTCAAGGGATATATCGTGCATAGGTTGGCCATGTAATGCAATGTTTTGTTCTCCAAAGTGACCGATTGTCAGAAAATGTAGCTTTTCCCCTAATTGAGCGTTGTTACCTAGTTCAGAGTGTGCATCCAGTGGCAGGTGATAGGCAAGAAGGCTGATTTCATGTTTCATCAATAAGGCTACACGTCGATGCCGTATACCCCGGAGAGTTCTGTCTTCGCCACGCCAAAAATAGCCATGGTGAACCAGAACTGCATCAGCATGCATGGCTACGGCCGCTTGAAGAAGATCTAATGATGCCGTAACACCACTAACTATAGTATGAATTTGATCACGCCCTTCCACTTGCACCCCATTTGGGCAATAATCATGAAAACACGAAATATTCAGTAATTGATTCAGATAATTCTCAAGCTCATCTTGTTGCATTTTTTTTCCTGATCACTATATATCTACCTATATTGTAACCTCTGATTAATATGCTGATATGAATAAACTTTGGTTAATTTTTGCGCAATCTGTCACGGTATTGCTGGCCATTTTCTTTGTTGTTTCCACGCTTCGGCCTGAGTTATTACCATGGACGCCGCGTGGCAAGTTGGCGACGATCAAAGAGTCTGTACTAGCTGAAGCGACACCCAGACCCGGTAGCTTTAATACTGCCGCCGAAATTGCCATGCCTTCAGTTGTCAATGTTTTTACCACCAAAGAAAGTAGGATGCCCTCACATCCGTTGCTAGATGATCCGATGTTTCAGCGTTTCTTCGGGGAACGTTTTGAGTCCAGACCAAGGCGTACTTCCAGTCTTGGGTCTGGCGTCATAGTCAGTCCAGAAGGCTATATCCTGACCAATCATCATGTAGTGGAGGCAGCGAGTGAAATCCAGGTCGCGCTGGTTGACGGTAGAAGCGCTAAGGCACGCGTCATTGGTTCTGACCCGGAAAGTGATCTGGCCGTACTAAAGATCGATCTGGACGATTTGCCTAGTATTACCTTTGGTCAATCTGAGCAAGCAAAGGTTGGTGACATTGTGCTCGCTATCGGTAATCCTTTTGGAGTAGGGCAGACCGTTACCATGGGAATCATTGGTGCATTAGGGCGGTCTCAAGTAGGGATTAATACTTTTGAGAATTTTATTCAAACCGACGCAGCTATTAACCCAGGTAATTCAGGGGGGGCGCTGACTGATACGGCTGGTAATTTGATCGGAATCAATACTGCGATTTATTCTCGTACAGGTGGGTCGCTTGGAATAGGCTTTGCCATTCCTGCAAATGCAGCTAAACAGATTTTGGGGCAAATTGTTGAGATTGGGAGTGTGACGCGCGGTTGGCTAGGTGTGAGTATGCAGGATATAACACCTGAGCTTGCAGAATCATTCAAACTAAAAAAGCCTGGAGGGGCACTCATTGCAGGTGTACTGAGAGACGGTCCTGCTGATGAAGCAGGAATAAAACCTGGAGATATCTTGCTTGCCGTGGATGGGAAAACAGTCACAGATTCTTCCGAAATGCTCAATCTGGTTGCTGCATTACCGCCTGGTAAAACAGTTACCTTAACGATATTGCGTAATAATTCGGAAAGATTGGTTAAAATTAAAGTGGGTAAACGCCCTACTTGAGTGAGATAACAAACTTAGATGGCAGCCTACACAAGGTGCTTAAGTGTAAGTCTTAATAGATGGGTCAATACTTCCTGGAAATATGCCAAGATAGACAGGGTAATCTAAATGAATATTATATCACCAAATCCAGGAATATTGACTGCCTTATATCGTTGGTTTGATATTCATATATTTGCACTGGGCCGCGAAATGCGGCTTTCCTATTTACCTCCATTAATGGTTTACCTTGCAGCCGGTATTTCCAGCCTGACTGGAATTGTTGGCACATTTTACGTTAAAGAGCGACTAGGGCTTTCTGCTGAGTTTCTGGCAGCGCTGGGATTCTGGATGGCATTACCATGGGCACTAAAAATGCCACTCGGCCATCTGGTCGATTTGATATGGCGCTGGAAGAGTCTACTGGTCTATCTAGGGGCGAGTTTGATTATGATGAGTTTATTAATCATGATCGGTTTGCTTGGATATACCAATGCTATGCAAAGCGTTGCTTCAGTGGAGAGCTGGTATGTGGCAGCAGCTTTACTTGCACCGATAGGTTACGTATTGCAAGACGTGGTGGCTGATGCGATGACAGTGGAGGCTGTTCCACGTGTAGAGGGGAATGGACAACCATTTTCTCCAGAAAAACGCAAACAAATGCACGTCACGATGCAAACCCTTGGCCGGGTAGCTATTATTGGCGGTAGTGTCCTGGTTTCAGTAGCTAACGTTATTTTGATGCGTGATGTAGGTTCCATGTCGGAGGAAGATAAAACCGCTGCCTATTTATTGGTCTATCAACTCGCCTTGGTGATTCCATTTATCTCGGTTTGGGGGGTGTTTTTTGCTAGCTGGCTGCGACGACGAAATATAGCGCGTTTTATTGCACAGGGACTCAGCCGTAAAGAATCGGAGGCATTGTTGACTGTTCATGCCGAAGCGCCCCCGGTTAATTGGTGGATACTAGGTGGTGGAGCAGCGTTTACAATCGTATCATTGAGTATCGGGCTGGGTAGTTTTTCTGCTGCTGAGGAAATCGTTTTTTGTTTATCGATGATCATCGTGCTTTTTCTGATCTGGCACCTTTCCAGTGAACTTGATGCAGAAGCGCGTAATGTTCTAGTAGGTACGGCTATCCTGATATTTATATTCCGCGCTATACCTACTCCAGGAGCTGGTTCTACCTGGTGGATGATCGATCAACTGGGATTCGATCAGCAATTTCTTGCCACCTTATCATTGATAGGCGCTGCCCTGACGTTGGTGGGAATGTTTATTTTTCGCCGTTTTATGGCAGAACGCTCAATGGCGTATATTATTGGTGTGCTGACCATTGCAGGGACATTATTATCGTTTCCAATCATTGGTATGTATTTTGGTTTGCACGAGTGGACAGCTGCACAAACAGGAGGTATCGTGGATGCACGTTTCATTGCCATAATAGATACGGCACTGGAATCACCTCTGGGCCAAATCGCCATGATTCCTATGTTGGCATGGATTGCTAACTCAGCACCAGAGAAGCTTAAAGCAACCTTCTTTGCGGTCATGGCATCGTTTACCAATCTTGCGTTATCAGCTTCTCAACTAAGCACCAAATATATGAATCAGATTTTTATCGTTACCCGTGAAGTGAGTGATCCGGCTACTGGTGGAATATCTGTTCCGGCTGATTATAGTGAACTGGGTATGCTTCTGATAGCCGTGACCACTATTGGTTTTATCCTGCCTTTATTGACTATTGTCATCATTAAACAAACACGTTTTCGTTGCGCTTGAGCGACTGCTCACTTTGGTTTATCTAAAATTCATTCAATAAGATTGGGAAAAGTGCCGATATATTTATTGCTTTATAAGCAATAAAAGTTTGTCGTAAGCAAAAATTTTTCTTACTAGAGGAGTGTGATTATGATAAAGCTAATACAGCTGATAATTATCTTTTTTGTGTTGAATAGTGCTGTTTATGCAAGTGTTAATATTAATACTGCTTCACAATCTGAGCTTGAAGTGCTGAAAGGAATTGGGCCAGCCAAGGCAAAAGCCATTGTTGAATATCGGAGCCAGAACGGTATGTTTAGCTCGATTGATGATTTGGAAAAAGTGAGTGGTATCGGGCCGGGTACTATCAAGCAGATCCGCGATGATCTGAGGGTAAATGATTCATCAGTAGCAAATGTGGAAGAAAAGAGTGCAGTCAAGCAGAAAGAAGAATCAAATCCATAAGCTAGTAAATTAGCAATACCCTCAGAAATGTAATTTCTGAGGGTATTTTTTTGCCTGTTTGATTCTTTTGAGCATTTATCCCAGGTTCTCCATTAGAACCAATTAAGGATTGAACCTATTTTCCTTAGTTGAAGTCTCTTAACCGTTCAAGAATCCTGTAGATTAAGGTGTTTCAGGGGATTCTTAGTATCACCAGTTGGGTGAGATTTTAATGAAACAATCAAAATCAGCTGAAAGTGTTGCCACACCTTGCTCTCAGCTTGTATATGGCAGCTGAGAAGCGGTTAATATATTTAGCCATAAATCGTTTACAGTATTAGGTTTCAGCTGTTCTCACCATAAATCTCAATTGAGGAATTTAGGTTGAATATTGGGTTAAATTTAACGGGGAGATGAAATGTTTTGGATTTATTCCAAAGGTCATCAATCCATTCACGTTGTCGCATGGCTGCGGCTATCCCATCTTTAACCTCATCCTGCTAAATTCTCTCCCTTTTTCCGTTTCGTATATTTCTAACTAACTGATATACAAAGATTTGTATTTTGTGGCGCGCTCAAATACGCAATATAGTGCCATAATATTATGGAGATATCTTGTTTTATCCTCCGCTTTGTAGTAACGTCGCGCCTATGTTTATCCGACGAACTCAAACCCGCAG